>CALCJF010000039.1 GCA_937967375.1 uncultured Leucobacter sp.
CGCCGAGCACGTAGTCGACGAAGTCGACCGCTCCCTGACGTTCTTCGGTGTCGAGCATGTCCGACATGATGATGTCGATTCGTCCCGCTTCAAGGCTCGGGATCAGGCTGTCGAAGCTGAGATTCACGAACTCCACTTCGAGTCCGAGTTCTTCGCCGAGCGCGCGTGCGATATCGGGGTCGATCCCGATGTTCTCATTCGTGTTCTCATCGAGCGCGGTCCAGGGCATGCCCACGAGCGGCTCGGTACCGACCTTCAGCACACCTGATTCGGCGATTGACCGAGGCAGCGCTGCTTCGCCGTCGGCGTCCGACGTCGCCGTCGGGCTGGCCGCGCATGCACTGAGCATCAGCGCTGCAGCTCCAAGGAGCGAGAATGCGAGAGGTGTACGGTAACGCTTTCGGTGCGTGCGGTTCATCGAGATTCCACCTTCCGTTCAGGATCCTGCCGTCTTTGCAGGATCTGCATAATTCTTTCCCATCCATCGCATCAGGCTCCACTCTTACATTCTGAGCTGGTTGATTATTCGAGATTTACTCTGGATTTTGGGTAATAGTGGTGGAATCATTAGCTTCGTGAACGATCTGCGAAACTATCTTCTTGAGTCAAAAGCGCTGACTGAGGCTGAGTACGAACTTCTTCAGCTGCTCGCAGATTCGGCGAGGATCAATAACGCTCAACTCGCCGCCGCGACTCGCACAGCGCAATCCACGACACTGAACCGGGTGAACTCGATGCTCCGATCGAACATCATCGAGGGTTTTCATACCAGAGTGAACCGCAAGGCGCTCGGCCTCAACCTGCAGGCGATGGTCTCCATCAAGCTGAGCCAGCAAAGCCCCGAGGCAATTCAAAACACCCTCACAGAGATGATGAAGATTCCTTACGTGACCTCGGCGATGAAGACAACTGGTGCGTTCCACCTGATTGTGCACGCTTATACACAAGACTCCGATAGTTTGCAGGAGAACGTCATCGATCCCATCAGCTCAATCCCACTCGTCGAGCTCACCGAGACGAGCTTGCTGCTCTCGCACCACCGTCGCTCGAGTCTGTTCGGGGATTTCTATGCCGAGTGACGAGATCACTCGCTCTCGAAAACGCCCTGCACCGAGGCGCTGACGGTGATCTCTGCCACCGAGACTTCCGCGCCTCCCGACGAGTAGTCGGCTGCAGCGGAGCGCATCATGGCGCCGCCATAGCCGTTGCCCGGCGGGCTGTCCGAAATACTGACGACTCGCACGATCCTCTCACCCAGCGCTTCGGCGTAGTCGTCGGCGATCTCGCGCGCCGCACCCACCGCCGCCTTGCGTGCCTCGCGCTCGCGCGCACGTTTCGTCACATCGGTGAGGGCCCAACTCACATCGGTTTCGGCGCCCGCGTTCGAGAGTTCTTCGACGAGCGGCCCGACGAGTGCGAGATTCGAGAGCTTCACGCGCACGCGACTCGTGGTGACGTGCTCGATGAAGACCTTTGAACCCTTGCCCTCTTGATAGCTCTTGCGCGCCCAGGTGCTCGGCGCGTCAGCCGCATGCCAGGTCGCGTCGCCGCTGCTTCGCAGTTGCTGCGCCCTGGCTGCGATCCAGTTGTGCAGGGCGGTCGCGTCGGCGATGCTTCTTCCGCGGTCTGCAGAGGCTACCGAGATACGCGCGGTAACGATCGCGCGCTCAGCCCGAGTGAATGTTTCGTGGGTGCCGGTCGCATGAATCTGAGGCATGGCCTCACGCTAACAGTTCAGGCAGATGCTCCGCTACAAAGTCGAACAGCTGGCGACTCTTCGAGACGACCACGCCATCCCATTCGTCTTGAGTGGTCGAGCTATCGGCGAAATCCGAGGGGACCTTGAAGAGTTGCATGGGCACACCAAGTCGCTCGCACACGACCGCAAACGCATAGCTCTCCATGTCGACGAGCGTCGCGCCGAGCGCAGCAATGGTTTCGCGCTGCACATCGTCTTGCACGAACACATCGCCTGTTGCGATGGTCGCAACGTGAGACGTGACGTTCGACCCCGCGGGCACAATCCTCGGCGACGGCAACGAGAAGTCGTGCTGCACCACACCCTCAACCTGATACACGGTGTCGAGACGGGCCTCATCACTGATCGCGCCGGCGGTGCCGAGCACGACCACGCGCGAGACCGACCCGGGCTCCGCCTTCAGCAGGGCCTCAGTGAGCGAGAGCGTCGCGTTGATCTTGCCGACCCCCGTCACAAGGTGCGGCACACCGGCCTGGGCGAAGCACTCCGCCTCGTCAGCGTGGGCGAAAACGATGAGTGGCGTTGCGGTCATCTCGAAGCTCCTTGGGTGAGAGAAAAGGCCAGCAGACGCCGCCATCAAACCAGTTCATACTAGCAATCTCACAGAATCTGGTGTAGAGTGTAAGGCTGAGCGTTGATTTCAGAACGCGATGCCCACCGAAGAGCGTCGCCCCTCTTACTCCGTTTGATCCGCTCTGCACTGATCGTCACTCAGACGACAGACACCAGGCTCGCCCGAAGTTTCATCAGGCTGAGCCGGATCGCTACCCGGCATTTACTTGCCCGTTGCTTTTGCGATCCAGAATCGACCTTGCACAGGGTCGTGCTATTTGGCGCATACCGCGCCCCGAAAGGACCATCATGACAAACAACATCACCAAGATTCATACCCCTTACCACGAGCTGGGCGACGGCTCCCCCCTGGTGCCCGAATGGGCCCAGCACCGCAGCGTCTACCGCTCGGCGGGCCGCACGCTCTATCTCGTAGAGACCGACTCGCTCGCGACCGCCCACCGCGACCTTGACACCCTGTCGAACCGCGGCTGGGACGTTCGCATCGAGCGCTCGGGCCTGAACCCGACTGCAAACATTTCGCTGAGCCGCAAGGCCGCGTAATGTTCGCCTCGTTTGGGGCGAGGATCGCGTAGCGTAAGTACGAACAGTACTTGCGTGTGCGAGCCGGCCGCCTGCGGCCTGATCCTCGCCCCAACATTTCACGGAGGGCCAGCCAATGAGCGACGTCGAACTTGCCGAGGTTGAAAGCTTTCAGCTCGACCACACGAAAGTGCGGGCGCCGTATGTGCGCAAGATCGCCGTGGAGCACGGCCCGAAGGGCGACGCGATCACGAACTACGACATTCGCCTCGTGCAGCCGAACGAGGGCGAGATTCCCACCGCCGGTCTGCACACGATCGAGCACACGATCGCGGGCCTGCTGCGCACGCGCCTCGACGGCGTCATCGACATTTCACCGTTCGGCTGCCGCACCGGGTTTCACTTGATCGTGTGGGGCGAGCCTTCGCCCGCCGAGGTCGCGGCAGCGATCAAGGATTCGCTCGCCGACATTGCTGAGCGCGTCGCTTGGGCTGACGTGCCCGGCGTCTCGGCGGTCGAGTGCGGCAATTACCGCGACCATTCGCTGCACTCGGCGCGCGAGTGGTGCAAGCTCGTGCTCGAGCAGGGAATCAGTGTCGACGCGTTCGATCGTTCTGTGCTCGCCTAGCTCTGAAGCCGCGGCTGGGCAGGAGCGCCCGCAAGCTGCGGCTGACGCTTGAACTGACCCATGAGGGCGAGGATCAGCGCGACTGCCGCGAGCACGATCCATCCGGCAACACCGAGTGGGCTCACCAGCGCGGGGTCGAACGACGTGTCTGCGGCACCCACCACAAGAAAGAGGCCAGCCGAGGCATTCAGGGCGC
This sequence comes from uncultured Leucobacter sp., assembly GCA_937967375.1. Classification (GTDB taxonomy): domain Bacteria; phylum Actinomycetota; class Actinomycetes; order Actinomycetales; family Microbacteriaceae; genus Leucobacter. The sequence goes on from CALCJF010000039.1 coordinate 3,679, forward strand.
CGTGCCCGACCACAGCAGGCCAGACCGACCCCGAGCGCAGCCGCGCCCAACCGAACAGCACACCCCAGGCAACACAGCCGCCAACCATGAGCGCCACGCCGCTCCAGTCGGTACGGTTGAAGTCATAGCCGAGCAGAATGAGCGGCGCGTGCCAGAGCCCCCAGATCACGCCGCTGAGCAACAGCGCCGGCCATGTGCCGATCGGGCGCAGCGCAGTCAGCAGCCACCCCCGCCAGCCGATTTCTTCGCCGAACGCGAAGATCGAGTTGAAGACTGCCCCGAACGGAATCGCAAGCAGCTGCAGACCCACCAGAAGCCCGAGCGATGGCAGTGAGGCCTTCGCGGCATCGGCGGTTGCGGGATCAAGCGCCGCGAGCTGCCCGTCGAGCGTCTGCTGAAAGCCGGAAAAGTGCACGAGGTCGAGGGTGAGCCAGCCGAACGTTGCAGCAACGCCCAGGCTTGCAAGCGTCAGCACGAGCGGCGCGAACACCGCGGCTACCGTGAACCACACCACACGTTTCGCTGGCCGCAGCGGCCACACACCGAGAAACCGCAGCCGGTCGCCTCGCACAGGCACCTTCAACCAAAACACGACCACGAGCGTGGCAATGGCCGGCGTAAACATCATCGCGCTCGCAAGCGCGGTGAAGAGCGCCTGGTAGCCCGGGCGATCCTTGTCGATCAACCAGGCTGGCAATGCGATCGCCCAGGCGAGCACGAACGAGATTGCGATGAAGGTGGCCACTGCCGCCCACGGCACACGGACAGGTGGCGCAACTTCGGGTGATCCCGCGTGCCGAATGATGCCCTGCTCGCTCATTTCTGCGCTCCTTTCGCGACCGCGGCAAGCACAGCCGCGGCTTTCTCTGCGTCGTCGACCGTCACAGCGAAGATGCGACCGTCATTGCGTGTTGCGACGAGACCTTCACCAGAGCGCATCACGATGCCAAAGCGGCCGGGCGCCCAGCGCAGCCCCCATCCACCGAACTCACCGAGCGGGTTGATCCGCGCGGTATCGACCCGCTGCACGTCATCAGCCGGCAACCGAAACACTGGCCAGCCGAGCGTCGACCTGGCTTCAAGCCCCTGCGCATCAATGCGCACCCTGAACCAGGCGGTCATGATGCACAGCGCAACGACGACGAGCAATAGCACCCCCACTGCGACCGCAGCAATGTTCTTCGCAGTCTCTTCGCCGGGGTCGGCCGGCACAAGAACTATCAGGGCAACCGCACCGAGCATGATCACAATCGCAACGCCGATAATGGCAAGAAACGCCTTTGAGGGTCGCACCTCGCCGAACCAAACCGCCCGCTCACTCTCGGTGAGCGGCAGCGGGGTGGCTGGCTGCTCAGCGGCCGCTCGCACCTCAATCTTCGGCTGCACGAACCAGCCAAGCACCGTCACAAGCACCCACGCCGCAAAGCCGATGCTCATGGCGATGCCGACTCCCCCGGCCTGCTTTGCGTCGCTCAAGTCGAGCTGCACCTCGACCGAAGCGAGCGTCACGGTCGTCATGAAGGCGGCATACCCAAGCGAAAACGCGGCGAGTCCTCGTTGAAAGCCCGCCCACACCGGCAGTGCCCGCTTCGGTGAGGGCGTCGGTATGCGACTGGCGTAAGCCACAAATGCCCACAGCATGAGCACGATGCCGTGACCGGCAAGCAAGAGCATCCACACATAGCTCCAGGCCGAGCCGAAGCCATCCGGGCCACCCGAGCCGCTCCAGTGCGTTGCGGCCGGGTTCGGCAGGCGCGGCATCCACACGAGCACGAGCGCCAGGGCCGCAGTCAGCACCGCGAGCGGCACGATGAGGCCGACCAAGCGCCCCGCGCGCTTCGCCCGAGTCAAGTCATCTTGCTGAGCACTCTTGAGACCCGGGCGAGGGCTGCGGTTCTGCTTCGAGGTGGCGGCGTTCACGATTGCGGCTCCTTCACGAGATGGGTTTCTGGGGAACTTTCTGCTGCAGCGCTCGAGACGAGCGAGGCGAGCGCCTGCCTGCCGATGCCGAGGGCCGCGGCGCGCGATACAAGCACCTCGACATCTCGGTGCAGGCCGACGATCTCTGTCGCGATCCTCGTCACTACCGCACCACGACCACGGCGCAGGTCGACGAGACCCTCGTCACGCAACTCTTGATACGCGCGCAGCACTGTGTGTTTGTTCACATCAAGCCCGGTTGCAACGTCGCTTGCCGGCGGCAGCTTTTCGCCAGCGAGGATCTCGCCGCGCGCGACCGCGCGGCGCACGGCGTCGGCGATCTGCTCGTAGATGGGGCGCTCGCTCGCGGTGTCAATTGACAGCAGCATCGGCGGGCTCCTTATTGCAAATTAATTCTAGTTTAATTAGAACTATTCTCTCGCAGAGACACCCCCACCGCAAGCCCCACCCAACGTGCTCGGCAGACGCGCACGGCAGACTTGCGCGGCCGCACCTGAGCTTCGCACTCCCCGCCTCGGCGAAATTTCTGGCGCAACGGAGCTGATTTCCCTTCCGCCTTCATCGAGCGTCACAGAAGCGTGCGAGCGTCACCTTTAAATTCGGTCAGTAAGTGTGACGCTCACACACTTCTGTGACGCTCAACAAACAGGTGGGCTAGTGCCGAGGAATGCGCACAACACACGGCGCACAGATAACCAGAAGGCGGGGCCGGGCCGAAGCCCTGACCCCGCCCTCGAGGCGTGCCATTGTGTCGCTTAGAACGCGGCGATCCCGGTCAGCTCGCGGCCGATCACGAGCTGGTGCACCTCGTCGGTGCCTTCGTAGGTGCGCACCGACTCGAGGTTCGCCATGTGGCGCATCACCGGGAACTCCGAGGTGATGCCGTCGCCACCGAGCATCGCGCGGCACTTCGAGGCGATCGCGATGGCCTCACGCACGTTGTTCAGCTTGCCCACCGAGATCTGGCCGTACGACAGCTTGCCCGCATCTTTCAGGCGGCCGAGGTGCAGCGCGAGCAGCAGACCCTTCTCGTACTCGACGAACATGTCGGCGAGCTGGCCCTGGATGGGCTGCTTGCCGCCGATGAGCTCGCCATACACGGTGCGCGTCTGGGCCCGGCTGACCGCAGCCTCGAGGCACGAGCGCGCGGCGCCCATGACACCCCAGGCGATGCCGTAGCGCGCCTCGTTGAGGCACTTGAACGGGGCCGACAGGCCGCGAGCCTCAGGAAGCATGGCGTCGAGGGGCAGGCGCATCTCGGTCAGTTCGATCTCGGTCTGCAGCGAGGCACGCATCGACAGCTTGTTGTCGATCGCGGTGGCCTTGAAGCCCGGGGTGTCGGTCGGCACGACGAAGCCGCGCACGACGCCCTCTTCATCCTTCGCCCAGATCACGCCGACCGAGGCGATGGTGGCGAGGCCGATCCAACGCTTCTTGCCGTTAAGCACCCACTCGTCGCCCTCGCGGCGGGCGTGGGTGAGCATCGTGTTGGGGTCAGAGCCGCCCTGCGGCTCGGTCAGGCCAAAGAAGCCGATCGCCTCCCCGCGGCCCATTGCGGGCAGCCAGCGCTGCTTCTGCTCTTCGCTGCCGAACTTGTAGATCGCGCCCATGGCGAGCGAGCCCTGCACCGAAAGCGCGGTGCGAAAGCCCGAGTCAGCCGCTTCGAACTCCATGGCAACGAGACCGTAGGCGACCGACGAGGCGCCGCGCAAGCCGTAGCCGTTCATGTACATGCCGAAAGCGCCGAATTCGCCCACCTTGGGCAGCAGCTCGATGGGCAGACGACGATCCTCGAACGCCTGATCGATGATGGGGTTGATGTGGGTCTGCGCGAACTCGCGCGCCTTCAGCTGCCACTCGCGCTCTTCTTCGGTCACGAAGTCTGAGATGTCAAAGAGCTGATCGATGGTGGTGGTCATGTCGGTTCCTTTGTTCGAAAGTTGTTGAAGTTCGTGTGGCGCTGACTACAGCCAGTCTGCGCCGCGATGTTGGTCGAGTTCGGGTGGCGGCGCACCGTAGCGGGCCGGGGTTTCTGAGAACGAAATCGGCGTGGCGATGGATCGCAGCACTTGCGTGCTGCCGTCTGCTGCAGTTGCGGGGGTCTCTGCGACCATGCCGAGGCCGAGCGACTCGGCGAGCTCGATGGCCTGTGCGATGTTGTTCACGCGCCCGGCCGGAATGTTCGCAGCGGTAAGCGCTTCGATCCACTCGGCAGCGGGGCGCGCGCGCAGACGCGCGTCGATTGCCGCGCGAAGTTCGAAGCGGTGGGCGACGCGGGCAGGATTGTTTGCGAATCGAGGGTCGTCAGCCATCTCGGGTGCTCCAATGACCTCGCACAGGCGGCGAAACTGGCCGTCGGTGCCCACTGCGAGCGCCACCTGCTGATCGGCAGCGGCAAAGGTCTCGTAGGGGGCGATCGAGGGGTGGGCGTTGCCCATGCGGCCTGGCGCCTTGCCGGTCTCGAGGGTCGAAGATGCTTGGTTTGCGAGCGCAGAGAGCAGCGAGCCGAGCAGCGTGACTTTGACGTGTTGGCCTTGGCCAACACGTGCATTGGTACTGCCGTGTTGCACGTCGGCGCTTGCGTCGACGTGTTGGCCTCGGCCGGTCGCTGATGCCGCTGTCTCGCGAGCACGAAGTGCTGCCTGGATGCCGATCACGGCATTGAGTCCGGTGAGAATGTCGACGAGCGCCACACCCACCTTGGTGGGTTCTCCTCCGGCGTCGTCGGCGGCACCAGTGATGCTCATAAGCCCACCGACCGCCTGCACGAGCAGGTCGTAGCCGGGCAGCTCCTTGCCAGCGGCATCGCCGAACCCCGAGATCGAGCAGTAGACGACGCCCGGGTTCTGGGCGGCGACTGCCTCGTAGCCCAGACCGAACTTCTCCATGGTGCCGGGCTTGAAGTTCTCGATCACGACGTCGGCAGTGGCGGCGAGTTCGCGCGCACGCTCGAGGCCTTCGGGTGCTCGCAGGTCGAGCGCGACCGAGCGTTTGCCCCGGTTGACACCCGCGAAGTAGGTGCTCTGCCCGACCGCGTTCACGGGCGGCGACCACTGCCGGGTCCCGTCGCCCTCGGGGCTCTCGATCTTGATGACATCGGCACCGAGGTCGGCAAGAATCATGGTGGCGTGTGGCCCCGCGAGCACTCGCGAGAAATCTGCAACCCGAATGCCCGAGAGCGGACCCCTCGCCTCTTGCGCCTCGTCACTCACTCGCTTCTCCATTCGCCCAGGTGGTGTCGTTGAGGCAAGTGTAGAAGCGTGCAGTGCGCGGGCAGATCGAACTTTTGCACAGTGATTGCATGACTCACCGTGCAAGAATGTACGCATGGCCACCCTGTCGCAGTTGCTCACCGACCCGACGCTCGGCCTTCGTCTCGTGCAATCGGCGCCCGAAGACCCACAGCTGAGCTGGGTTTCGACCACCGAGCTGCTGCAACTCGCCGATTACCTCGAGGGTGGCGAGCTCGTACTCACCACGGGCGTGTCACTCGGCGCAGAAGACTCCCGCTGGCGCGACTTCGTTGCCGGTCTCAGCCGCGCCCGCATCGCCGCGATCGGCTTCGGAGTCGGTGTTGCTCACGAGCGCATTCCCGCGCCCCTCGTGGCCGCGGCGAGCGATTATCGACTGGCACTCGTCGAGGTGCCGCCCCCCACCCCCTTCATCGCGGTGAGCAAGGCAGCCTCGAACCTGTTGCGCGCCGATGAGATGCGCTCGGCAAGGCAAGCGTTGCAGGCGCACCAGCGACTTCTTGAGGGCGCCCGCAGCAGCGCCGACACGGCTTCGGTGCTCGCGAGCATCGCCCAGGCGACCGGCCGTCAGCTCGCCCTGCAGATCGGCGGCACTGCGGCGGGCGAGGGGGTGATCACCGCGAGCACCGCGGGGTTCACCGCCTTGGTCGACCGCGATCACTCGGCCGTCGAGAGCGTGCCCCTCGACGACGAGCAGCAGGCGCGGATCCTCGTCGCGCCTGGGTCGCCTCTCGGCCCCGAAGCCCAGGCCGTGGTCGCGGCTGGCGCAATGGTGCTCGGCATGAACTTTCGAGGCGACCTCGCCGGCAGAGAGGACGAACAGGAGCGATGGTCGCGCCTCACGCTCGCGCTGCTACGCGACGAGGTCGATGCCGCCGCAGTTCGAGTCTTAGACCCGGCAGTTGAACTCACCGGCAAGTTTCGCGCGATCGCAGTGCAGGGCGCATCTGAGCAGGTGGCGAGATGGCGCCGAGCGCCCAGGCAGGGCCTCGAGCGCCTCGTGACCGCTGGCACTCCGCGCGAAGACGGGCTCTCGCTCGCCTGGCAGCTGTGCCCGGCCAGCGAGGTAGCACTTGCGGCCGCGCAGGGGCTCGCGGCCGCGCATGACCTCGATCTGGTTGCGGGGCGCGCCGCCGACCAAGGGCAATTCTCGCTCAGCAGAAACTCGGCGGCCACGCTCACCGGCTCGCTCTCGCGCACGACAGCGCTGTACACCTCGCCGCGCGTGCCGCGCGTGCTGCGCGCCGAGCAAGCGACGCCCCTGCTCGAGGCGCTGCTCGGTGGCGAACCCGCAAGCGAGGGCACGGCGCATTCAGGCACCGGTCTATCTGCGGCAGGTGCGGTGCTTGGCCCGCTCGCACTCGAGCAAACGACGCCATCAAACGACTGTGCTGATCCTCGCATGCATAGAGACGAACAGCGAACCCTGCGCGCGACCCTTCGCACGTTGCTCGAGCATCACGGACAGCGCACGCCAACCGCAACTCAGCTCGGCGTGCATCGCAACACGCTGCGCGACAGAATCGGGCGCATCGAGCAGCTCACGAGACGATCACTCGACGACCCAGACGCCCGCGCAGAGCTCTGGCTGGCGCTGCGCGTCGAAGAGCAACGGGTGGCGCGTTAACGCCCCCGCAATCGAAATTCAGGCGATAGTGGGATTCGTCTCGTCGTGCGCGGCCTCGTGAGGCTCGTGCAGGTCGTGCAGCACCCCACTGATGTTGCCGTGCAGAAAGTGGTCAACGAGCGCGTCAACCGCGACGGCTTCGTTGTCACCCTCGATGATCTCCATGCGTATGCCGTTCTCGGCGGCTCGTTTCTTGTCCATATCTCACGATAACCCCGAACGCATGTGTGGGGGCCGTAACCCTGGTAACGATTTCGCCGATTCAGCTCGGCGAAAGCGTGCTCGCGGCTCGTCGGGAGTTCATTAGTAGAGCAGGAAGGGAGCGGTTCCCGTGCCGGGCACGCCCGCCGCGGCCACCTGCAGATGGTAGGTCGCACCTTCAGCAGTCACTGGATCGCGCGCAATGTCGCAGGTCCCTGGGCTGCTGCGCGTGCGGTCCCACTGCAGGGGCTCGGTTTCGAGCGGTTTGCCCGGCTCGAGAATCACCGCGCGAGTGTCTGCATTGATCTGGCAGTCGGTGGATCGCCACACCTGGTCAGATCCGCTCGTAATGGTGAAGCTCATGCCCGCCGTGCCCAGCTGCGCCTCGCACTTCTTCGCACCGGTGTTTTCGACGCGAAGGCTGAGCATCGGCAGCTCCCCGGCCGCATAGCTGTCGCGGTCGATGAGAGGCGTCACCGCGAGTTCACCCGCCGGGCACGGCTCGGTCTCCCCCGCCTTCGGCGTATCGTTCTGCACCTTGTCAGCCGCGACGATCTCGTCTGGCACCTTCACCTCAGGGGCCGACGCTGCGCCGCCGCTCGAGCCGGGCTTCACGATGACCAGCACCACGAAGACGATGATGGCGAGCAGCCCTCCGAGCACCAGCAACCTGCGGCGCAGGTATACGCCTTTGCTCTCGGGGCCGACCGGGTCCCTCAAGGTGTTCATGCCTACAGGCTATCTCGTGAACCGCCTAAAGCCGTTTCACCATTCGGGTGTTGCCGAGCGTGTTCGGTTTCACTCGCGCGAGGTCGAGAAACTCTGCGACGCCCTCGTCATGCGATCGCAGCAGTTCGGCGTAGACGTCGGCGGCAACAATCTGCGTGTCTTCGGCAACCGCCTCGAAGCCGTGCCGCTCAAAGAAGTCGACCTCGAAGGTGAGGCAGAAGAGCTGGCTGAGGCCGAGCTCGCGCGCGCGCACCTCAATGGCTTCGAGCAGCAGGTGACCGACCCCGCGCCCCAGCCACTGTTCTGACACGCCCAGCGTGCGAACCTCACCGAGGTGCTCCCACATCGCGTGGATCGCGCCGTACCCGATCACTCGGTCACCGTCGTCAACCGCGACCACGAACTCGGGCACCGCTCCGTAAAGCTCCACGAGGTCTTTGCCGAGCAAGATTCGTCGCTCAACCAGGGGCTTCATCAGTTCGACCATGGCCGAAACATCACCGGTGCGCGCCTGGCGCACCCGTACCTGGGAAGCTGCGGGAGTCATAGAGCAAGTGTAGTAACCCTACGGCCGAGACGGCGAAGCGCCCGCCTCTCAGAGAGGGGCGGGCGCTTCGCCGAACAGCACGTGTTACTCGACCGTGCCTGTGGTCGGCGCGCTCGAGGCAACCGCAGCCGCGGCGGTCGCCGCTGCAGAGCCGGACTTGTCGCTCCCGTTGCCCGTGGTTTCGAACGTGAACTCGTCGCCCGCGAAATCAACGGTGACGAGGTCGCCGGCAAGCAGTTCGGCACCGAGAATGCGCTCTGAGAGGCGATCCTCGATCTCCTGCTGCATCGCGCGACGCAACGGCCTTGCACCGAGCGTGGGATCGTAACCAATCTCAGACAGACGCTCGCGTGCGGCCTGCGAGATCTCGATGCGGATGTCGCGATCGAGCAGGCGGTCTGCGAGGCGCTTGACGAACAGATCGACGATCTGCAGCAGCTCGGGCTTCGACAGCTGCGGAAACACGATCGTGTCGTCGACGCGGTTCAAGAACTCGGGCTTGAAGTGCTTCTTCAGTTCTTCGTTGACCTTGCCCTTCATCATCTCGTAACCAACCGCCTCGTTGCCCTCGACCTGGAAGCCAACGGGGCCGCCTGCGATGGCCGACGAACCGAGGTTCGTGGTCATGATGATGACGGTGTTCTTGAAGTCGACCAAACGCCCCTGGCCGTCGGTCAGGCGACCCTCTTCGAGAATCTGCAGCAGCGAGTTGAAGATGTCGGGGTGCGCCTTCTCGATCTCGTCGAAGAGCACGACCGAGAACGGCTTGCGACGCACCTTCTCGGTGAGCTGGCCGCCCTCTTCGAAGCCGACGAACCCGGGGGGCGCACCAAAGAGGCGCGACACCGTGTGCTTCTCGCCGTACTCGCTCATGTCGAGCGAGATCAGTGCGTCTTCGTCGTCAAACAGGAATTCTGCAAGTGCCTTCGCGAGCTCGGTCTTGCCGACGCCGGTCGGGCCGGCGAAGATGAACGAGCCCGAGGGGCGCTTCGGATCCTTGAGGCCCGCGCGCTGACGGCGAATGGTCTTCGCCAGGGCCGCGATCGCCTCGTTCTGGCCGATGACGCGCTGGTGCAGTGCCTGCTCCATGAAGCGAAGACGCGCGGTCTCTTCTTCGGTGAGCTTGAAGACGGGAATACCGGTCGCTTGCGCAAGCACCTCGGCGATCAGACCCTCGTCGACCTCGGCGGTCGTTGAGACATCGCCCGAGCGCCACTGCTTCTCGAGCCTCAGACGCTCGCCGATCAGCTTCTTCTCTTCGTCGCGCTTTGCAGCCGCCTTCTCGAAGTCCTGGTTCTCGATGGCCTGCTCTTTGTCGGCGCGAACGACAGCGATCTTCTCGTCGAACTCACGCAGCTCGGGCGGGCTCGAGAGGATCGACAGGCGCAGGCGCGCGCCAGCCTCGTCGATCAGGTCGATCGCTTTGTCGGGCAAGAAGCGATCCTGAATGTAGCGATCGGCCAGGTTCACCGCAGCAACGATCGCGCCATCAGTGATCGAGACCTTGTGGTGCGCTTCATACCGATCGCGCAGGCCCTTCAGAATGTTGATAGCGTGCGGCAGCGATGGCTCGCCCACCATGATCGACTGGAAGCGGCGCTCGAGCGCGGCATCTTTCTCAAAGTGCTTGCGGAACTCGTCGAGCGTAGTCGCACCGATTGTCTGCAGCTCGCCACGAGCGAGCATCGGCTTCAGAATGTTCGCGGCGTCGATCGCGCCCTCGGCGGCACCAGCGCCGACGAGCGTGTGAATCTCGTCGATGAAGATGATGATGTCGCCGCGGTTGCGAATCTCTTTGGTGACCTTCTTCAGGCGCTCCTCGAAGTCACCGCGGTAGCGGCTGCCCGCGATCAGCGACGACAGGTCGAGCACGTAGACCTGCTTGTCTTTCAGCGTCTCTGGAACTTCGCCGGCGACGATTGCCTGCGCGAGGCCTTCGACCACCGCGGTTTTGCCGACGCCGGGCTCGCCGATCAGCACGGGATTGTTCTTGGTGCGACGCGAGAGGATCTGCATGACCCGCTCGACCTCTTTCTCGCGGCCGATGACGGGATCGAGCTTGCCCTCGCGAGCGGCCTGAGTCAGGTTGCGGCCGAACTGGTCGAGCACCTGCGAGCCCTTGACTTCGCTCTGCTGCTCGGGAGCACCGACGGTCGCGGTCTCTTTGCCTGCCTGGTAGCCGCTCAGCAGCTGAATCACCGTCTGGCGCACACGGTTGAGATCGGCACCAAGCTTCACGAGCACCTGAGCCGCAACGCCCTCGCCCTCACGAATGAGGCCGAGCAGAATGTGCTCGGTGCCGATGTAGTTGTGGCCGAGCTGCAGCGCCTCGCGCAGTGAAAGCTCGAGCACCTTCTTCGCGCGCGGCGTGAAGGGAATGTGCCCGGCGGGCGGCTGCTGACCGGTGCCGATAATGTCGGTGACTTGCTCGCGCACCGCATCGAGCGAGATATCGAGCTGCTCAAGCGCCTTCGCTGCGACGCCCTCACCCTCATGGATGAGGCCGAGCAGCAGGTGCTCGGTACCGATGTAGTTGTGGTTGAGCATCTTCGCCTCTTCTTGGGCGAGCACCACCACTCGACGGGCGCGATCCGTGAATCTCTCGAACATCTTTCCTCCATGCGGCTGCGCTTGGGTCACGCAACCGATAGCAACAGACTACGCACCGATAAGGCGCCTTGGGCTGTTGTTCGCCGCAGGCGTGACTCGATTGCGGTTTCGAGGATCAGCCCGCCGCAGTGCCCCGCGCGTCTTCGGCGCCCTCGATCTGTTGCACCCCGGTCTCTGCCAAGATCTGCCGCAGATCTTCGAGCATCTCAAGTTGCCGCTTATTGATGGCCATGAGCTCTTCGATCTCTTTCTTTGCCGCAAGGTTCGTATCGAAATCGTGTTGCGCGAGCGCCGCCGAGATCGCGTCTTGCCGCTTCGCAGCGATCAGCAGGATCGCGCCCTGCAGCCCGGCCAGCATACTCAGGAAGAGGTTGAGCAGGATAAAGGGGTAAGGATCCCACGCCTTTGCCGAGAGATTCAGCAGGGCCCAAAGCGCCATGAAGCCAACGAAGATCGCGATGAAGGCCCACGACCCCATGCCGTTGCGCAGGCGGTCGGCCGCGCGCTGCCCGGGGGTGAGAGACTCGTGGTGTTTTGCATGCCAGTTCAGCTGGGTTCCGCTCATGTCGCGAGTGTAAACCCGCACGCTTGACATCTCGTGGCGAGACTCGCATACTTATCGAAAAGCGATAATATCGAATATCGATAAGGAGACTCATGAACACGCCGCCTGCACGTCGCCCCTCGCTCGCCGATCATGTCGGAATGGTGATCTTTGCAGTCGCTGGGCTCGGCATCGTCATCACCGCCGCAATCGCAACCGCGCTGCGCATCTCCGGCGCGCTGCACGGCACCGCGCTCCCAGTTCGTGTGCAGCCAATCGACCTCGAGCTCGATGCACCAATCGGACCAGGGGGCACCGCAGTGCCGATGCAGATTGAATCGGCAACAGTGATTGCCTCACCACTGCCGCAGTCTGCCGTTGGCATCGAGATCCTCTCTCAAATCGTTCGTTTCGGCACGATCACCACCGTCGCCGTCTGCCTGGTGCTACTCACCTTTCGCATATTTCAGGGACAGATCTTTGGGCGCGCGAATACCGCACTCGCGACCACCGCAGGCCTCGTTGGAATCACCGGCTCGGCCACCGCTGTCGCCCTGAACGGAGCTGTCGGCGGCAGTGTGCTGCACGAACTCGGTCCAGACGGCAGCGGCTTTATCTTCTTGACCGCCGACCCAGCGCCGCTGGTGCTCGGGGGGTTCGCCCTCGCAGTAGCACTGACGGCGTTCACTGTCGGGGCAAAACTGCAGCGCGACACGGAAGGACTGATCTGAAATGACGAATGCACAATCGCCACTGCCCAAAGAACCCACCCCGCAGAAGGTGCGCGCCGACGCGATCGCAATACTTGTGATGGGCCTTGTCGCCTCGGCGTCGATCATTTACCTCGCAGTTCGCAAATATCTGAGCCTTTTCGTCGCCGGTGGTATCGCCTGGGATCTACCGGTCGAATCACAGACTGCCACGGCGCCAGGCCTTGCAGCATTCGACTCAGACGGGCCGGTCGATGCTCCAGCTGTCACCGGCACCTTTACCCACCTGCAAGTGGTCGTGCCCAACCTGAACACGGTATCGACAGTGTGTCTCGCCATCTCGGTCGCTGCCGCAGCGCTCACTGCGATCCTCGTGATCGCAAGCATCGTGCGCTTGGCCTGGCTCTTTCAGCAGGGTCGCTTCTTCACGCTGACGACGAGTCGCACCCTGCGCACCCTCACCTGGAGCATGGTCGGAGGCGGGCTCGTCGCGTGGGCGAGCTGGAACCTGGGAGCAAACGGAATCGAGGGCGCACTCGGCGTGCGCGCAAATACCAGTGGCACGTTCGAGTGGTGGAGCTGGTACTGGATTCTGTTGTTCGCTGTCACCTCGTCTGGCCTCATCGACATCGCGCTCCGCAGGGCAATTCGCCTGCAGCACGAGACCGAGGGGCTGGTATGAGCCCTGCCGAGCCAGAGGAGGGCCACGCGATCCACTGCCGCCTCGACGAGTTGCTCGCCGAGCGCGGCATGACGCTCACCGAACTCAGCGAACGCGTCGGAGTGAGCCTCGTGAATCTCTCGGTGCTGAAGAACGACCGAGCGCGCGCGATTCGCTTCTCGACACTCACAGCAATTTGCCGAGTGTTGAATTGCGAGGTCGGCGAATTGCTCGAAATGGATCGCCGGGCCAACTAGCCACGCCCCAAGGGCTACACCGCGCCTCGCTACTCGGGAAAGACTCGCTTGGTGATCGCCTGCACGTCACGGTCGAGACCGCCCATCTGAGCCTGGAGACTGGTGAACCGCAGGTCGAGCTCAGTGCGCAAGCCCGCAATCTCGGTCTTGGTCTCGTTTCTCAGACCAGCGATCTCAGCCTTCGTCTCATTGCGCAGGCTCGCAATCTCTAACTTCGTCTCATTGCGCAGGCTCGCAATCTCAACCTGCAAGGTAGCGGTGGATGAATGGATGGTGCGCACCAGCAACTGCGTGGTGACTGTGATCATTGCCGCGAACGCGGCGGCAAGTATGCCGAGCGCCGCCCAGATCTGTGGTTCGTTCATGGTGATCACCTCTTCATTGTCTTCAAGTGGTTCACATCATGCCACCCGGGCAACACTGAATACCGCACACTGCGGGGATCCGTGGATAAGCACCTGAAACCAGTACCTGTGAGCGACGAATGAGGCGTGTCGCATCGCGAACGCAGCTACCAGCGCTCGAGGCCGTGTCGGACGTCACCCGTTGCTTCAGAGATGGGGTTACGCGGCGCCACTCGAGAGCGCCCACGAGACTGCGTCGAACGCCCGAACCGTCCAGAAAAGCTTCTCGGCGTCTTGCGGGGTGGGCCAGCTCGACAGCTTCACACCGACCACTCCCGTCAAGCGGTTCATGTAGATCATCTGCCCGTGAATGCCAAGCGCGAGCATCACGTCACCGCTCTCGCCCGGAAACCAGAAACCGTTGCGGTACATGCCACCGGGCATCAGCGTCGGCTCGGGCGATTCAACGAACGCGGCGCGCGAGTCGGCGCCACCCGCAAACGTGTCATTCACCCAAGCCTCTGAGAGCACCTGCGTGCCGTCGAGGCTCCGGCCCTGATTCACAAAGAGGTGACCGAACTTGGCGAGATCGCGCAACGTCGCCGACACACCACCGTCGAACATGCCGGCTCCCACGCTGTCGACGCCAACGTTCGCCTCGAACTCAGCGCCCATCGGTTGCCACAACCGCTTCGACATCACGTCTGCGGTGTGCTCGCCGACGGACCGCTCAATGACGAACCCGAGCGCATCGGTCTCGCACGACTTGTAGTCGAATGCCCCACCGTGCACTGTTTTCTGCTGCAGCGTCGCCAAGAACCCGAGCAGAGAGTCGGGCACTTCTGGGTGCAATTTCGGCGCCCAGCCGATCGCTTCCTCGAGCAGGCGCACCTCGGCGCCACTGTTGAGATACTCCTCAGAGAACTGCACACCGGTGCGCATGTCAACCAGGTGCCGCACGGTCGCACCCTCGTACCCCGAACCCAAAAGTTCGGGCACGTAGTCAGTCACGAGTCCATCGAGGTCAAGCTCGCCCGCGTCGGCAACGATGCCCGCAACCGTGGCGGTCAACGACTTCGACACAGACATGAGCAGGTGCGCGCGCGACTCGACCAATTCATCAAAGTACCGCTCGGCAACAATGGTGCCGCGGTGCAGCACGAGCCAGCCGTCGGTGAACGACTGCTGCATCACTTCGGAAAAAATAGCTGCCCGCTCTTCCCACGGGTGCCCAACAGTCAGCGTCTCAAGTTCGGCGTTGCGCCGCTCAAACTGCGGGGCACTGGCCGCGGGCGTGATCGCGTGCACTGGCAAGAACTCTTTGATGTGATGCATCGACCATCGCAGGTACGGCGGGACTTGCCACTGCTCCAGCGTCGGAAGTTCGGTCGCGGCCGCAGCAACGGCAGCCGCACCTGGATCGACTACCGGAATCGCTCCCGTGAGCGGGGCGGGCTCCGCATAAACGGGCACCGCCCCGGTCAACGGGGGCGGTTCAGCAGCCCCGGGGATGGCCCCGGCCAGCGGCACTGGCTCCGCGATTACCGGAACGGCTCCGGTCAGAAGCGGCTCAGCATACGTCTCAGCGGGCAGGCCCGCCTCCGGGTAGGCGATCCCGCTCGGAACGATCGGGATCGCGCCCGTCAGTGGGTTCACTGCTGCTCCATCGATCGGCTCGGCTGATTCAAGGCTCTCAGCGAATGACATACCTTCGATCCCAGAACTCATCCGCCCAGTATCCCACGGTCTGCCTGCGCCCTTGCCGACGCAGGCACCTACTGGGTCTCCTCGGTGACCTCAATCTCCGTGGTGTGGTACATGCCTCGAATCGCATCGATCAGGTATTTTGCGTGCAGGGTGAGCCCGCCACGGTCACCCTCGAGGTGCGCCTTGGTCACCAGGATGCCGAGGTCGGCCCCCTTCCAGCGGTAGTCACCGGCGTTGTAGATACGCAGGAAGAACGCCTCATCGGTGCCGCGCAGCGAGTGCCAGTCGAGGTTTGGGTTGCTGTAGACCAGGCGGCCGTAATGATCGATCACGTAGCGGCCGGTGCGAGGCGCAGCGTTGATGCGCTCGACAGTGCTGGCGGTGTGTTTGATCACCATGTGGCTCCACTCGTCTTCAGAGGCGAGCTCTTCCCATCGATCGTTGATCTCGGTGACGTCGATCTCGAAGTCGATGCCCGAGTACTCGAGCAGGTGGAAGGCGAAGAGAGGCACATCGGCGTAGGCGCCGGCCGTGACGTTCGTGATCGCCGAGGCGCCGCTCACGCGAGGGTTCAACTCGCCGAGGTACACATCACCCGTGTCGGTGTCGAGGAGCACATCGACTTCGAAGAAGCCTCGGTAGCCTTCGACGCCCAGTCGGTCGCCGAGCTTGCGCACAAGCTCGATGGCGGCGTGCCTGCTCCTGTCGTCGAGAACCGTCGGGAACATCTCGTTGCCCGCCCAACCGCCGCGGTATGGAGTCAGCTCTTTGTGACCCGTAATCTCGGTCATGCACGGACCGACGACCGTGCCGTGCCGTGTCAGCACCGCTTCGATCGCGATTGGTCGGTTGTTGATACGCTTCATCACCTTGATCTCGACGTCGGTGACGTCGTCGGCGATCTTTGCGAACTCCTCTTCGTTGGTCACGAAATAGGTGGTCTTACCCGAATCACCGTAAGCAGTCTGGATCACCAGATCCTGCCCAAGACCGGCCTTCTCGGTGACCTTCACAAGTTCTTTCCAGTCGGCGACTTTCGTCAGCACGTTCGGCACGCTCGGCACGCCGACCGAATCAGCGATCTGAGTGGTAACGATCTTCGAGTCGAGCCGCTCGCGCAGGGCGTGCGGGGGCAGGATGAGCTCGTAGTCGAGCTCTTCGCAGATTCGCTCCGTCTCTTCGTCGAAGAACACCGTTACGATCTTTGGCCTCATGCCAGGAGGCGTGCGCTTCTCGATGTGGGTGCGCACCTCGTGGTTGCTCAGCAACCAGTTGTTGACGTCTTCGCCGCTCTCGAACTCGACGTAGGGTTTGTGCGCCGGGGTGAAGACTCGCGGGTGAGCACCGTCCCAGCTGTCGTAGTAAGCGATGTACGAGAAGCCTCGCACCCAGCGGTCGAGGCCTAGCAGGTTGAACGCCGTAGCGCCGACGAAGAACACCGGAGCCTCGCTGGTGCGAAGGTAGTGGCGAATCTCGGAAATGTTCTTCAGCTTGGTGAACCCGCTGCGTCCGATCGTGACCGGCCCGGTATGCGGGGCGCGCCGCGGCCTGCGCCGCTTCACGGGAGCCTCGGATTCGGCCTCAGTGCTCGCACCAAGAGCGCCGCCCTTGAGGGCACCGCCCTTCGCCGCGCCGCCCTTTACCGCGCCTCCGGGAATCATTCCACCCTTTGCGGTGCTCGTCGACAGGCTCTTTGCCGCACCGCCCTTCGCGGTCGAGCTGCTCTTCGAAGCAGCGCTTTTCGCGGGCTTCACCTGGGCGGTCTTCGCGGCCGTTGCTTCAGCGGCGGCCCCTTTGGTGACTGCCGCTTTCGCCGCGGCCGATCTGCTTGCGGTTGCTTTCGCAGTCGCCGCCTTCTTCGCGACAGGTTTCGCGGCGGCCTTCTTCGCGGGCGCAGCAGCGGCTACTGATTTCTTTGCCGCGGCCGCTTTCGTCGCCGGCTTCTTCTCAGCCGTGGTCTTTGCTCCGGCCCGAGCCGATGCGGCGGCGGGCTTCGCCACCGTACTTCGCTTTCTTGCGGCTGGCTTCGCCGGTTTCACCTCTCCCAGCTGCGGCTCGGGCAAAGAAGTGCCCTGCGAAATGGTCTTGGAATCCTCGTTACGCGCCATTGCGTATCCTTCCGTTGGGGAGACGGTAGAGGCATAGTTGCACAGTTTGTCGGGATTTCCAAAACGAGACCAAACGCTCGCCTCGACGCACCGGAATGCCGGCCCAGCGAGCGGAATCGCACCGCAAAATTACTGCAAGGCCGAGGTGAGCCGCGCAAGGCCGTCGAGCAGCTGCGAGCGCAACGGCTGCCTCGACCACTCTTCGCGCGTCAGCTCGCGCGAGTTCTGGTGATACACCGCGTTCACCTCGTCGAGTTCGCGCACAAAGCTCTCTCCGTAGACCACCATCGACACCTCCATGTTGAGGTTGAACGATCGCTGATCCATATTCGAAGACCCGACCACAGCGATCTTGTCGTCGATCGTGAAGTGCTTCGAATGCAAAATGTACGGCGGCCGGTACATGAATATGCGCACACCGGCGTCGAAGAGCTCCTCGTAGTACGAGCGCTGTGCGTGATAGACGACCGCCTGGTCGCCGATTTCTGAGACGAAGAGCTCGACTTCAACCCCTCGCGCCGTCGCAGCTCGCAGCGCGTGCATGATCGCGCTCTCAGGAATGAAGTAGGGGCTGGTGATGCTAATGCGCTCCTGCGCCGTATACAGCAGCGAAACGAACACCTGCAGGTTGTTCTCTCGCCCGAACCCTGGCCCGCTCGGCAAGATCTGGCAATCGACGTGCCCTGGCAGTTGCACGCGCAGTTCATCGTCGATCGACTGCGGCATCGCTTCACCAGTCTCGACAAACCAATCGCTCAAAAACACGGCTTCGAGACCGAGCGCGGCAGGCCCCTCGACTCGCACCATGAGATCACGCCAGTGCAGGCCACGGCGAATGTTCGCCGATTTGTTGTAGCTCGAGTCGACCAGGTTCTGAGACCCCATGAATCCGACATCGCCGTCGACCACGACGAGCTTGCGGTGGTTGCGCAGGTCGGGTCGCTGCCACTGACCGCGCCACGGTCGCACTGGCAGCAAGTACGCCCACCTCGCGCCGATCTCGTTCAGAGTCTTGGCAGTGCGCTTCGCCCCCGGGTTGCGCACTGCCGACACGTGATCGAGCAACACACGAACCTCGACGCCACGAGCTGCAACCTCACGCATTGCCTCGAACACATCGTTCGTGGTGTCGTCGTGCACCAGAATGTAGAACTCGACATACACGTAGTGTTTTGCCGCGCGAATGGCGGTGGCGATCCTCGCAAAAGATTCTTCGTAATCGATACAAATGCTGGTCGCGTTGCCGCGCACCATCGGTTGCGCCCCAAGGGATCGCCCCAACTGCACGGCGTTCGAGATTCCGTCGGGCAGGAGCACGAGTTCGGTGCCAAGTTTCGCCTGCTCACGATCGGCGATCTCGCCCACGATCTGAGTGGCTAACTCCTGCTTCGCGGTTCGTTTCTTCGGCAGCTTGTTGCCGCCAATGAGCAGGAAGAGCAGCAGGCCGGGAACCGGCAACCAGAAAATCGTGATGAGCCAGGCCATGCCGGCTGTTGGGCGTCGGTTGCGTGGCACGACAAAGAGCGCGACGATCCGCACAATATTGTCGACCACCAGAACGAAGGCAGCCCAGAGAAACGGCCAGTTGACCTCGCTCCAGAAGTCACCGGCCGCAGCGAGGCGAATCATGGCCGCATAGTCGTGCATGGAGACATTCTATGGGTGTCTCAAAAACCCGGTGTCGCCTGCTTCAAAGGCAGACCCGCGATCGCATCGACTCAGCGGCGCAGTTGCGTCAGGAGTCAGACTTCGGGGGCAGGCCGAGACGAGCGCGCTCCTCGGCCTCCATCTCTTTGTAGATGCGCCGCTCGGTGCGGTCGGCACGCAGAATGAAGCGCAGCACGAGAGCGAAGAAGATACCGATCAGCACGGTCGGAGTAATCGACCAGAGCGCGTTGACCCACCAGTTATCCATCGAAGATTTCACCCTCAAGACACTCAAAAACATCCGGGCTTGCGTGCGGCCCGGCAAGACAGCACAAGCTTAGATGACGGGCCTGCACGCTTGCCGAGAGCGCGTAGAGGTTACGAAAGACCAGAACTCGCTTCAATTCGTGGATCTTAGGGGAATTGAACCCCTGACCTCGTCATTGCGAACGACGCGCTCTACCAACTGAGCTAAAGACCCGAAACAGCCTCAGCTTAGCAGGCGTGCCACGCCCCCTCGCGCGGCTAAACTACTCAGCCCTCGCGGCGACTGCGCAGCACCGCGTCGAGGTCAAGCGCCCCGTCGCTGGTATCGCCGACGACGCCCATCTTGCGCAGCCGCTCGCTTGCGGCGATCTCCGCCGCAAGCGCACGCGCCTGGGCCGAAGCCGGGCGGGGCGCGGCCGGCGCGGGGGTAGCAGGCGCAGCCGGCTTCTCTGCCTTCGGCGCGGTTTTGAGATCGCGCTCAAGCAGAATCGACTCCGGCTGGTTTTTCATCGAAGCGGATCCGCCAGCACCCGCGACTGATGCACCCTCGGCGCGAGCGCGAGCCATCGCGCGCGCCCGCTCAATGCGTGCGGCAGCCGCGGCCTGAGCTGCCGCGTGCTTCTCGGCCCCGCGATCCACGGTTTCAACGGTCGCTGCCGGAACAGCTACCCGCGTCGCGGGGCTCGGAGCGATCCGCTCTGCGTCGATCTCGACATGGCGCACGCGACCCGGGGCGAGCAGCACCAGCACCCCGAGCGCAACGGTCACCGCGGCCACGGCGCTCAGCAGCAGCGCTGGCCCGAGGCCCGCGATCAGCGTGCCCGCGCCGACGAGCGTCGCGGCGAACGCAAGTACCAGCACGAGCGCGGCAAGCGAACGGGCCCGGCGCACCACAGGTCGGCGCAGCTTTGCCGAACGCGCGAGCGCTGCCTGCTTGCGCTTCATCTGCTGGGCGCGCATCTCTGCGTGAATCTGCTTCGTGCGAGCCTCGCTCAGCTCGGCCTTGCGCTCGGCATCCTGCTGGCGCTGCGCCGTGCGCAACAGTCTCTCCTGAGCAAGCGCCTCTCGCGCGGTCGCCTCAACGCGCACCTCGGTGGGCACCTCGGCGGTCTCTGCGAGCACCCGAAGGGTGCGTTGCAGGCGCAGTGCGTTCTGCTCAGCCGTTCTGAACTCTCGCCGCCGCACCCAGCTCGGCACGAGCACCGCGACCCAGAGCAGCGCGGCCACCACGAAGATGAGCCCACCACCAAATACGCCGCTTGCCATGTGGTCACTGTACGGGCTGTGGCGCGGCTCACGAGCTTGGCGCGCCGAGCCGTTCGAGCATTCCTCGGGGCACCTCATCGACAGTCACCGCGAAGCTCTCGTGATCGCACCACTTGCCGTCGATGTGAATGTAGCGTTCCCGACGCCCTTCGTACCGCAGACCGAGCTTGTGTGCGACCCGCAGAGAGGCAGCGTTCTCGGGCCGAATGCACACCTCGATGCGGTGCAGCCGCAACTCGGCGAATGCATATTCGATCGCGAGCGCGACGGCCGTGGGGGTCACTCCGCGCCCCGCAATGTGCTGCGATACCCAATAGCCAATCGAGGCCGATCGCAGGGCGCCCGCGCTGATATCGCTCACGCTGAGCTGGCCCACTACTTGCCCGTCGTAGAGCATCACGAACGTCACGCCCGTGCCTGCCTTGCGTTGCCGGTGCATGGCGCGAATCACCGGCCCGAGCGGCTGCGAACCCGGCTCCGCTCCCCCGCCCCCCGGAAACGTCGCCTCCCAGGGCTGCAGCCAGCTTCGGTTGTCGGCGAGCAACCTTTTGAGCACCGCGGCATCGCGGCGTCGCACCGAGCGAATGGCGACTCGCCCGTGCCCGCGCTCAGACGGCACCTGAATCGGATACGGCAGCGGGCTCACCAGTTGGCCTCTCGAGAGCTACTCGGCACCGGACGAGCCGGCGGCGCGAAGACGGTCGGCGAACCGGATCACCCAGTCACGCAGTTCGTCGCCGAGCTCGGCGTGCTCGACACCGAGCAGCAGGTTTGCCTTGATCCACTCGGCGCGGTCACCAGTGTCATAGCGTCGCCCGCCGAACACGACACCGAATATTGGGGCCTTGCCCCCACCCTCCGCCAAAGTATTGAGCGCATCGGTCAGTTGATACTCACCACCGCGGCCGGGCTCGAGGTTGTCGATCAGCCCAAAGATCTCTGGTCGCAGCACGTAGCGCCCAATGACGGCGAGGTTCGACGGAGCGTCTTCGCGGTTCGGTTTCTCAACGAGTCGGGTAATACGCACGACGTCAGGTTCGTCAGTAGCCTCGATCGCGGCGCAGCCGTAGAGGTGCACCTGCTCTGGTGGCACCTCCATGAGCGCGACGACACTCGCGCCGCGCTGATCGTGCACCTCGACCATGCGCTCGAGCAGTGGGTCGCGGCTGTCGATCAGGTCATCGCCGAGCAGTACTGCGAACGACTCGTTGCCCACGTGCTTGCGCGCGCGCCCCACGGCGTGGCCTAGCCCGAGTGGTTGCCCCTGGCGCAGAAAGTGCACCTCGGCGAGATCGCTCGCTTCGTGCACCTTGTCAAGCCTTTCGCTGTCACCCTTCTTCTCGAGCGTCTGCTCGAGCTCGGGCACGTTGTCGAAATGACTCGTCAGGTTCTCTTTGTTGCGCCCGGTGATGATGAGCACATCGTTCAGCCCGGCAGCCACAGCCTCTTCAACCACGTACTGGATCGCCGGCTTGTCGACGATTGGCAGCATCTCTTTCGGCATCGCCTTCGTCGCGGGCAGAAAACGCGTGCCGAGCCCTGCAGCCGGAATCACTGCCTTCGTCACCGTGCGGCGCTGAGTAGTCATGCTCGGTAGCCTACCCGGCACGACCGAAAACCATCTCGCAGGAAGAGGCGAAGGCAGCCCTGCCTTGCGTACGGCTTCGCTACAATGACGACGTGAAGCCCGCAACCGAGCTCAAGCGCGAACTTCGCGCCGGCATTCGCGCCGAACGCATCGCTATGAGCGAAGATCGCAGGGCGACAGCCCGGATCGATCTCACTGCGCGACTCATCGACCTCATACGCACTCGCGAGGCGCGATCCTTTTCGTGCTTTCTACCGACACGCTCTGAACCCGACACCCGCGGCCTGCTCGAGTGGGCCAGCGCCGAAGGCACCGAAATGCTACTGCCATCGTCGCGAACAGACGGGCTGCTCGACTGGATCAGACCGAGCGGCGAGGGCACCGTTCGGGGCGCGCACGGAATCGATGAACCGCTCGGCGAGGTGCTCGACCCAGTCTCGATCGAGGGAGTCGATCTGATGCTGATTCCGGCGGCCGCGGTTGATCTGCGCGGCAACCGGCTCGGCTGGGGCCGAGGCTACTTCGATCGCACGCTCTCATCGATGACACGGCAACCGGCGGTGTTCGCCGTCGTGTTCGACCACGAGGTGCTCGAGCAGGTGCCCATCGAGGCTCACGATAGGCCGCTTACCGGAGTCGTGACGCCCCGTCGCACCTTGCAATTCTGAGCGCCTGCAGAAAAGCATCCGCGCAGCACGGGGTAGAATCTTCGTTTGTGCCTACCTACGCTTATCGCTGCGCCGACTGCGGCCACGCATTCGACACCTATCAGCAGTTCAGCGATGCCGCACTGACAGAGTGCCCCGAATGCGGCGGCAAGCTGCGCAAGGTGTTCGGTTCGCTCGGAGTCACCTTCAGCGGATCGGGCTTCTATCGAACCGACTCGCGCAGCGAAAGCAAGCCCTCGGCGTCTGCAAGCAGCTCGTCTGGCTCGGGCTCTTCGCCTAGCGCTTCATCGTAACTGGTCTCAGCCCCAGTGCGGCGGGCGATCGGCCCTGAGCCGGTCGTCATTCTCGCCCTCTGCTCGTGGCTCCGTCGGCGGATCGAAGGGGTGTGGGTCACTGCCCTCGGGGGCCGCCTGCGTCACTCGGCGTCGCCGCCTCGTGCCCGCCGACTTGCCACCCGGCCGCGACGCGTTCGCGTCGGTGTCACCCGGTTCGCCGGCCTGATCCTCGCCCATCAAAACAGCGTGTTCGAGCCCGGCTGCGCGGCCTCGTCACGAGCTGCGTCTGCCGCGTCCGGTCCCTCGTTCTTAGCCGAATCGGCATCGTAACCCACGATGCTCGCCACTCGCAGGGCAACCCGCTCGGGGTCGGCGAAGAGGTCGAAGCTGTGCACGCGATGGTAGTGCCAGCCCAGCCGGCGCAGCACCGCGGGGCGCAGCCTGAGCGCGCTGCGCAGACCCTGCTCGTCGGCTCCGGCGAAGTCGAGGTCGACCGCGATTGCCCGCTCACCGAGCGACGCCGCGAGCGGAATGGCTCCGCGGTAGTCGAGCGCGACCGTCAGGCCGAGACGCTCGAGCTGATCTGCGAGCTCGCCGAGCAGGGGGTCGCGTTCGGCGGGCAACGAGGCCTGCGCTGGCTCGGGGTGCTCAAGGGCGAGCATCTCGGAGAGCTCGACGACGCCGTGCTTGATGCGTGCGGTATCGAGATGCTCGGGCCTGAAGCAGCTGACGATCGTCATGCCGCGCCGGGCGCGAGTCATGCCGACCGCGATCAGTCGCTCGCCGCCAGGCCTGCCGAGCGAGCCGAAGTTCGAGAGCACTCGACCGTGCGGGGTGCGGCCGTAGCCGATCGAGAAAATCACGCGGTCGCGGCTCTGCGCCATCGCCTGCTCGAGCGTCAGCACTGCGAACGGCTCTGCGCGCTCGCCGAGCAAGAACTCGCGATACTGCGGCAGCTTCGAGAATGCCTGCAACACGGCCTGCTGCACCCGCACTGCGTGCCTGGCGCTCGCGGTGAGCACCATGAGCGACTCACGCGGACGCTCCGCCGCGTGCTGCAGCACGAGCTGCACTACCCGGGTCACCTCGGCGTCGGTGCTCTCAACCGCGCCGCTGTGCGGGTCGGGCAGGCCCTGACCGTCGGTCACGAACTCAATCGTCAAGCTGGAGTGCCCGAGGAAGGTTCCCGCCCACGGCAACGACTCGATGTCGCCGCTGTAGAAGCGGGAGTTCACGAGGTTCGTCAGGTCTTCGCCACCGGCTCGGTAGCTGCGGGTGAGCGAGAGCTCGGGCAGCACCGCATGCAGCTGGGCGTAGGCGCTGTGGCTGTGCAGATCCTCGAGATCTTCGGAAACAGACTGTGACTCAGCGTGCAGGCTGCGCACCGCGATCTCGAAGCGCGACGGGGTTTGGGTCACGGTGTCGCCGAACGCGACCACCTGCTGGGCGCGTCGGATCGCGCTGACGTTTTCGACCAGGGTCGTCGCGCCGGCGTCGACCAGCACGACTGTGTCGAAGCGAAGCTCGCTCGGCAGCCCGGCCACCTCGTATGGCGAGAGCACCCAGACCGGGGCAAGCGTGCCGAGCAGCGTCGGTGCCTGTTGCGCCAGCTGCAGCACCGAAGCGTCGCCCGCACGAAGCAGCTCGCGCAGGGCGAGCGCCTCACCGCGGTTGTCGGCCACTGCAATGCGCCAGGCGTCGGCAAGCCGGCTCGCGAGCACACTGCCGCCGGCGCCTGCGTGAGCATCATCGACCAGCCTGAAGTCGGCCTCGAGGCGCTCGATCACTGCGGTGTTGGCGCTCAGCAGCGCCTCGTTCGTCTGCAGAATGCGCTCGAGCGCAGACTGCCACCAGGCCTGCTCGAGCTCGGCAGCGACCTGGCCGACGGGCACGTGCCTGGCCGAGAGGTCGTCGATGAGCGTCTCGAGGTGGGCAGCGCGCAGCCGCTCGACGATGGCGGTGCGCTCTTGAATGTTCTGCAGTACCTCGCTCTCGCGCGCAAGATCGGTAGTGCGACGCGCAAGGGTCGGCAACGGCATGGTGCGCAGGCGCTCGCTGTCGCGCTCGACCCCGAGCACGCGGTCGAGCTCGTCGAGATCTTTGTAGGCAGCCTGAAACGCGGTCGCCACTTCGGAGATGCCGAGCGGCACGGCCGGCGGGGCGCCGACCACGGTGCTGTAGCGCTGCCAGAGCACGCGCTGCTGCTGAATTTGCACAAGCCGTGCATACATGTCGCTGACGTGCACGCCCGGCCGCACGTACTCGCGGGCCAGCTTGCGCAGGCGACGCCGGTTGCCGTTCGACATGTCTTCGCCACCGCGAGGCGCGTGCGCCGCGATCACGTCGTCGAGCGGGCGGTCGAAGACCTCTGGCGAGAAGCGATCGAGCGTATCGCGCACGCCCATGAGCAGCCGCAGGTACACCCCGAGCTCAGCGATCGTCTCGTAGGGGCGCAGTGAGGTCTGCTCGATCAGCTGGTTCGCCTGCGACACGAGTCGCGGCAGCTGCGACTCAGCAAGGTCGACCGCGAGGGCGTACGCGTTGCGCGCGGCCTCGGTGGTCGCGAAGTCGACGCCGTACCAGGGCGAGTCGCTCGGCCCGTACTGAAACTGCCCAAGGCGCGCGGCCTCGGTGATGTCTTCGGCGATCGACGAGCGATCGAGGGTGAGCTGGCCCAGCGCCTTATCGTCGAGGCGCACCGTCGTGGTCGGCGGATGCTCGAGCATCGCGAGTCGACTCAGCTCGCGCAGCGCCTCGAGCGGCGACACACCAAAGCGCTTGTCTTTTTTCGAGAGGGCCTCTTCATAGCCGAGCAGCACCCCGCGCAGGCGCACGAGGGCGTCATCGATATCGCGCTGCGAGGTCGAGCCGGCGGACTCGTTGCGGCTGATCGCCTCGACCAGGTTGCGGCGCAGCAGACGCGGAGTCACCGCGAGCCCGCTCAAGCCGACGCGGCTGAGCCTGTGCGAAATGCCATCGAGCGTCGAGCGTCGAGGCGACACTACGAGCACCCGCTTGCCCGCGCGCACGAGCTCACCGACGGCGCTCACCACGGTCTGGGTGCCGCCCGTTCCGGGAAGCGTGCGCACCACGATCGAGTGGCCTGCGCCGATCTGCGCCAACACGTCGTCTTGCTCGCGGTCGGAGTCGTACAGATGCCGATCAACCTCAGGTGCACGGTGGTTCGGGTGGGTCGCAGTGACCGGGCGGTAGCTCGCCTCGAGCTGCTGCCTCGCGACCTCGCTGCCGCACACCGCCTGCAACACCGTGGTGTCGAGCATCTTCGCGTCTGCCGCCATCTGCTTCGACACGTTCAAGAACGACGAGGCCACGAGGCGCGGTTGCACAACAAAACCGGGCACGCCGGTCACCATCTGGCGCAGGCGATCAATCACTGGCTGCGGCTTGAACACGCCCTCGTTCTGTGAAAGATCGAGCAGGGTGCGGGCGTCGACCACGATGCCGTACTGCTCGCGCAGCGTCGACAGCAGCTCGCGGTTCACGATCGGGTGCTTCTTCAGCTTCAGCTCGAAGTCCCGTCCGTAGCGACGAATTGCGAGAGGGCGCAGCAACACAGGTGCGCAGAAGTCTTCGCCCTCGAAGTGCCACTTGGCAATGCCGATGCCGAGGTGCACGGTCTCGAGCCCGCGCACCGTGCGCATCTCGGTGGCCTTGTCGGTCACCCGACCGGCCGCGATCCTCGCCTGACGCAACGCCATATCGTCGCGAATCAAGGCCGAAAGCAGAATCTTCTGTCCGGTAATAAACTGTGGCATTCCACCCGGATGCGTGGTCGACAGTTCAATTCGGTTCATCGGCTCATCGTCGAAGTGCACGAGGGGGCTCTCGCCGCCGATGCTGGCGAGCTCTTCGCGCCATGCCTCGTGCTCTGAGGCGAACGCATCGACCGCGACCGGACCGACCGACTGCACCGCGTCGGTGAGGTTCGCGGTCTCGCTCACGGGGCTCGATTCTTCAGGCTTCGGTGCGAGCGAACCCTCTGCCGTGGGCGCACCGCTGGATCGAGGCGCGGTGGCCTCCTGGGCACTTGCGCCTTGACGACGGCGACGGTCTACACTCCACACACCGTCACCCTATGCGGGGATACCGAGAATTCGCGGAGATCTTTCGGCGCGCCGCCCGCTCGAGCCGGGTATCACGCGGCGCGATCCTCTGCCCTACTCGACACAGACAGCCAGTAGGTGTCGCCCCGCCTGAGCACAAGCGACATCTACTGGCTGTCTGTGGGAACGCGGGCTAGCGCTCCGCCGACGGTTCGATCGGGGTCGCGGCATCGCCGAGACCCCTCGCACGCCCTACCCACGCCATCAGGTGGTAGACGAGGATCGCGGCGATCGTTCCGAGCGCGATACCGTTGAAGACGACCGGGCTCGACTCCGATCCGAGCACCAGGCTGAAGTCGGCGATGCCGACGATCAACGCGATGGCGGCGGTGAACTGGTTGATCGGCTTCGAGAAGTCGACCTTGTTATCGATCCAGATCTTCACGCCGATCAGGCCGATGAGGCCGTAGAGCGCGATGGTCACACCGGCGAGCACCCCGGCGGGCACCGAGAAGATCACCGCGCCGACCTTCGGCGAGAAGCCGAGCAGCATCGCAATGATGCCGGCGACCCAGTAGGCGGCAGTCGAGTAGACGCGAGTGGCGGCCATGACGCCAATGTTCTCACCGTAGGTGGTGGTGCCCGAGCCGCCGCCAAAGCCAGCGAGCACGGTCGAGAGGCCGTCAGCGAGCAGCGCGCGCCCGGTCACGGGGTCGAGATCGCGATCGATCATAAGACCGACGCTCTTCACGTGGCCCACGTTCTCGGCGATCAGCACGAGCACGACAGGCAGGAACATCGGCAGCAGGCCCCACAGCGACGGGTCCGAGAAGGGGTTGCCCGGCAGGTGGAAGTCGGGCAGACCGATCCATGCAGCCTGCTCGACCTGGGTGAAGTCGACCTCACCCATCGCGATCGCCGCGATATAGCCGACGACCATGCCGAGCACGATCGAGAGACGGCCGAGAATGCCCCGGAAGAGCACGGTGATGAGCAGCACCGCGGTGACCGTGATGAGCGCGACCCACCCCGAGTTCTCGGTGGCGTTCCAGTTGTTCTTCACGACCGGGGCAAGATTGAAGCCGATCAGTGCAACGATCGCACCCATAACGACGGGTGGCATCAGCGCGTTGATCCAGCCGGTGCCGAAGCGCTGCACGATGACGCCGACGAGCGCCATGAGCACACCGATGGCGAGAATACCGAACGATGCGCGCGCAAAGCCTTCGGCGCTCGGAGCCTCACCGCTGCCGAGGCCGACGCCGGTGGCAACACCGATCGGCGCGAGAAACGCGAACGACGAGCCGAGGTAGCTCGGCAGGCGGTTGCCGGTCAGCAGCAGGAAAAGCAGCGTGCCGAGGCCCGAGAAGAACAGGGTCGCGGTGGGAGGGAATCCGGTGAGCAGCGGCACCAAGAACGTGGCGCCGAACATTGCGACCACGTGCTGCGCGCCGAAGCCAATAGTCTTCGGCCAGCTCAGCCGTTCTTCGGGCAGAACGATCGCTTCGGGAGCGACGGTCTTGCCGTCGCCATGCTGCTTCCAAGACATGCTCATTGCTGGCTCCTTCAGAGCTTCGTTGCTTTACGCGCAAACGGCGCTGAAGAAGACTTTACTGAAATCAGGCACCCTCCACGGCACGTCAACAGTCAGAAGTACAAAAAGAGCACGAAAAAGGGGCGAGGATCGCGCCTCGCCCCTTTCTCAGGCCTCGCGGCGACCGCGGCTTACTCTGCGGCCAGGTAGACCTTGCGAATGTGGTCTTTCACAATCCAACGGGTCTTCGTGCCTGCGTTCAGGCGCATCACGTCGCCGGTCTTCACGTCGACGCTGCGGCCCTCGTCGAGCAACTTGATCGTCGCGCCGCCCGAGATGACCACGAACAGCTCGTCGATCTCGGTGTCGAGCACCGCACCGTCGCGCAGCTCCCAGATGCCAGCTTCGCAGCCGCCGATGTTGCCGAGTTCGAGCACGCCCTGGCGGGGCGTGCCGTAGTCGACCTCTTCTGCGGGTACCGGCTCGAGCGGCACGATCGCGCCGCGGCCGTGCACGACTCCGTTCAGCCCTTCGGGCA
The DNA here is from genome assembly GCA_937967375.1 of uncultured Leucobacter sp. Classification (GTDB taxonomy): domain Bacteria; phylum Actinomycetota; class Actinomycetes; order Actinomycetales; family Microbacteriaceae; genus Leucobacter. The sequence goes on from CALCJF010000039.1 coordinate 32,763, forward strand.
GCAAGTGATTCATTGCGTTCTCCATGTGGTGGTGAGGGGCGGCAGTGCCCGACGGGTCGAAACTTCTGATCAGTAGCTTACGAGTCGAAGCCCAAACCGAGGGCATCGAGCGTCTTGAGCAGCACGTTGCGCTTGCCGTCGTTGTGGTCGGCACGGTCGAGCGCCCAACGGGTCATGTTGATGCCGATGCTCGCGACGGGCTCCGGCGGGAACGGCAGCGGCACGTCTTTCACCATCTTGAGCTCGGTGCGCTCGGTGGTGCGCCCCTCGAGGCGATCGACGATCACGTCTGCCGCGAAGTGCGTCGCGCCGACGCCCAGGCCGGTGAAGCCCGCCACGTACTGCACGCGGCCGCCGTGCGCCTGGCCCCAGAACGCGCAGAAGCGGGTCGAGGTGTCGATCACGCCTGCCCAGCGGTGGCTGAACTTCACGCCTGCAAGCTGCGGGAAGGTCGTGAAGAAGTGGCTCGCCAGTTTTCGGTGGCTCTCCATGCGGTCTTCGTAGTTCTGCTTGATGCGGCCACCCGCGAAGTAGACGGCGTCGTAGCCGCCCCAGAGGATGCGGTTGTCTTTCGTGAGCCTCGAGTAGTGAAACTGGTTCGCCATGTCGGCGAGGCCCTCGCGGCCTTCCCAGCCGATCGAGGCGAGCTGCTCGTCACTCAGCGGCTCGGTCATGAGCACGTAGTCGTACACGGGAACAGTGTGGAACGAGTAGCGCTTCAGCAGCGACGGGAAGACGTTCGTGCAGAGTGCGGCGCGGTCGGCCGTGACGGTGCCGCGGTCGGTCTCGAGCTGCAGCGGCTCGTCTGCGCGACCGCTGAGGCCGGTGACGCGGGTCTCTTCATAGATCTCGACGCCGATCTCGCTCGCGTGGCGCGCGAGCTCTGCTGCGAGCTTCGCGGGGTGCACGTTCGCGTTCTCGCGCGGCGAGAACTCGCCCGCAAGAAACGTCGGCGAGGCAACGCGCTGCTGCACCTGGGCGGCGTCGAGCGCCTGAACGTGCTCGTCGCTCTCGCCGACCCACTCGACCTGGTAGGGCTCGTTCGCGACCGACAGTTGGCCGGTGCGCTCGAAGTCGACGTCGAGGCCGTGCTCGGCGATGAAGCTCTCGATCGCGTCGAGGTTCTCGTAGCCGATGCGACGCAGCTGATCGACATCTTCTGGCCAGCGCGCCTCGGCGTTCGGCTCGCCGTGCGTGATGCTCGCTTCGCAGAAGCCGCCGTTGCGGCCCGATGCGGCCCAGCCGACGCGCTTTGCCTCGAGCAGCACGACGCGGCGCTCGGGGTGTTCGGTCTTCAGCTTGATCGCGGTCCAGAGACCCGCGTAGCCGCCGCCGACCACCACGTCGTCGGCCTGCAACGCGCCGGGAAGCGCCTGGTAGCGCGCGGCGCTCTGCTCGATGTCTTCGATCCAGTAGCAGGCGAGCTTGGTGCTCGCGAGCGACTGGTCGATGACCGCCTGAGCCGGCGGGTTCTTCTCGAAAATGGTGGGTTGCATGGGTATCAATGCCTTATTGCGTTACTGAATTTGGTGGGTGAATAAAAGTCTGTGATGCGGTGCGGCCGGCATGCGGTGCGAGGATCGCCATGCCCCGGGCTACTGAGAGGGCGGGGGCTTCATGATCGCGCCGACGGCGAGACCGAACGCCAGGCCCGCTGGCAGCCAGTACCAGAAGGTGGTGAAGTAGCTGATGACGAGGCCGACGATAAGCCCCATGACCAGGCCGACGATGATCTGCTTACGGCGGGCCGCCGGCGAGACATCTTGTTTCTTCTTGTCGTTGCTCTTACCCGCGTCGCGTGAATTCTTACTCATGCTGCACCGCCTCCGCCCTGCATCGTTCGCTGAATCTTCGACGTGCCACGAACCCGCGTCGCGCCGGCCTCAATGAAGAGTGGTTCGATCGCGTCGAGCAACGCCTCGTCTGACCCTGGCATCAGTTCGGCCTCCCACTCACGCCACTGCTGGCGGCTGCCGGTCAGCTCGTTGGTGCCGTCGACCCGGTCGTCTGCGATCTCGATAACCGCATCGCCGTCTTCGCTGAAGAGCATTAGAGTGACGCGCGTGGTGCGCAGGGTCGCGATCGCCCCGAGCCGGTCGAGGGCGCCGCTGCCCAGGCGATCCTCGACCTCTGCCCGAAGCCCCGCCGGCAACTCGGGTGCCTGCGGCCAAAGCAGCTCGCGGGCCCCGTCGTCGCCCTTGGCTTTCAGGTGCCAACCCGCGTCTTTGCCGCCGAGGCGATTGCGCAGGGCAAGTCGCTGACTCGCCAGCTCGCCGTCGGGCGTGTCGAAGTAACTCGCGCGCAGCTCGTGCGTTTCGGGTGCGGCAAGGCGCAGTCCGAGCGCCGCAAAGCTCGCCGCGTCTGGCAGCACGGCGGCGTCGGACACCTCATATTTGCGCTCGATCTCGAAAGTCTCGGTCGCTCCATTGATACTCACGTTCACCAGCTTAGATCGGCAACCCGACACGGTACACGGTGTGGCGCACGCGGTCTGCTTCGCGCGTGCCGTCGGCGACGAAGAGAGCTTGCTGCAGCTCCACTGCTTCAGGGGCCGACGTTTCGAAACGCAGCTGCACCATGAAGTAGATACCGACTTCGCTCGCCCGTCGCAGGCCCGTCGCATGCAGCGAGACGATCGCCCCCGATGCGAGCTGCACGTCGTAGCGCGCGTCAATGTCGACCGACGTAGTGCCGACTTCTTCGCGCCACAGCTGCCTGTCGGCACCGCCGGCCAGCACTTCGCCGAGCACGCCCGCGAGTTCGGTACCCGCGAGCCCGCGCAGTGTGCCGCCCAGAATCGGGGTGATGCGTCGGTGGCCGTCACGGGTGACCCCGAGATCGCGAGGCTCGCCGAGCAACACCTCGATCTCGCATACCGCCTGCAGTGCTGGCGCTTCGTTCTGCCTGGTCACGTGAATCCTGTTTCGCGTCTGTAAATCTCGAGTGTGTTCTACGCTATCGGCGTTTCAGACATTCAGCGAGGATCGCGCACCCAGGCTCTCGGGGTGAAAGCCGGCCGCGAGCTTGTAGTCGGCGGCGATGCTCTCGAGCTCTTCCCTCGAGATCACGTCGTACACGTTCGCGAAGCCCTCGGGAGCCCGCTCACGAGCAATCTGCATCACGCGCTCTGGCCCGGTCTGTCGCGTCAGCTCGAGCAGCCTGGTGCAGGCCGGGCGGCGAGCGTCTTCGTAGGCCTTGAGCGCCGCCTCGACGGTCGGCTCGGTGGCCAGGTGATACGCGAAGGTGCGGGCGTCGAGGGTGGCCTGCGAGCCGCCGTTCGAGCCGTTCGGGTACATCGCGTGCGCGGCATCGCCGAGCAGCGCGAGGTTGCCGAACGTCCATTCTGGCAGGGCGTCGCGGTCGACCATCGGGTACTCGAGCAGCTCTTCAGCGTCGCGAATGATCGCCGGGATGTCGAGCCAGTCGTAGCTCCAGCCCTCGAAGTGCCGCGCGACCGGCTCGCGGTCAACCTCGCGGTTCCAGTCTGCGTCGGCAGAGCCTTCGACGCGGCGCTCGGCGATGAAGTTGATGCGCTGCTTGCCGCGCTCGTCGACCCCGCTGAGCGGGTAGGCGACGAACTTCTGCTCGGCGTCGCCGACCATGATCATGGTCGTGCTGTCGAGCACCGGCTCGACCACCGCGGTACCGCGCCAGAGCGTGAGGCCGCTCCAGATCGGCTCGCCCTCCGCCGGAAAGCGCAGCTTTCGCGCCGCAGAGTGAATGCCGTCGGCCGCGACGATCACGTCGGCTGTGATTTCTTCGCGGCTGCCATCGGACAGCTCGAATACGGCCGTGCTGCCTCGCACGTCGACGAGCTTGTGCCCGAGCCGATAGATGTCACCGAGGCGCTGCTTTACGAGCTCGTTCAGCTCGACCTGCAAACGCCCGCGGTGCACCGACAGCTGCGGCCACTCGTAGCCGGCTGCGCGGCCGCGCGGCTCGCTCCAGATCTGCTGCCCCTGGCGGTTGAAGTAACTGAGCGTGTTCGGCTCGACACCGAGCGCAGCAATGCGGTCGACGATGCCGAGCTCGGTGAACTCGCGCACCGCGTGCGGCAGCAGGTTGACGCCGACGCCGAGGCCGCGAATCTGCTCGCTGCGCTCGGCGATGACGATGTCTTTGAAACCCGCGGCCTCGAGGCTCAGCGCGGTGACCGGGCCGGCGATGCCGGCTCCGATGATGAGAATGCGCACGATTGCAACTCCTTTTGGTCTTGAGTGAACGGTTTTGCGACGAGCGTCGCCGACCCTCCGGGCGTTACGCCCAGGCAGGCTTCGGCACCGAGTCGATGAGCAGCCTCGTGTACTCGTGCTGCGGCGAGCCGAGCAGCGCCTCGGTCGTCCCTGCCTCGACAATCTCGCCGCGGCGCATCACGACGGTCTCGTCGCAGACGCGGCGCACGACGCCGAGGTCGTGGCTGATGAACAGCACGGTGAGGCCGCGCTCCTCGCGCACCCGGGCCACCATGTCGAGCACCTGAGCCTGCACCGACACGTCGAGCGCGCTCGTCGCCTCATCCATGACGAGCAGCTCGGGCTCGATGCCGACGGCGCGCGCGATCGCGACGCGCTGCCGCTGCCCACCCGAGAGCGTGCGCGGCAGCGCCTGCGCGTACTCGGGCGAGAGCCCCACGTCGTCGAGCAGCTCGAGCACCTGGTTCTTGATGTCGCTCGCGCTGCCCTGGTGGTGCAGCCGAAGCGTGTCTTCGATGGCACGACCAACGGGAATGCGCGGGTCGAGTGAAAGGTATGGGTCTTGAAACACCATCTGCACACTGCGAGCCCTGGCGATGCGCTCCTCGCGGCCCTTCGGGGCGGTCGCGCGCTCCTTGCCACCGATGAGCAGCTCACCCGAGTCCGGCTGCTCGAGGCCGACGATCATGCGCGCGAGTGTCGACTTGCCCGAGCCCGACTCCCCCACCACCCCAAGGGCCTTGCCGCGGGCGATCGAGATCGAGGCGCCAGCGACTGCGGTCACCGCGGCCTTGCCGCGCGGGTGGTACGTCTTCGCGAGGTCTCGCGTGTAGAGCATGACGTCGCTGTCGATCGGCAGAGCGTCGCCCTGCCCGCCGGCAGGCAGCTCGTTCTCGGCGCTGGCCGATCCTCGCGCCGCGTCTTCGTTCGAAGCCCTGACCTCGACCGACGGCGTCGCCGCGATGAGCCGCTTCGTGTACTCGGCCGTGGGGTGCTGGAAGATCTCGCGGGCGCTGCCCTGCTCTTCGACCCTGCCCGCGCTCATCACGTAGACGCGGTCGCAGATCGATGCGGCGAGGTTCAGGTCGTGCGTGATGAACAGCATGCCCATGCCGCGGCTCGCCCGCTGCTCGGCCAGCACGTCGATGATCTCGGCCTGGGTCGTAACGTCGAGTGCGGTCGTCGGCTCGTCGCAGATCAGCAGCTTCGGTGAACTCGTGAGCGCACCAGCGATCATGACGCGCTGCAGCATGCCGCCCGAGAATTCGTGCGGATACTGGCCCAGGTGCTCCTCGGGGCGCGGCAGGCGCACGGCGCGCAGCAGCTCGGCCGCGGTTTCGCGAGCCTTGCCGGCCGGCACCCCTTGGCAAAGCCTGAGCGACTCGGTCATGTGGTCGCCGAGCGTGCGCATCGGGTTGATGCCCGCGCGCGGGTCTTGGAAGATCATGGCCGCGCTGTGGCGGCGCACTTCGAGCAGCTCGGCGGTAGTTGCGCCGATGACGTCGTGACCATCGATCGTGACAGAACCGCCCATGATCGCGCGGTCGGGCAGCAGGCCGAGCACCGAGCGTGCCGTGAGCGACTTGCCCGAACCCGACTCGCCGACGAGGCCGACGGTCTCGCCAGCCTCGACGCGGATCGAGATGCCGTCGAGCAATCGTTTGCCATTCGGCAGATCGAGTGTGAGATCTGTGATGTCGAGCAGGCTCATGCCGTGACACCTCCTCCAATGCGCTCAGAGAGCTCTTCTCCGATGATGTTGACTGCGACGACCACGATCACGACCGCGATTGCCGGAACCATGGCGGGCAGAAAGTGCCCGCCGACGATGCCGGTCTGCGCCTCGTTGATCATCGCGCCCCAGTCGGACTGCGGCGCCTGCACGCCGAGACCAAGGAACGAAAGGCCCGCAAGCTCGGCGAGCACGTAGCCGAAGTTCAGCGTCGACTGCGCGCCGACGATGGGGGTGATGTTTGGCAGCACGCGCCGCAGCGCGATCCAGGCGCCACCGAAGCCCTGCACCCGGTACGCGGCGACGTAGGGGCGATTGCGCTCGGCCGCGACGAGCGAGCGCGTGAGGCGGGCCACGAACGGCGCGTAGGCGAGACTCATGGCGATGACCGGTGCGACGAGCCCCTTGCCGAAGAGCGCGACCGCCATGATCGCGATCAGCAGCGACGGAAACGCGAAGATCACGTCGAAGATTCGGCCGAGCAGCGCGTCGATCCAGCCGCCCCGCCAACCCGCTAGCAGGCCGAGCAGGATGCCGACGATGGTCGAGAAGACCACGACGAGCAGCGGGCCGAGCAGCGCGGTGCGGGCACCGAAGATCATGCGGCTCAGAATGTCGCGGCCAAGGCCGTCGGTGCCGAGCCAGTGCGCAGCGCTCGGTGAAGAGTAGAACGCAAGAAAGTCGACGGCGTCGGGATCGTAGGGCGCGACAAGCGGTGCGAAGATCGCGGCAAGCGTGACAATGGCGAGCACCACGACGCTCGCGGTGAAGAGCCAGCTGGCGCGGCGCACTCGCGGCGCGCGAATGACGCGCACTGCAGTGGTTGGGTTTGGTGCGGTCATCGTGCATCAGCTCCTGCGGCGGCTCTGGGATCGATCAGTGGCTCGAGCAGGTCGACGATCGCGTTCACCACGACGAAGGCGGCGACGACGAGCAGCACGATGGTCTGCACGACCGGGAAGTCGAGGCGATCGACCGACTGCACGAGCAGCGAGCCGAGGCCGGCGATGCCGAACGCGGCCTCGACAATGGTGCTCGCGACGAGCAGGCCGGCGACGAGCAGGCCGCTGACGGTTGCGATCGGCCCGATCGAGTTTCTGAAGACGTGGCGCCAGATCACCGTGCCGCGCTTCAGGCCGCGGCTCGTTGCGACTTCGACGTGCTCGCGATCGATCTGCTCGACCATCGACGAGCGCGTCACCTTGCCGATCAGCACCACGAACACGATCGTGAGGGCGAGCGACGGCAGAAACAGGTGATAAATCGTGTCGAAGAAGTTCTCGCCCGAACCGAAGGTCGGAAACCAACCGAGGCCGACCGCGAATACTGCGATCAGCACGATCGATCCCACGAACGAGGGGATCGCGCCGAGCACCGTGAGGAAGATGAGGATGGCGCGATCCGCGAACTTGCCCTTATTGACCGCGGCGATGATGCCAGATGCCAGGCCGATGATCGCGATCATCAGGCCCGCCATCACGACCATGCCGAGGGTGACGGGCAGGCGATCGCCGATCACCGTTGCTACCTCCTGGCGAAACTGGAGCGAACGACCGAAGTCTCCGCGAAGCATGCCGGAGACCCAATTGAAGTACTGCTGCCATGGCGGCAGATCAAGACCGTACTGCTCGGTCACGGCGGCGATCGCCTCGGGGCTCGGCTTACGACCTCGCAGCAGGAACCGCACGGGGTCGCCCGGCACCATGAAACGAGAGAAGAAGACCAGCAGCGAGGCGAGGAACAGGGTGAGCAGAAGCGCACCCAGCTTGGATGCTGTGCGTCTCACATAGGTCATCGTTGTTGCTCCAGTTCAGAACCAGCGTTGAAGGGATCGGTCGGCGCGTCTCGAACTGCGCCGACCGATCCGCGCGCTAGATAGTTAGCGTGCGCCGAGGGTTGCAGCCCACGGGTAGTAGAGGAAGTTGATCGAGGGCGAGAGGCCAGTTACGCGCTCACCCATGAACATCGGGTTCGGCGCTGCCGCGATCGGCAACCAGGGCAACTCGGCGTTCGCCAGCTGCTGCGCCTGAGCGGTCAGCTTGCTGCGCTCGATCGGGTCCATGGTCGACGCCGCTTCGGTCACGAGCGCGTCGTACTCGGGGTTCGACCAGTTTCCGTAGTTGCTGAACTCGCCGGTGCGCAGCACACCGTACATCTCGAGCGGGTCCGGGCTCGACAGGTACCACACGGTGTAGAAGAGATCGACGCCCTCGCGTGCGCTAGGATCAGAGAACAACGTCGTGTAAGCCGAGGGGGTCACTGTCTCGATCTTGGCGTCAAGGCCGATCGACTTCGCAGCGGCGGCGGTAGCCTGCGAGATGACCGCGAAGTCCTGGCCGATGGGAGCGGTCACGAGCGTGATCTGCTGACCCGTCGCGCCGGCCTCTTCGACGAGCTTCTTCGCAGCCTCGATGTCGAAGTCATACTTCTCGATGTCGGTAAACGCCTGCTCGGTCGCGGCCGGGTCTGCGCTGCCCCACACTGAACGGGTGGTGTGCACGTCGCTGACCTCGCCGACGCCACTGCTCATCGCGTCAAGCACGCCCTGGCGATCGAGCGCCATCAGCAGCGCCTTGCGCACGCGCAGGTCGCCGAGGGGTCCCTCGAGGTTCGAGACGACGAGGTTCGAGACGGCAGTGTTCATGCCGAAGAGCACGTCGCCCTTGCCCGAAGCCTGCAGCTGCTTCACCGCATCCATCGGCAGCAGCCAGGTGCCGTCGACTTCGCCCGACTTCAGTGCGTTCGTGCGCGCGGTCGAGTCGTTCATGAACACGAACTCGAATTCGGCAGACTTCGCGCGCAGCTCGTCGTTCCAGTAGGCGTCGAAGCGCTTCAGCGTGATGCTCTCGCCTGCCTTCCAGTTATCGAAGGCGAACGGGCCGGTGCAGTTGACGCCGCCGGTCGAGTTGCCGTAGTCGGGGCCGAGCTCTGCGTAGGTGGCCGCAGCGTCGACGACGCCCGCCGAGCCGCCCATGCCCTGGTTGAACTGCGAGTCGGGTACCGAAGTGGTGACGGTGACCTCCCAGTCACCGGTCTTCGAGATGTCGACCACGTTCTGATAGACGCTGAACCACGACGAGCCGATCTCGGGGTTGATGTGGCGGCTCAGCGAGGCGACCACATCATCGGCGGTCATCTCGGTGCCGTCGTGAAACTGCACGCCCTGGCGAACCTGGTAGACCCACTTGGTCGGCTCGGGGTTCGAGAACGACTCTGCGAGGCTCGGGGAGAGCGTGAAGTCGTGGTTCAGACGCAGCAGCGACTCACAGACGTTTGCGAGCACCTGGTTGTCTGCGTAATCGAATGCGTAGGCCGAGTCGAGCGAGAAGGGCTCGGCATAGCTGGCCCACGTGATCTTGTCGAGTTCGCCCGAGGGCGCCGCGGTCTGCTCGGTGAGATCCCACTTGATGGGTGTTGTGCCCGCACCGGCATCGCCGCCGCCCGGCGAGCACGCCGTAAGCGCGAGCGCCGCGACGGCCGCGCCCGAGATGAGCGCTGCGCCTCGTCGCGCAGCGGTTCTGTTGAGAATGGACATGTTGTTGATGCTCCTAGTTGGTTTCGGGGCGGGTGTACACGTTGGCGCCTTCGATCCACGTCGAGACCACCGATGACAGATGGATCTCTTCGGCGGGAACAGCGAAGGGGTTGGGCTCGATGGCGATGAGGTTGGCGAGGTAGCCTTCACGCACGTAGCCGGTGTCGTGATCTCGGTGGTTCACGTATGCCGTGCCCGAGGTGTAGGCGGCGAACGCGTCTTCGATCGAGAGGCGCTGGTGCTCCCCACCGATCGGGCCCTGCTCGATGCCCGGAGCCACTCGGGTGACGCCGATCATGATCGCCTCGATCGGATTCGCGCTCGAGACGGGCCAGTCGCTGCCTGCGGCAAGGCGCGCGCCGCCTCGCACCAGGTCGCCGAACGGATACTGGCGCGCCTCCTGGCCCTCCTGCATGAACGGCAGGGTCAGCGTGTCGATCTGGTCTTCGTGGGTGGCCCACAGCATCTGCAGGTTCGCCACGGCGCCGAGGTCTGCGAAGCGAGCCGCATCGGCCTCCGTCACGATCTGCAGGTGCGCGAGGTGGTGGCGGTTGTCGCTCGGACCGTTTGCCTCGCGAGCCGCGGCGACTGCGTCGAGGGCGTCGCGCACCGCGCGGTCGCCGAGTGCGTGAAAGTGCACCTGCATGCCGGCAGCGTCGAGCCGGGTCGCGGCCTCGCACAGGGTCTCATTGTCGACGAATGAGATGCCATGGTTATGCGTGTCGTGCCCGTGTGCGTCGCGGTACGGGGTGAGCATCGAGGCGGTGAAGTTCTCTGCCACGCCGTCGACCATGATCTTGACCGTGCCTGCCTGGTAGCGCTCGCTCGTGCCGAGAGCCGCGCAGTCGTCGCGGTAGCGCAGAATATCGTCGATCTGCTCGAGGCCCTTATCGCGCTGCCACCACTGCGCACCCACGACGTGCACGCGCAGCGCGCCCTCTTCAATTGCGCGCCGATAGGCAGTTGATGAATCAGGAACAGGACCGTTGATACCGATCAAAGCATCTTGCCAACCGGTGACTCCGAGAGCGATCAACTGCTCTTGCGCGTGCAACAGCCCGCGATACGTGAGATCGGCCGAGGCCGCCGGTTTCACTCCGGTGAACAGCTCACCGGCACCCTCGTGAAAGGTGCCGGCCGGAAACCCGTCTGCCTCTCGCTCAATGCGCCCATCTGCAGGATCCTCGGTGCCAGCGTTCAGACCCGCGGCCTCGATAGCCGCAGTGTTGGCCCAGCTGCTGTGATGGTCGCGGCTCATGAGCAGCACGGGGCGGTCAGAGACGACGGCATCGATCGCACCGCGCAGCGGCGAACCACCAGCGAAGTGATCCATCGACCAGCCACCACCAAGAATCCAGGGCTCGTCTGGGTTTGCTGCTGCGTACCCAGCGATCAAGCGCACCGCGTGCTCGGCGCTCTCAGCCGAGGTAAGGTCGCACTGCAGCGCTTCGACGCCACCGCTCGTGGGGTGTATGTGCGCGTCTTGGAAGCCAGGCGAAAGCAAGGCACCCTGCAGATCGACTCGCCGCGTGTCCGGGCCGGCGAGCGACTCAGCCTCAGCTTCGGGCACAATCGCCGAAATACGCTGTCCGGTCACCGCGACCGCCACGCCCTCGAGCGGCGCGCCGCTTCCGGTGAACACTGCGCCTCCAGTGAAGAGCACATCGACAGCCATCTGTTTCCTCTTTCGACTCTGAAAAATCGGGATCGGTATGGAGCGTAATCGACAAAATACTTTTTTGTCAAAGGCTTTGACAATATAATTGTCACGATTCTGCAACTCTCTAGCCGCAGAGGTTCGCGAGATCAAAGATCAGCGCCGCGCCGCGGCGATGCCCTACGCTTGGGCAAGGAAGGAGCAGCATGAGCACCACGTCAGCAGCGACGGCAACACCGTCGAAGACCGCAGCGCGACGGGGCCCCCGCAAGGTGCGTCTCGACACCACAAAGATCGTCGCCGCGGGTCTCGAGGTCGCCGAAGAAACCGGCTCAGATACCTTCTCGCCCAAGCTGCTCGGCGACAAGCTCGGAGTCGACCCTTCGGCCGTCTACCGCCACTTCCAGAGCAAGCGGCACCTGATGGAGGCACTGCTCGACGCGGTGCACCTGCGCACGGTCGAGGCAGTGACTGCACCACCCGAGGCCTGGCGAGATCGCGTGATCCAGCTTGCCGACGCCACGCTCTCTGAGTACTGCCGATTCCCCTCGATCGCCGCCGAGGCAATGACCCTCACCACGCACGGCCCCGGTGAGCTCAGCGCAGTCGAACTGTTGCTCGATGCGTTCAGCAGAGCAGGCCTGCCCGAAGAAGAAGTCGTCAAGCAGTACGCTCTCGTTTCTGCCTACATACTTTCGATGGCCTCCGGGATCGCCCGATCCCGCGCCGACCTAGGTGAGTTGCGCCCCGCAGACCCGAGCGACGAGGGCCCTTGGCTCGACGGGCCGATCCTTGCCGACCCGCGAAGCTACCCGCTCACCGCACGGTTCACGCTGCAACTCACCGAACTGCGCGACCGCGAAATCTTTCTGCAGGGCGTGACGAGCCTGCTCGATGCGGCCGAACGTGCCGCACAGTAGCATCGCAAGAGCAGCATCTCCCCCAACCCGGGTGATTCTCGCGAGGCACGGCGAAACACGCTTCAACCTGCAGCACCGCATGCAAGGGCTCTGCGACTCACCACTCACAGCCGCCGGCGAGGCCAGCGCCGAGAAGCTCGGACTGGGTCTGCGCGACGCGGGCCTGGCGATCGACGCGGCATTCTCTGCCGACACCGGGCGCCACCGGCGAACGGCACAGCTCGTGCTGCGCGCATTCTCCGGCGTGAGCGGCACCGAAACGGCTGCCCTGCGCGAGTGCGATTTCGGGGGCTTCGAGGGCATGATGCTCAGCGACGCGGTTGCAGAACTGACGCGCATTGCGCCCGGCTGGAACCCGGGCCCGCTCCCGGGCGACGCCCACTTCGACATGCTCGACCTGCTCGAGCGCATCGCAGGCGCCACGGTTCGCGAAGAGTACCCTGTCGAACCGCCCAGCAGCGCTGCCGAACGCGCTCACGCCCTACTCGAAGACATCCATCGCCAACACGGGGGCAGCACCTCGCTCGCAATCTCGAGCGGCATCACCGTGCTCGCGCTGTTGCGGCGCTTGCAGATCACCGCGCCAGGGCTCGAGCGCGGCATGCAGAACTGCGCCCACCTCGTGCTCGTTCGCAGAGAGCATGGCTGGCAACTCGAAGATGGGGCATCGCCGCATTGCGCACGAGATATGCACAACGTGCGCCAGAATGGCTGAGAATCTCGTACGCACTGCATACCTCGTACGCAGTGCGGACCACACGAGCCGTATGCCACTTGACATTACCGGCGCGACCAGCGTCGCGCGACTCGCGATGCTTGTTCCCGGCATTTCCCGCCACCTCACCGGACCTTAAGAAGATCCTGGCGTTCGGCACCGAACTCGCGCTCTCGCACTATGGTGGTCTGGAAGCGCCGCGATATCGCGCCGCCACAGACCGTCACTGATGCAAGGGAGCCCGCGTGACCGACTCGAAGCCGATCTTCTACACGGGGCGCTTCGTGCGCACCGACCTCGACTGCGACGGCGTCTCAGGCACGCCTGACCCGGCGTCGGTTGCCGAGGCGATGCTCGTTGAGAACGGTCGCATTGTCGCGATCGGAAACCGCGACGACGTGCAGATCCCCGCCGACGCAACACACGTCGACCTTGGTGAAGGCTGGGCGCTGCCCGGCCTCATCGAACCGCACGGCCACCCCTCGGAATCTGCGGCGCTCATGGGCGACGGCGTGATCGATATTCGCCCCGTCACCCTCGCCCAGGCCGATCAGGTCTGGGCTGCCATCAAAGACGCGCTCGCCGCGAGCCCCCGACCCGCTCGCGTGGTCGCGAACGGCTGGGATCCTTTGCTGCAAACCGGCCTCACCCCACCAACGCTCGGCGAGCTTGATGCGCTCGCCGGCGAGATTCCGCTCGTCATCGTGCACAACTCGCTGCACTCTGCTTATTTCAACTCGGCCGCCGCACGCGAGGCGGGCATCGACCGAGATACCCCCGACCCTGTCGGTGCCTCGTTCGGGCGTGACGCCGCCGGCAACCTCACCGGGCTCGCGCTCGAGGCCGCGGCGGTTGCTCGCGTTGCCGGCCCGGCACTCGCGGCCGCCGAGGCCGACATGCCCCGGCGACTCGCAAACCACCTGCTCGAGCTTCGACGCACGCGAGGCATCACCACCATCGCCGACCTCACCTGGGCCAGCGACCTCGACCGACTCGCCACCGCGCTGGCGGGCGCCGGCAAACTGCCGGTTCGGCTGCGCGGGTACGAGATGTCGAGCCCCGGCGCGAAAGCCTCGGTGGCCATCGAGAATGGCGACGCCTGGTACCGCCAGGTCGGCATCAAGATCTGGTCAGATGGCTCGCCGTGGGTCGGCAACATCGCCACCTCCTTCCCTTACCTCGACACCGCTGCCACGAGGGCGCTCGGCTTCGAGCCAGGGCACGTCGGTCACGCAAACTACACGACCGAGCAGCTCATCGAGATCGGCTCGCAATACGCGGGCGAGGGCTGGCAGTTCGCGTGCCACGCCCACGGCGACGTCGCCATCGACAGCACCCTCGACGCCTACGAGGCACTCATCGAAAAGTTCGGCCTCAAAGACCATCGTTTTCGGCTCGAGCACTGCGGGCTCATGACCCCCGCACAGTTCGAACGCGCGGCAGAGCTCGGTGCAACCGTCAGCCTCTTCGTCGATCACATCACCTACTGGGGTGACGTGCTCGTCGATGACCTCTTCGGCGAGCACGGCCTCGCCTACGCCGACGCGGGCGCCGCATTCGCGGCCGGCCATCGCGCAACGTTTCACAACGACGGCACCGTCACCCCCTGCGAACCGCTGCGCAACATGGCTGTCGCAGAGACGCGCACCTCTCGCACCGGCAGGCACCTCGGCGGCGGCGCCGGAGTGAGCCGGCGTGATTCGCTGCGGGCGCACACCTCGGCGGCGGCCTGGCAGTTGCGCAGCGAGCACGAGATCGGCGCGCTCTCGCCTGGGCTGTGCGCCGACTTCGCGGTGATCAATGTCGACCCGCGCACCGCGGCACCCGAGGCGCTCGCCGAGGCCCGCGTGCTCGCCACCTCGGTCGATGGCGAGCTCGATGCGGCGAGCGCCTGACGGTTCACGCTCGACGGTTCACGCTTCACGCTTGACGCTTGAGCAACGCGGGCTCCCCCTTTGCTCTCCCCACCCCCTCAGCTCTGAAAGTTTCTCCCTCGTATTCACCTTCCGGGCTCCGCTAAGCAGCACTATGAGGGAAATTCTTCGAAGCCCGCAGGGAAGGGCGTGCTATTGAGAAGACCCCGGTCTTGGGCAGAGAGGCTCGCGACCCGCCATACACTGGCTAGGTGAGTGAGCATTTGGGCATCGAGGATCGCGCGCTCCGCGCGTGCGCTGACGCCGTGGCCGCACTGCGGAGCGCGGGGGTGCCGCCCGAGGCACTCGCCGAGTACGTGCCAGAGGCCCGCCGCCTGCTCGTGCTTCCGAAGCCCGCAACGATGCGCTCGCTAGGCGAGGTGTGGCGACTCGGCTCGCTGCTGCTCGACACCGAGGGCGGCCTCTGGGCGGCAGGTCGGGCTACTCGAGCCGCCGAGCGCGGGCGAATCGGGTATCAATCGATCTCAAGAGAAGAGCGTCGCGACATCGCAGCGGCGGCCCTCCGGGGCGGCTATGCGACAGGCAGCCCGGTCAACTTTGATGCGCAACCGCTCTCGCTTGACGAAGACGCGCTGCGCGCGCTGGGCCCGCAATCACCGATCGGCCTGGCCGACGGCGAGGTGCGGGTGCGCTGGCGGGCAGGCGCCGCGCTCGAGGGGGCGCCATCACTCGAGCAGTACCTGAGCGAGCGCGTCACGCTGCTGGTCGCCCCACCCGCGGGGGCGAGCTGATCCTTTTCGAGCGAATGCCTCCCGTCATCACGCATCGTGCTGCTCGCCGTTCATGAGCTTCAGCTCTGCGACGAGCCTTCGGCATGCGAGGCTCCGGGGTGAGCTGGGTCACCCCGTGTGGCGGCCCCATCGTCACCAGTTGCCTTGCTCGCTTCTTCGGCTTGAGCGCGCTGCTGCCGCTTCCAGCGAATGCGGTCATCAAGCGCGTTCACACCGTACTCCGCGCGCTTCGCGAGGTCGGGCCGCTGCGTTCGCTTGAGCCAGATGACCAGCCCGATGCCGAACGGAATCCCGAGCAGGCCAACCACGAACATCACGTCGCCGTAGTAGTAATCCGGTTCGACGAAGAATTTCGGCACGTTCGCAAATGTCTCGAGCACTGAGTTGCCTGCGCGCTCTTCGCGACCGAAGATCATCAGGGTCGGAATGCCAAGGGCCATCATGAGAATGACCGAAAGCACACGAATGCTCGACTTCGCCACCCGCTGATCCTCTTTCGTCTCGGTGAGCAGCATGTTGCTCTTTGCTGCACCGAGGGGCCTGAACCACGCCAGAATCGGCAGCACGACAAAGACTGAAAGCACGAGGCCGACGAGAATCCCGAGAATCAGGCCCAGCAGCCCACCCATCACCAGCGTCTGCACGATCAATGAACCATCCCGCTCACCGAAGAAGTAGCGCCAACCGTCCTCACCCTGCGTTGCCGCGATCTGTTCACGCGCTACGGGCAGATGCACGGTGACCGCCGTAGCGATGGCCGGTGGCCAGCACACGGCGAGCGGAACCATCACCGAACGAAAAAGCGCAACGATGATCGCGACGCTCGCATCCTCGCTCCAGAGCACGCGCAGCACCGACCACGCGGTCGGAATGACCGCCGTGCCCATCAACAGAAATCCGACGAAGCCACCGTCGTCACTGGGATCAGTGGCGGCCCGCCACGCGCCCCAGACCGCGAGCGCAACCGACAGCGCCACGAGCACAAGCAGCATCGGGTCGAGGTAGGTCTTGCGCCAGAATGAGACCGGGCGCGCCGCGCCCGCCGGGGGTTCTCGTCTATCGCTCATATCCTCGACGCTAGCGCAAGTGTCACCGCGAAGTGCCGCGCATACTCCCGGCTTCTCGACCGCGAAAGCCACAGCTGCAATCTCATTTCTCACGTTTTCCGCTTCACAGACGTCTTCTTTTACGTAGAGGCACACCAAGACTGGATAGAAATAGAAGATGCATACACCGTTTGAAATCGTCGTCGCACAGCACGGTGCCACCGTGCTGCGGGTCTGCCGCGCGTTGCTCGGCGCGCACGATGCCGATGACGCCTGGTCAGAGACCTTTCTTGCGGCGATGCGCGCGTATCCCTCGCTTCCCGAATCCGCCAATGTTGAAGCCTGGCTCGTGACGATCGCTCGCAGAAAAGCCTTCGACGCGCACCGAACCGCAGCGCGCACGCCCCTGCCAGTCGCCGAGCTGCCCGAAACTCCGAGCGAGCTCGGCATTCCCGGCTCTGGCGATGCCGAGCTCTGGCAGGTCGTTGCCGAACTGCCAGAGAAGCAGCGCCTTTCGATCACGCTCAGATACCTCGCGGGTATGTCGTACGCAGAGATCGCCGAAACAATCGGCGGCAGCACCGACGCCGCGCGTCGGGCTTCGGCAGATGCGCTAAAGAAACTGAGAACTACCTACCCAGATGCGACCCCGAAGGGAGCCCGCTCATGAGCAACATACGCATCGAAAATGCAGAGATGACCGAGAAGCTCGAACAACTGCATCGTCGGCTCGAGTCCGAGGCCGCTGCAGCGGGGCTCGTCGATGTCGCCTATCGCACGATCGACAGTCCGCTCGGCGAACTGTTGCTTGCCGCGACCCCCGCAGGTCTCATTCGTGTTGCCTTTGCAAATGAGAACCACGAACTTGTACTCGAACAGCTTGCGGCGAAAGTCAGCCCACGCGTGCTGCGATCCCCCGGCAAGCTCGATCCTGCTGCCCGCGAACTCGATGAGTACTTCGCACGGCGCCGCAAGACCTTCGACCTGGCGCTCGACCTCTCGCTTTCGAGGGGCTTCAGGCAGCTCGTGCAGCGGCACCTGCCGGAGATCGAGTACGGCCACACGCGCAGCTACAAAGAGATGGCCGCGCTGGTCGGCAACCCGAATGCTGTGCGCGCTGTTGGAACAGCCTGCGCAAGGAACCCGTTGCCAGTCGTCGTGCCCTGCCACCGGGTGCTGCGCAGCGACGGCTCACTCGGCGGCTACATTGGCGGGCTTGCGGCCAAGTCCGCGCTGCTCGAGCTCGAAGCGACGGCCTGAGCGAAGCTTCAACAAATCCGCAACGGGGTCGGAGCGCACCCGGGCCGAGGCAAGTGCGGGCGAGGCCTATGCAGGCGTGTGCCCCAGCGCGTGCTCGAACACCAATTGCGTCTGAGTCTGTGCCAGTTCGGGTCGCGAGCTCAGGTGGTTTGACACGAAATCGCGCAGCCCGCTCACGCTCGGGCATGCGACGTGCATCATGAAGTCACGGTCGCCGCCAATGATGTAGAGCTGCTGCACGCCGGGCAGCTCACGCAGCTCCTCGAAGATCTCTGTCAGGCGGTCTCGCCGGTGGCTGTGCACGCGCACCTGTATGAGCGCGTGCACACTGAGGCCGGCTGCTTCGGGATCGATGTCTGCGTAGTAGCCGCGAATCACGCCTGCCTCTTCGAGTGCACGCACGCGGCCGTGACAGGTCGACGCTGGGATGCCGAGCTTTTCACCGAGTTCCCTGTATCCGATGCGGCAGTTCTGAGCGAGTTCGGCGATGAGGCGGCGATCAAGATCCGTGAGCTGAATCTGGTTCATGCTCAATGTTCTACCACGCGCAATTTCAGATTCTGTTCATTACCGCGATCCTTTTCTGAACTATGTTCATATTTCGCGCAAATTCTGCGTACGTCCATCAGAATTGGAGAAAGGATCGCGCTGCGCGCAGCACACGAATGGAGCACCCCAGATGACCGGAATCATCACCCGCGAGGATTGCCTGCGGTTAGACGCGAGTGACTCGCTCGCCTCGTTTCGCGAGCGCTTCTCGCTGCCAGAGGGCGTCATCTACCTCGACGGCAACTCCCTCGGTGCGCTGCCCAAGGCCGCGGCCGAGCGCGCGCGCGAAGTCATCGCCCGCGAGTGGGGCACCGACCTGATCGCCAGCTGGAACACGAACGATTGGTTCGATCTGCCCGTGCGCATCGGCGCGAAACTCGCGAAGCTCGTCGGGGGCGAGTCGGGGGCGTGCGTCGCGACCGACACCACTTCGATCAACGTATTCAAGGCGTTGGGCGCGGCTCTCGATATTCAGCGCGAGGATCATCCCGAGCGCCGGGTGATCGTCTCTGAGCGTGAGAACTTTCCGACCGACCTCTACATGGTCGAGGGCATGATCGAATTTCTCGATCGCGGCTACGAGCTGCGGCTCATCGACGACGAGCTTTCGGCCGAACAGGCCATCGGCGACGACACCGCGGTCGTGCTGCTCACCCAGGTGAACTACCGATCGGGCCGGCAGTGGAATCTGAAGGGGATCACCGAACTGGCCCACGAGCGGGGCGCGCTGATTATCTGGGATCTCTGCCACTCGGTCGGCGCCGTGCCCATCGCACTCGACGCCGCCGGCGCCGACTTCGCAGTCGGCTGCACCTATAAGTACCTGAATGGCGGCCCGGGATCCCCCGCCTTCATGTGGGTGGCCGAACGCCACGCAAGCCGTGCACGCCAGCCGCTGTCGGGCTGGTGGGGTCACAAGAGCCCCTTCGAGATGGCAGTGACATTCGAACCAGTCGACGGCGCCCGCCGCTTTCTCACCGGCACGCAGCCGATCATCTCGCTCGCAACCATGGAGGTCGGGCTTGACATCGCGCTGGAAGCCGACGAGCAGGCCCTGCGCGAGAAGTCTCTGGCGCTCACCTCGCTCTTCATCGAACTCGTCGAGAGCCGCATTTCAGGGCACGCGCTGACGCTCATCACCCCGCGCGATCCCGACGAGCGCGGCAGCCACGTCAGCTTTGTGCACCCCGAGGGGTTCTCGGTCATGAAGGCACTCATCGCGCGCGGCGTGATCGGCGACTATCGCGAGCCAGGTGTGCTGCGCTTCGGCGTGACCCCGCTCTACCTCGGATACGCCGACATCTGGGATGCGGTCGAGGCGCTGCGGCTCGTGCTCGAGAACGAAGAATGGAACACACCGGATTTTCGCATTCGCGGTGCGGTGACGTAACGCCGAGAGTAGACTCGGCGCATCGCCCGCGCGGCGCGGGCAGCCCGACGAAGGGGGCCGAGATGTCTGCGGTGCGTGTGCACAACCTGGCGGTATCGCTCGATGGATTCGCAACTGGCGAAGACCAGCGACTTGAGGCGCCGTTCGGGCATGCTGGAACCCGGCTCATGGAGTGGTTCTTTCCGACAGCGACGTTTCAGGGGATGAGCGGTGACCGCGAACGGCAGGCCGTCGACCCCGCAACCGAGGCAGACGACGCATTCGCCAGGCGCACACTAGAAGGCATCGGCGTCGAGATCATGGGCGCGAACAAGTTCGGCCCTCCAGGCTGGCACGACGACCCCGAGTGGCGCGGCTGGTGGGGCGAGAATCCGCCGTTTCACACGCCCGTGATCGTGCTCACGCACCGGCAGCACGAGCCGATTGAGCTCGAGGGCGGCACCACCTTTCACTTCATGAGCGCCTCGCCGGCAGAGGCACTCGAAGCCGCGCGCTCGTTCGCAGGTGACCTCGACGTGCGGCTCGGCGGCGGCGCGACCACAGTGCGCGAGTTTCTCGCCGCGGGCCTCGTCGACATGCTGCACGTGGTGCAGGTGCCTATTCTGCTCGGTCGCGGCGAACGGCTCTGGGATGGTCTTGAGGGCCTCGAGACCGGCTACAACGTGACCTCTGAGACCACGCCAAGCGGGGTCACGCACATCGTGTTCGATCGGCGCTGAGGCCCCCGCCAGAAGGTCGAGCGGGTGCCGGTCTCTGCGCGGAGCCCGACACCCATAGACCTTAGATCTTCGTGAGCAGATCTTGCATGGTGGCGATCTCTGCGGTCTGGTCGTCGATCACCTGTTGCGCGAGTTGTCTCACGTTCGAGTTCTTCGCGCCCTCTAGCGCGGTCTCGGCCATCTTCACGGCGCCTTGGTGGTGTTGGATCATCTGCTCGAGGAACAACCGGCTCGCGGCGGGCCCGTCTGCATCCTTCAGCATTGTCATGTCAGCATCTGACATCATGCCGCTCATGGAGCCGTGATCCATCCCAGCCGTGGCGCCGCCGTTCGGGTCGTACTTCACGCCCCAATCATCTAGCCAACCGAGCATGCGGTCGATCTCGGGGCCTTGCGCGTCCTTGACCTTTTGGGCGAGCTCGGCGACCTGCGAGGCAACGCCGTCCTTCTCGAGCACGATTTCGGCCATTTCGACTGCCTGCTGGTGATGCGGGATCATCATCGTCACAAACATCTCATCGGCCGCGTTCACGGTCGACTCGGGTGCGGACGAGGCTGATGGGCCCGCGCCATTCTGGCTGCTGGTTGCGCAGCCGGTGAGCGTGAGGGCAAGCACGAGCGCGCCGGTACTCAGCGCGAGGGAAAGCTTCTTCATGATGGTATTTCCTTTGATCTGTCGTATCTGGGTGGGTCGCGAACACTGCACGAACGCTTGAGGGGTTCGTGCCGTGGTGCCGGTCAAGGCAGCGACGAATCAGGTTCGACTAATCGACAGGAACACCAGAGAGGGTCGGCGCGGGTGCACACTCGTCGCAGTCAGCGACGCGCCCGCAGGCCGCCGGGGCGTGAGCGCTAGGACTCCGCGAAGAAGAGCAGGCCCGATGAGCAGGAGAAGACCCACGAACAGAGCTAAGACACAGATCAGCATCATCCCACCGTGCGATCCTGGTGCCGCCGCACTCGCAGCAGCAGAGACAGCGGCCTCAGCCGTCGGCATGCCGAAATGGACGGCAAGGACACCCTCATGCGAATAGGCCTCATCGGGCATCGCAGGCTGCTCTGCCATCACGGCCTGGTGTTGACCCATGGCCACGGATCCATGGCCAGCGGAGCTGGCAGAAAAGGTGTGCATGCCCAGCAGCCCGACAATGATCATCAGCGCTGCAGCACCGAGGAAAAACAGGGGTCGCATAGAGAACCCGCACTCGGTGCTACGCGCAAACTGCCGCCTCACGATTCTCCCTCCTGCTGAGGCCAAGGTAGCACCGGTGCCTGAAAGGGAATGAGGCAAAGCTCGAACGTTGCCACTTGCGGCGAGCCAATAGGCTCGCGGGCACAAATTCGGCGAAGCTATACTTCGCCGCTGAAATTTGTGCCCCAGAGAAGAATCGAACTTCCGACACCCGCTTTAGGAGAGCGGTGCTCTATCCACTGAGCTACTGAGGCGGACTAGTAAAGCATAGCGAAAAGGCGCCGCCACTTGGCGACGCCCCCTCTGCAAGTCTGGTGTTTAGCCGACGCGCACGACGTAGTCGGGGTATGCGCCGTGGTTCTGCAGACCCGCGAGCACCGTGTTGTTGCTCCAGCCGCCGTGCACAGCCTGGCCGCCGCCGACATAGATTGCAACGTGAGGCGCATTCGGCCACACGAGGATGTCGCCGGGCGCAAGCGCGCCTGCGTCAAAGCCATAGACGGTACCGTAGGCCGCGAAGCTGCCGACGCCCATGTCATAGCCGCCGTTTGCCCGGGTCTGAGTCAGCCCAGCCGCAGCCAAAGCGTTCTGCGCAAGGTCGGTGCAGTCCTGCGCCCAGCCGAGCTGCGCGAGTGCGCCGTTCGCGATACCCGACGCGCCAGCGCCAGCAGGCAAGGCAGCGTAGTTCGGGCCGTCTGCGGCAACCGCTGCAGCTACGGCCACGACGGGAACCGGCTTCTCTTCAGCGGTCGGCAGCTGCGAAGGCACCTCGATCTCGG
The DNA here is from genome assembly GCA_937967375.1 of uncultured Leucobacter sp. Classification (GTDB taxonomy): domain Bacteria; phylum Actinomycetota; class Actinomycetes; order Actinomycetales; family Microbacteriaceae; genus Leucobacter. The sequence continues at coordinate 55,115 of CALCJF010000039.1, forward strand.
GCAGCGCACTCGTGGTGAGCGCCTGAGCGAATGCCTGCTCGGCCTGCTCTGACGAGCCAATCGTGCCCTCGGTTGCTGCGTAGGCGGGCATCGCGAACACACCGACCAGGGTGGCGCTGATCAGGCCTGCGCCGATCATGCGCACCGAGCGCTTGAATGAGTGCTTCTGCGAAGCCTGACCGTGCGAAGCGAGAGTCTTCTGGGTCACTACATCAGTACCGGGAGTCTGAGCTTTGCCGGGAGTCTGAATCACGAGTAACTTGCCTTACGTCTTGCGAACAATGCTGATCAATCGACCTGAGTCGAAAAGCTCCGATAAGCCTAACCGAAGATCACGGAATTGTCACACCTTGGTTACGAATCGGGCACGACGGGCCGCGATCCCTTTGTTTGCAACGATTTCTCGACACCGATAGTTCGACATCAAATAAAGTTTCAATACAAACTTGAAGGTTTTGAGGATCGCGGCCGTCTCTGATGACACGCAGCCGGTAGCCAGCGTTCGACCGCCGACTAACCAGAGCAGCGCTAGACCAGCCCCTGCTCGATCATCGCCTGCGCCACGGTGACAAAGCCCGCCGAGTTTGCGCCCAGCACGTAGTCGCCTGGGCGACCGTAGCGTTCAGAGGCCTCGTACGAAGCGTCGTGCACGTCTCGCATGATCGCCTGCAGCCTCGCCTCGCTGTGATCGAAGTCCCAGCGATCCCGCGCCGCGTTCTGGCTCATCTCGAGAGCCGAAGTCGCAACGCCACCCGAGTTCGCGGCCTTGCCCGGCCCGAAGAGAATGCCCGACTGCTGCAGCAGCGTGACCGCCTCGGGGGTCGTGGGCATGTTCGCGCCCTCGGCAACCACGCGCACTCCCCCGTCGAGCAGCGCACGCGCGCCACGCTCGTCGAGCTCGTTCTGAGTTGCACACGGAAACGCGAGCTCGGCCGGCACGTCCCACACCGACCCGCCCGAAACGAAGCGGGCGCCCGGTTTGCGCTCGGCGTAGTCGGAGATGCGGCCGCGCTCTACCTCTTTGATCTGCTTCAGCAGCTCGACGTCGATACCCTGCTCGTCGACCACGTAGCCCGACGAGTCAGATGCGGTCACCGCGGTGCCACCGAGCTGGCTCACCTTTTCAATGGCGTAGATCGCGACGTTTCCCGACCCTGAGACCACCGCGCGGCGCCCGTCGATGTCTTCGCCGGTGCGCTTCAGCATCTCTTGTGCGAAGAAGACCGCGCCATATCCGGTCGCCTCAGTGCGCACCTCGGCGCCGCCCCAGCCCTTACCTTTGCCGGTGAGCACGCCCGATTCGTGACGGCCGGTCAGGCGACGATACTGCCCGAAGAGGTAGCCGATCTCGCGACCGCCCACTCCGATGTCGCCAGCCGGCACGTCGGTCTGGTCGCCGATATAACGGTAGAGCTCGGTCATGAAGCTCTGACAGAACCGCATGACCTCTTCGTCGCTCTTGCCGTGCGGATCGAAATCACTGCCGCCCTTCGCGCCGCCGATCCTTTGCCGCGTCAGCGCGTTCTTGAAAATCTGCTCGAAGCCCAAAAACTTGACGACCGAGAGGTTCACGCTCGAGTGAAACCGCAGACCACCCTTGAATGGCCCCAGCGCCGAGTTGAACTGCACGCGAAACCCGCGGTTCACCCGCACGCGGTTCTGATCGTCGAGCCACGGCACCCGAAAGAGAATCTGTCGCTCCGGCTCAACCAGCCGCTCGAGCACCGCCGCTTCGATGAACTCGGGGTGTTCTGCGAGCACCGGCACGAGCGTGTCGAGCACTTCGTGCATCGCCTGCAGAAACTCGGGCTCGTTGTGACTGCGCTGTGCGGCGGTCTCTGCAACAGATTGAATGTGGGCGTTCGGTGTCAGCTGCATCGCTGCGACTCCTCAAGTAGTGGGGTTATCAACTCCATCAGTGAGACACCGTGCGGTGCTCATCGATTTCAGGGGCTAGTAAGAACGGAAAAGTTAAGTGGCGAATAGCATTGGGCGAGGATCGCGCCCGCACGTCGTCGCCGCGTTTACATCGCGCGCGCAACAAACACGTGCGCGGCAGTGTGGGCTGGCAGCTCGATCGGGATGGGATCGGCACTGCCCGCGGGGTCGACCGTGATGCGCACAGCGCCGTCACGGTATTCAAATTCGGCCATAGCCCCCGGCCTCAGCCCTGCCTGATCAAAGAGGCGCAGCTGCTCGGGGTCGACCTGTGCGGGTTCGGCGAGACGTCTCACGCGGGCGCGAACCCGCTCTGAGCCATCATCGAAGAGGGAGATCGCGGTCACGACCCCCGCATGAAACGGCGCGGTGGGTCTTGCGCCGAGTTCTTCGAGCCCCGGAATCGGGTTGCCGTAAGGCGACTCGACCGGGTTGTCGAGCATGCCGAGCAACTTGCGCTCGACCTGCTCGCTCATCACATGCTCCCAGCGGCACGCCTCTTCGTGCACGAACTCCCACTCGAGACCGATCACATCGGCGAGCAGTCGCTCGGCGAGGCGGTGCTTGCGCATCACCCGCACGGCCTTCGCCCGACCGTTCTCAGTGAGTTCGAGGTGCCTGTCATTACTTACTATGACGAGGTCATCTCGTTCCATACGCGCAACCGTCTGCGAAACGGTAGGGCCGGAGTGACCGAGACGTTCAGAGATGCGGGCGCGAAGCGGCACAACGCCTTCTTCTTCAAGCTCAAGGATCGTGCGCAGGTACATCTCAGTTGTATCGATCAGATCGGTCACTGGCGCCTCCGCTGCATGCTGCTTCTGCGTTCTAGCCTATGCCATGCCCGGACCGGCCTCTCACGTTCGCGCTGTGTGCGCAGTCGGGCATTCGCTGTCACCATAAAATAGGGGTCATGGCCGACATCACCATTCCCGCTGCCCTCCTGCCCGCCGACGGACGATTCGGCTGCGGCCCATCAAAGGTGCGTGACGAGCAGATCGCTTTTCTCGCTTCGCTGCAGCCCGGCACGATCGGCACTTCGCACCGCCAGGCGCCCGTAAAGAATCTCGTCGGCAGCGTCCGCGAGGGGCTCGCCGATCTCTTCCGTGCGCCTGAGGGCTATGAGATCCTTCTCGCGAACGGTGGCGCGACCACGTTCTGGGACACGGCAGTGCACTCGCTCATCGAACACCGCAGCCAGCACCTCGCGTTCGGCGAGTTCGGCGCGAAGTTTGGCACCGCTTCGGCGGCAGCGCCTTGGCTCGAGGCACCCGATATTCGCAAGGCAGAAGCTGGATCGCGCAGCGAAGCTGCGCCGACCGAGGGCATTGACGTCTATGCCTACCCGCAGAACGAGACCTCGACCGGCGTGATGGCCGAGGTGCGCCGCGTGCACGGCGACACCGGCGCGCTCACGGTGGTCGATGCTACGAGCGCCGCTGGCGGCCTCGACTTCGATGCGTCAGAGACCGATGTCTACTATTTCTCCCCGCAGAAGAACTTCGCGAGCGACGGGGGCATTTGGTTCGCGCTCGTATCGCCTGCTGCGATCGAGCGCATCGAGCGCATCGCCGCATCGGGCCGCTACATTCCCGAGACGCTCAGCCTCGCCGGAGCGGTCGCGAACTCGCGCCAGAACCAGACCCTGAACACCCCGGCGATCGCGCCGCTCGCCATGATGGACGAACAGGTGCGCTGGATGAACGCTAACGGGGGTCTGTCGTGGGCCGCCGCGCGCACCGCCGAGAGCGCGGCGGTGCTGTACGACTGGGCCGATCGCACTTCGGTGGCGACGCCGTTCGTGGTCGATCCAGCGCATCGCTCAAATGTCGTCGTGACGATCGATTTCGACGATTCGGTCGACGCTGCGGCGATCTCTGCGGCACTTCGCGCGAACGGCGTGGTCGACACCGAGCCATACCGCAAGCTGGGTCGCAACCAGCTGCGCATCGCGACGTTCACGGCGATCGAGCCCGATGACGTGCGCGCCCTCACCGGCTGCATCGACTACGTGCTCGAGCGCCTGGGCTAACACCACTCAGTTCACAACACAGCGGCGCGCTGCCGGGTCAGACCGGGCAGCGCGCCGCTGTGTTGTGAGTGCTAGGAGACTACTCTTCTTCGTCTGCTTCTTCGTCGTGCTCGAAGTCGACCTCGTCGTGAGAGTGGTCGTGCAGGTCGTGCTCGTCCATCTCGGTGAAGCCGTCTTCGTCGGCGTCGTCATCTTCGTCTTCGACGTCGTCCGACTCGTCGTCGTCATCATCAGAGTCATCGTCAGAATCGTCATCATCAGAGTCATCCTCATCGATGTCAACGCCGTCGATCTCGTCGTCAAAGTCGCTGAAGTCGTTCTCGAGCACATCCTCGTCCGGCTCAACGTCGTCTTCTTCGGAGAGTTCAGCAGCGGCAGCCTCGGCCTCGACGGCCTCCTCTGCGGCCTGTCGAGCCTGCGTCTCACGGTACTGCGCCAGTCGCACCGACCAGGGCACCCACTCGGGAGCGGTGACCGCGCCAGCGCCGGGCAACAGCTCGACCTCGAGCACATTGACGGGAGACTCCTCGTCGACACGCGAGAGCGTCGCCGCCCAACGCCACCCGGGGTATCCGGGTAGCCTGCACTCGAAGTACAGCGTGAGCACGTGCTGCTCGTGCACCTCGTGCCCCTCGTCGGCACCGATGGTCTGAGCGTCAGTGATCTCGGCGAGCGCCTCGCGCGCGACATCGCGCGAGGCCAGCAGCACGGGGTCCGCCTCGAACACGATCTCTTCGACCGCCTCGACGGGTTCTTCGCCTTCTGCCTCGGAAGTCACCTCATCAGAAGGCCCCTCCTGAGCGCCCTCCGGGGTTTCCGCAGCGGCCGCAGCCTCGGCTGTTTCAACCACCTCCACGGTCTCGACCACCTCGACGGTCTCAGCCACCTCGACGGTGGCAGACTCTTCGGGCAGCTCAGACATCGAAGTCGTCCGCCACTCGGCGCAGCATGGTTGCGAGCTGGCGCGATCCTTGTCGTTCGGGGTACTGGCCGTGCTTCAACCGGCCCCCGACCGCGTCAAGCAACTTCACGAGATCTTCGATAATGATGGCCATCTCGTCTGCAGACTTGCGATCGCGCTTAGCGGCGCGGGGTGTCTCGAGCAGGCGAACCGACAGTGCCTGCGGGCCACGGCGCCCGTCAGCGACGCCGTACTCGAGGCGCGTGCCAGCGGTTACCTCTGCGTCTGCGGGCAGCACCGAGGCGTGCAGAAATACCTGCTCGCCGTCGTCGCCCTGGATGAAGCCGAAGCCTTTTTCTTCGTCGTAGAACCTGACCTTGCCGGTGGGCATGCCTGTTCCTTTCCGGCGCTGTCGCGCCGCACACTCACGGGGCATTGCGCCCCTGTTACCTATCAATAGAGTCTATCCGCCCTACCGCAGCCCCTCGGCTACCTGCAATAGTGCGCGAATTGCGGCCTCGCGACGGAACAGAGTGCATTTCGTGCACTACTGCCGCCGGGGGCTCTCGTTTTCACCCGCCGGCGAGCAGCTCGGCCTCGCGCCGCAGCGCCTCGCGCACCGCGGCGAGCGCAGGGTGGTCGACGCTCGAGATTCGAGCCGCCGTGAAGACCTCTCGGCGGGGCTTGCCCGGCAGCTCGACGAGCCTGAGGCGATGCGCCGCGCCGATGTGCACGAAGCCCGGCAGCAGGGCCACCGCGTTGCCCGTCTCGATCAGCCGCACATGCGCCTGCAGGTCGGCGGTCTCGTAGCGCACGTCGGGCTCGAACCCGGCACTGCGACACGCCTGCTCTGCCCAGTGCCGCGAGGCTGCGCCCCTGGGCTCCATGACCCAGGGCAGATCGGCCGCGTCGGCGAGCGATGCCGCGTGGTCGAACGCCTCGTCACCAGCCCCCTCTTGCGGCAGCGCAAGGCGAATCGGGTCACTCGCGAGCGGTTCTCGGTCGAGCCCCACGAAGTGTGCGGCCGCGTGACCCGGGTACTGCTCGGCGACGACGAGGTCGAAGCCTCTCGCCCAGGTGTCGTAGAGTGCGGTCTCGGGCTCATGCTGCACCATCTCGACCCGGAGCATCGGGTGCTCGGCCCGCAACCGCTTAAGCGCCGAGGGCATCATGGCGAGCAGTGCGGTCTGAAACACCGCAAGACGCACGGTGCCCGCTACCTCGGCGTGGCCCACGTGCAGCGCCGCCTCGGCTCGCTCGAGACCCGCGAGTAGCTCTTCGGTTTCTGACACGAGCGTGAGCCCCGCCGCAGTGAGTTCGAGGGTGCGTCCGACCTTGCGCAGCAGCGGCACCCCGGCCTCGCGCTCGAGCAGCGCGAGCTGCTGAGACACGGCAGATGGGCTGTAGTTCAGAGCATCGGCGACGGCCGCCACCGTGCCGCGGGCGCTCAGCTCCCAGAGCAGTCTGAGCCGTTTCATCTCGAGCATTCTCGCCACCTCGAATCATTCAATAATTCTTCATATTATTCCATGGAAAGAGTTGCTTTACTTCATGCTTTGTGAGCGCCACACTTGCATCAGCAACAGATCGATTCGCACCTGAGCACCAGGCGAAGACGCAACGCAAGCCGCCCTCACGGCCGCACGCACAGCTTGCGCAGGGCGGATCCTCGACACCAATACCGAAAGGCCAGCAATGAGCAGCACCTCTGACCCGAATGTACGCCCGCAGCAACTCGCAGACGAGGCAATCGCGCTCGTGCGCCGCTGGCTCGCTGAGGCCGCCGAGATTCCGGCAGATGCCTCGGCCGCGCGCCTCGCAGGCGTGCTGAAAGATCCGAACGGCCTCGACTTCACCGTCGGCTTCGTCGACGGCGTCGTGCGCCCCGAAGACCTCGACGCCGCGGCCAGCAAGCTGAAGCAGCTCGTGCCGCTCACCCCGCAGTTCTTGCCCGCGCCGATGCGCGGCGCCATCGGCCTCGGCGGCGCCTTCGCGAAGCCGCTGCCCGGCGTCGTTGTGCCGATCGCCCGCAAGGTGCTGCGCCAGATGGTGAGCCACCTCATCATCGACGCCACCGACGCGAAGCTCGGCCCCGCCATCGCGAAGATCAAGAGCGACGACGTCAGCCTCAACATCAACCTGCTCGGCGAGGCAATTCTCGGCCAGCACGAAGCCGAGCGTCGCCTGGCCGGCACCCACAAGCTGCTCGCGCGCCCCGACGTCGACTACGTATCGATCAAGGTGTCATCGACCGTCGCACCGCACAACCACTGGGCGTTCGACGAGGCCGTCAAGCACATTGAGGATCAGCTGCTGCCGCTCTTCGAGCGCGCCGCAGCGGCTTCGCCCAAGAAGTTCATCAATCTCGACATGGAGGAGTACAAGGATCTCGATCTGACGCTCGCCGTCTTCACTGGGATTCTCGATCGCCCAGAGTTCAAGGATCTTGCGGCTGGCATCGTGCTGCAGGCTTACCTGCCCGACGCCCTCGGCGCCATGATGAAGCTGCAGGAGTGGGCCGCGAAGCGTGTCGCTGACGGCGGAGCCGCCGTCAAGGTGCGCGTCGTGAAGGGCGCCAACCTGCCCATGGAACTCGTCGACGCCGCGATTCACGGCTGGCCCGCCGCCACCTGGGGTTCGAAGCAAGACAGCGACACCAGCTACAAGGCAGTGCTCGACTTCGCGCTGCACCCCGAGCGCGTCAAGAACGTGCGCATCGGCGTCGCCGGCCACAACCTCTTCGACGTCGCCCTCGCGTGGCTGCTCGCGAAGGCTCGCGGCGCCGAAAGCGGGATCGAGTTCGAGATGCTGCTCGGCATGGCAACCGGCCAGGCCGAGGCGGTCAAGCGCGAGGTCGGCAAGCTGCTGCTCTACGTGCCCGTCGTGCACCCGCAGGAGTTCGACGTCGCGATCGCCTACCTGATTCGCCGCCTCGAAGAGGGCGCGAGCCAAGAGAACTTCATGTCGGCCGTGTTCGAGCTCAACGACAGCGCCACGCTGTTCGAGCGTGAGAAACAGCGCTTCCTCGCCTCGCTCGACGACCTCTCGGGCATCACCGGCGACGGCTCAGTCGAGTCGTACCAGGTGCCCGCACCGAACCGCCTGCAGAACCGCAGCGAGTACGATCTCGCTGGCGTCGAGGCGCGCGTCGACACGCTCGTCGAGGGCGGCCGCAAGGGCGAGTTCGACAACGCACCCGACACCGACCCCGACCTGCCGGGCAACCGCGCTTGGGGCCGCGAGATTGCAAACCGGATGGTCGACTCGCAGCTCGGCAACGATCTCGTTGCGGCCGCTCAGGTGCCCGACGCCGACGCCCTCGAGGCGGTCATTGCGCGCGGCGTAGCCGCGGCCGACGGCTGGCAGGCGCTCGGCGCCGACGAACGCGCACGCATTCTGTATCGTGCGGGCGAGAAGCTCGAAGAGAAGCGCGCACAGCTGCTCGAGGTCATGGGCTCCGAGTGCGGCAAGACCCTCGACCAGGGTGACCCCGAGGTCTCTGAGGCGATCGACTTCGCGAACTACTACGCGATGCTCGGCCAGCTGCTCGAGCAGGTCGACGGCGCAAAGCCCGTGCATCAGAAGCTCGTCGCGGTGATTCCGCCGTGGAACTTCCCCACGGCCATTCCCGCCGGCGGCGCCCTCGCGGGCCTCGCCTCGGGCGCATCGGTCATCATCAAGCCTGCTTCGAACTCGGCCCGCTCGGGCGCGATGATGGTCGAGGCACTGTGGGAGGCTGGCGTGCCCCGCGACGTGCTGCAACTCGTGCAGTTCGCCGACCGCGAGCTCGGCTCGAAGCTCGTCGCCGACCCGCGCGTCGACCGCCTCATTCTCACCGGCGCATACGAGACTGCCGTCGCCTTCCGCGAACTGCGCCAGGATCTGCCGATCCTCGCCGAGACCAGCGGCAAGAACGCGATCATCGTGACCCCGAACGCCGACCTCGACCTGGCTGCAAAGGACGTCGCGCTGTCGGCCTTCGGCCACGCGGGCCAGAAGTGCTCGGCCGCCTCGCTCGTGATTCTCGTCGGCTCGGTCGCAACCTCGAAGCGCTTCCGCGGCCAGCTGGTCGACGCGGTGAAGTCGCTGCGCGTCGGCACGCCCGACAACCTCGAGACGCAGATGGGCACCATCATCACCGCACCCTCGGGCAAGCTGCTGCGCGGGCTGACCACGCTCGGCGCAGGTGAGAGCTGGCTCGTAAAGCCCGAACCGCTCGAGAGCGACAGCCCGCTCGCCCGCGACAAGAACGGCGAGAACAAGCTGTGGAGCCCGGGCGTGCGCGACGGCGTGCAGCGCGGCAGCGAGTATCACATGACCGAGTACTTCGGCCCGATCCTCGGCATCATGACCGCGAAGACCCTCGACGAGGCGATCGACATGGTCAACGAGATCGACTACGGCCTCACTAGCGGCCTGCACTCGCTCGACCGCGGTGACATCGACCTGTGGCTGCGTCGTGTGCAGGCGGGCAACGCCTACATTAACCGCGGCATCACCGGTGCAATCGTGCGCCGCCAGTCGTTCGGCGGCTGGAAGAAGTCGGCGATCGGCGCAGGCACCAAGGCCGGCGGCCCGAACTACCTGCACGGTCTCGTCGACTGGGTCGACGCCCCGCTCGCGGCAGAGCTGCGCGCCCCACGTCCCGCGGTCGCTCCGCTGCTCACGGCCGCACAGCAAGCCGGCGTCGCAGGTGACGACCTCGAGTGGCTGCGCGCCGCGCTCGGCTCAGACGCCGCCGCTTGGGACGATGAGTTCGGCGTGGCACGCGACGCCTCGCAGCTCGGCATCGAGCGCAACGTACTGCGCTACCTGCCGGTTGCAGTCACGGTTCGCGCGACCAGCGACGCCTCGATCGCACACGTCGTGCGCGAGCTCGGTGCGGCACTCGCTGCGGGCGCAAAGCCCGAGCTGAGCACCCCGGTGGCCCTGCCGGCTCCCGTCGCGAACGCACTGAGCGCCGCTGGCATCACGGTGCACTTCGATGACGACGCAGCGTGGACCGCTCGTGTCTCGCGCCTCGCCGCAAAGCAGGGCCCGCAGGCGAGCGCACGCGTGCGCATCGTCGCCGGCGCCTCGCGGGCTGAGGCAGTCGCGGCCGTCTACGAGGCGACCGCGGGCAAGCCCGACGTCGCAGTCTACGGCGGCGAGGTCGTCTCCGCCGGCCGCGTCGAGATGCTGCCCTACCTGCACGAGCAGGCAGTGTCGATCACCGCGCACCGCTTCGGCACCCCGAACAAGCTGAGCGAGGGCCTGATCTAGTCGCACGTCGCTGGGTGGGACAGCACCTAGCGCCAACGATGCAGGGTCCCGGCACATCACCGGGGCCCTGCGCCGTTTAGGGCAGACCACCACTCACCACTCAGCCCAACGCCACTCCCCCGCAACGCCGCGTACGCTAGAACCGAGAAATGATTCGAGGAGACACAAAGATGTCGGCTGATACTCACACTCGCCCTCTGGTGGTTGATGACCTCATCATCGTCGAGCCCTCGAAGATGAAGCTCGCGCTGCGTGGCGCCTTCGTTGGCAACTTCATGGAGTGGTACGACTTCGGCATCTACGGCTACCTTGCCGTCACGATGACGAAGGTTTTCACCTCGGGAATGCCCGACTCGCTCGGGCTCACGGTGACCCTGCTTGGCTTCGCGGTGTCGTTTCTGGTGCGCCCCTTCGGCGGCCTGATTCTCGGCCCCATCGGCGATCGCATCGGCCGACAGAAGGTGCTCTACTTCACCATGGCGATCATGGCGATCGCCACCGCGCTCATCGGCCTGCTTCCATCGGCAGAGCAAGCCGGCGGGTTCTGGGTGATCATTCCGCTATACCTGCTCAAGATGATGCAGGGGTTTTCGACCGGCGGCGAGTTCGCGGGCGCGACGACCTACGTCAGCGAGTTTTCGCCCGACAAGGATCGCGGCTATTGGGCATCGAAGCTGAACGTGGGTTCGTACCTCGGGTTCGCCGCCGGTGCCACCGTCGTCGCGGCGACCACGCTCATCACCGAGAACCTGCTGGGCATCGAGGGAGCGATGGTCGCGTGGGGCTGGCGCATCCCGTTTCTGCTCGCGATCCCGCTCGGCGCAATCGCGATCTACTTTCGCATGCGCATCCCCGAGCCGCCCGGGTTTGAAGAGACGCGCGAGCTGCAGCTCGCGAAGCAGCCGACCGACCCGCACGACCTGCAGTATCGGCACAGCCTCGGCAGCCTCATCAGGGTCTACTGGAAGCAGATTCTCATCGGAATCTCGATCGTCGCGGCAGAGGGCACGGCCGGGTATGCGCTTACGAGCTACATGCCCACCTACCTCGAGAAGGAACTGCAGGTCTCGAACCTGAACGCCGCTATCGCGACCGTGCCGGTGCTCGTAGTCATGTCGCTGCTGCTGCCGAAGATCGGGCGCTGGTCAGACCGCATCGGTCGACGCAAGGTGTACTTTCTGGCCACCGGATCCTCGATCGTGCTGATGTTGCCGGCGTTCGCAATCTTGCAAACCGCACCACAGGCGGGCATGTGGGTCGTGTTCGTGGCCCTCGGCATCGTCGCAGTTCCCGTCGCCTTCTTCGTGTCGATGACAGCCTCTGCGCTGCCCGCGCTCTTCCCAACCGCCGCGCGATTCAGCGGCATGGGCATCACCTACAACATCGCGGCGTCGCTGTTCGCCGGCACGACGCCGCTGATCGCCGACCTGCTGGTGAACGCGACGCACGGCTCGGCGATCAGTCCGTTCATGCCGGCGCTGTGGATCATGACGTTCTCGGTGATCGCCATCTTCGCCGTGCTGATGATGAAGGAGACGGCGGCCCGGCCGCTGCTCGGTTCGGTGCCGACCGTGGCGAGTCGGGCTGACGCCGAGAAGCTTGTCGCGACCCAGGCCGAGAACCCGCTGCTCGATACGAGCACGATGCCGCTCGAGTTGATTCGGCACGACTCGGCCTGAGCCTGAGCCTGACGCTGACGCTGACGCTGACGCTGACGCTGACGCTGACGCTGACGAGTGATCCTCACCCTGTTCAACACTTTCTTTTCCTATAAAATGTCACATAACAATCCGATCTAATATCGGATACGCGCAAACGGAGGACGCAGATGACCACCAGCCCCGAGCAGACCTGGGTATCGACCACGGACTACCACACCGCGGGCGAGCCGTTCCGCATCGTGCATGAGGGCTCCCCTGTGCCCGCGGGAGACACGGTCGGTACCAGGCGAGTCGGTGCGATCGCCGACGAGGCGGGCGCCGACACGATGCGCGCACTGCTGTGCAACGAGCCCCGCGGTCATGCCGACATGTACGGCGGCTTCATCACCCCGGCAGACGTAGTGCCCGAGGGCGTCGAGCCCGCACACTTCGGGGTGCTGTTCTGGCACAAAGACGGGTTCTCGACCGCGTGCGGCCACGGCACCATCGCCCTCGGCGTCTGGGCCACCGACACCGGCCTCGTCGAGTCCGACCCCGACGGGGTGACCGAGGTGCGCGTCGACGTACCCTCGGGGCGCGTGGCGGCCCTCGTCGAGCGACGCGGCGGCGAGCTCGTTCGGGCGACCTTCCGCAACGTAGCCTCGCATGTGATCGCCCGTGGCGTGCCCGTGCAGACCTCGCGCGGCGAAGTGCTCGCCGATCTCAGCTTCAGCGGCGCGATCTACGCTTCGGTGCGCGCGAGCGACCTCGGGCTCGCAGTAGAGCCCGGGCAGTACAACGAGCTGATCGCGCTCGGACGAGAGATCAAGTGGGCACTCAACGACTCGGCGGAGGCGCAGTTCGCCGACGATCCGCGGCTCTCGGGCGTCTACGGCACCATTCTCTTCGACGACCTCGGTCGCCACGAGAACGGCACTGGCGGCCCGAAGCAGCGCAACATCACCGTCTTCGCCGACGGAGAGGTAGACCGCAGCCCCTGCGGCTCGGGCACGGGAGCCCGCGTCGCGCTGCTCGCCGATGACGGCACGCTGGGCGCCGATGAGACGCTCGAGCACCGCTCGATCGTCGACACCGTGTTCGAGGCCCGCTGGCTGCCAGGCGAATCGCGCGCCGACGGTACCGCCACAGTGATCCCAGAGGTATCGGGCACGGCGCACCGCACCGGCGAGCACCGCTTCACGCTCGACCCGCTCGACTCGGTCGGCACGGGGTTCACGCTGCGGTAGGCGCAAGATCTGCCGACCGGCGCTTCTCGCCCTCTCTCGCTATTGGAAATTCAAATAACGAGAGAGGGCGAGCAAGCCAGGCGCGGGGCGAGGCAGACCAGGACTGCGTTCAGCCGGACCCCTGCACCAAAAATAGTTTCCCTCTGAGGCATGCTTTCGCAGAGCGAGAAGATGCCTCAGAGGGATATTTTTTGACGTGAGCGGTTAGCGCGAAGCCAAGACCTCTTCGCGGCCCCCGGTCTCGGCCGCATCAGCGCTGCCGCGATCCTCTTCGCTGACCTCAAGAGCCTCGCCAGCCGAAGCCGAATCGGGCGAAGTCGACGCAACCTCATTCGAAACTGCCTCGCCGTCAGCGTCGGCGTTGTCGAACGCGACACCCTTGCGGGGTGCGTTGTAGAGATCGAGATCGAGAATGCCCTCGCGCTTCGCGACGATCGTGGGCACGAGCGCCTGGCCCGCAACATTCAGTGCGGTGCGGCCCATGTCGATGATCGGATCGATCGCGAGCAGCAGACCGACGCCCTCGAGCGGCAGACCCAGCGTCGAGAGGGTGAGCGTCAACATGACGGTCGCGCCGGTGGTGCCAGCGGTTGCGGCCGATCCGACGACCGAGACGAGCACGATCAGCAGGTACTGCACGATGCTGAGCTCGATGCCGAAGAACTGGGCGACGAAGATCGCGGCGAGCGCCGGGTAGACCGCAGCGCAGCCGTCCATCTTGGTGGTCGCGCCGAGCGGCACCGCGAACGATGCGTAGCCGCGGGGCACACCGAGGTTGCGCTCGGTGACGCGCTCGGTGAGGGGCAGCGTGCCGATCGACGAGCGGCTCACGAACGCGAGCTGCACTGCGGGCCACACGCCCGAGAAGTACTGGCGAATCGACAGGCCGTGCGCCTTTACGAGAATTGGGTAGACGACGAACAGCACCAACGCGAGACCCAGGTAGAGCACGCCGACGAACCAGGTGAGCGATCCCATCTTGTCCCAACCGTACTCGACAACTGCGTTACCGATGAGACCGAGGGTGCCGAGGGGTGCGATGCGAATGATCCACCACAGCACCTTCTGGATGATGGCAAGCGCCGACTCGGTCAGCTTGATGAAGGGCTCTGCCTTCGCGCCGATCTTGAGGGCGGCGATACCAACAGCAACCGAGATCACGATGACCTGCAGCACGTTGAAGTTCGCGCCGGCGGTGATAGCGCCCGTGTCGCCGACTGACGCGTTCACGCCAAGACCCAGGAAGTTCTGGGGCACGAGGCCGATCAAGAAGTTCCACCAGGTGCCAACGGTGTAGGGGTCAGAGGGGGCGATATCGGTCGCACCAGCTGCTGCCGCACCCGGGCGAAACACGACGCCGAGCACGATGCCGATCGTCACCGCGATGAACGCCGTGATCGCGAACCAGAGCAGCGTCTGACCAGCGAGGCGTGCGGCGTTCTGCACCTTGCGCAGCCCGACGATGCTCGACACGATCGCGGTGAAGATCAGTGGAACGACCGCAGCCTTCAGCAGCGACACATAGCTCGAACCGATCACCTTCAACGTTGCCTGGAGCCCATTGGCGTTGCCCGCGGCATCGGGGCCGAGGTTCAGCGCGATAGCGCCAAGTACGAGGCCGAGCACGAGGGCGGCGAGGATCTGCCAACCGAACGAGGTCAGCCAGCGGGGCAGGCGCCGCTGCTTTGGTGCAGGGGCCTGGGTTGCCGTGGTTGCGGACACGTCATGTTCCTTTCGGAGAATGAGAAGCGGGATCTGGCCGCCCGCGTCTCCGATGGCGCCGCAAATTCAGCCTCACCGGAGGCGACTGCGCAACCGAACAGAACGACTATAGCAACATATTCGCGTTCATTATGCTTACGATTACTTTTTGTGACGATTTGATGACGAGGATCACTCGCGTCATGCCCGGCTACGCCACGACGTGGCCGCCCTGCACGACGGCCAAACGCGCATCCGGCTCCCAGAGCGCCGAGGGATCGGCGATCGGGTCGGCCGAAAGCACGACCGCGTCGCCAAACGCGCCTGCACCCAGGTGCCCCAGCCGGGCGTCGCCGATCAGGCGAGCGTTCACCTCGGTCATTGAGCGAAGCGCCTCGACCGCACCACCGGCTTCGACCTGAAGGCGCACACCGCAGAGCTGATCGTCTTCGAGGTCGCCCATCAAGTCGCTGCCGAAGCCGACCGAGACCCCGGCGGCGAGCGCGAGCTGAATCGCCTCCTGCCCCTTCGAGAGCACCTCGGTGTTCTTCGCGAGCGAGATCTCATTCAGCCCGATGTCAGCTCCGCGCCGATCCATCGCATCGTAGGCAGCCAACGTCGGCACCAGAAACGCGCCAGCCGCGGCCATCGCCCTGGCTGTCGCCGAGTCGATGAGGTTGCCGTGCTCGATCGAGCGCACCCCATTTTCGATCGAGTGGATCACCGCCTCAGAAGAGTAGGCGTGTGCAGCGACGTAGCTGCCGCGGCGAGTCGCTTCTTCTACGATGGCTCGCAGCTCTTCGGGTGAGTACTGAGGGATGCGAATCGGGTCGGTGAGCGAGAAGACACCGCCCGAAGTCATCACCTTGATGGCGTGCGCTCCGGTGCGCAGGCGCTCGCGCACCGCGACGCGCAACGCGTCGACGCCGTCGACGACCTCGCACATGTGGCCGTGGCCGAAGCAGACATCGACGTGGGCCGAGCGGGGGTCGCCGTGGCCGCCGGTCTGGCTCAGTGCGGGGCCGGTGAAGTGGTATCGGGGCGAGTCGAACAGCCCGGCATCGATGGCGTGGCTCAGGCCGATGTCACCACCGGCAACGTCGCGCACAGTGGTGAAGCCACGGTACAGCGCGCGCTCGAGGCGGCGCGTGCCGTTGATCGCAGAGAAGCTGAGTGGGCCCCGCTCGTTCTCGAAGCCGTCCATGCTCGTCGCGTACGCGTGAAAGTGCGCGTCAACCAGGCCCGGAATCACGTACTGCCCCGAGGCATCGAACGTGGGCACCTCGCCGGAGCCAGCACTGCCTTCGGCAGCTTCGACCACCACGCCGTTTTCTATCAGCACGTCGCGCTCCACGAAGCCGCGCTCGGCTCCCTCCCATACCTGAGCGCCAGTAATCTTCAGTGATCCTGTCATTTCTTCCCCTAAATTCTTGTGCTGATTTGCGCTAGGTCTTGTCCTCACTCGCCGACGAGAGGTTCCTCGCCGGGGAGCGTGCCGAGTCCGTCAACTGCTGGGATCGCGGCAAGCAGGCGCTTCGTATAAGCCTCTTGCGGCTGCTCCCAGACCTGCTGCGAAGTGCCGTGCTCGACAATGACTCCCTTGCTCATCACAGCAACCTCGTCGGCGATGATGCGAACAACCGCAAGGTCGTGACTGATAAAGAGCAGCGAAGCACCGGTTTCAAGAGCGAGCTTGCGCATGAGTGTAGCCACGCGTGCCTGCAGGCTGGCGTCGAGTGAGGCGATCGGCTCATCGCCGATCAGCAGTTCGGGTCCCGAGGCGATCGCGCGAGCGATCGCGATCCTTTGCCGCTGCCCGCCCGAGAACTGGTGCGGAAAACGCTGCTGCACATCGCTCGGCAGCTCGACCTCTTCGAGCAGCCCTGCAACCGACCACGAAGTCTTCTGCGGGTTTGCGCGCAGGCCATCTGCAATCTGGCTGCCAATCGTGCGCCTCGGGTTCAACGAGGCATACGGGTTCTGAAACACCATTTGAATGCGCATCAACTCTTCAGAGCGGCGGCGCATGCCGAGCTTGCGCACGTGGTGCCCCTTGAACGTGATCTCACCGCCCGAGGTCGCCTCGAGGCCGCATACCGCGCGCGCAAGCGTCGACTTGCCGCAGCCGGACTCGCCGACCAGCCCGACGACGCTCGACTCCGAAACCTCAAGGCTCACCTGATCTACGGCTGTCAGCGAGCCGCCACCCGGCAGCTTGTAGCGCACGCTCACGTCGTCGATGCTGAGCAACGGGGCGCTCATGAGCCCACCTCCGGTCGTGCCTCGGCGCTTTCGACGGCGCCCTCGAGAAATGGCTCATGGTTGGGCAGGGCCTCAACGAGTGAGCGAGTGTAGGTATGCTGCGGTCTGCGCAACACCTCGTATCGCGGCCCCTCTTCGACGATCTCGCCGCCACGCATCACCGAGATGCGCTCGGCGAGGCTCGACATCACGCCGAGGTCGTGCGTGATCAGCACAACAGCGATATCGAGTTCGTCACAGAGTTGCTGCAGCAGACGAAGCACGCCTGCCTGCACAGTCACGTCGAGCGCGGTAGTCGGTTCGTCGGCGATGAGGATCTAGGACTCGCAGATGATTGCGATCGCAATGGCGACCCGCGGCAATTGCCCACCAGAGAACTGATGCGGGTACTTCTTCAGCGCGGTCGCCGGGTCAGGCACCTTGACGCGCTCGAGAGTATCAAGCGCTTTTGCCAGGGCGTCGCGCTTGCTCATGCCGGTATGCACCCGAAGGTGATCCGTCAGCTGGCGACCGATTGTGAGCATCGGGTGCAGACTCGCGGTGGGGTCTTGAAAGACCATCGCGATTCGTGCGCCCCGAAGCTTGCCGTATTCACGCTCGTCGCATTCGAGCAGGTTGCGCCCGTCGAAGCGAATCTCGCCACCAGCCTGTGAACCGTCGGGCAGCAGCCCGAGCATTGCGAGGCCGGTCATCGACTTGCCCGACCCTGACTCGCCGGCCAGACCAGTGATCTTGCCCGGAGTGAGATCGAGATCGATGCCACGGATGATCGGCTTGCCGTGAATGCTCACGGTCAGGTCGCGAATCTGCAAACCCTCTCGCCGGGCCTGGTGCTGGGTACCCACTGACTCTGCTTTCTGCGGTTCAGCCATCACATTGCCCTTCCCTGAACCGCGTCTTGGGTATGCGGGTCGAGCGAATCACGAAGCGAATCACCGATGAAGTTGAATGCCATCACCACCGTGAAGATGGCGAGGCCGGGGAACGCAGCGATCCACCACGACGAGAACTGTTCGACTCCGCCGGCTACCATCGCGCCCCAGTCCGGTGCGGGCGGTACCGCGCCGAGGCCGAGGAACGACAGCCCCGAGAGCAGCAGGATCGCGGTTCCGACATCAAGCATTGCGAGCACGAACACGGGCGAGAGCACGTTTGGCAGCACGTCACGGCGCAGCGAGGTGAAGGATCCTGCGCCGAGCAGGCGACCCGCAACCACGTACTCTTGCTGGCGCGCGCTCACCACCAGTGATCGCGTCACACGAGCGTAGGCAGGCCATGACACGATCAGCATCGCGATCACCGCGTTGGTGAGGTTCGGTCCAAGCGCAGCGGTGATGACCATCGCGAGGATAATTGTCGGAAACGCAAACACGAGGTCGGCCAGTCGCATGATGACCTCGTCGACCGCCTTCCCAAAGTAGCCGGCGATCGCGCCAAGCGTGCCGCCCACGATCATCGAAGCCGCGACCAGCCCGATCGAAAGCGGCAATGAGATTCGCGATCCGTAGATGACGCGTGAAAGCACATCACGACCCACCTGGTCGGTACCAAAGAGATGTTCGGCGCTCGGTGGCTGCAAACGATCGAATGCCTGTGCGAGCGGGTCTGCTGGGGCGATCAGCGGCGCAAACACCATCACGAGCAGCCAGAACAATACGAGGGCGCCACCTGTGATCGCAAGCGGGGTGCGAAACGCAGGAGCGACGCCCAGCCGACGCTTGCGCTTTGTTTGCTGAGTCAAGATGTCGGTCATGAGACCCTCACTCTCGGGTCAATCGCGCCGTAGAGCAGGTCTACGAGAAAGTTCAGCCCGATGTAGACAAAGCCGACCACGAGACCGACGCCCATAATGGCGGGCAAGTCGAGTCTGGTCGCGGCGGCGAACGAGTACTCGCCGATGCCATGCCAGGAGTAGACCTTCTCTACGAGCACGGTGCCAGAGAGCAGCGAACCGAAGGCAAGACCGAGCACGGTGATGATCGGCACGAGCGCGGCACGCAGCACGTATCCAAAGGTCACAGTGCGAGGCGGCAGGCCCTTGGCCTTTGCCGCTTTGACGTAATCCATATCGAGCACCTCGAGCACCGCAGAGCGCGCGAAGCGGGTCAGCAGGCCGATCGTGTAGAGCGCAAGCACAGATGCGGGCATGACCAAATGTCTTACCGCGTCCCAGAAGGTGCCCCATTGCCCAGCAAGCAGTGAGTCGATCGTGTAGAGGCCGGTCACCTGGGGTGGCGGAATACTCGCGGGATCCAGGCGACCCGAACCCGGGAAGATTCCGAGCACGAAGAAAAAGACGTAGTACACCACGAGCGCGAGCCAAAACGTTGGCCACGATAGACCGATGAGGCTGATCACGCGGATCACCTGATCGGTGAACCTGCGGTGCTTGAGCGCGGCCCATAAGCCGAGGCCCACGCCGATGAGCGCAGAGAAGACGATCGCCGCGACCGCGAGCTCAATCGTCGCGGGGAATGCGGCAGCGAGCTCTGATGCCACGGGCTGCCGGGTCTGCGTAGAGACGCCGAGATCGCCCTGCAAGAGGTTTCCGAGATAGGTCACGTATTGCACCGGCAATGGCTGGTCGAGACCCTGATCCGCGCGGAATTTTGCGACAATCTCGGGGTCTGCGGCAGCTTGCTCGCCCAGTGCGGCCTGCACCGGATCGGCGGGCACCAGGTTCGTCAGTGTGAAGGTGACAAGGGTGACGCCAAACATCAGCAGCACCGTGAGCCCCAGACGAACGCCGACGTAGCGCACGAACGGGGGGATCCCCCGCCGTGCGCCACGCTCGGTCGCGAGCCCGATAGCTCGCGTGTCGTTATTACTTGATGCTGGCAAGATCCACTGTCCAGACAGGGTTCGTCGAGACCGAGCTCACGCTCTTCGCGGTCACGACGTTCTGTGCGGGCTGCAGCAGGGGAATGAACGGGCCGGTCTCGTTCTGCTGCTTCTGCCATGCTTCGAAGGCCGCGACACGGTCAGCGTCGGTTGCAGCCTGGGCGGCGTTCGCGAGCTCGACCGACTTCGGATCGGCCTCTGCGGGCCAGCCTGCGCGCAGGCCAACGAGCTGGCCCGGCGCGAAGACAAGGTAGTTCGCGGGGTGTGGAAAGTCGGGGCCCCAGTACCACAGACCGATAGTCTCGGTGCCACCGCGGTAGGCATCGAGCTCAGTTGCGACGGGCGCCGGTGCGAGTGTGACGTTGATGCCGACCTCATTCAGCTGCGCTTGCACGCTCTCGGCGATGCTGCTGAACGACAGCCCCTGCACGGTAATGTCGTTCGGGAAGTTGAGGGTGATCTCTTCACCCTTGTAGCCCGACGCCTCAAGCGCAGCCTTCGCAGCCTTCACATCTCGTTGGTTGCCGTCTGCGGCATCGAGCGCACCCACAAAGATCGAGGGAATCGGGCCGCCGGGGCGCGCCGCACCCTCGCCCGCAAGATCAACGATCTTGTCGTAGTCAACGCCAAGCTTCACTGCCTCGAGGAAGTCGGGGTTGCTGGTGAATGCGTTCACTTCGGGGTTCTGGTTGAGCAGCAGGAAGATCATGTACTGCGAGGCGCTGCTGATCACGTTCACATTTGCACCCGAGAGCTCAGCGACCTGGTCTGGGTTCAGATCGAGCGCAAGCTGCGACTCGCCCTTCTCGACGTTCAGCTTCTGCGTGGGGCCCTCGACGTTGCGCAGCACAACACGCTCGTACGCGGGCTTCTCACCGGTGTACTCGGGGTTCGCGGTGAAGACCACCTGCTTGGCGGCGTCGAACGACTCAAGCACGTACGGGCCCGAACCCGCCGACTCACCGTTCAAGAACGCCTCCGCGCCGTCCTTCTCATCGGTGGTGCCGCCGTTCGCTTCTACGACCTCCTGGTTCACGACAGCCAATGCGCCGTTGGGGAGGATGAAGGGAAGCTCGGGCTTCGGGGTCTCGCTGGTAAGCGTCAGGGTTTTGTCGTCAACCTTCGCAACAGTCACCCCATCGAGCAGGAACGACGGGTTGCCCTTGACGCCCTGCAGACGCTGGAGCGAAAAGACCGCGTCATCGACCGTGACCGGGCTGCCGTCGGAGAAGACCGCGTCGTCCTTCATGGTGAGCGTCATCACCGTGCTGTCGGCGTTCATCTCGTAGCTTGCGAGGCCATCGATCGGGGTCGTGACGTCGCTACCGTCAAAGGTGAGAAGAGTCTGGTAGAGAGCCTTCGCCACGATCTGACCGGTGGTCTCGTACTGGCGATTCGGGTCTGCGGTCTTGAGATCGAACGATGCATCGACGACGAGCGTCTTGCCGCCCTCGGCCGCACCGCCGCCGCTCGCTGCACCACCAGCACAGCCGCTGAGCGCAAGCCCGGCCGCTGTCACGAGCCCGATCACCGGGATCGTCGACTTCCATGAAAGCTTCATTGATTTCTCCTACCTGCCTGTGGCTGAGCGACTCCGTTCACCATGTGCGCAAACGGATATCTGCATCTAGAAGCTACGTCCTACAAGAGAGTTGTGTCAATTTTTCCCGCAAACCAATCAATATGTTTTTTGAATCTGATATTTTGAAGAGAAAGTTCCAGATTCATCTGTGCAATGGTACTGATTTTTGGACAGATCGAAAGGGCGCCATGCAACTCGATAGCATTCACATTCGAATGATTGATCTGCTGCGCAAGAACGGCAGGCTGTCAATCGCCTCTCTCGCGAAACAACTCGACATCTCGCGGTCCAACGCATATCAGCGATATGAGGCGCTGGTCGAGGCCGGGGTCATCACCGGTTTCACCGCGACGCTGAACTTTCAGGCCGCGGGAGTGGGGGTAGCCGCTCTCGTCTTCGTGAACCTCGACCAGACGAAGTGGGAGGAGTTTCGCACAAAACTCACCACGGTCGCCGAGCTGGAGTACTTCGCGGTTACCACGGGTCAGCACGACGGCATGCTGCTCGTGCGGGCGCCGCACGTGGCTGCCGTGCACCAGCTCGTTGCGTCAAACCTTGCACAGTGGCCAAGCGTGAGGTCAACCGAAACCGTGTTTCTCATGGACGAGCAGTGGGATCGGGTCGAGATTGCACCGAGCCTCGCAAACGCCGAAAACTCGCGCATTGAGTCAACCCGAACCGACGGCATGACCCGGTTCATCAGAACCAGGGAGTAGACGAGCTCAGTCCCTGGCGCCGAACTGCTGCACCACATCCTCGTGAATGTGCTGCACGGTCAGCTTGCCACCCTCAACACGAGTCAGCACTGCCGAATTGCGCACGACTTCAGGCGAGATCGCACGCCCGCTGAGGTCTTGCGCATCGATCCGCAGCCACCAGGTCGCAACGATCACTCCGCCAATCTCGCGCGCTGTGAACCGATCAGGAACAAGGGCGGTCTCAATCTGCGTTGGCGCATTCTCGCCGTCGACGCTCGGGCGAGCGGCCCGCACACTGTTCAGTTCGTCCATTCCGTTGATCAGATCCGGCGAGGCCGAGTCAAACATGGTGAGGTTCGGCGCGAGCAGGGCGTCGATCGCGGCCCGATCGCCGCTGAGGTATCCGCCGTACATCGTCTCGACCAGTTCACGAACTTCGGCTACCAATGCAGTTTCATACGCAGTCATCCTGCCAGGCTATCCCCTGCGCGACCCGCCTAGCGCTAGAGCACGCCCCCTGCGAGCTGCCGATGCGGCGATGAAGCACCCACGATCTGAGAATCGCAACCGCTATCTTGCGGAGTGACACCATGCACGGGTATCTCATATGCACTTTGCACATCGATGCCCCTGCGGGGGCCTATAGCGTGACGCCAAGACCCTCGACCGCGCAGCGCTGCCTCGGAAGGAACCCGCACATGCTCATCACCCATACTTCGATAGCTCCCGAGGACCCCTCAGCGATGCGACTCAAACCAGCTGAGAAGAACCAGTTTCCGACCGAGATCGCGGAGTTCGTACTTCCTGCAGGCTCTCCTGACACTTACCTGTGCCCTGAGCTTCCCGACCTCCAAGACGGAGAAGCAACCCTGTCCTGGGCAAGGCGCGTCGGCGGCTACGCAGCCGCGGCAGGTCGACTCTCGGGACAACCACTGACTCTCGATCTTGCACACAGGACGCTCTCCGAACCGCAGCTCGGCCGTCTGCTCGCAGGCCTCTTTGAGGGTGGTAAAGGATCGTCAGAGCACCCAGCCATTACTCTCGTGTGCGGGCTCGATGACGGCACCGATTTCGCCCGGGCGCTCGAAGAACAACGGGTTCTGCACCGGGCCACGACGCTTGCGGCACAGCTGACCGATGCCAGGGCGAACCAGCTGACCCCTATCGGCTTCGCCAAGCGCGCCGAGCAGATCGCCATCGAGCACGGCCTCGGCTTCCGCGCGACGGGGTCTGCCGAACTTCGAGCGCAGGAGTATGGCGGAATTACCGCGATCGGGCAGGGCTCTGACCAGACTCCCGTGCTCGTCGAGCTCTGGCATTCGGGCTCGAGTGAACCAGGGACAGAGCCGCCACGAGGCGCGGTTGCGCTGGCTGGAAAGGGAGTGACATTCGATTCGGGCGGGCTCTCAATCAAGCCCGCCGCAGGCATGTACTCCATGCATACCGACTGCGCTGGCGCGGCGACGGCGCTTGCGGCGCTCTGTGCATTCGCCGAGCTCGGAGGCAAGACTCCAGTTCACATCGCGCTCCCGCTGGCCGAGAACCTTCCCGGCCCCAGCTCCGTTCGGCCAGGTGATGTTGTTCGGATGCGCAACGGGAGCGGGCTTGAGATCGTCGACACCGACTTCGAGGGGCGTGTGATTCTCGCCGATGCGGTATCGCGGCTTTCCGAGTACGAACCTCGCGCTATTCTCACTCTTGCCACGCTCACCTATCAGATTGTGGTCGCCCTCGGCCCGGACATCGCGGGCCTGTTCAGCAGGGACGAAGCCCTTGGTGCGCGCACGTCAGAGGCCGCCATGCGGGCTGGCGAGGCGATGTGGCGCATGCCGTGGGCGACCCGCTACTCCTCCCAGCTTCGCTCCTCGGCACCGGGCGCCGAGCTGCGTAACCATCCGCTGCACGACAGCGGTCGCGCCATCACCGCCGCCCTATTCCTCGGCGAGTTCGCTCCCGCGCAGATCCCATTCGCGCACATCGACTTCGCGGGCCCGGCCGTGCGCACGACCGCTGATGGCCCGGTGGCGACCGGTTACGGCGTGCGCACGATCGTCGAGCTGCTCAGAGGCTGGTGATCAGATCGCCCGGCCGTGTTGGAAGATTGCCACCCGCGCGCTTTCTTGCCACAGCGCCTCGGGATCTTCAATTGGGTTTCCCGCGAGCAGGATCGCGTCGCCGAACGCCCCCACCTCTAGGTTGCCAAGTCGCGAGTCTTTCAGAATCGCGGCGTTGCCGGCGGTGATCGAGTGCAGCGCGTCTGCGGCACCAAGCGCCTCGACCTGCAGTTGGACGCCACGAAGTTGGTCGTCTTCCATATCGCCCATCAGGTCTGTTCCGAAGCCCACGCGCACTCCTGCGCGCAGCGCCATTGCGGCGGCCTCCTGTCCCTTTGACAGCACCTCGGCGTTCTTGGCGAGCGAGATCTCATTCAGCCCGAGCCCGGCGCCGCGACGCCCCATCGCGTCATAGGTCGCGAGAGTGGGCACAAGGGAGGTGCCGCGACGCGCCATCTCCTCTGCCGTCGCGCTGTCGATCAGGTTGCCGTGTTCGATGCACTCCACACCGTTCTCGATCGAGTGCATCACCGATTCGACGGAGTACGAGTGCGCCGTCACATAGCTTCCGCGCCTCTTGGCCTCGTCGGTGACCGCACGGAGCTCATCTGCCGAATACTGCGGAATGCGAACGGGGTCGGTGAGCGAGAACACCCCTCCAGAGGTCATCACCTTGATCGCGTGCGCACCGGTTCGCAGCCGCTCCCTGACCGCGACGCGCAAGGCGTCAACACCATCAACGACCTCGCACATGTGTCCGTGCGAGAAGCAGACATCGACATGTTGAGAGCGGGGATCGCCATGCCCGCCGGTCTGGCTCAGCGCAGGGCCGGTGTAGAGATAGCGGGGCGATGCCACCAGCCCTCGCTCGACGGCCTGCGAGAGGCCAATATCTCCACCGGCGACGTCACGTACGGCTGTGAACCCTCGACGCAGCGCCGCCTCCAAACGTCGGCCCCCGTTCAGGGCGGCGTAACTCAGCGGCCCGACCTCATTCTCGAAGCCGATCATGCTGAGCCCATAGGCGTGGAAGTGCGCGTCAATGAATCCCGGCACCACCCACTTTCCCGATCCGTCGACCTCGACGGCCTCCGCAGCCGCCCGATCCGAGACGAGCCCATCGGTGAAGATGAGATCCTGCTCGACGAACCCGGCATCGCGCCCGCGCCAGACCTTTGCCCCAGTGAGAACCGTTGATGTGTGCTCAGTCATGTATTGCTCCTTCAATTTGTGCGTACCCGTACCCCACCCGCAGGAAAGCGCGGGCGCGAAAACAGCAATGGGGGCTCACCGCATCCGTGTGACCCCCCACTGCTGTTCGTCAGCCAGCTGCGCGCAACTGGGCAGTAGCCGCCTCGTCGATCCGCAGGTCATCGGTAATGACCACCCGATAGTCTCGCGCCGCGGCCTCGGGCGAAACGTATCCGTTGCGCAGATCCTTTGCGATCGCAGCAAAATCGCGGTCGAGTGGATCTCCGTAACCACCGCCACCGCCTGTGGCATTCACCAGCAACTCGCCAGCCTCGAGGCGGTTGTAACTGCCTCCCTGCCAGACTTCCCGGTCGGTACCGGGATTCAGAATCACGGCGTTCGGCGTCGCCTCGGCGCCACCGTCGATGCCCCAGGGCCTCGTGCGGGTCTTGTACACCAACATGATGCCGGTTCCCGGCGCGGTGAAGCGATAGGTACGACTGATCCCAACCCCGCCGCGGAACTTGCCCGCGCCACCGCTGTCCTGTCGATAGCCGTAGTGCTCGAGAAACAACGGAGTGCGCATCTCGAAGACCTCGACCGGGGTGTTGCGGCAGCCCGGCTCCGACAGGTGCATGATGCCGTCCTCACCGTCATGCGTCGCAGTACCACCGAAGCCAACGGCTTCGTTGCTTCCGTCTTGCCAGAGCTCTCCGGTGCGGGGATTCGTGCCCAGGCCGATGAAGGCGCAGACGTCACCGCCCGACGCGGCCGGAATCAGCTCGGGCATGCCCTGAGCGAGCGCTTTGAGGATCACTTCGCCCGCGAGAATGCCGGTCCAGAGCGTGAACGTCGGCATCGGCGGCACCGCGTGCACGACCGACCCTTCTTCAGTGACAACGCGCATGGGGGCGAAGTTGCCCGCAACCACCGGGGAGTCCGGCGTGGTGATCGACTTGAAGATCAGGCACGATGCCGCTTCGGTCAGACCGAGCGGCACGTTGATCGGCCCCTTCACGTCTTTCGCACTGCCGGTCCAGTCGATCACCATCTCTTCGTCGGTAATGGTGACCGTGCACTGCAGCTTGACAAGCTCACCGACATCAACCCCGTCCTCGTCAACATAGTCAACAGCGGTCCAGGTGCCCTTCGGAAGTTTCGCGAGGGCGAGGCGCGACAGCTTCTCGCCGTGTTCGTTAATCGCCTGCATCGCTGCGGTGAGCGTCTCGGGGCCGTACTTCTCGGCGAGCTCCTGCGTGCGTTTCACACCGGTGAAGCACGCCGAAACCTGCGACTGGATATCGCCGATCGTGTGACGTGGGCGACGGCTGTTGAACTTGATGATGTTGTACACGTCTTCGTTGCGCACCCCGCGGCGGTACAGCTTCGAGACGGGGAGCATCAACCCCTCCTGCGAGATATCCGTCGAATCGAGCACGTAGCCCGGATCTTTCTGGTTCAAGTCGGTAACGTGGATGCGGCACGTCGCGAAGCCGATCAGCTCCTCTTTGTAATGGATCGGCGCAAACACGAGCGGATCGAGTGCGTGTGCGCTTGACCAGTACGGGTAGTTCACGATGAAGACATCACCCGGCTCCATCGCGTCTTTGCCGAGGAAATCGATCGCGTGCTTCACGCCTGCATCGTTACCGCGGGTAAACACCGCGACACCCGGGGTGTCGGCGACCACGTCGCCGTTTGCATCGTGCAGGCCGATCCCGTAGTCGTGCACCTCGTACACCACGGTGTTGTATGCCGTGCGGCAGAGATTCCTCGCAATCTCCTCAGCCGCTGCGAGCAGGCCGTGGCGAATAATCTCGGTGGTAATTGCGTCTACCATGTCATGCACCCTTCTGTGCGTGGTGGATAGAGATGATGAGTTCGCCGTAGGCGCCGACCTCGAGACGGTCGCCCTCGTGGAACACTGTGGTGCCCGTGTGCTCGGTCACGACGGCCGGCCCCTCAAGCACATCGCCGGCGAGCAGCGATTCTCTTGCGACGAGCGCGTAGTCGGCGACCACGTCATCGGCAAGCACGACCTTGCGCACGCGCCGCTCGAAGGTCTGCCCTTCTGGGCGCGCTTCGATCTTCGGCAGGGCGGGCTTATCCACGACCCCGATAGCGACGAGCCTGAGCGTCGTAATCTCCACCGGATCATCCATGACGTGACCGTACTGCCGGGCGTGCAGCTCGTTGAACTCTTCGTTGATGACGAAGCGAGGATCCTCCGCATCGCGTGGCAGTTCAACCGCAACCGCGTGCTCCTGCCCGAGGTAGCGCACCTCGACCGAGCGATGGAAAAGCCGACGCGATTCGTCGAACCCCTCAGCGCTCAGCAACTGCGCAGCCTCGTGCTCCATTTCTGCAAAGCGGGCCTCGACCTCTTCCGGGTCGAGCTCCGAGAGCATCTGCACGTTGGTGCGAGCGAGGTCGTGCTGCACATCGGCCATGAGCATGCCGAGGGCGGAGAATGCGCCCTGCCCCGGCGGCACGATGACTTCAGGAATACCGAGCTCGCGAGCAGCGTCGACGGCGACGAGGCCGCCCCCGCCGCCAAAGGAGAGCATCGAGAAGTCTTTCGGGTCGTGCCCGAGTTCGATCGAGATCGCACGCACGGCGCCCATGATCTTCGTGTTCGAGATGCGAATCATGCCACGCCCGAGCTCGGTCACCGAAATGCCAAGCTTCTCGGCGATAGGGGTGAGCGCTGCCAACGACTTCTCGCGATCGAGCGTCAGCTCGCCCCCGAGCGGCGTATCAACCCCGAGATAGCCGATCGCAAGTGCCGCATCGGTGAACGTCGGTTCGGTGCCGCCGCGACCGTAGGCCGCGGGGCCGGGAACCGCGCCGGCGCTCTTGGGGCCAACCTGCAGGCCACCCGCGTCGTCAAGGTACCCAAGGGAACCACCGCCGGCACCGATCGTATGAATATAGAGCGAG
>CALCJF010000040.1 GCA_937967375.1 uncultured Leucobacter sp.
ATGTTGTCGGTGCACATCATCCATCCCGTTACGATGCTGGTCGCGCCGAGCTCGCGCAGCGCGGTCATCGAGGCGAGCACGGCGCCCGCGCCCATCATGTCCATCTTCATGCTGCCCATGGCGTGGGTCGGCTTCAGGCTGATTCCGCCCGAATCGAACATGATTCCCTTACCGACGAGCGCAAGGTGAGGGGTCGCCTCTGTCGCACCCTCGGGGGTGTAGCGCAGCTTCACCATGCGCGGCTCTTCGGCACTGCCCGCGTTGACGCCGAGCAGGCCACCAAGGCCGAGTTCCATGATCGCTTCGCGGTCGAACACCTCGACCTCGAGGCCGGTTTCGCCGCCAAGCTTGACCGCGAGGTCGGCAAGGTTCACGGCGTTCAGGTGGCGCCCGGGGGCATTGCCGAGGTCGCGTGCGAGGCGTGCAATGCGCGCAAGCACGAGGCCACGGTCGACTCCCTCTTGCGCTGCTGCGCGGTCGCTTTCGGCGACAGCGAGGGTCAGCGCTTCGAGCTGCACGTTCTTTGCTTCGCTCTTGAGTGGTTCAAAACGGTAGCGGGCGAGGATCGCGCCTTCGGTTGCGGCCAGCGCCGCCTCACGCGCGCTGAGACCAGCGGCAATGACGCCCTCGAGGTCGATCGCGAGAGTCGCTGCTTCGGATGCTGCGCGGGTGAAGTTCGCGACCGCGTCACGCAGGGTAGCCGCGGTGAACGCTTCGTCGCCGGCTCCGACGAAAACCACGAGAGTTTCGCCCGGTTTGCGCAGCGTCTGGCCGCTCTTGCCGGTGAATCCAGCCGTGGCAAGCTCGTCGCGGGTCAGACCCGAAACGCACTCGCACGAGGGCAGATCGCCCTCTGCCGAGAGAAAGCAGGCCCGCGCAGCCGCAGCATCGAGGTCGGCAGTTGAGCCGAGAACGACGTCGGTGGTGTGCTCGAGCGACGGCACCGGATTGAAGTCTGGGGAGATCACAACAGTCATGCCGTCAAGCCTAGTCTCGGCAGAGGGCACTCGCCTCAGTCGATGGCGAGCGCGGCCACCGGAGACACCCGGATCGCGCGCCGCGCAGGGGCGATCGCGGCTCCGAGCGCCAGCGCAGCGCCGAAGAGCACGACCCCCGCGAGCACGAGCCAGGGCAGCGTCGGCGGCATGAGACCCACCTGCGATCCCACGAGCGATTGCGCCGCAACCCAGCCGTAGAAGGTGCCGAGCACCAGCCCGAAGCCGAGCGCCGCGAGCGTCATCTGCACGCTCTCGGCCATGACCATGGCGCGCACCTGACGGCCCGTAAACCCGAGCGCGCGCAGCAGCCCGAGTTCTCGGGTGCGCTGCAGCACGCCGAGCGAGAGCGTGTTCACCATTCCGACGGCAGCGATCACCGCAGAGAAGCCGACGAGCCCGGTGAACACGCCCGTCGTGATGGCGAGTGTCTCTGAGAGCTGCGCCTGCATCTCGGGGTCTTGCGCGAACGCGGCGAGGGTCATCTGCTCGTAACTCGCAAGGGCCACCGCGAACATGGTCACGAGCGTCACCCCAATCACGAGGCCGATGGTTGCGCGGGCGCTGCGCTCAGGAAACCGCACGGCGTTTGCCGCAGCGAGACGACTGGTCGGGCTACCACCGAGCGCGCGCCCTGCAAGGCGCAGCATCGGGGGCATCACCACCTGCGCACCGAGCGCGATGCCGGTGAACGAGAGCAGCCCTCCGACGAACGACACGAGCAGCGCGAGCGGGGTGACGAGCCCGGCGATCACACCGATGGCGATCAGCGCGAGGCCAGCGATCATGAACACGAGTGCCCACACCGTGCGCCCGCTGCGGCCCCTCGCGTCTTCGGCGCGCAGCTCAACCGATGCGCCGGTCGCCTCGATCGGCGACACCTTGCCAACGCGCCGCGACCCAGACCATGCGGCGACCCAGGTGGTCAGCGCGACGATCACAACGGCGGCGAGCGCGAGCGGGCTGAAGACCGGGTACCCGGCGCGTTCGGGAAGCAGGCCGAGGCCGGGCCCGAAGGTCACGAGCGCGACGATCACCAGCTCGGCGAGCACGAAGCCGATCACCGCACCGATCGCGCCCATCACGAGCCCCTCGCCTGCGACCCGGGCGCGCACGCGGTTCGAAGTGGCGCCGATGAGCCGGTAGAGCGCGATCGTACGGGTGCGCCCGGCGATGATAGTCGAGAAGGTGTTCGCGGTAACGATCGATCCAACGTAGAGCGCAATCAAGATGAAGATGAGCGCGACCATCATGAGCACTACCTTGAAGGTGCCCGATTCTGCGATGAGACGCGGATCCATCGCAGCGACCATCACGTCTACCCCGAGGATCAGCGTGCTCGCGAAGAACGAGCTCAGTGCGGCGACGACGACGGTTGCAGCGTGCTCGCGCACGTTGCCCGACACGCGGCCCGCAGCCTGGCCCGCCCTGCCGCTCATGCGCGCACCCCTTCGGCACCCTCGAGATGCAGCATCGTCTCTGAGATCTGCGCGGCGCTCATTGCGCCACGATCGGCAACGATGCGGCCGTCGGCGAGAAAAAGAATGCGATCGGCATGACTCGCGGCAATGGGATCGTGCGTCACCATCGCGATGCTCTGCCCCGAGTCGTCGACCGCCGCGCGCAGCAAGCCGAGCACCTCGCGGCCGGTGCGCGAGTCGAGCGCGCCGGTCGGTTCGTCGGCGAAGATGACGTCGGGCCTCGTTGCGAGGGCGCGCGCGATCGCGACGCGCTGCTGCTGCCCGCCAGAGAGTTCGTGAGGTCGGTGCCGTTGCCTCCCGTCGAGCCCAAGGGCGAGGATCAGCGCGTCGATGCGCGCCTGATCTTCGCGGCTGACGCCCCGGCCGTCGAGCTCGAACGGCAGGCGCAGATTGCCGATCACGTCGAGTGTCGGCACCAGGTTGAAGGCCTGAAAAACGAAGCCGATCCTCTTTCTGCGAAGCTTCGTGAGCGCCGTATCGCCCAGCTTCGTAATCTCGTCGCCGCCGAGCCACACGCGGCCCTCGCTCGGGCTGTCGAGGCCTGCCATCACGTGCATGAGGGTCGATTTGCCCGAGCCCGAGGGCCCCATGATCGCGGTGAACTCGCCCCGCCGCAGGCCGATCGAGACGTCGCTGAGCGCGGTGACTCGGTGGGCGCCCTCGCCGTAGTGGCGGCTGAGGTGCTCGACGTGGGCGACGGTCTGGGTGGCATGTTCGTCATGCGATTCTGCGTGCATGCTTTCACGCTAGGTTCTCGGCGTTCGCGCGACATCGGCCGTTGGTACCGCACGCATCGTGCCTCGGTACCACCTTGAGCAAAGTGCGCCCGGCTCGGCCCGTCCGCGTTTGCGCGATACGCTGAACGAATTGCACGCCACCGCCTGGAGGTCACCGTGTCGCAGCGCCCGCACTCGAACCCCCCTTCGCGCCTCACCGGCTTGTTTCGGCAGAGGATCGCCGACGGGCCCGTGCCCGACCGGTCAAGCGCCCCTCGCACCCGTTACGTGGTGAACGGGCAGCTGACCCCAGCGCCCGGAGACGTAACTGCGGCCGAGTCACTCGAGTTTGCCGAGGCGGCACCGGGCCGAATGGCGTTGAGCATCTATCCGAAACCCAGCGATGCCGAGATCGACGGCCTCGCGAAGGCATGGCAGTTGCACCCGGTGCTTGTCGAGGATCTGCAGCATGGCGGGCAGCGACCGAAGCTCGAGCGGTATGGCGACGTGCTCTTTCTCGTGGTGCGCTCGGCCAGATACCTCGACGAGGCCGAAGACGTTGACTTCGCCGAGTTTCATGTGCTCGTGCGCCCGCATGCGATCGCGGTGCTCTGCAAAGACGGCCTCTGGATCGACGGCGAAGACAGCAGCAACCTGCCCGAGAACTCGCGCGACACGGTCGCGCGCGGCGATGCGACGCTGCTCGACGATGGGCGTCTGCTCGAGCTCGGCCCCGAGGCGGTGTTGTATCGCCTGCTCGATGCGATCGTCGACGGCTACGAGCCCGTGCTGCGCGGGCTTGCGATCGACCGTGAACAGATCGAACGCCAGGTGTTCGGCGGCGACTCGTCGGTGACCGAGCGCATCTACCGACTCAGTCAGGAGGTCATCGACTTGCAGCACGCGACCGTCTCGCTGCAAGACGTGCTGGGCTCGCTGCGCGGCGGCTTCGAACGTCACGGCATTCCCGAGCCGCTTCGCGCGTATCTGCAAGACGTCGACGACCATCTCACGAGGGTCACGAGCCGCGTCAGCGAGCTTCGCGACTCGCTCGCCCAGATTCTGAACGTGAACGCGACGCTTGTCGCGCAGCGTCAGAACGAAGATATGAAGAAGATCTCAGGGTGGGCCGCGATCCTATTCGCACCGACACTGATCGGCGCAATCTACGGCATGAATTTCGATGCGATGCCCGAGTTGCACTGGTCGTTCGGGTATCCGCTCGCGGTCGCTGCGATGGTGGCACTGGGGGCCAGCCTCTACGCGGTCTTCAAATGGAAGAAGTGGATGTAACCGGAGCACGCGGCACCCGGGAAAAAATACACCCGGGAATAAATGCAAACGCATACGTGTTTCACCCCGCATGAGAGCATTTGGATTCCTTTCCTTCGGTCACTATGGCGACGTTCGCGGCAGCGCGGTGCGCACTGCAGGCGACATGCTGAACCAGACCATCGAGCTCGCCGAAGGCGCCGACGAGATCGGCGTCAACGGCGCGTACGTGCGAGTGCACCACTTCGCGAAGCAGGCGGCCTCGCCGATCCCACTTCTTACCGCGATGGCGGCGCGCACGAAACGCATCGAGGTGGGCACCGGCGTCATCGACATGCGCTATGAAAACCCGCTCTACCTTGCCGAAGAAGCGGCGTCACTCGACCTCATCTCGAGCCGCCGCATCGCACTCGGCATCAGCCGAGGCTCACCCGAGACGGCGCTGCGCGGCTACGAGGCGTTCGGATACACGGGATCCGAGGATCCGCGTGGCGGCGACATTGCCCGCGACAAGTTCGAGCTGTTCTTGCAGGCAATCGACGGCGAGAAGGTCGTCGAGGGCGACCCGCACATGGTCGGCCCGAACCAGCGGCTCGCGATCGAACCGCAGTCGCCCGGTCTGCGCGATCGTATTTGGTGGGGCGCGGGATCGCGCGAAAGCGCCGAGCAGGTCGGCCGCCAGGGGCTGAACCTCATGAGTTCGACCCTGCTCACCGAGGCGACGGGGCAGCCGTTTCACGTGCTGCAGCGCGAGCAGATCGAACGCTACCGCGAGGCCTACAAGCAGGCTGGACACACGGGCGCGCCGCGCGTCAGCGTGAGCCGCAGCATCTTCCCGATCGTGAACGAGCAAGACGAGCTTTACTTTGGGCTGCGCTCGCGCGAGAACATGGATCAGGTCGGCATGATCGACGGTTTTCAGAGCACGTTCGGCAAGACCTACGCGGACTCACCGGACCGTCTGATCACGCAGCTGCTCGCCGACGAGGCTGTCATGGCTGCCGACACGCTCATGCTGACCATTCCAAATCAAATTGGCGTGAGCTACAACCTGCACGTGCTGCAGGCCTTCGCCGAGCACGTTGCGCC
This sequence comes from uncultured Leucobacter sp., assembly GCA_937967375.1. Taxonomy (GTDB): domain Bacteria; phylum Actinomycetota; class Actinomycetes; order Actinomycetales; family Microbacteriaceae; genus Leucobacter. Next base: position 5,554 of record CALCJF010000040.1, read on the forward strand.
GGCGCTGGGATGGAAGCCGAACACCGAGGGGCCCGTCGAGGGGTACGCGATCTAGCTCTGGCACCTGAGGTTTGCATCTTGCTCGGTCGTGACAAGATTGGAGACGATGCATTTCACCTCGGAGCGCTTGACGTTGGAACAGATCACCCCGGAGCTCGCCAGACGAATCCTCGTTCGCGACGAGCAGGCCGGAGATGCGTGGCATCCAGAATACCCATTCGCCGATGAGCTGGGGCCGCTAGGGCACCTTGCTCAGTCAGAGGCAAACGATTCGGTCTTTTCGATGTACCTCATTCGAGAAGACCGAAGCGGCTTAGCCATCGGCGGACTCGGCTTCTTCGGCCCACCCGACGATCGCCGTTGCGTTGAATTCGGGTACGGCCTTGTGGAGTCTGCTCGCGGCAAAGGGATATGCGACGGAGGCAGTTAGTGCCGCCCTTGAGTTCGCCCGAGCGAACGGCGCTCGGTACGCCAAAGCAGATACTGCCCCCGATAACCTCCCCTCACAGCGCGTCCTCGAAAAGGCGGGCCTGCAGCTCATAGAGAAGTGCGTCTCTGCGTATTACTATTCGCGCGAACTCTGAGGGCAACCCAAACCCGTACTTCGTGTTGCGGTCAGCGCTGCCTCTAAGCGCGTACGCTCGCGCAGCCGCGTTTCGGTGACGGTGAAACCCGCGCGCTCGACGCGCTCAGCAAGCGCATCGGCCGGCCAGTAGTAGGCCGTAGTAATGGCGTGGTCGAAGGGCTCGAGCATCTCGCCCGCGAAGAAGCCAAGCAAAATGCCGCCTCCGGGTTGCACCGCACGAGCAAACTCGGCGAGCGCGGCATCAATCTCGCGCGGTTGTGTGTGGATCAGCGAGTACCAAGCGAGCAGGCCGCATAGACTCTCGCTCTCGACTCCCAGCGATTCAGCCCGCCCAAGTCGATAGCGGCTCAGCGGGTAGCTTCTCCGTGCGTGCTCGACGAAGGCCGTCGACGGGTCGAGACCCTCGATATCAACCCCGTGCTCGCGCAAGAAGTCTGTCCACTGCCCAGGGCCGCAGCCCACGTCGAGCACCGGCCCGCGAATGCCACGCGCCCACTCGAGCAGGTACTCGCGATCCTCTGCCTCGGCATGCTCGATCTTGCCCACAGCTTCGACGTAGTCGATGGCGCGGCGGCTGTAGGCGTCGGCCGCGGGCACAAGAGGCATGAACTCGGGCGCAGACGCTTGGACTTCCATGGCTCGACACTACCGTCGGCCACGAGAAAGCGAGAGTGCGCAGCGCGGGTTCTTGTGAAGGCGACTCGGATGAGAGCATGGGTGCATGCCTGCAAGCCCGCAAGACCTCACTCTCCGCCCGGATCATGGGCCCAGCGAGTACCCGCAGCTCGTCGAGATCTGGCGCAGCTCCGTACTCGCTACTCACGACTTTCTTGCGCCAGAAGACTTCACACGGATTGAAAGCATGCTCGCATCGGCATACTTTCCGATGGTCGATCTGATCGTCGCCGAGGTTGCCGGCGCGGCGGTGGTTTTTGCCGGCGCGGCATCGGGCAACCTTGAGATGCTGTTCGTCCATGACTCGTTTCGAGGCAAAGGGATCGGGTCGGCGCTGCTGAGTGAGGCTATCGCCTCGCATGGGGTCGCAAAAGTCGATGTGAATGAGCAGAACCGAGGAGCGCACCGCTTCTACCTGACCCAAGGTTTTCGGCAGGCCGGCAGAAGCGAACTCGACAGCGAGGGCAGACCATACCCCATTCTGCATATGCGTCTCGCGGACCACGATTGGCCGCGACCTGGCAGTGGCAGCCAGGACCAGATGCGGGAGGTCGTGCTCACGGGTCGGCTCATCTGCAAGACCGCCGAAGAGACCGCGCTGGTCGCGAAGCTGCTGCCCACACATATTGAACTCACCCGCGCAGAGCCCGGCTGCATCTCTTTCGAGGTCACGCGAACCGCCGATCCCCTTGTCTGGCAAGTCGAAGAGTGTTTCGTGAGCCAGCCCGCGTTCGAGGCTCACCAGAACCGAGTCAGCGCGAGCGAGTGGGGCACCAAGACCTCGGAGATTATGCGCGAGTACATCATCACGGGATCCAACTCACCGCGAGGCCACTGATTGCCCAGCCTCTCACGCTCGCCAGGAGGCGCTGGCAAGCGCTATGGCACGATAATGAGCTTGCCTCGAGTGCGACCGCTCATGCTCGCCCGAAACGCATCAGCCACTTGGTCGAGCGAGAAGACACCGGCGATCTCGACCGTGAGGTTGCCCGCACTTGCAAGTTCGGCCAGTCGCGCGGTTTCGGCACCGTCCGGGCGCACCCAGATGTAGTGTCCATCGTGCTCGGTAACTGAATCGTCAGCAATCGAGGCATGAGCGCCGCCCTCACGAAGCACCGCAAGGGTCGTCTCGAGCTGGCCTCCGACAAAGTCGACCACGGCATCGACCGGGCCGGCAGCAAGCGCGAGCACGCGAGTCTCAAGACCCTCACCATAGGCGACCGGTTCGGCACCCAAGTCGCGCAAGAACTCATGGTTTCGCTCCGAGGCCGTACCGATCACTCGCGCCCCACGCGCGACTGCGATTTGCACAGCAGAACTGCCCACGCCGCCGGCCGCAGCATGAATCAGCAGGGTTTTCCCCTCGAGGTCGCCCAGCGCATCGAGCGCTCGCAGCGCCGTACCTCCGGCCAACGGAAGCCCTGCGGCTTGCTCCCAGGAGAGCTGGGCTGGCTTGTGTGCCACCGCATAGGCGTCTACAGCGATCCTCTCGGCAAACGTGCCGTGTTGCACGACACCTTTTCGCGCGTAGGCGAGCACCTCGTCACCGATCGCGAACTCGGGAGTATCGAAGCCCAGCCCCACGACCACTCCGGCGACGTCCCAACCCGGGATCACCGGGAAGCTCGAGTCGATCATCGGATCGAGATAACCGGCCATGAGTTTCCAGTCGACCGGGTTGACCGCGGCCGCCTTTACCTCGATCAGCACCGAGCCCGCCATCACCTTGGGCTCCGCGACTTCCCGCACCTCAAGGTCATCGAGGTCGGTGGTGTAGTGATCGTAGACGACAGCTCGCATGGCGCGCTCCTTCATGTGCTGAATGACGATAACGGAAGCAACGCGCGACGCGGATCGGCTATTCCACAGCGCAGTGCTTAGCTATCGGCGCTCTGCGCCTGTGCGGCCGAGCTCCGCGCGAAACAGCGCCGCGACGTTGCCACCGAGCACGCCCAGAATCTCCGCTTCCGACCAGCCGCGGCGCAAGAGCGCCTCGGTCACGAGTGGCAGGCCTTCGGGCCCCTCGAGGCCCGGCAGAAACTCTTCGCCACTGAAAGGCGCGGGGGCCTCCCAATCGCAGCACGGTGCCGTCGTATCTTCGAGCACCTCCCGCACGAAGTCGGGTCCGAGGCCGACGCGGTCAACCCCGATCACTCCCGCGATGTGCTCGATGTGGTCGATCAGGCGATCGATCGACGCCTCGCCGCTGTCGAGAAATGGCGCGTAGAAGTTCACGCAAACTACGCCACCATTGTCGGCAATGCCCCTGAGCTGCGCGTCAGACAGGTTGCGGTGGTGATCGAGCAGCGCACGCGCTGAGGAGTGCGTCGCGATCACCGGGCGGGTCGCGATCTCGAGCAGATGATCGACGCCACCAACACCCAGGTGGCTGACGTCGAGCATGATGCCGACCCGCTCCATCTCGGCGACCGCTTCGATGCCGGCGGCCGTCAGCCTGCTGCCCGCCGCGTCTTCGGCACTGCCGTCTGCGAACGCGCCTCGACCGAAGTGCGCCATCGAAGCGATTCGCACGCCGAGGCGATGCACCGTCTCGAGCAGTTCGATGCTCTCGTCGATGCCCGGCATGCCCTCGAGCGCGAGCACGAGAGCGATTCGATCGTCGTGCAGCGCGCCGTCGATCTGCTCACCGTCGAGACAGAGCCGCACGGCATCGGCGTTCTCTGCGGCGATGCGATGGCCCGCCTCGATCATGCGCAGGGTTCTGCGCAGTGCTCCCTCGGGGCGATATTGGTCGTCGATGAAGACAGGCAGCACCTGCAGGTTGACGGCGCCAGCGCGCAGCTGCGGCAGCCACTGCTCGCGAAAGTAGCTCCCCCAACGCTCAGGCTTACGGGACGCGACCGAGCACAGCAGGTCGTTGTGCGTGTCGGCGACGAGCGCCCTCGTGTGCAGTTCTTGTGCGGCGCTCATGCGCGTACTCTCCTGTCGGCTCGACCCGAATGTAGGTATTCTGCCCGACCGCTGCCGTCGTCGCCGAGAAACGCGATGGGCGTGTAGCGGCCGCTCTCTGAAGTTACGGGAATGAGGGTGTCGCCTCGCCAGGTGACGAGCTCGACCTCGGTGACTTCCTCTCCGAGTTCGGCCAGTTCGCCGAGCGGAGTCGATCGGAGGCGAAGCGACGCGTCCTCCTCGGACCAGAAGACTTCGTGTTCGACAGTGCTCGATCCGTATCGGCCGACAAATCGCTCGCGGTTCAGCGGCGGCTTCGCGCCGGGGATCGGTTTGATCGGCTCGGAGGGAGCGATGCCCGCCAGATCGGCGAGCAGTCTGCGCGAGAGGGCCGCGATGAGACCCTTCATCTGGCCCCCGTTCGTAAGCACTGCGAATGCCGCATCGCTGCCCGGAATCACCCGAAAGGTGGAGGACTGCCCGATGGTGCTGCCGTCGTGCCCGATGACGGTTCCCTCGGGTGTCTCCGTGACGTCCCACCCGAGGCCCCACGCCCCGCCCCAGCCGATGTCGGGGAGTTTGACCTGTATCTGCTGCATCGCAGCAACCGATTCGGGTGAGAGCACCTGGTGCCCGGTAGCCGAGCGACCTGCGTCGAGGTGCATGCGCGCGAAGGTCAGCAGATCCTCTGCCCGCATCGCGAGCATCGAACCGGCGGGAGCATTTGAACGCGCCATCGCCCAGACAGGCGTCGCCGCGAGCCGCCCTGCGCCGTCAGACGTCGGTGCTTGCGCGGCGATGTGGCCGACCACTGCTCGGTGCAGAATCGCTTCGGCGGCGTTGAGCGACGCGAAGTCGAGCCCGAGCGGGTCGAGCAGGTGCTCACGAAAGCACTCATCGAACGGCGCACCACGCAACACCTCGACGATGCGCCCCAGCACGCAGATGCCCGCGTTGTTGTAGCTGAACTGTTCGCCCACCGGAAAGAGCTGCGGCGCCGTCGCAAGCAGCTCGACGTAGCGTTCGAGGTAGTCTGCGCCGTCGCCGGTGTCGGTGAAGATGTCACCCTCGAAGCCCGAAGTGTGCGTGAGCAGATGGCGCACCGTCACCTGTCGGCTCGCATCTGCGTCGGCGACCCGAAAGCCCGGCAGCACGCTCTGCACGGTGTCGTCGAGCGAGAGCAGGCCCTCATCGACAAGCTGCATGATGAGCGTTGCGGTGAACACCTTCGTCACCGACCCGATCTGAAAGACGGCGTCGGTTGTTGCCTCAACCCCCGTTTCGAGGTTGAGCACCCCAGAGGCGACCGTGCGGCGCTGCTCGCCCACCATCACCGCGACTGAGGCAGCTGGCACCCCGTACTCCTGCAGCAGCGAGGGCAGTTCTCGCTCTAGCCAACCGTGAACCTCGTCGAGCGCCGCCATCGTCTCCTCCTCGAATACAGAGTGGTGCACGAGCGAGTCTATGGGCGCACGAAGCGGGCATAGATGTCGAACTCTACGAGCGATCTCCCGCAAAATCGTCGGTGCCAACAATGCGACGCCGAGCGGCTCCGCAAGCTCAGACGCTCGCCGCGCGCGCGGCTACGAACGCAGCGACGCAGGCACGAACCTGATCCTCGGTATGCGCGGCCGAGAGCTGCACGCGAATGCGCGCCTCACCCTTCGGCACTACGGGGTAGCTGAACGCCGTCACGAACACGCCCTGACGCTGCATCTCGGCGGCAACCCGCTCCGTGAGCACGGCGTCGCCGAACATCACGGGAACGATCGGGTGCTCCCCCGGCAGCAGATCGAACCCTTCAGCAGCCATGAGCGACCTGAACAGCGAGGCGTTCGAGCGCAGCCGTTCGCGCGCGTCGCCCGCCGACTCGACCAGATCGAGCGCGGCGAGCGTGCCCGCCACGATCGAGGGCGCGAGCGTGTTCGAGAACAGGTAGGGCCTGGCTCGCTGACGCAGCAGGTCGACGATCTCGCGCCGACCCGACACGTAGCCACCCGAGGCTCCGCCGAGCGCCTTGCCAAATGTGCCCGTGAGAATATCGACGCGTTCGGCCACCCCGCAAAGTTCTGGCGTACCTCGCCCGCCTTTGCCGAGAAAGCCGACGGCGTGCGAGTCGTCGACGAGCACGAGCGCGTCGTAGCGTTCGGCGAGGTCACAGATTTCTTCGAGGGGTGCGATGTAGCCGTCCATCGAAAAGACGCCGTCGGTGACGATCACCCTGAAGCGCGCGTCCGCTGCCTCGATGAGCCGCTGCTCGAGCTCGGCCATGTCGCGGTTCGCGTAGCGCAGCCTGCGCGCCTTCGACAGCCTGATCCCATCGATGATCGACGCGTGGTTCAGCGCGTCAGAGATGATCGCGTCTTCGGCGCTGAAGAGAGTCTCGAAGACGCCTCCGTTCGCGTCGAAGCACGATGAGAAAAGGATCGTCTCTTCCGTGCCGAGAAAGCTCGAGAGGCGACGCTCGAGTTCGAGGTGCTGCTCTTGCGTGCCACAGATGAAGCGCACGCTCGCGAGGCCGTAGCCCCACTCGTCGAGCGCGTTGTGGGCGGCCGCGAGGATCGACGGATCGTCTGCCAGGCCGAGGTAGTTGTTCGCGCAGAAGTTCAATACGCGACTCTCGCCGACGGCGATCTCGGGCCCTTGCGGCCCGAGGATCCCACGCTCGTTCTTCGTCAGCCCAGCCTCGGCGATGCCGTCGAGCTCCGCTCGCAGGTGCTCCTTGAATGCTCCGTACATTACAGCTCCGTCCAGTCGAGAATGATCTTGCCAGTGCTCGCCGATTGCGCGGCGGCGAAGCCCGCTTGCCAGTCGCGCGCGGGAATCGTGTCGGCGATCACCGAGCTGATGCGCTCGCGCAGTGTGGCACTCGTCTGCAGCATTGCGGCCATCGCGTTCCAGGTCTCGAACATCTCGCGCCCGTAGATGCCTTTGAGGGTGAGCATGTGGGTGACGACCTTGCCCCAGTCGATGCCGAACTCTTCGGCGGGCAGTCCGAGCATCGAGATGCGCCCACCGTGGTTCATGTTCTCGATCATCTCGGGAAGCGCGGTCGCGGCTCCGCTCATCTCGAACCCGATATCGAAGCCCTCGCGCATGCCGAGCGATTTCTGCGCGCTCAACACTCGCTCTTGCGCGACGTTGACGGTGGAATCGGCGCCGAGCGAACCCGCGAGTGCGAGGCGCTCAGGGCTGATGTCGGTCGCGACGATGAAGCGCGCGCCGACGTGTCTGGCAACGGCGATCGACATCAGCCCGATCGGGCCGCAGCCGCTCACGAGCACGTCTTCGCCGACGAGCGGAAACGCGAGCGCCGTGTGCACCGCGTTGCCGAGCGGGTCGAAGATCGCCCCGAGCTCGGGCGCGATCTCGCTCGAATGCACCCACACGTTACTGGCCGGCAGCGAAAGGTACTCGGCGAACGCACCGTCGCGGTGCAGGCCGAGGCCGAGGGTACGAATGCACATCTGGCGTCGACCGGCACGACAGTTGCGACAGGTACCGCAGACGATGTGCCCCTCGCCCGAGACGCGATCGCCGACCTTCACGTCGCACACTTGCGGGCCGATCTCGACGACCTCTCCGTAAAACTCGTGACCAGGCACGAGCGGCGCGCTAAGCGTGTTCGCCGCCCAGTTATCCCAGTTCAGAATGTGCAGGTCGGTGCCGCAGATGCCGGTTCGCAGCACGCGAATAATGACTTCATCAGGCCCACACGTCGGGTCTGGCACGTCGGTGAGTTCAAGCCCCGGCGCTGGGGCTGGCTTAATCAGCGCTTTCATACGAACAGTTTCGCCGCGGCCAACACTTGAGAGCAATAGCGACTATCTTCATAATCAGTTAAGAAGTTACTAAAGTTTTATCGCCATCGATTTCGCACACGAAAAGGATCAGCATGGAGTTGCACCACCTGCAGATTCTGCGCGAACTCGAGACCCACGGCAGCGTCACCGCGGTCGCGAACTCGATGCACGTCACCCCCTCGGCGGTGTCGCAGCAGCTCTCGGCGCTGCAGCGAGAGTTCGCCGCGCCCCTCACCCGGCGCGAGGGTCGCACTCTCGTGCTGACTCGCGCGGGCGAGGCGCTGGCGCGGGCTGGCGTCGACGTCATCGAGGCGATGGCTGCCGCGAAACACGCGGTCGAGGAGTTCGAGCGCTCGCCCGGGGGCGAGGTCTCGCTCTGCGGGTTTCACAGCGTGGCACAGGTGCTCTTCGGGCCGCTGATCGGCGAATTGGCTTCGCTCGCACCCTTCCCGGATCGGCCCCGCTTGCGGCTCGCTGATGAGGATGTCGCGCAAGAGGAGTTCCCGGCGCTCACCGCGCACTACGACCTGGTGATCGCGCACCGGATGCAGCACAGCGCTCCGTGGCCTGAGGCCGGGGTTCGGGCGATCCCGCTCGCTCAAGAGCCGCTCGACATCGCCCTGCCAGCCGGGCACCCGCTCGCCTCCCGCGCCGCGCTTTCACCCGGCAACGTCGCCGGCGAGCGCTGGGTGACCAGCCGCAGCGGCTACTCGCCCGACGATCTTGTCGCCGCGATCGCCGCGGTTGCGATTCGCCCGGTGCGCATCGCTCACCGCGTGAACGACTACGGTTCGGTTGCGGCCGTCGTCGCGGCAGGAGACGCGATCGGAATGGTGCCGCGATACACGGTGGGTGCAACTCTGCCGGGGCTCGTGCTGCGCCCGCTCACCGGCATCAATGCGACCCGCAGCATCGACGTGCTCACCCGGCCCGAGAACCTGCATCGCCACTCGGTGCAGGCGGTCATCACTGCGTTGCGTGTCGTAATGGCGCGACTCGTCGCGGCGTCAGAGGCGCAGACGTAGAACTACGTCTTGACGTAGTCAGTCTGCACGCCCGCACAAGCTTCACGAGCGGGTTCTCACGCATCGCGTTCGCTTGCTAACGTGGCCATACGTGAATGAAATCAACATCGCGAACCCCCACGAGTACGACCACACGCACTCGTCTTCGGCAGGGTCAGGCTGGCTGCGCGCGGCAGTGTTCGGCGCGATGGACGGCCTCGTCTCGAACGTCGGGCTGATCGCCGGTATCGCCGCAGCGGGTGCAGCGCCGGGCATCGTCGCCATTACCGGCGTCTCGGGCCTCATCGCTGGCGCGATCTCGATGGCACTCGGCGAATACACCTCGGTGCGCACGCAGAACGAGCAGTTGCAGGTCGAGGTAGAAACCGAGCGCGACGCGCTGCATCGCAACCCGGTCGGCGAAGAAGCAGAGCTTTCAACGATGTTCGAGTCGCTCGGCATGCTGCCCGAGACCGCTCGCGACGCAGCCGCTCAGGTGCACGCGAACACCGAGCAGGCACTTCGCGTGCACCTCGCGCACGAGCTCGGGCTGAGCCCTGACGAGCAGCCCTCACCTCGTGTAGCCGCGCTCGCCTCGCTCGCGTCGTTCAGCGTCGGCGCGATCATTCCGGTGCTGCCGTTTCTGTTCGGCTTTGGCACGCTCTGGTGGGGTCTGCTCTTCGGTGCGGTCGGCTTGCTCGCGGCCGGCTTCGCCGCCGCGAAGTTCACCGACCGCAACCCGCTCGCGGGGGCCGGTCGGCAGCTTCTCTTCGGCAGCATCGCTGTGGCGGCGACCTATGCCATCGGCAAGCTGCTCGGGGTGTCTGCGCTCGGTTAAGCTGCGCCACTGCGCTCGCTCGCTCGACGCACACTGGGCCGATCCTCGTCCCGAACCCGTAGGCTTGACGCATGCCCAGCCCAGAGTTCGTCGAAGCGGTGCTCGACGTGGTCAGGCGCATCCCTTCGGGTCGCGTCATGACCTACGGAGATGTGGCTTGGGCCCTCGGATCGCAAGCTCCGCGAGCGGTCGGGCGCGTAATGGCGCTCTACGGGCACGCGGTAACCTGGTGGCGAGTGGTGCCCGCGAGCGGCCTGCCGCCGCAGGGTCACGCGCGCTTGGCCCTGCCACATTACGAAGAAGAAGGCACTCCGCTCAGACACGTGGAGTCGCCAGATGACTACCGCATCGCGCTTTCGTCTGCGCGGCTCGGGTACGACCATGAGATCTATGCAGAGGTGGCACCGTGAACCGTAAGGCATCGCGTGGAAGCACCCCGCGGGGCGGTGCACGAGGCGGCCCCGCACGCTCGGGCAAGCGGCCGCTGCAGCAGGGCAAGAAGTCGCCGACCAGCGCGAAGAAACGTGCTGCCGCTACGACCGCACCCACAGCCCCGATTGAGTTGCCGCCGATCACGCTCGGCTTCGTGCGCGGCGTTGCGCCCAGCAAGTGGGCCGAACGCTGGGCGCGCTCGGTGCGCGAGCAGGCCCTCGAGCTCGCGCCCGTTGACCTGCACGAGGTCGAGGCGGCGCGTGCCGAGCTCGACGTACTGCTCGAGCGCGTGGCACCGGGCCAGATCCCGCCCGGCAGTGACGAGTCACGGCGCACCCGACACGCGATGCGGCTCTACGAGGAGACGATCGCGCTCGTGGTCCCGGCAGATCACGAGCTTGCGGGGCAGCCCGAAGTGAGCCTCGAAGACCTCGCGCTCGTCAAGCTGCTCGACCACCCAGACCACTATTCGGGTTGGCCCGAAGCCGAGGCGTGGAAGGATCCCGCGTGGATTCCGAGCGACGCGAAGGCGACTCTTGATCTCGTCGCGACCGGACTCGGCGGCGCCTTGCTCGCGCAACCGCTTGCCCGGCACCTCGCCGCAAAACGCACGCATGCCGTGATCCCCGTCACTCACAACGGCGATTCGCTCCTGCCCGGGACCGAGATCTGGGCCAGCTGGCGCGTCGAACGCGACGGCAACGACGTGCAGCGCCTCGTCGGCACGCTGCGGGGGCGCACAGCCCGCAGCAGCCGGTAGCCTGCACACCGGCGCTCCTGGCACCGAACCCACTCTCTGCCCGGCGTTTATCTCTTTACCGCTCCTGCTGTCTCGCCCGTCGCCCGTTCTCCCGACATTACGCAACTGCGCGCGCCTCCGCTTCTAGTAGGTGGCAGGCCATTTCGTCTCCCCCAACGTCATGGCCTGCCGTCCAACTACTAGCGAAGGAGAACTCCTTGGAGTACCAACCTTTTTCGAAACAGCGCAGTGCACGGCACTCAAGACGCGGCCTGGGTCGTCGACTCGCGGCGCTGATGCTCGGTGCCGCACTGCTCGGAGGCACTCTTGCCGCCGCACCGCACATACTCGTGCCACCGCCCGCGGCGAGCGCGCTCGAAAACCACCACGGGCCCGGCGTGAACTGGGGCAACGGAGTGCATATCTACGGCGCTGGCGCGTTTGTCTTGAACGGCAAGTTCGCCTACTGCGTCGAGCCCTGGGTACGCTCGGGGGCGAGCGTACCCGACTTTGTCGGTAGCGACGCGATACCCGGCAACAGCTCGGACGGGGTCAGCGTTGCGGCCACCACGGGTGTGCCGTTGCGCCAGATCTCGTTTCTCATTACCCGCTACGGGCAGACGAAAGACAATGTGCAGGCGGCGGCCGTTGCGCTCGCGATCTGGGAGATTCGTGGCGCCGAGGGGCGCGGCAATGCCGGCTACGCCGCTGAAATCGCGAAGGTGCGCCAGTCGGTCGGCCCAGCTGTGGTGTCACTTTCACAGCAGCTTCGTGACGAAGCGGCCGCCTGGACGGCGGGGCTCGCCGCTGGAGTATCGCCCGACTCGCCAGGGGTTTCGGTGGTTGCGGGGCAACCCTATCGAGGCACGGTCTCGGTGCCGCTTGGCACGCTCACCCTCAGCATCGACAACGGGGTGTTCAGTGACGGCTCTGCCACGCGCAGCTGGGGCGGCACGGGTGCTCCATCGGGAACCTCGCTCACGTGGGAGGGGTTACCACCGCAGAGCGGCGGTTGGGATCGCTACTATCGCGTGTCATTCGCTGGCAGCTATCTCGAGATTCCCACGGCGGTGCAGTGGGGTGATGGAAACGGCTGGCAATCAGCGATACAAGGCGAGGAGCCGAAGGTGAAATCGCTGCGGGCAGCCTACGCCGACCTCGATACCACCTGGGCACCCGTCGTGTCGAGTGTGGTCACGAGCAAGTTCGTGAGCGTGGGCGAGCCTCACAGCGACGACGTGATCTTCGCGGCCGCCCCCGCGTCGCCGGGAATCAGCGACACCTGGAGGTGGCGCGTGGCAGAGAACGGGAGCCGCGAGTGGATGCCGATCCGGGCCCGTGTCACGGCCTACGGCCCGTACCTGAGCGACCCGGCCCTCAACCCCTCGCCCGAGGCTCCAGTCGGCGCGCCCGTGGCGGCGACCGCTTCGTTCACCACCGACAGTGCACGTGATCAGTCGACTCCGCAGCAGTACTCGTTCGTGTTCGACGAACAGATCACCGAGCAGGGGTATTACACCTACAAATGGGATATCGATGCGAACGACCAGGCCGCCGAGATCACCGGCGCAGACTGTGTGGAGCCGAATACTGAGACCGGGTGCCGGGTGCTGCCGAAGAACTACTTTTACAGCGACGGTTTCGGCACCGCAGGCGAAACCCAGGTAGGCAAGATGGATCAAGGGTTCTCGACGAAACTCTCTGCTCACGAGATCGGACTCAACGAGACGTTCACCGACACGGTCACGCTGCCCGAGATGCAGAATTGGCTGCGTGATGATGCGGGCAACCGGATGCCGCTCACGCTCACCGGCACCGCCTACCTCGCGACCGGGGTCGAGCTGGCGCAGTCGGTTGAAGTTGCCCCCGAAGCAGTCGCGCTCGCGACAGTACGGGTGACGAGCGACCCTGGGCAGAACGCGCAGCAGCTCGTGTCAGATCCCATCGCCTTGCCCGTCGCCACGGCTCGCGAGTTCACGCACGTCACGATGCGCTGGTGCATTTTCGACGAGGATCAGGAGCCGCGTGCGCGAGGGTTCTGGACGGAAAAGTGCGACGATTTCGGCGTGCCCGATGAATCGGCCCGAATCGTGCACCCCGAGGTGCGCACCGAGGCCAACCCCTCTGCACTGATTGATGCACCGCTCACCGACACAGCCATCGTGAACGGCCGGGTGCCCGAGGGGTCGGAGCTGATATTCGAGCTCTTCAAGAAGCCGACGGTCGGCGATCGCAAGCGCGACGCGCAGGGCGCACCGACAGACCCGGTGTGGACGCAGGCTGACATCGATGCGCTCGCGGGCGCACCCTTGTGCACCGAGCAGAACCGGGTGGCCGGCACCAAAGCGGTGCAGGTGGCCGCGGGCCTTAACGAAGACGCGAGATACACCTCGCCCGAGTTGCGGGTCGCCGAGGCAGGTACCTATTGGTGGATCGAATCTCTCATTCACCGAGACAGCGAATCTGGTGAACAGACGGTGCTGCTCACCGGGCTCTGCGGCCTAGCGAATGAGACGACTGCAGTCACGAAACCACAGCCACCCGAACCGCCGAAACCGACGCCTCCACTCGCCGTTACCGGCAGCAACGAAGACAGAGGAACGCTCGGGCTCGGGGCACTCGGTGCGGCGGCGCTGCTCATGGTCTGCGGTGCGACGGTGATGCTTCACCGCCGCCGCGGGAATCGCGCAAAACGGGCGGTGACAGAGAAGAAGCTACGGGAGTGCGACGGATAGACCGCAGTGCCGGGGCGAGGCGACTTCAATGGTCGCCTCGCCCCCGGCACAATCTTGCCCGGTTGTTACTTCGGCCCGGCGATCGTTTCGCTCAGGCAGTCACTTCGCCCCTAGTCGTCTCATGCTGGGAGTGCGGCTATGCGGCCATCCTGTGGAGCGGGGTTTCAATTGCCTGCTGCGAACGCATCGTGCGCCGATACTGCAGCACTGCGCGGGCGTGTGTCGGCGAGTCGGAGGGCCGAAACTCTGAGTTCATCAGAAACGCTGCCAGCAGAGAGGTTTCGCGGCGGCGGGGCCTTCCACCCCAGGCGATATTGACCACTGCGGCAAGCTGCGGCGGAGTGAATTGGCGAAACGCACGGGCCGCGGCGGCACGGTCTGCAGTTTCATGCGAGACGCGCTGCGGCGGGTTGTTCGCCAACCAGTTCAGCAGCCCACCGAGCGGGCGGCTCAGATCGTGCGGGGTGTGCGGTGCGAGCGCACGATGCGTCAGCGCGACGACCTGATCGAGCGAGGTGAGCGCGTCATCCCAGGTTTGATGTGGTTGCGTCACCGGGCAGGCTTCGACACGCGCTTCAGATAGTTGCTCGAGCGAGATGCCGCGCGAACCCCAGAGCTCTCTGGCCCACTTGTTCGAACACCTCGCTAGATAGGCCCACGGGTCGATCGCCGTTTCTGCGATGTGCGCGGCCGCCCTTCCGCCATCGGAGCACAGCCCCACGATGAGGGTGTTCAGAACTTCGTGGGGTTGTGCCCAGTCGTCACCGAGTCCGAGGCGATGTGCAGCCGCGCGCACACCCGGAGCAAGGTAATGTTCGAGCTGGCTCAGCAGCTCGTTGCCCTTGGGACTTCCCAAGAACTCGGGAGCCTCGGCAAGCCGTCGCAGCAGCGCCCGAAGACCCGCGCCGTCGAGCCTTGCGCGCTCAGACTTCGCCTCGCCGACCTGAATCTCGTTCACGCCGCAGCCCGCTGCGCACGAAGGTACTGCAGCGAGGTGCTCGACAGCAGGCTGCTCACTTCGCTACCGACGCTGCGCAACGCAAGCATCGGTTGCGCTTCAAGCTCGCACTCGATTGCGACCACCGTTGCCAGGCAATACGCGAGCGACATACGAGTGGCTCGCAGCATTTCACGCTCGGCGTCGCCCCGACCCGCGGCCGCCCGCAGCTGGCGCGGGAGGGTACCCTCGAATCGTTCGGCGAGCCGAGCACACTCGGCCAGTGCGCGTTCGAGCGCCTGTTCGTCACGTGCGGCATCGAGGCTCGTCACTACGGCGAGCCCGACGCGCCCGGGCCCCTGGCTGGAATCAGAGCTCTCAAGGTTCACAGGCTCTTGCGACTGCCCATCTACGGAGCAGAACGCCAGAGTGGCCTCCGCCACTCGCTCCCGCAGCGCGCGGTACACCATCTCAACGCTTGCGCCCGGCTTGGCGAGACGTTGCAACCCCTGCTTGGCCGCTTCACGCATTTCCAGCGAACTGCCCTCGGAAGTCGCGAGTGATCGAATTCTGGCAACCTTGTTCAGGGTATCGAGCGAGTAGCCGGTGATCCGTTTCGCAGCGCGACTGACCGACTCAGGGCGAGTTGCGCCGCTCCCAGCATTCGAGGAGCCGTTGGCCACGATCCTCTCCCACACCCCACCCCCTTGGTTATTGGAATTTCCAATAACCAAGCATTCGGCAGAGCGCGAAGCCCGCCCCAACTCTAAATCTCTCGCATTGCGCATGCGCAAGCCCGCAAGCTGTCGCTCCTTGGCAGCGGCGCGCAGACCGGGCTCATAGTGGGCGCGCCAGATCGACTCGAGTTCGAGCACACTCAGGGTTCTTCGCACACGGTTCGCCTCAGCTTCGAGCAGGGGCCGCATCTCGATAGTCGCACCGCAAATGACCAGCGCGGTGAGGCGGCTCCAGCCCGCACGTTTCGCGGCTTCGAGGCGGTGTCGCCCGTCTACTAGAACCAGCTGCTCGTCTACGATGATCGGCTGCAGCTGCAGCTGGCCGCCAAGCATCTCGAATGAACGCAGCAGTTCGGCCACGTGATCCTCGTCGAACTCGCGGGCAGCGTCAGGCTCGACGACCTCATCAACGGCAATAAGACACCATGAAGACTTCAGGCGCGACCTCAGCGGTGACGCCTCAGGCGAGCCCAGGTCGGCATGAGCTGCAGCCGTAAGCGACCTCATGCCGCAGCCACTCGACTTGCCGCACGCCCCGCAGCCTCCTCAAAACAGATCACGCCAGAGTCATCCGACGGAGTGTCACTCTGCTTCGACCAGAGCAGCTTCGCCGATTCTGGAGCGTGTACGACACACAGATGCCGACGGTCGGGGTTCGTGCGGCAGCTGCACGCCAGCGCATGTGCAGAATGCTGCGGGCAGTAACTTCGCAGCTGAGGGGTGAGCACCAGCACCCACCCTCGCTCGATAGCTTCGAACAGTTGCTCGCGGTGCTGGCGCCAGGGTGCATAGAGCGACACTGGCAACAGGCGCAGCATGCCCTCACACGATCGCAGCTCGCATCGAAGCGCTACGACCTCTCGCTGAATGACTCGTCCCATGACGGCCTCCTATTCATCTTCGGATAGCAAGTACTCGGCGCTGACGCGCTCGAGAAAGTAGAAGCACTGTAACACGAGTGTATTGATTTCAATACATTATGCGAATATCAGATCATTGAGCTAGAATAAGTTCACATTCACCCCTCCTCTCGAAACGGTTACACCATGAGCGAAGAAACGCAGCCATACAGCAGCGATGAACTCATCTCACAGCGCGTCAACCATCTCCTCTTCATCAATCGCCTGACCCGAAGAAGGGCAGCCGACGAGTTGGGCATTTCGCATTCTGCGTTCAACACAAAAATCAACGGCGGCAGCAGTTGGAGGGCAGAAGAGCTCGTCAACCTCACCGACCGCTTCGGGGTGAGCTTCGACTTTCTCGTCGGTAGAGTGCCAATCGAATACGCGGTGCCGCATCAGACTGAGACCGAGCGCCAGATACAAGGCGAAACGCCGGGCGACCCTAGCGTCTAGGGCTCCCGGCGTTTCTCATTTGTGGGCCCGGCGGGGCTCGAACCCGCGACCCGCGGATTAAAAGTCCGATGCTCTGCCAGCTGAGCTACAGGCCCGCATCTAATCTACATGCTCACCGGGGCTGCTCGCGCCACATGAGGAATTCCCCTGCCCCTCGCGTGAACCCAATCGGCAAGAGCCGCCATCGTTGGCCACTGTTTCTCGACTTCATCCGCGATACTTGAGGCATGGCCGCCGAGTTCACGCCAGCCCCGCCGCGTACGCGTTGGCAGCGGCGCATGCAGGCGATGGATCGCGCCGTCGATCTTGGCTTTGCAGTGCTGCTGGTCGTGTGTGCGCTGAGATACTTCTCGCGGCACGAACTCGTCGGCGAGGGCATCGCCGTGCTTGCCCTCGCCATTGGAGCGGGCGCGAGCTACGCCGTGGCCGTCGTCGGGCGACGCCCAGAACCCGGCACCCTCGGTCCGGGGCTGCGTGCAGTCGGCACGCGGCAGGCTATCGGCCTGGTGGTAGCGACATGTTTCTGGCTGCCGCTCACGCTCCTCGCCCCGTCCTTTGGGTGGTGCGCCTTCGCGCTCTTCTTCGCCGTGCATCGCGTGCTGCGAGGCCGCATCGCATTTCTCTTCTCGGGAGCGATCGTCGTGGCGGTGAGCGCCGGGTTGCTCATCATGTCGAAGGGTCAAGATCTCGGCCTCGTGCTCGGCCCGTTCTTCGGTGGACTGGTGTTGACTTACGCCTATGCCGCGCTCGAGAGCGCCCTCACCGAGCAACAGCACCTGATCGCCCAACTCATCGACACGCGACGGCAGCTGGCCAGGTCCGAGCGCGAAGCCGGTGCCGCAGCCGAACGAGGCAGGGTGGCGAGCGAGCTTCACGACACGGTTGTGCAGCGAACTGCAACCGCACTGCTCTTGCTTGAATCCGATGGATTACAGCCAGCGGGATCCTCGCAGGCAGTACTTGAAGCCCGTGAGACGCTGCGCGAGGGCCTCGTCGAGACCCGGCAATTGCTGCACGGACTCGCGAGCCCAGCATCCACCGCCACGCTCTCCGAAACCTTGCGTTCTCAAGCAGAGACTGCGGGGGCAGAGTACTCGGCACAGGGCACAGCACGTCCAGTCCCAGACCCCGTGTTCCACGCGTTGCAGCGCATCGTCCAAGAGTCGCTGCTTAACGCGCACAAGCACGCTTCCGCAACACGCACTCGCGTCGAACTGGCATTTTCAGAAGATGCCGTCACCGTGAAGGTTTCTGACGACGGTGCCGGGTTCCGGCCTGGCAGCACAGAAGGCTTCGGGATCCGCGCAATGAGCTGGCGGGCCGATAATCTCGGCGGCACCATCGTCATCAATTCCGCCCCCGGCCAGGGCACCTCGATCGAAGCCGAGTTGCCCCTCTCGCACGAAGGTGACCCGCAAAGGTGATCAGAATCCTCTTGCTTGACGACCACCCAGTGCTGCGGCATGGGGTGCGAACGCTGCTCGACACCCAAGCCGATTTCGAGGTGACCGCCGAAGCCGGCTCCACCGCCGAAGCAATGCAGCTCACCGCTGGGCAGCAGGTCGACGTAGCGCTCGTAGACCTCGATCTCGGCGACGGTAAACCCGACGGCATCGACGCAACCAGGCAGATCCTTCGCGTCTCGCCCACTACTCGGGTGCTCGTTTTCTCGGCATACGACGCCGACTCAGACATTGTGCGGGCCATTGATGCAGGCGCGGCCGGGTACCTCGTGAAAGACAGCCACCCCGCCGACCTGTTCAGGGCGATCCGTTCCGCCGCCAGCGGTGAACGCGCGATGACCATGCGAATTTCTGAACGATTGCAAGAGCGCGCGCAACATCCTGATGAGATCCTCACAGCACGCGAGCTCGAGGTGCTGACGCTTGCCGCCTCGGGACTCTCGAACCGCGAACTCGCCCAGTCGCTCACGCTCAGTGAGGCCACGGTGAAGACCCACCTGCATCACGCATTCACGAAGCTCGGCGCAGAGAACCGGCAGGCCGCGATTGCAAGTGCGGTGAAGCGCGGGCTGATTCGCATCTAAGCGGAGCCCCGAACCTGGCCGCGATACCAGGTTCAACCGATCGGTTGATGTGCGCTGCCCACGCGGATTCGTACCGTTGATGAGGTCGCGAAAATCCCGGTTTTCGCGAGAAACATCGCACGAATCAGCAGAAGGATCTCGCCACCATGAGCGCCCCCAACTCGTCCTCTCGAGCACGGCTCCTTGCCGCCTCCACCCTCACCATTGCCGCCGCCGTCATGCTTCCCACCGACGGCGCGTTCGCTGCCGACGCAGCGCCCATCGCTCCCCTCTCTGAAGCATCCGCAGAAGTATTCGCAGTGCCGGCCGACACCGCAACTGCAACCGCGGCCCTCGCGGCGACCCCGTGGCAGACGACCAGCGCGGTCGACCAGAACGGCAACCCCGTCGCTCTGAGCGATCCCCGCGCCGCGAACTTCGTGGGCAATGCTTACTTCAAGGCCAATGGCACCTATACGATGTTCAACCTCGACGACTCACCGAAGCTCAAGGGCGATTGGGAAATGCAGATCATCGACGGCCAGCTCGTGCGCTGGATCAACGCCAAGAACGACGCCGGCACCGTGCTCTTCCAGCGCATAGTCCCCATCGTCGACCTCGACAGCACCGTCTTCACCTACCGCGTCATCGACGCCACCGACCCGAGCCAGTGGGTCGACATCGTCCACACCCCCACCACCCACGCAGAACCCGGCACGATCGACCTCGCCGCAGCGACTGCCGCCCTCGCGGCGACCCCGTGGGAGACGACCAGCGCGGTCGATGAGCGCGGCAACCCCATCGCCCTCAGCGATCCCCGCGCCGCCAACTTCGTGGGCAACGCCTACTTCAAGGCAGACGGCACATTCACCATGTACAACCTCGATGACAGCCCCAAGATGCAGGGCGATTGGGAGATGCAGATCGCCGACGGCCAGCTCGTCCGCTGGATCGCAGCGAAGAACGCTGAGGGCGCCGTGCTCTTCGAGCGCATTGTGCCGATCGTCGACCTCGACACCACAGTCTTCACCTACCGCGTAGTCGATGCCGCCGACCCGAGCCAGTGGGTCGACATCGTCCACACCTCGACAACCCACGCGGAACCCGGCACGACTCCGGGCAGCGGGGACGAGGAGGGCGACGTGGATGGCAACGCCGACAACGAGAACAACACCGGCAACGGCAACCAGAACGGCACGGGCGACCAACAGGCCGGCGACAGCAACGGCAAGGGCGACGACAACGACGGCACGAAGCTGCCGAATACCGGCGGCACCAGCGCCCTCGCCGGCATCATCAGCGCGGTAACCGCCGTGCTCGGCGGCCTCGCCCTGCTGATCCGCAGCGCACTGCGCCGCCGCTTGGGCTAAACCCAACCTCAGAGGCGAGCCTCACCGCAGGCCGATCCTCGCCCCTCACGCCGATTCGCGTGCGTCGGAGCTCTTTTCGGCGCACGCGAATTTCGCTTTGTCTGCCCGAAAGGGATTAGGTTGAGAGCAGCGGCCCCTCGGGCTGAGCACGACGACGCCCGGCGATCCTCGCCCGCAAAAGAAAGAAGAGTGACCGTGTCTCTGTTTCTCGACAAGATCGCACCCGAAGCTTGGAAAGACGCGCAGCAATTCTCGAACACCGTTCGCGAGTTCGGTCAGCAGCACGGCCTCGAGCCGCAGGAGTCCGAGCTGATCAAGGTTCGAGCGTCGCAGCTCAACGGCTGTGTCTTCTGCCTCGACCTGCACTCTCGCGAGGCCCGGCAAGAGGGGGTGACGCAGCAAAAACTCGACCTGCTGCCCGCCTGGCGCGAGTCGAGCCTCTACTCGGAGCGGGAGGCCGCCGTGCTCGCCATCGCCGAGGCCGCGACCCTGTTGCCGCTCAGCGAAGACTCGCGAGCAGATCTCGCCGCCGCACGCGGCTTGCTCGGCGACGAGGCCTTCGCCGCGGCAGAGTGGGTGGCCGCCGCGATCAACCTCTTCAATCGAATCTCAATTCTGAGCGAGCATCCGGTTCGCCCGAGGGGCGCAGACGGCAAAATCTTGCGCTGATACTCCTCTCAGTTTAGCCGCGTGGGATCGGCATTCGCTGCGAGCGGGCGGCACGATCGGCGCATAGAATCGCAGGGCGACCCACCGCTGAGGTCGCGCACGAGAGAGGAACGCAGTTGACCGGTCAACACCACCGCCCTGTATTGCAACCCTCTTCGAGTTTCGACTGGATCATCGGCAGCGACGAGGCGGGGGCCGCGCAGCGGCTTGCCCAAGAGACCTCGTGGGCACTGCTCGACCGGGTGCGCAGTGTCGCCGACCATGAGGTCGTCGAGCGCGTCGTCGGCCTTGCCTCGGGTGAGGGCATCGACGATATTGCAGAGCTCTGGGCCGACTCAAGCGCGCACTCGCTCGCGGGCCAGCTCTGGCGAATCTATCTGTTGCGGCGCATCACCCACGCTGACCCCGAGGGCACCGCCGAACTGTTTCGCTACGGGCAGGCCGCATCGCGCACAATCGACCCCGTGGTAGCTGGGGTCGCCGACCCGATTGAGCCCGAATCGATTGCCGCGCTCTGCGACACCATTTTGCGCGGTGTGTTCACCGGCGATCTCGCGATCGCTCTCGAGCGGGCGGCAAGCTATTGCAGGGTGATGTCGCTCGGCGCGGTCGCGATCGCCGACGAACGCGACCGCATCGATGACGAGCACGCTGCCGAACTCACCACCCGCGCGCTGCGCTACTCATCGTTTGCGAACGAGCTGCACGCCGGCGCGCGGCGCTGGCGCGACGGCACTCTCGGCTAGGGCGGGTAGCACCCAACCCCGTGGGCTTCACCCTGCCGAAGGTAACGAAGAAGTACGCAATCTCTCTCCCCGAAATTGAGAAGCCGCTACAATTGAACAGCCGGGCCGCAGTAACCCCGGGCTCCATTTTTCGCCGCTTCGAGCGGCCTTCCGCCGAGAGGCGTTTCTGCGGCTCGGTGATTGCTCTCTATGCTTAGAGGCAGAGATCGGCACCATGCGGCAACACAGCCGAAACGATCTCGCCATCCACAGAAGGCCCGCCAAACCGCACCAGAGCTGAGGAGCGACGATGACGTTCAACGACAACGCGCGGATTGATACCAGCAAGGTGCAGCGCCGCAGAGGCGGGCGCACCGCGGCGATTGGCGGCGGCAGCCTGATCGGCGTGCTCGTGCTGTTCTTTGCGTCGCAGCTGCTCGGGGTAGATCTGACTCCACTTGCGGGCGTGGTGAGTGGCGGCGGCCAATCGAGCGAGCAGACGAGCGAACTCGATAACTGCAAGACCGGCGCAGACGCGAACAAAGACGACAACTGCCGCATGGCAGCCGCCACCGATTCGCTCGACGTCTACTGGAATAGCCAGTTCGACAGCGGGTACCGCAAGCCGGGCGTTGTGCTCTACACCGGCGCTACCGAGTCGGGCTGTGGCACGGCGTCGAACGCGGTCGGCCCGTTCTACTGCCCCGGAGACGAGTCAATCTACGTCGACACCGACTTCTTTGCCACCCTTCGCAGCGATTTCGGTGCCACGGCAGGCCCGCTCGCGCAGATGTACGTACTCGCGCACGAGTGGGGTCACCACATCTCGAACATCACCGGCCAGCTCAGCCAGGTCAGCAACGACACCGGCGCAGCTTCTGGTTCGGTGCGACTCGAGCTGCAGGCCGATTGCTATGCCGGGGCCTGGGTAAAAGACGCCTCTTCCGTTCAAGACCAGAACGGCAACACGTTCATGAAGCCAGTGACCCGCGAAGAGATGGCCGACGCGCTGAATGCCGCCGCCGCGGTTGGCGACGACAACATTCAGCAGCGTTCGGGCCAGCGTGTCAACCCAGACGCCTTCTCTCACGGCTCGTCTGAACAGCGTCAGCGCTGGTTCGAGACCGGCTACGAGCAGGGCCCGAACGCATGCGACACATTCTCGGTGCCCGCGGGTTCGCTCTAGGGCGCGTCTCCCAAGTCGCGCAAGACGCACACACAACGACGAGGATCGGCCCGCTCATTGAGCAGGTCAATCCTCGTCGCGCATTCTCACTCACACAGGCCCATAGAAAGCGGCCCGGCGAACCGAGCTACCCTGCGGCGGCGGCCTCACGGGCACGCAGGTCGCGCCGCATGATCTTGCCCGAGCTCGACTTCGGAATCTGATCGATGAACTCGACCCTGCGCACCTTCTTGTGCGGCGCCACGTGCGAGGCGACGAACTCCATGACCTCTTCGGCGGTCAGGCCAGAGTCCGGTGCCGCAACCACGAATGCCTTGGGAATCTCCTGCTTGTCTTCGTCGAGCACGCCGATGCAGGCGACGTCCATGACTTTGGGGTGCGAGAGCAGCAGCGCCTCAAGCTCGGCCGGAGCGATCTGGTAGCCCTTGTATTTAATGAGCTCTTTCACCCGGTCGACGATCGAGAAGTAGCCACCCTCGTGGTAGACCGCGACATCGCCGGTTTGCAAGAACCCGTCAGCATCGATCGTCTCTGCGGTGGCTTCTGGGCGGCCCAGATAGCCGACCATGACGTTGGGGCCGCTCACCCAGAGTTCGCCGGGAAGTGTTTCACCGTTCTCGCCGAGCTCGGTGATCTCCGCACCGGTAGCAACGTCGACGAGTTTGGCACGCATGTTTGGCAGCAGCTCACCGATCGAGCTGACTGGCACATCAGTTCGGCTCGCCACCATCGCGTGCGAAACGGGGCTCAGCTCGGTCATGCCGTAACCCTGCAGCATGCGCGCGTGCAGGCGCGACGCCGCGGCCTCGCCCGTCTCGCCATCGAGTGGTGCGGCACCCGAGAACAGGGTATGCACGCTCGAAATATCGAACTGGTCGACGATCGGATGCTTCGCGAGCGCAACGGCGATCGGCGGCGCGATGAACAGAAAGGTGCATTTGAAGTTCTGAATATTGTTGAGAAACTCCACCAGGTCAAACTTCGGCATAGTCACGAGCGACGAGCGCTGCCGCAGAGCGAGGTTCAGCAACACGGTCATGCCGTAGATATGGAAGAACGGCAGCACCGCCAGCACGCGATCCTCGGGCACAAGGCTGATGATCGCGCGGCTCTGATCGACGTTCGCGACAAGATTGCGGTGTGTCAACATGACGCCTTTCGGCACCCCTGTGGTGCCCGAGGAGTACGGCAGCACCGCAAGCTGAGTGGCCGGGTCGAAGCTCACCTCTGGCGGTACCTGGCCAGCCGTGAGCAGCTCACGCAGATTCGGGTGCCCCTCCGCGCCATCGAGCACGATCAGGTGATCGTCTGCGATTCCGGCAGCAGCGGCGGCGGCTTTCGCCTGTGGCAGCAGAGGCGACACGGTGATCAGCCAGCTTGCCTTCGCATCGCGCAGCTGGGTCGCGATCTCTTCGGCCGTGTAGAGCGAGTTGATCGTCGATACGACCGCGCCGAGCCGCAGAGCACCGTGAAATACGGTCGCGAATGCTGGCACGTTTGGGCACAGGAGCCCGATCACCGTGTTGAGTTCGACTCCCCGCGCCGCCATTGCGCCGGCAAATGCGTTGACCTGGGCGACGAGCGCCCCGTAACTGGTTTCGGCCCCAGTCGCTGGATCGATCAGCGCCGTGCGCTCGAGATCGTCTGCACCGAGCGAACCGAAGAGATACTCGTAGATCGAAACATTCGGAATCTCGATGTCGGAAAATCTGCTCTCGAACATAACCAGCGCCTTCGCTTTCTGGCGATCACCGTTGACCGCCTCACCCCGATCCTAGTGAGTTTCGGTTATCGGCAGGTTACTTGGCGACCACTTTTACGGTGAACTCGAGAGGCTGGATACCACCCTGATCGTTCGTCATGGTGACTTTGGTGGTGCCGACGGCGAGCGCGGTCACACCGGGGTTAAATTCTGCGCTGCCGTCAACCCGCCCGGCAGTGAACTCGGCCACCCGCGCGTTTACCACCTGGCCTGTGTAGCTATCGACGGCGAGCGAATCGGTCATTATGTTCAGCACCTGCCCAACCACGAGCTCGACCTCCGCGCCCTGCAATTCGTTCACGCTCGTGGTCACCGGCGCGATCACATCACCGCCGATAGGAGCCTCGGTCGCAGGGCTGGGGCTCGAATCGTTTTGTGCCGAGGATCCGCCGCACGCCGAGAGGGTCACCGCAAGCAGCGCAGCTGCACCAACCGCGGCAAGCTGTGTTCGTGTGTTGATCTGCGTCATATGCACAGCATCGCACGTAGCGCGGCTGCCTGGGCGAGACCCGCCTTCGACTTTGCTGAGAAGAGTGCTTACTCTGTGTCGTTCTCGGTTGCACCAGCCGCGGTACGGTTCCGCCGCCACGAACGAAACGCTTTGAAAAGCTCAATCAAGATTGGAATGCCCGGAATCAACACGAGCACGATGATGAACACCTCGCTGTACTCGCGAACGAACGGAACCTGACCAAGAAAAAAGCCGAGCAGAGTCACACCGACCGCCCAGAGCAGGGCGCCGATCGCGTTGTAGGTGAGAAAGTGACGCCTGCTCATGTCGCCAATGCCGGCAGCAGCGGGCACGAACGCACGGAAGATCGGCAAGAAGCGGGCGATGATGATCGCCTTGGGACCGTGCTTCTCGAAGAACTCGTGGGTGCGTTCGACGTTCTGCGGGTTGAAGAAGCGGCTCTTCTCACGCTTGAAGACAGCGGGGCCGAGCTTGCGCCCGATAGTAAAACCAAGTTGATCGCCGGCGACCGCAGCGGCAAAGAGAATGAGGCAGGTGATCCAGATCGGCACATCGATGATGCCCGTCGCGGTGAACAGACCCACCGTGAACAGCAGCGAATCACCCGGCAGGAACGCGAGCACAAGCACGCCGGTCTCGAGAAACACGAACGCCACTGCAAGAATGAGCGCGGCCCACCCGCCGACCTTCAACAGCGTCTCGGGGTCGAGCCAGTCGATGCCGAGAAGGGCCGGGGCTACGGTTACAGAAAAGGTGTCTAGAATCGCTGGCACCCCAGCAGTGTACTTTGCATACCGCTATGAACGCTGTGCCCCATACACGGCACTAACCGCGAGTGATGAGCCGGGGCCGCTGTGCTTCGAGCGCACCATGAGACTGCTCAGCCTATCGATTCGGCCGACGGCTTCTTCTTCCGCTTTCGCGGCGGCGCGAACAGCACCCATGCGACAAGCCCCGACCCGCCCAAGAACCAAACAACCCACCACGGAAATCCTGCCGTGAGACCGTCGCCCGCGATGACTTGGCGGCCCTCGCCTACCGCGGGATCGGCGATGCGCTGGGCGTGCACCATAAGCCGGTGGCTATTCACCCCGATCGGCGTGCAGGTAAACAGAGTCACCCAATCTTCGCCCTCAATGATCTCGAGCGATTTGGTGTCGCCCGGCTCGACGGTTTCGATCGATGCGACCCGATAGTGGTGGTCCTCGCCGAGCACGCTGATCCAGAAAGTGTCGCCAACCTTTGCTCGGTGCAACTGTGTAAAGAGCTTCGCCTGCGGTAACCCCGAGTGCGCGGTCAGCACGGCACGCGTCGAGGGTCCCCCAACTGGCAGCGAAGTGCCATACATGTGCCCGACGCCCTTCGAAATCGTCTCGTCTGCCGTACCGTGATACACCGGCAACGCAGTGTCGATCGCTGGGTAGTTGAGCGTGCCGATCGCATCGGTGCCGCTTACCCGCAACATCTCTTCGTAAGCCAGGTACAGTTCACTGCGCAGCACCTGATCTTCGGCCTGCGAAATGTAGGGGTCGGTGAGCGGCCCGGGTTGCAGTTGTTCGTTGTATGCATAGGCTGCGTCGAGGATCGCCTGACGTTCTGCAGACGGGGTCTGTTCGACGCGGTCGATGTATCCAGAGATCTCGGTGTTGTGGTTGAGCGTGGCGAACCAGTTTGCCGCATCGGGGTAGACGAGCAGCCCAATGCCGAGCATCGCGAAGATCTGCAATCCAACGTTCAGAACGAGGCGACGACGCTGCGTAGGTGTGCGTTTCTTCTTGGCGCTAGGCCCGCCGGTCGAGCCCACCTGCGCCCCGTCAGTCGCGCTAGCACCACCGGTCGGGTTTACCTGGACCAAGGTGCCGCCCATCAGACCTGTTCCTGATCCTCGTCGCTTCTACGCTTACGAGCTGCGAGCAGCGCGAAGCCGCTGCTGCCAAGTGCGAGCGCAAGCAGAAGCCCGGCACCAGCCATCTGGCCGCCAGTCACTGGCAGGCCACCTGGGCCGGGGCCCGCGGAGCGCCAGAGCTCGACGACTGCAACTTGCGCCTCGGTGGTCGACGTCACGCTCAGCCCGATCGGTGTCTTTACTCCCGTGTAGCCCTCGGGAATGTGCGTCATCATCACATAGTACGTGCGATACAGCGGGTCACCCAGCTCAACGTTGAGGCCGTTCACGAAGTCAGAAAAACGCAAGCCGTTGATGAGAATGCGCCCCTGCGCATCGCTCGTCCATTCGTGCAGGCCGTCAACTGTAATCGGGTTGGTGCCAGCCAGAGCGTCTGCTTCGGTGAGGTAGACCTGAAAACGCGCACCGGCGATCTTGTGGTTCGGGTTGCCTCGCTCGTGCACGATAATCTCGAGCGGCCCCCACTTGGTTTCGGCGGTGTCGTTTGCGGCATCGGCATCGTCGATTTGCAAGATCGCCTCGTTCTGCAGGCCGCCGCTGGTGAGCACGACGGTGTCGTAGTCGATCTGCACGGTCACACCGGGGTGTGCCGCTGCAGCCGCGGCGAGGCGCGCACGACCGGCGGCAGTGAACTCGATCACATACTCACCACTCGATGAATCGAGCACTACTGAGTAATCTGCGCCTGCTTCGAGCGGAGGGCAAGCGCAACTCAAGCCGACGGAAAACCCGCCTGTGCCTGCAACGAGCTGCAGCCGCGAGTCGATCTTGTTGCGAACAACATAGCTGTTCGTAAGCTGCAGGGGCACGTCCGAAGTCGCCCGCCAGTGCACGGTATCGCCAAGGCTTACCGCGTTCTGATCAATCACACCGAGTCTGATACCGACACGCTCGTTCTTCGGGTATACGTGCACGGTGGTCAGCCAGCTATCGAGCGTCTCGGGGTTAGAGAGTGGCAGCGCGACAAGAAATGGTGCGGCGGTGACAAAGCCGCCCGGTGTCACAGTTTCTTGTACGTAGTAGAGGCCAGATGCCGCAACCTGCAGTGTCGCGTTACCCGCGCCGTCGGTGGTGTCACTCGCGTCGGGTGCCACACCGGCAATGCGCTGCGCAGCTTCGTCGGCGGTGAGTGCGCTGGCTTCACGCTGGCCAGCGTTTGTCGTGAGGTCGATGCCCGGCACCCGCGTGGCGGTGAATGTTGCACCCGTAACTGGTGGGGCCTGTGGCAGCAGTGCGGGGTCGGTGATTTCCAGACCACTCGCGGGCTGGCCGAGCGTATCTGGCTGCTCGTACTTGTGAATCTCGATAACCATGGGCCCGGCAGGCATCGGCATAGCAAGAACCTGCGCCGCGCTGGCGGGTTGAGCGCCAAGGCCGACGAGCAGCACTGCTGCGGCCAAGGCGGCTAGCACAGCGGCTAGCGCGATCTTGACGAGGGCGTGCGCGCCGTGACAGCGCGATAGCGCAAAATTGGGTGTCATCGCGACACCTCCGGCAAAGCTTCGGCGCTTGCGGCAACGTCTGAACTCGCGCGTTCACGGCGGCGAGGCGGTGCGAAAAGAAGGTATGCGGTTAGAACCGAGCCGCCGATGAATCCGACGGCCCACCATGGAAACCCCGCGGTTCTTCCGTCGCCCGCGATGGTGCGCGAGCCGTCGTCGTTCGAAGGCGCAGCGACACGGCTTGCATGAACCAGCAGTCGGTGGCTGTTGATGCCGGTAGGGGTGCAGGTAATCAGGGTCATGCGATCCTCGCCCGCAACAATACGAAGTGCCTCGGTGTCTTCTGGCAGCACCGTTTCAATGCCGTCGACCTGATAGTAGTGGGTCTCACCAAGCACGGTGACCTCGAAGGTATCGCCGACTCGCGCATCGGGCAGTCGCGTAAATAGAGACGCGTTGAGCAGACCCGAGTGCGACGTCAGCACTGAGTGAGTTGAGGGGCCGCCGACTGGAAGCGAAGATCCGTAGAGATGCCCCGCACCCCTCGAAATCGCGGCCTCACCCGTACCGTGATAGACCGGCAGGTCAATGCCGAGGCGCGGGTAGCTGAGTTGCCCGATCACCCCGTTGTCACTGACGCGCAGTAGCGCCTCATAGGTGAGGTACCCGGCGTCGCGTTCTTCATCGCTAAGCGGGTTGCTGTAGGGGTCTCGCAGCATACCCGCTGGCATGTGCGAGTTGTACTCGCGTGCGAGATCGAGCGCTTCGTCGCGTGCAGGATCAGGCAGTTGCTCGACGGCCTCGACGTAACCAGAGATCTCTGCGTTGTGGTTCAGGGTCGAGAACCAGTCGGCGGCGCTCGAGTAGAGCAACGCACCGATGCCGATCATTGCGGCGATTTGCAAAGCAATCGGCACAGTCAACCGGTGCGGCTTCTTCGAAATGCGGGCAAGATCAGAGGAGTCCACGTGCTCGCGAATCTCTGTCGTCACCATACGGGCCCCTCCTTTCTTGTTTCTCCCAATTACATTCGCGCTCAAGTTGCGAGCGTGAGAGGATGCGGGGCCTCACCTGTTTGGGCAGGCGAGGCCCCGCGGTCTATTACTCGGCGCTCGCCTCGGCATCGCGACGACGACGCGCCACGAGCAGAACGATTGCGAGGATCGCGATGCCACCAATAGTGAGGATCGCAGTGCCCATGCCACCGGTAAGCGGCAGCACGAAGCCACCGGTCGTTGCCTGGTTCTGAACGTCTAGGTCCTTTACCCACCCCGGAGCCGAGACACCGGTGGTCTGCGTCACCTGGAAAGCAATCGGCTCAGCGAGCAGTTGGTGACCGGGCAGAGCCTTGACCTCGACCAGGTAGTAGGTCTGGTTGAGGGCACCGCTGCTCTGCTGAGCGCCGTTGGCCCAGTCGCTGTCGCGCAGACCGGTGATGCTCAGGTGACCGCCGTTCGCGGTAGTCCACTCACCCGAAGGCTGAGTCGATGGCTTCAAGAAATTCGCGTTGCCTGCCTTGGCATCGGTGAGGTTGGTGTATACGCGGAACACCGCACCGTCGAGAGCAGCGCCGGTCTTCGAGGCGTCCGAGCTCGTCTTCTGCACGTTGTAGTTTCCATAGCGCACCTCAGCCGGATCGGTCACGATCGGCTTGGAATCAGTAATCGACGTCTGGTTCGGGAAGATGCTCGCTGAGTTCAGAATCTTGCCGGTCGCCTTCACCACGGTGTCAAGCTCGACAGTGACCTTCGCGTTGGCATCGGCGTTCACTGCTTGTGCAAGCTTGCCAAGACCGGCAGCGGTAAAGACCACCTTCACCGTGGTTTTCGCAGGGTCGGTGGTCGTGTCGAGCACAACGTTGTAGTCACCATCGCTGCCAGTACCGCGGGTCAAGCCGGCTGGTGCAGTCACACGCAGATCAGTTGCACTCGCGGTTGTCGTGAGTTGAGCATTTGTCAGGGTGTCCTGCACCACAAACGCGTCGGTGGCCAGGAACGCGGGGCTACCAGCAGGGTTCGGCACGCGAGGGATCGCGGTATCAATGGTCCAGGTAACAGTGTCGCCGACAACGAACTTCGTCGCGTTCGAAACGGTCTTGGCCGCCGAAATCTTCGCGTTCTTCGGGTAGACGTAAATGTTGTCGAGCCACTTTGTCGGGTCTGTGGGGTTGGTAAGCGGCACGGCAAGCAGGAACGGCACGGCCGGCACGACGCCAGCAGGAGCAGAGCTTTCCTTCACCACATACAGACCGCGAGGCAGCGTCAGGGTCGTGACGCCGCCGCTTGCGGTAGCAGGGAAGGAGCCCGTAGCGGCACCAGAGATAGGTGCTGAGCTGGCCGTGAGGCCAGCAGCATAACCCTGCCCAGCGTTTGTTCCGATGTCGTTGGTCTGCCCAGCGCCAGTATTGGTCACGAGGTAGTAGTCGAAGACGACACCGTCGATCGTGGCACTCGGCAACGACCCGATCGGCGCGCCCGTTGCGGCGCCACCAGCCGTCGCAGGCTGTTCGAGCTTTGTGATCGTGACCTGGCTGTTCGCCGGGACAGGCTGTGGAGGTGCCGCCTGCGCTGCGGCAGCGCCGCCGAGCGCGAGGGCAACGGCTGTCACCAGCGCGCCCGCGCTTGCGAGAATGCCCCGCTTCTTGTTGTTCTTCATGATTTCCTCTCCGAAGGATGTTTGGGTGAGTTTGTTTGGTCTGATTCGTCGCGTCACCGCGCGGTGTAGGTGTCTGAGTGCCGGTCCGACTGTCACACGGCATCGCCCTCGACGTCGCGCTTTGCAGTGGCGCCGAGGATCCTGCGTTGACGCCACCACCAGATGCCTGCCAGTGCTAGGGCAAGGAGCACTCCGCCCCCGAGTGCAATCGGCCCGAACCAGTGGCCTCCCGTGAAGGGCAATGCCACCGGAGACACATCTTTGACGAGCATGAGGTACCCGGTCGGGTTCACGCACGCGGTCGGTCGATCCGCCACCTGAGCATCCGGCTCACAACGCGCTGCGAAGTCGTTGAAGCTCCCGCTAGGTGACACATCGAGTTGCGAACGTCCGTGATAGGACTGACTTCCCGGTGGCACGGCAGTCCCGCTCGCCTCAGGCCAGATGCGAAATGCGATCGGCTGAGCAAGCAGCTGCACGCCAGCAACACTTCTCGTTTGCGTCGCGGTGGTATTGGTTTGCTGCGTTGGTGCTTGAGTCTCGAGCAGCCAATAGTCACCGGCTCCAAGGTTCTCTGATCGCCATCTGCCCTTCTGCCCGCCCGAACTGATCGGGTAGAGCGTGGCACACAGGGGGCGCTGCTGCGCCGGGCTATCGATGTGCTCGTTGTTCCACTGTTTGATCTTCGCGAGAGTCTGCGACGCTTCACCCCAGTCAGGTGTGCCCCCTGAGATGAAGGTTCCGTTCCAGCTGGTGGGCGAGTACGGGTCGTACTCGACGCGGCAGAGCGCCTTAGCCGGATACGAAGACATCGTGTTACCCGGGGCGATGTTGTCTCGCACCTCGAACTTGTGCCCGATCATGTTCCATAGGCCGGTCGGATCCGGGTCGAAAGAGTCGTCTGCGTAAGGCAGCACTCCCTTACCGCCGGCATCTTTTCGAATAGTAAAGTAATTCGCGCTCAGTTCGTGCTGCACCTGGCAGCGCGCAGGGAAGTTCGGATCTGCGACCGGTGCAGAAACTGCATCGGGAGCGATGCTCGTATTCGGGATGTCGACACCGGTAACACACATGTTCGGGTTCAGCGAGGCACCGCCCGGGGTACTGCCCGTCCCTGTCGCGAAGTTGACAAACCGATTTCCTGTGACGGGCGCACCGGTTCCAGCCCAGGGATCGGCGGGGCTACCTGCATAGTTCCAGGGCAAACCGTTCGGGTAGTTGGTTGCTCCATCAGAGAAGGCCGGGCGCTCGGCGGCCTGCACGGCAAACCACATCTCAACCTTCGCAGCCTGAGCCGGTAGAGCAAGCGGCGCTCCCGAGGTAACGATCCATTTGCCCGAGCTCAACACAGGAGTTGAGACATCTTGAACGCGAACGGGCGACCCGATCACCGCACCGCTGATATTGATTGGCTGCCCACTTGCGTTGAACAGGTAGATCCCGTGCGCTTTGGCGCCATTCGGAACTGCCGCATTCGGCGCCCAGCCCGCAGTTTTGAAGACCTGAGTGAGGTCGTCGGAGAGCACCAGGTTGCTCACTCGTGTCGCACCGTTCAGCATGGTCGCAGTAATGACATAGTGTGCGTTACCGCCAGTGTGCAGGCGTGCGCCGCTTGCTGGCAGCGCATCTTTCGCGAGCTTCCATGCACTGATGGGATGGTCGGTGCAGAGCGGCAGCGCACCCGCTGGAACCGTGCAGCCCGACGGCGGGGTCGTCACGCTTCTCGGAGTGAGGTAGTTGAGCAGACGGTAGCCATCAGCAGCGCTTTCGCGGTTCGCTGCATTGATCTGGTTTGGCAAGGTCTTGACACGTATCGTCACGGTGCCCACCTGACCAGCCGCAATCGTCCCGATGATGTCAATCCACTTGCTCGCAGTCACCCACTTGGCCGCGTCGGTTCCGGTGATACCGCTCGTGTTTGCGTTGAGGTACGCCTGTATGCTCGCATCGGTTGTAAGCACGACACCCGCGGCGTCAACCAGCTGCGCATCGTCAAGCACACCGGCCAGGTGATCCCGGAACTGAATTGCGGCGGCACCGGCACCCGAGCTGTTGTCGAACCGCAGCGTGTACTGCAGCAGACCCTCAGGGTTTACAGCGGTACCGTTCTCCACCGCGGTGGTGCTGTTGAACTGCGTCGCCTGTTTGCTGACCTTCAACACAGAGTTCTCGATAGTGCACAGCAGCTGATGACCGCCCGAGGAGGTCGTTCTTCCGTCACCGATCGGGCGCAGCGTTGCCTGGCGGTAGCTCTGCCCAGCAACCGTGCTCAGCACGCCGCTATCGATGATGTTCGACGGATTGTCTGACCAAGCACAGCTGTAGCTCGTCGTGTAGTCAGCGAAGCTTGAGAAACCCGAGGGCGTCTCGCGAATCACGTACTCCTGACCTACATTTGCAACGATCGGACCGGCCACCTCGTTCTGCAGCCCGGCCATGCTGCCCGAGGTCGTAGCCGTGGTTACCGCGTCGGTTCTCGGCGTCGCGAAAATGTCGAGCTGAAATTGATGGTCGACACCGCCGCGCGAGAGCACACGCTTCTGCAGCTTGATCGTAGGAGGCAGCGCGCAGCTCGCCAGGTCGACGAGATTCGAAAGCGATACGGTGCTGCCGATTGTCTTGCCGGTCGAAGGATTGATACGAACGTACCCACCGTCGTAGCTCGCGAAGAGCTCGCCTGCCGAGTTGAAACCGATGCCGTTGTAGGCGTTGTTCTGCCCCTCGAGCGTCGACATGCGTGTCGCCGACGAGAGAACGGGCACGCTCGCAGGCTTCGTGCGGGGCACCGCACTTGTGTCGAGCCGAGCCAGCACAGTATTGCTGGTGGCACCCGTTGGGCTCCAGACGAAGTAGAGGTTGCCCTGCTGGTCGAACGTGAAATCGCCGTTGTTCGTGGTGCGGTTGTCGCCGTAGATCGGAAGAGCGTCGTGTAGGGAAAGAGTGTAGATCTCGGTGGTC
>CALCJF010000041.1 GCA_937967375.1 uncultured Leucobacter sp.
GAACGACGAGCACGCACTGCAGATCGTGCGCGACATCGTCGCGACCTTGCCCGAGAACCCGCCGCTCAGCGAGACCCCGGCAATCGCTCCGGCAGATCCTCGTGCAGGCTCTTTGCTCGACGTGGTGCCGGTGGCGCTCACCGAACCCTACGACGCTCGCGAGATCATCGAGCGCGTGGTCGACGGTGGCGAGTTTCACGAGTTCAAGAGCGATTACGGCACCACGCTGATCACCGCGTTCGCCCGCATCCACGGCCACCGCGTCGGCATCATCGCAAACAACGGCGTACTGTTCGGCGAGAGCGCCATGAAGGGCGCGCACTTCATTCAGCTCTGCGACCAGCGCGGCACCCCGCTCGTGTTTCTGCAGAACATCACCGGCTTCATGGTCGGCCGCGAGTACGAGTCGGGCGGCATCGCGAAGCACGGTGCAAAGATGGTCAACGCGGTAGCCACGGCAACCGTGCCGAAGCTCACGGTCGTGGTCGGCGGGTCGTTCGGCGCCGGCACGTACTCGATGTGCGGCCGTGCCTATTCGCCCCGATTTCTCTGGTTATGGCCGGGCGCTCGGGTCTCGGTCATGGGCGGCCCGCAGGCGGCCTCGGTGCTCTCCACGGTGCGCCGCGACCAGATCGAGGGCGCCGGTGGCGAGTGGAGCGCCGAAGACCAAGCGGCCTTCGAAGCGCCTATTCGCGAACAGTACGAGACGCAGGGCAGCCCCTACTACTCCACCGCCCGCCTGTGGGACGACGGCATTATCGAGCCCGACCAGACCCGCGACGTGCTGGGCCTCGCCCTCGATGTCGTCTTGCGGGCCCCCAACGACGCGCCGGGTTACGGCGTCTTCAGGATGTGATGCAGATGTTCGACACCGTACTCATTGCGAACCGTGGCGAGATCGCCTGCCGCATCATCAAGACGCTGCGAAGCCTGGGCATTCGCTCGGTCGCCGTCTACAGCGACGCCGACGCGGGCTCCCGCCACGTCGCACTCGCCGATGTCGCGAAAAGGATCGGCCCCGCCCCAGCCGCGCAGAGCTACTTGAGCATTCCCGCGGTGATCAGCGCGGCGCTCGAAAGTGGCGCACAGGCTATTCACCCGGGCTACGGCTTTCTCGCCGAGAACCCCGAGTTCGCGCAGGCATGCGAAGAGGCGGGCATCGTGTTCATCGGGCCCTCGTCGCGCGCGATCGAGGTGATGGGCGACAAGATCTCTGCGAAGACTGCGGTCTCAGAGCGTGGCGTTCCGACCGTGCCCGGCATCGCCAGGCCTGGCCTCACCGATGACGACCTGGTGGCAGCCGCTCCATCAATCGGCTACCCGATGCTCATCAAGCCGAGCGCCGGCGGTGGCGGCAAGGGTATGCACGTCGTAGCCGCGGCCGAAGAGCTGCCCGCCGCGATTGCGGCTGCTCGGCGCGAGGCAGCTGCGAGCTTTGGCGACGACGCGCTCTTCATCGAACGCTATCTGTCGACGCCCAGGCACATCGAGGTGCAGGTGCTCGCCGACGAGCACGGCAACGTGATCCATTTGGGCGAGCGCGAGTGTTCTCTGCAGCGTCGCCACCAGAAGGTGATCGAAGAGGCCCCCTCTCCTCTGCTTGACGAGGCGACCCGTGCCGCGATCGGCGAGGCCGCCTGTGAGACTGCCCGCAGCGTCGACTATCGCGGTGCCGGCACGGTCGAGTTCATCGTCGAAGCGTCTCGCCCAAACGAATTCTTCTTTATGGAGATGAACACGCGCCTGCAGGTCGAGCACCCCGTGACCGAGCAGGTCACTGGCGTCGACCTCGTCGAGCAGCAGCTGCGCATCGCTGCGGGTCTGCCCCTGTCGATCGCGCAAAGCGACATCGTGCTTACCGGGCATAGTATCGAAGCTCGCGTCTACGCCGAAGACCCCGCGGCGGGCTTTCTGCCGACTGGCGGGCTCGTCACCCACGTGACCCACCCGTCCGGTGATGGCGTTCGGGTCGACACAGCCATTGCATCGGGCCTCAACGTATCGATCGACTACGACCCTATGCTTGCCAAGGTCATCACGTGGGGCGAAGATCGAGAGACGGCCCGCCGACTGCTGGTGCGGGCGCTTGACGAGACCGCGGTGCTCGGGTTTCCAACGAACGTTGAGTTCATGCGCAAGCTTCTCGAGCTGCCCGAGGTGGTCGCGGGCGACCTCGACACCGGGCTGATCGGCCGGGTGCAAGACTCGATCGAGTACGGGGCGGCCGGCGAGCGTGAGTTCGCAGAGGCGGCGCTGCTGCTCGATCATGCGGCACGCGGCACCGCCGAGCGCACGCTCGAAGCGAATGCTTCACGTGAAACGTCGCCCAACACGGCCCAGGCCCTTGCCGGGAGCCGCGCGACCGGCCCCTGGGCACGCGGCGACGGCTGGCGCTTTGGGCCGAATTCAGCACGCAGCTACCGGCTGCAGTGCGGCGATCAGAACTCCGTGGTTGAGGTATCGCCGGCGTCCGGTTCAGTGAGCCCTCTCGGAGATCACCGGTTCAGCGTGACTGTCGACGGCGAGACCAGGTCGGTGATCGCGCTCGTCGCGAACGACTCTGTCTCGCTCGCGGTGCACGGGGCGACCTTTGAGATCGGTGCTGCTCGCGCGACGTACTCCGGCTCGGCCGAGGCGTCGAACGATCCCCACCTCGACTCCCCCATGCCAGGCACGGTCGTGCTGGTGCACGCTGAGAGCGGCGCTCAGGTCGAGGTCGGCGATCCCATCATTGTGGTTGAGGCGATGAAGATGGAGCATGTGCTGCGTGCCACCGTAGCCGGCACGGTCTCGATTCGGGCCGTCGTTGGCGATCAGGTTGCAAGAGGCCAGACACTCGCGGTCATTCAGGTGGATACTGGAGAGACGGGCTCCGACACAGGCACGAGCGCCGAGGAGGCATCATGACCGACAAGCGAATTGAACAGCGCGGGCTCTACTTCGAAGAGTTCGAAGAGGGCGCCGTCTACCTGCACCGCCCCGGTCGCACCGTGACCGAGGCCGACAACGTGCTCTTCACGACGCTCACCATGAACACCCAGTCACTGCATCTCGATGCAGCTTGGAGTTCGCACACCGAGTTCGGCGAGCCGCTCGTCAACAGCATGTTCACCCTCTCAACCCTCGTGGGGCTCTCGGTGTCGCAGCTCACCATGGGCACGATCGTGGCGAACCTCGGCTTCAGCGAGGTGTCGTTTCCGGCACCCGTGCGCGTGGGCGACACGCTCTACGCAGAGACACGCATCGAAAGCAAACGCCTCTCCTCTTCGCG
>CALCJF010000042.1 GCA_937967375.1 uncultured Leucobacter sp.
CGGTCAGAGGCAGCTGGGGCACGTTCTGCTTGGTGTTAGGAACGTCGACGTCAACCGTGCCTGCGGTGGTCGCACCGGTCTTTACCGTCACGGCCGTCCTGGCTGCGTCACCGGTCGGCAGCGTGTAGCCAGCGGGTGCCGCGGTCTCGACGATCACGTAGCAGCGCTGGGTAGCGTTTGCCGGGGCGTTCTCGGAGTCCGAGACGAACAGGCCGTTGATCTTCACTTCACCGTTCGGGCCGGTCGTGAAGGTGTTCTGGCCACCCACCGAGATCGGCGAGCCGGTCGTGACCTTCGAGGTGCAGTCCTGCCCCTGAGCCACATAGGCCGGGTCGGCTGCGTAGACCTGGAAGGCGGCGCCGGTGAGGGCCTTCTGGTTCGCGGCATCGCTCTTGCGGATGACGACGTCGCCCCAGTTGGTCTTGACCTCGTTCGAGGGGACGCCAGGGCCGGGGTTGCTGTCGCTGTCGCCCGAGGGATCGTTAACAAACAGGGTTGCGCGGTTCGGGATCTCGCCGTCGCCGAGGGCGGCGACGGTGCCGGCGAAGGTCGTAACGACCTTCTTGCCGCCCTGGGTCTCGAGCCAGTCGAGGCCGGCCTGGTTGAAGACGACGCGGATGTCCTGTGCGTTGTTCGGGTTAACCTTGACCTCGTAGAAGGCGGGGTTGACCGCGACGCCGTCGACCGTGACCGACTTCACCGACACGGGGGTGAGACGGCTATCGAGCACGTCTCGCACGACGTAGTGCGTCAGCTGCTCGCCCGCGGGGAGCGTGGGAACGTCGGTCGCCACCGGGAACTGCACCTCGGAACCGATCCCGAGCTGGTTCGCGGGTTGGCTGGTCACAGTCTTCGTGACACCGGCGTTGCTGTTCTTGGGGTAGGCGTGAACCGCGTAGATCCACTCGTCGTTGTAGGGCATGGGCACCGAGATCACGAACGGTGCCGCAGCCTGCACGATGGTGGTCGGGTTGCCGCCGACCGTCGCACCAGCCGTATTGGTCTCGCAAACCGCGAAGGCCTTGCGAGCGGTGCCGACGTTGTAGGTGAGGATGCCACTGGCATTCGTGGTGCCGGTCGTGGCCACGGCGCCACGCGTGTAGCCGGCCGGGCCGGCGACGGAACAGTCGGCGTTCAGCGTGACGCTGCTAAGGCCGTTCCAGTCGTTGAAATTGCTCAGGTCGATCGGGTTACCGTTGTAGTTCAGCTCGTAGAGAGTGAACTCGACGCCGCCGACAGCCGCACCGCTGACGGATTCCGTGCCATCGGGGTTGGCCGGGGTCGAGTTGTTCTCAAGATGCTTGTGGATCGTGACCGATCCTGGCGTGGTGGTGTCGATGTTGCCGGGTGCCGCCTGCGCTGCGGTCGCGCCCATGAGCCCGGTGGCGCCGATGGCCAGGGCTCCGAGCAGACCCGCTGCGAAGCGGGATCGGCGGGTGGTTGAGGTAGTCATTTGATTTCCTTTCTGTACCTGCAACGAGTGAAAAGTGATTGGCTCAGGGTCGGCCGGGTCCAGCGAAGGCCCGGTTCCGACGGTGGGCTCGGATGGAGATAAGTGCGAGCAACGCTGCGAGGGTGCCACCGCCTCCGAACAGGAACCAGTCAGCTCCGAGGCCGCCGGTGAGCGGGATGATGAGGGCGGTCTGACGTTCGTTCACGATGCCGCCGAGGTCGACACGCTGCTGCGCGGCACCGCCACCTATCGTGAATGATCGCGGCGTTGGGTCAAGCACGTACCCGAGAGGCGCCTTGGTCTCAACGAGTGTGTAGTCTCCCCACGCGAGTTGCGTCACCTCCAGGTAGCCGGCGCGCGGATCCTTGTCAGCACCCGCGCAGCCGGCCGCATTCGCGGCTTCGCAATCGATCACGGTCACCGTCTGGGAGGCGGAGCCGCTCGGGCCGGTGATCGTCCACTCGGAACCTCCGATGCGCTCGGACTGCGCGCCTGTCTTGCCCCAGATGACGGAGCCGAGCACCGGGTGGGTGGTGCAGCTCGGGTGCTGTGAGCCGGTCGGCACGCAGGTGCCCGGCGGATTCGTGCCAGTGGGAACGACGAAGTTATCGAGGCGGCTGTTGCCGCGCTGGCCGTCGGCTTTCACCCGCACCGTGTAGCTCACGGTATAGGTCGTCGCGGCCGGCACCGTACCCGTCACTTTGAACCGCCCGTTTGCGATGGGAGTCACGGTGAGCGCCGGGTTCGACGCGGTCGGTGCCGAAATGACGTCGGCGTCGTCGAGCACCTCCGCGAGCACGTCCTCGTGGTCGACGGTGCGACCCCAGATCGACGTCTCATTGTTCTTGAAGTGCAGCGTGTAGGTAACGGTGTCTCCGGCGGCGAGCACGGTCCCAGAGGGGGGATCGGAACTCTTCCAGCTCTGGATGGTTCCGGCGTTCGGCGGAATCGTGACCTCGTCGCATCGGGCAGCGGGATCCTGAGCCAGGTTTGCGGGAATACAAGCTCGGTTGTAGAGCTCCCGGTTGCCAGTCATGTTCCGCATGTACTTCACCGTGTACGTGATCGTGACCTGCTGTCCGACCGCCAGCGGGCCGCTCCATTTCAGCTTCTTCGTTGCCGCGTCGAAGGTGGCGGCAGGCGTCGAGCCGGATGGTGAGGAGAGCACCGTGCTGTTGATTCCCGTGAATGTGGCATCGTCGAGCACATCGGAGAGGTCGTCCTCCACCGACGCCGGGTTCTGCGCGGTCGCCGCGCCCGGCCCGTTGTTCCGCACGACAACCGTGTATGTGTAGTCCGTGTCCCAGAAGGTCGACGGCGGCTGGGTGCTGTTCACCGACTTGTCGATCGTGAGCTTCGGGAGCGCAGTCGTGGTCGAGTCGCAATCATCGGTCGTGATGCAAGCCGTGTTCGTGACCGTGCCGTTGCCGCCGGCCTTCAGCGTCACCGAGTAGGTGAACGTCGCCGTCTCGCCCGCCTTCAGCGGCCCCGACCAGTTCAGCATCGTGCCGGTGAGCGTGGGCGGCGTGCCGGTGCTCCCCATATCGAACGCCACAGCGGCGTCGTTGTTCCAGTTCGCGTCATCGAGCACGTTGCCGAGATCGTCGGTGAACGAAGCCGGAAGCGCGGCAGTGAAGTTCGAAGAAGAGATGTTCTTGAGCTTCACCGTGTAGGTCACGACGTCGCCCACACGCGAACTCGTGGTCGCCGAGGAGCTCTTGTCAATGGTGAGCGCGGGGCGGATCACCACGGGGTGGTCTTCGACTTCGCCACCGTAGACCATACCTGTCGGGGTCAGATTGCTCGCGTTCGGCGCGATGCGCAGGCGCAAGAAGCTCGCCCCCTTGACCACGTCTGCCGGTGTCGTCCAACTCAGGGAGGCCTGCCCGCCCGCGCAGCTCACGACGCTCGACATCTCACCGGAGTCGAATGCCCCGTTCCGGTTCCAGTCCAGCCAGCCGGAGACGTATCCGGTTCCGGTGCAGGCAACCGTCACCGAGTAGGCCGCACCCGGGAACGCGATCGCATCGGGAACCGCTGTGATCGCTTCCTCGTCGTCCGAGGTCGCGTTCGTGTCGTCGCCTCGCGCATCGGGAGAGAACGGTTGCACGGGTTCCGCATCGATCCGGGCGCCCAGCATGAGGTCGGGGTTTCCGGGAACCGCCATTGCGAAGTTATCGAACAGGTTGGTGCTCGCAGGCGGGGTCTGCGCAGCCGTGTAGCTCTGTTGGTAGGAGTACATCGTCTCGGCACCATTCGCGTCGGTCTCGCGATACCCGTTCCAACTGCAGAAGATGCCACTGGTCTGCGTGCATTTCCAAAGACCGGTGGTTTGGGAGTGCGGGTATGGATACTGTCCCTTCGGGATTTCGCCGCCGGTCCAGCCCCGGTCGATGAGCGCTCCCGCAGCACCGTAGCTCTCGGGCGCATCTCCGAAGTCGTTGTCGAGAACGATGCCGAGCGCCATCGCGGACTTTCCTCGGCCGACAATAGTGGCCTTTCCAGCAGTTGCTCCCTCCATGAAGGCCACAGCAACAGGGCCGTTGCCTCCAACCCCGGTGGTAGGGTTCGCGCACTCCTGGCCGCTGTTGCGCAGTCGCAGGGTGTTATCGGCCCAGAGATCGCCGATCGTGTACCTCGTGCAGCCGGTCCGCAGACGATCGACGACTCGCCAGGTTGCGGGGGTCGCAGGCTTGACCCTGATCCATTCCTCGACGTAGTTGGTTCGACCCGTTGTGCCGGAGTTGCTCGCTTCGGCGTCGCCGACCACCATGCCTTTCACTGGGACGGGCATTCCGTCGAGCGTGACATTGCAGTCGAAGTCGAACTGGATCAGCTCGCCTCCGTTCGAGTTGTTTCCGTCACGGTAGTTATAGAGGCCAGTCACCATAGTGTTCGCAGCATTTGCCCCACCGATGTTGTAAAGGTCGTCTAATGCATCGCCACCCCATTGGCCGCTTCGGTAAGTTGCGGTCTGGCCGTGCATGTTGGAGAGCGTGCACGTCGTGATGAGCGTGCTGCCCCCGATCGTGCGGGTGTTCGTGCGTGTCACGGTTCCGGGCGGCGTGGTTTGGTCGTTGTAACCGATAACCGTGTCTTTCGGAGCCCAGTCGAACCAGTCGATAGAGCCCTTGTAGAGACCCGAGCCACCTGTGGCATAGATCGCCTCTGCAGGGGCGCTTTCGCTCTCGACAAACATTCCGCCGAGAACGATGACCGCCAACGCGGATGCTGTGATGCGTTGCAACACTCGGCTACGTGTGCCCATCGGTTCCCCTGATTCTCTGCCAACGATTTCCACCCCTACGCGGCGGTTCAATGGGAACCACTTTCCTGCCTGGGCAGCGCCATAGGGAGCCCGTTCTCAGCCTTGGAGTCGATTTCATCTGGGTATTTCATCCCCGGGGATTTCCCCGTAGCAACCTGGCGAGTTGCGTTGGCGAGATCCCGCTATATTTCGTATTCTGAGAAACGAGAACCAGCTCGGGGGAACAAAAGGAGTTGAGTTGCGGCGTCTCTCATTTGCGCGCAGAGAAAGACAATAGGGACACCATGAACCAGCACCCCCCTGACCCGATGCGCACCGGCGACGGGGGACGCCAGGAGCTGACAGATTTGCGCTCCTCGCGGAAGCAAGTTCGGCGCCAGCAGACACCTCCGGAAGACATAGTTCAGCGGGCGCGCCATGCGGCCGCTGCGGGTGGTTACGCTGGGCTCGCGGTGCTGCTCGCCGACCATCCGCTGCAAGTATGGTTCGGCGTCCCTCCTGGCGAGCTCGCTGCAATGTTCAGGAAGATTCCCAACGCAACCCTGCGAGACGAGCCCGTAGCGCTCCTGCTGGTCGAATGGCTACGGGCTTTGGGTCTCGCCTCTTTCTCGGATCAGCCTGTGGTGGCCTCGTCGCCCGAGTCGACGCATTGGTTCCGACAGTGGCAGAAGGCTGCGGAGGCGGTGCGATTTCGCATCGGGGGTGATCCCGTCGCCGCCTACCAGCTGATCCGTGAGATGCCGGATCAACTGGCGCGGATCCCGTCGATGTCCGACGACTTCCGTGCGTTGCGCGGGATCCTGCTCACGCAGAAGGCGACGACAGCCATGCTTGCCGGCGAGTTTCGCGATGCGTTGTCGCTGCTGAGTAGAGTACTGCTCGCCTCACCTGTCGCGGGCATGGACTTTCTGGTGCGCGAGGTCGGCATTCGCTCGGCCCTGCTGCACGCGCTATACGGTGATCCCGACCTCGCACGCTCCCACTATCGCGACGCCGGGATCGTGCCGCGAACGCAGAGCTGGGTCGAACAGCAGCTTGACAGCGAAGAACAGCTGGTCGCTGCGCTGCTTCTGATCGATACCGATCCTGCGGCGGCGCGGAGCCGCATCCACGAGCTCACCATGCAGCAGATGGGCGAGATGTGGCCGTTCTACTTGCTAGCGCTGCAGCGAGCCGCGATGGCCTGCGACGACGAAGACCAAGGCGTCGTGCGCGAACGGATAGCCGCCCTGCGGGAGGCTGGGTTCGAGTCGCGTGCGTGCAGCGGGGTTCCCGAGACGGCGCTCGCGACCACGGCCTTCCTGGACGCGGTGTTCGCGGGCGATCACGAACGAGCGCGGCTTGAGGCTGGGCGCATTGATTCTCGATTCTGGCTCACCCGCGCCATCTCCGCACTGCTGAACGGTACGCCGTCCGGCGCAAGAGAAGCCGCAGCCATCGCACACGCGGTTCGCGAACACACCGAGGGGCTGCTGAGAGCGGAACGCTGGCGGATCCTGATCCTCGCCTTCGCGACACACGCGATCGGCGACATTGACGAAGCGGTTGAACTGCTCGGAAGCATGAGCAACGGTCTCTCCCGTATGGAGCGCGCGCTCATCCGCAGATTCTCGCCCACGCTTGCCGATCGTGGCGCTCAGTTTCTCGCCCCTTCGGATGACACTCGGAGCGAGCACGGGCCTGCCCCGGCGCACCTCGGACGGCTACCGCAGGGGTGGGTGGTGCGCGACCGCGTGCTCAGCCTCTTCGATGCCGCGGCCACCGCCGCCGTGATCGAAGTGACCGGAACGGCCGGGTACGGGAAGTCGACAGCTGTGCTCGACTGGGTGAGACAACGACCGCACAGCGAGCAGGTGATCTGGTTCGCAGCTGACGAGCAGTCCCGCGAGCCCCTCGGGTTCTGGACTTCCTTCCACCACAGTCTCCAGACCGCCGGAATCGTGCGAGAAGACGGGCCGTGGGGGCATAGCGGCGAGGACGTCGTTCCGCAGTCTCTCGACTACCTGATCTCGCGACTCATGACCGCCCT
The DNA here is from genome assembly GCA_937967375.1 of uncultured Leucobacter sp. GTDB lineage: Bacteria > Actinomycetota > Actinomycetes > Actinomycetales > Microbacteriaceae > Leucobacter. The sequence goes on from CALCJF010000042.1 coordinate 6,751, forward strand.
GCACCGGACCCCCAGAACAGTGCGCATAGTGATCGATGACCTGCACGCATTCGCCGACGATACCGTGGACACATTGATCACTTTCGCCGCGCAAGTGCCGACACTGCGCTTGATCGTGATCTCTCGACAAAGCACTGCCTTCACCGCCGGAAGCCTGCCAGTGCGCTCTTCAGTAGCTCAAATCACCCAGAGCGACCTGGCCTTCACCGAGACGGAAGCCGAATCTCTGCATCATTCGGTACACACGACCGTTCCACTCGAAGAAATCGGCAGGCTCAATTCAGCTGCCCAGGGTAACCCGCTCTCCATGCGAGTGGCATTGGCAATCAGCAGTGAAGACGCCTCGGCGCAGACCCGGCTAATACGGGCCAGGCGCTTTCTGATCAATGAGTTGCTCAGCACGTACTCTGAACAGCAGCGGGAATGGGCAATACTTCTCGCTTTTCCACCGACTGTCCCTCCCGAACTCGCAGCACGAATCACCGGCGCAGACGACGCCCAGCAACTGTTGTCATCATTCGCGGCCGCCGGTATCGGTGAACTCGATCGAGATGGCAACTTCACCTTCCACGATCTGATCCGCGAGCACCTGCTGCAAGTCGCTCCGAGGTCTGTCCCTACGGGGCGCATTCGGCACGCATGCATCACAAGTGCATCCTGGTTTCAGCCTCGTCGCGGGCACGCCGTCACTGCGCTGAGCCTGTACGTGCAGGCCGACGCGTTCAAGGAGGTCTGGCCCTTATTCGTGCGACATTTCAACGAGATGACGCTGAACGCCCCTGCACGCGTCGAAGAGATCCTCGTCGCAGCCAAAGGCCAACGCTTTGATAGCGAACCGGGCGCGGTGATTGCTCTTGGACTTCTGAGCATGGCGCGCCATACCGTCCACGCACCAGAACTCGTCGAACAACTGCACCGGGCGGTGGCCGCACTTGAAGAAACCCTCGCAGACGGCAGTATCTCAAACGATGAGAGGATCCACGCGTCCACAGCGCTCTACGCCGGATACCGAGCTCTGCGCGATCACGACGCGGCAAACGAAGCCAGCGAGCGGTTCATCGCATTCCTTGAGAAGGAAAAGCTGCTCGGCAGCCCGGCGCTTTCCGCAGTGCTGCTTCAAGTCGCACGCGGGAACATCATCACCCAGAATTTTGGCTCAGCTATGCGTATCATCGATGCGTTCTCGGTCGGCGGGCCATACGTCGCGCATCGCACCACTCTTCGCGCTTACATCCACGCGATCCGCGGGGAGATCCCAGCCTCCGACTTCGCAATCGAATCAATCGCGGAGTCGGAGGTGCAACCTTGGCAGGACACACCGAAAGCCATTGGCTGGCACCTCGCCCGCTTGCTTCGCAACCTTGAGGGTGAACACCCCGAGCAGGTCGACGCAGAAGTTCGTGCGCTCTCCGAACGGTTCCTGCCGACCGAGCATTGGCCCTACATCATATGGGTGCACGCTCTCGCGTTCACGCTCAATGATTCCCGTACCGGCCTCGAGTATCTCGTGGAGCGTCGACGGAGCATGATGCAACGCACCACCTCGCCCACCGCACTTGCGCTGCTGGAGGCCGGTATCGCGGATCTCGCTCTCGCGGCGGGAAACCTCGAACTCGCCCAGGGCATTCTCTCTCGTTCCCCTGCCGGAACCGAACATCCGGCAATGAAACTCAGTCTGGCCAGGCTCTCATTGACCAGGGCGGAGCAGACCTCCGCCCATCCCCTACGGCAGTTGCTCGACGCTCCCGATCTCTGGCCGAGACACCGCGCCCAAGCCCTGTTGTTGCTCGCCACGATAGAAGCGCGAGCAGACAACAGCGACGCCGCCGGACGCTACTACAATGCGGCCCACGCAACGCTCAGCGTTCACGAGCTTCGCACCCCCGTACGTCTCGCTCCGGCTGCCGAACTGCGCGAGCTCGCGAATCGCGCCAAGCTGGCACCGCTACCGGGCGGCGACCAGCCGAGTGTCATCGTCTGGGGGCGTCGCGACCTCGGCTTTACGCCCCGCGAGATGTCGGTGCTCCGCGAACTCGCATCGGCACGATCACTCCGCGAGATCGCCAACGAGCACTTCCTCTCGTACCACACGATCAAATCCCAAGCCCAGTCCATTTATCGCAAACTCGGGGTCCAGAGCCGCACCGCCGCCGTAACTGCCGCTCGCGAAGCCGGACTCCTCTAATCCGCCCTAGGAACCTCCCATGTCCCAAGATCACAGCCACCGCGAGGCGGGCACCGTCGTCCTCATCCACGGCCTCTGGCTCACTCCCCTCGTCTGGGAGCACTGGAAAGCACGCTACGAGTCCATCGGGTTCCGGGTGCTCACCCCTGGCTACCCTGGAATCGAACCAGGCGAGGCAGGGGTCGCGGCACTCCGCGACGACCCGTCGCCGCTCGCTCGCCTCGGAGTCCGCGAAGTCGCGAGTCATCTCGCAGAGTTCGTCAGCGCACTGGATGCTCCACCGATCCTCATCGGTCATTCATACGGCGGAGCGTTCGTCCAGCTCCTCTTGGATGCCGGATACGGGGCCGCGGGCGTCGCCATCCACAGCGCACCGGTGAAAGGCGTGACCACCATGCCGATGAGCGCGCTCAAAGCCGGGCTCCGCGTGCTCGCGAATCCGAGAAACCGTCATCGGGCGATACCGCCGAGCGCAGCGGAGTTCAGGGAAGTCTTCGGGCGTAATCTCACACCGACGGCGGCGCGAGCAGCATACGATCGCTACGGAGTGCCGCTCCCCGGACGGATGATGTTTCAGGGTGCGCTCGCAAATTTAACTCGACAGGCAGCCACCGCCGTCGAATTCACGAACAGCGATCGCGCACCCCTGTTGTTCATCAGCGGTGATAAGGACCAGATCCTTCCCCCCTCCGTTCAGAAAGCGAACTATCGCCTGCACGAGCGTCACTCGCGCGCGATCACCGCCTATCTTGAACTCCCCGGGCGCAGCCACTTCACCTGCGGTGAGCCGGGTTGGGAGGAGATCGCGGATCTGGCCTTGAATTGGTCGCTCGATCCTCACTCCGTGTATTCCGGAAGCGAAACATCGAACGCGCTGCAGTGAACCAGTCCGACCCAGAAAACCCTCGCAGAGCGAGAGCGAGGAGACAACCCCCGCCACCTGCAGATTGCTTCCCACTATCTTTCAGTGAGGCTCAACCTCGCTCGGCACTCCGAAGCAAGAAATCGATGCCGGCCTCGCGAAACTGGCGAGCGCCCGGCGTATTGAAATGATGGCGCTTCTCGATTTCAAGAAAGGTGCCGTGCGGAAGCTCGGCCGCGAGCGCCCGCGAATCGCCGAGCACCGCATCGAGGCTTCCCGTCGCAACGAGGATCGGTTGAGACGGAATGTGCTCGAGATTGATTTCTTCGTCGCCGAACCGCATGCCACCTGCAAGAGCGACGAGCGCCTCGAGGCTGTTGTCTGGCACGCGCTCGGCAAGCTTCACATAGTTTTGCGTCGCATGGTCGGTGACCGGCGTGCCTGATTCAATGTAGGCGCGAGCCTGCGCGAGGTCGAGACGGCCGAGCGGCCGCCCGTCGGGAATACCACCGAGCACGGCGCGAGTGATCCGGTCGGCAAGATCGCAACAGACCTGCCAGCCGACTCGAGCGCCGAGCGAATAGCCCAGATATACCGCTTCGTCGACCATGTATGTGTCGAGCACGGTCTCGATATCGTCGACGAGCAAGGGCATGGTGTAGTCGCGCGGCTGGGTCGGCTTCTCGCTCTTTCCATGCCCCCGCTGGTCGACTCCGAGAACTCTGAAGCCTGCGTCGAGCAGACTGCCGATCCAACCGGTGTCGACCCACGTGTCCTTGCAACTCGAGGCGAAGCCGTGCACCGCGATCACCACTGGAGCATCGGCGTCGCCCCAGCAGTAGGTCGCGATCTTGTAGCCCTCCTGCGACATGACATACGTCGGATCGGGTACTTCCGGGAAGTTGAGAAGATCCATGGATTCAATTCTCTCGCGTATCGCCGTGGTGTCTACGGCATCGGGGCATTGATCAACGCAGCCCACTCACGAATTGCCTGCCGCTCGGACTCGTTACAGACATAGCCATATCCGCTTGAGCCTTGCTCGTTCTCGAGGGTCCACCCGCCGGTGTACGTGAGCGCATAGCAGTCAGCCAGCTTCTCCCCGCTCCCCTCGAAAAGCCCCTGATCCATAAGCGCCATTGCAGCGCTCATGTCTTCACTCATTCGCTCCTCGAGATCTGCGTTCTGATAGAGATGCGCGAGCTCGTGCAGAGTCGTGATGCGCACTCCCCAGTCTCCGAACAGCTCGCTCTCCGGCAGAATGTGCACAGCCAACGGATCATCAGAGGTGCAGCCGGCAGTCGTGCGCCCCTCTCTTCCTGAGACGCTGCAGGCCGTCGCCGCATCCCAGGCAATATCGATAAAGCCATTACCTGCCTCTTCCACGAGCGCCTCGCTCACTGTTCCCGAAGCATTGCCGCGGCGCGCCTCGGCGTCGGCGAAGCGCTGCTCAAGGTTCTCCCTCATCTCCGTCGCGTCTTTCGCGAGACTTTCTGCCTGGAAGCGATTGCCCGCCCCCTCAGCGATTCGTTTGTCGAGGCGCTGCGATTTCGCGAACTCGGTCACGAGCGGAGCGACGGGGTTACCCTCGAGCTGAGCGGCGAGATCGTGAAACTTCTGCCGCTCTGAAACGGCGATCGATATTTGCTCGTCAATGTATTGCCCGTCCGGGGTGTTCGACGACACGTCACTTCGAGGAGCCGACCCGTCACTCCCCGACGACAACAGTGCGCCGCCCGCGAGCACGATTCCAAGAAACACAAGACCAATAATGGTGAGGCAACCGCAGCCCGCGAACCACCAGCCCAGGCCCCCTCGTCGCACGGGCGCAACCGGTGCCGACATGGCGGGCGCAACTGGCACATGAGGCACCGGCTGCTGTGCCTGCACGCCGGAATCCATCGCAGCAATCCAGCTTCGAAGCTCAGCAAACGCGCTCGGGTTCGCGGCGATGATGCCGCGCAGGTCAGGGCGACGCGTCGCAATGTCTGAGAGCAATTGCGGGTGGGTTCGAGGATCGCCAGCAGCCTGCAGTTCCCAGTCTTGCGGTGCGCTACTCATGCGACCGACTTTACCGGCCGCACTCGGGCCGAGACCATGCACCTCGGCACGGTCTGTTACAGCAGCTCGGCAACCTTCGCAGCGGTTGCCTTTGCGGATCCGGGGTTCTGCCCGGTTACGAGACGACCGTCGGTCACCACGTAAGACACGAATGGCAGCATCGCCTTCTCGTAGCGCGCGCCGCGCCGCTTCGCCTCATGTTCTGCGTTGTACGGCACGAGCTTGTCAACCCGGGCGAGCTCTTCTTCGCGCCACGAGAACCCTGTCATCTTGCGCCCAGCAATGAGCAGTGACCCGTCAGAGAGAGGGGTGTTGAGCAGCCCACAGTACCCGTGACAGACGGATGAAACCACACCGCCCTGCTCCCAGATTTCTCGGGTGAGGCGCTGCAAACCTTCGCTGTCGACAAAGTCATACATGACCGCGTGCCCACCTGTGAAGTAGATTGCGTCATAGTCGGAGGCGCGCACCTCGTCGGGGTGGAGCGTGCGCTCGAGCAGCGCCATCTTCTGAGTATCGCGATGCCAAGCCTTCGCACTCCGGTCGTAGTTCGGAAACCTCAGCGACCGCGGTTCGAGCGGTGATCGACCACCTTTCGGGCTCACGATCGCCTGCTCGAATCCGTGCGTTTCGAACACCTGCCAGGCGTGCGTGAGCTCTGAGAGCCAGAGGCCGGTCGCATGGTCGGGATTGTCATAGTGATCGACGTTGGTGACGACGTGCAGAATACGTTTGTTCATGAGTTGGGTCTTTCTTTCATGGCGAGCACCGCAGTCGTCGCGGCGTGCACTCTCGCGCGCACATCATCAAGCGGCTCAGGCCACAGTTTTCCGTCGAGGTGCAGGAATGCGAGACCGTGCGCCATGCTCCAGAGCGCAATCGAGAGGTCGGCAATCTCTGCCTCCGGGAAGATTGCCGCAAGCGATCCTTCGAGCACGGAGCGCAGCTTCCGCGACGCAACCACCCGTTCGGCATCGGCCTCGTCACACTCGTTACCGAACATGATGCGAAACTCGGCGGGCCTGCGCAGTGCGAACAGCACATAGGCGATACCGAGTTCGCTGAGCGTCTCGCTCGGCTTGGCTCCCTCGGGAGCAGAAACGAGCACGGCCGAAAGCTCGTCGGCAAGGTCCTCGAATCCGGCTACTGCCACGGCGTTCTCGAGCGCAGCTCGATCGGCGAAGTGCCGGTATGGCGCGGTTTGAGAGACTCCGGCTCGGCGCGCAACCGCACGCATCGAGAACGGCTCGCCCGATTCGAGTATCTCGATGGCGGCGACGATCAGGGCAGCGCGCAGGTCGCCGTGATGGTAACTCTTCTCAGAAGTTGACACTGAACACTTTCGATCGTACGGTTAATGTGTGCAGTGAAAACATAGCGCATCACGCTGAGACAGCGCATCTGAATTCTTACAGGATGCATCCCACAGAGAAGAGAACGCATGCAGACCATCCTGGGCGCAAACGGGCAGATCGCGGTCGAGCTCGCACGAGAGCTCGCCCGCGAATACACCACTGATCTGCGCCTCGTCAGCCGCAATCCACGTGCGGTGAACGATACCGATACCGTCATGCGGGCAGATCTTTTGGACGCCGAGCAGACCCGCGCAGCGGTCGCCGGTAGCGAGATCGTCTACTTCACCGCGGGGCTCCCCGCAGACACCCAGCTGTGGGAGGCCCAGTTTGTGCCGATGCTGCGCAACGCGCTCGACGCGGCTCGCGCAGCGGGCGCGAAGTTCGCGTACTTCGACAACACCTACATGTACCCGCAGAACGATCGGGTGCAGCGCGAAGACACCCCGTTCGAGCCGGTTGGTCGCAAGGGCAAGGTGCGCGAGACGATGGCGACAATGGTGCTCGAAGAAATGAACCGCGGCGATGCTCCCGCGCTAATCGCCCGCGCCCCCGAGTTCTACGGCCCGGGCCGCACGCAGGGCTTCACGAACTCCCTCATCATCGACCCGCTCAAGGCAGGCAAGAAGCCCCGCGTACCGGTGCGCGACGACAGGCTGCGCACCTTGATCTGGACCCCAGATGCCAGCCGCGCCCTCGCACTGCTCGGCAACACTCCAGATGCGTATGGCCAGACCTGGCATCTTCCCATCGATCGGAACCGCCTCACCTACCGTGACTTCGTCACCCTGGCCGAGCAGATTTTTGGGAGCGAACCCGGGTACCGGGTGGCCCCCGAGTGGCTGCTTCGCGCAGCCGGAATCTTCAGCGCGCAGGCGCGGGAGATTCGCGAACTTTTGCCTCGCTACCGATCCGACAACCGCTTCGACTCGACCAAGTTTCAAACGCGGTTTCCCGATTTCAAGGTCACGAGCTACCGGCGAGGCCTCGAGGCGATCCAAGTCGAGTCAGTCGCTTAGACATTGAGGGGTAACGCAGCTGGAGCGAGGATCGCACACTGTTCACCCGCTCGACACCTTCCGTGAGGATTCCCGTTGCACGCCGCTGCTCTGCTAGTAACGCATATCTCCACAACGATGAAGGAACAGCAGCTTGCTTCGACGATCATTGACCCGAGCACTCGCAGGCGCCCTCGGCACCGCGATCCTCGCCACCACCGGCGCAACGGTAGCGCTCGCGGCACCGACCGCACCAAATCTCAAACTCAATGAGATCGAGACCGACGGCACCCCCGATTGGGCAGAGCTCATCAATCTCGAGTCGACGCCGCTCGACATCTCGGGCTATGTGCTGACCGGCCGCGGTAACGGGTTTCGAGTCACGATCCCTGAAGGCACCGTTGTTCAGCCCGGCTCCGTATACGTTGCCGAGGCGCCCGAACTGAAGCTCAAGAAGAGCGACCTGATCAGCGTCTACGCAGCAGATGGCACCACCCTGCTCGACTCGTACGAATGGGGCGACTTTCACCTGAGCACTTGGGGCCGCCTGCCGAACGGCAGCGGCGAGTTCTCACAGCTCAGCGCGAAGAGCAAGGGACTGCCCAACGAGGCTTCGACAGGTGGTGGCGAGACCGACCCCGGCACCGGGGGCACCGAGTGGAAGGCCATCAAGCTCAATGAGGTGACGTCTGCGAACGTCGACCCGTACCGCGACGCGTACGAGCTCTACAACACGGGCACCGTCGATGTTGACGTCGCGACCTGGCTGCAGGCCGACAGCGGCAGCACTCCGAAGGCGCTGAATGCCCCGAACGGCACGGTCGTGCCAGCGGGCGGCTACCTCGTGCTGCTCTCAAACCAGGGGCTCAGCTCAGACGGCGACGCAGTCAAGCTGTACCTCGCCGACGGCACGACCCTTGTCGATGAGGTCTCATGGGGGCTCACCGACGCGCAGCCCGGCTCATGGTCGGCCTGCGGCGATGGCTCTGGCAGGTGGCTGCACACAGAACGCGACAGCTGGGGCGAGTCGAACGCAGAGGCATGCAGCGGACGCATTATCGATACGAGCGGCAGCGTGCCCTGCCAGACCGAACCCCCGTCCGACCTTGGCGCGCCGGTCGCCGGCGGCATCGCTTGGCCAGGCAGCCAGAAGTGGAGCACCGCAGACAACCAGTGCCAGTTCAACTCGGCAGTGTCGGGGCAAGACGTCTCGGGCCTTGACATCGACCCCTCCACCCCCACGATCATGTGGGCAGTGAAGAACAAGAGCCATCTCTACCGTCTGGTCAAGAGCGGCGGGCTCTGGGTGAAAGACACCGCAAACGAGTGGGGTGAGGGCAAGCGCCTCGTCTTCCCGTCTGGCACCGGCGAACCCGACTCCGAGGGAATCACTGTTGGCCCCGACGGCGCGCTCTACGTCACGACCGAGCGTGACAACCTCAACAAGAGCGTTGCACTCGACAGCGTGCTGCGCTACGACCCGAACGAGAGCGGCACAACTCTGCACCCCACCGCGCAGTGGATACTGACTGGGGATTTCGCTGGGATCATCGATCCGGCGAAGAAGGACGACGCGAACCTTGGCTTCGAGGGGATCACCTGGGTGCCCGACTCGTTCTTGGCGCGAGAGGGCTTCATCGACGAGCGCACCGGCCGGGCGTATGATCCTGCGGCGTATGAGGGTCACGGAACCGGTCTCTTCTTCGCCGCACTCGAAAAGAACGGGCATCTCTACGCCTATGCGTTGAACGCTGACGGTTCTTTCGTTCGCGTCGCGACCGTTGATTCGGGCATGCCAAGGATCGCCGAGGTTCAGTGGGATGGCGACAATGAGCGCATCTGGGCTGTCGCCGACGATAGTGTTGGCGGATCCTCGACACTGATGAAGCTGAGCCACGGTAGATTCGTGACCGACCGTGTCTACAACCGCCCGGCAGAGCTCGCGAACTTGAACCTTGAGGGCTTCGCGATCGCTCCCGACTCGACGTGCGTCGACGGAGCAAAAGAGGTGATTCGTTCAGACGACGGCAACAACGGCGGCCACTCGCTCTGGTCGGGCACGGTTAACTGCGACCTTGGTCTCGATGACACCACGCCGGTTGCCCCGACCGTCACGGCTACTCCCTCGACAGTGAAGGCGGGGGCGAAGACCACGATCGTCGCTGCGGGCCTCTTGCCAAACACCAAATACACGATCGTGCTGCACTCGGAGCCGGTAGTGCTCGGCGATGCGACGAGTGACCCCGCCGGCACGCTGACCCTCGCAAATGTGACCATCCCAGGCACCGTTGCGGCAGGTCAGCACACCATCGCGCTGTCATCGTCGGCAGACCCCGACACCGTGCTCGCGAGCTCCACACTCACCGTGCTCAAGAGCGACGAGCAGGGAACGAGCGGGCCCCCGACCGCCTCGAACCCGGGTGCGCTGCCGAACACTGGCTCGTCACCACTCACGGGTCTGCTCACGGCAACTGGGCTGCTGCTTGTAGCGGCCGGCACACTGGCTCTCACTGCGAGGCGGCGCGCCTAGCCCGGTCCCGACACCGCACTTGGGGTGCCTCGCTCAGCGATCTCGGTCGCTGGCGGGGCACCTTCGCTGCGCGAAAATGCCATGCTGGGTGTTCGCTGAGACACCCGCAAGAAAACATCTGCAATCACCGAATCGCCCCGAAGCTTGCCCCGAAGCGGGGCGCTCCGGATAGGGTGGATGCGTACCGTCTACGTTCATCGTGCGCGGTTCTGTCGAAACACGCAGCCTGAGGGGAAGGGAACACGTGTCAACTCGATCCTTGTCGCAGAAGAGACGAGTCCGTTTTCTGAGCGCTGCTGTGCTCGCCGCAACCGCGCTCGGTCTGATCGGCGGCCCGCTCCTTACGGCGCCGTCGAGCGCAAACGCTGTCGACGCGAGTCTGCCCACCTGGCAAGACGTCGAGAACGCAAAGCAGAACCAGGCGGCCACAGCGGCCAAAGTCAAAGAGATCGAGGCACTGCTCGTGCAGGTGGCCCAAGAGGTTGCGACCACTGAGAAAGAACGTGACGCAGCAGTCGCCGCATACGCCGTGGCGGAAGACAATCTCCTGCAAGCAAACGCACGTCTCGACGAGCTGACCGCGAAGCTCGCAGAGAGCACACAAGAGGCCGATACCGCAGAGAAAGAGGCTGCTTCGCTCGTAGGGCTGATGTACCGCTCGGGCGGCATCGACCGCAGCACCGAGATGTTTCTCGAGAGCGATGCGACAACCTCGGATGAGCTGCTCGAACGCCTCGCTTCGATGTCGAAGGCGACCGAGCGCAACTCGAAGATCGCTGAAGACGCCACGCGCGCAAAGAATGACGCGCAGTCGCTCGGCAACCAGGCCGACGTGGTATCAAAGGAACGCGAGCGTCTCGAACAGGAAGCGTTGACCAGGCAGGAAGAGGCTACGGCGCTCGCCGCTGCCGCAGTAGAAAAGCTTGCCCAGCAGGAGGCCCAGAAGGCGACGCTCGACATGCAGCTCGCGGCTTTGAAGGACACCACGACGAAGACCGTGGCCGGGTACCAGGAGCGCCTCAACCAGGAGGCCGAAGAAGAGCGGAAGCGCCAAGAGGAGCTCGCCAACAGTGGCGGCGGCGCTCCGGGCGGCGGCGGTTCTGGGTGGGGTCTACCTATTACCTCATACTGGGTTTCAGAGGAATTCGGTGGCGGGCGAAACCACGGCGGCATCGACCTCGCGGCGAGCATGTGGACCCCCATTTACGCAGCCGCAGCTGGCCAAGTCATCGCATGCGGTGAATTCAGCAACTATGGCAACACCGTCGATATCCTCCATTCCGACGGATCGAGAACCCGCTATGCGCACCAGCCCTATGGCGGGCTCGCGGTCAGTTGTGGCCAGTGGGTCAGCCAAGGCCAGCGCATCGGCAGCGTCGGCAGCACCGGCTGGTCGAGCGGCCCGCACCTGCACTTCGAGACGTGGCCAACACTCGGGTACCGGGTCAACCCGCGCGGTTTCATGGCCGACCGCGGCGTCTGGTTCTAGACTTCCGAGAGAAGCGTCTCGCTGGAACGCAGCTATGACGAAGGGGCGGTTCGGTGTTCTTCACGAACCGCCCCTTCGTCATAGTGTCAGATCGCGCCCGCGATGACTCCTGGACGGCGGTGCGCCCAAGGTGCTGCGCGCTCGAGATCTGCCGCGAGTGCGATCAGTGTCTCTTCGTCGCCGTAGGCTGCACCGAGTTGGATGCCGATCGGCCACCCTTCTTTCGACTGCGCGAGGGGCACCGTGATCGCAGGTGTTCCGGTCGCGTTGAAGAGCGCGGTGCCAAGGCCAGAGAAGAGCTTATTGAACCATCCCTCGGCATCAAGTTTCGAGTCGTTCTGATCGAAGTACCCCAACGGGAATGTCGGTTGCATCATTGTTGCAGTGAGCGTCACGTCATACTGCGTGTGAAACTGACCGAGCGCACGGCTCGCACGGTTCATCGCTCCCTCGGTACGCATGAGCTCGACACCGGTCACCCGTTCTCCATACTCAACACAGCGCATAGTGACGTGTTCGAGCACTTCGGATGATGGCTGAATACCGAGCAGGCCGCTCATCGTCGATACGCCATCTGCAAGAAACGTCGCCCACAGCTTGTAGCTGGCATCGAGCCATTCCTCGTGATTGATCTCAGGTGAAGCGATATCGACGGTGTGCCCCAGGGACTCAAGCAGGGCAGCTGCTGATTCAACCGCAGCACGCACCTGAGGATCAATGTGTTGCCCAGGTGTGAGCAATCCCCACGAAACGGCGATGCGCTTCGGAGCCGAGCCGTTGGCGGCCGCTTCACGATAGCTGCGAGCGGGCGCGGGCAGCAGGTATCGCTCGCCAGGTTCGCTACCGTGCACTGCGTCGAGCATTGCCGCCGTGTCTCGCACGGTGCGCGACAGAGCGAACTCGACCCCAAGACCGAGCAAAGGATCCCCGTAACCTGGGCCGACCGTCACTCTGCCTCTGCTCGGTTTCAGCCCGACCAGGCCGCACGCGGCGGCGGGAATACGGATCGATCCGCCGCCATCGTTCGCATGCGCCACAGGCAGCGCCCTCGCTGAGACGAGCGCTGCGGATCCGCCACTCGACCCACCGGGGCTACGAGCCGTGTCCCAAGGGTTTCTCGTCGGCCCACCGTAAGCGATCGCCTCGGTCGTCGCGTTGAAGCCGAACTCGGGTGTACGCGTAGTCGCCATCGCGGCAAGTCCTGCCTTGCGGAAGCGGGTCATGAGGGCGCTTTCCCCTAGCACGACCCCGTCGCCGAGCATACGGGTGCCGTTCGTGGTGGGCACGTTGTCAGCGTGCAGCACAAGATCCTTGATCGCGAACGGCACCCCTGCAAACACCCCATCCGGATCGTAAGCGAGCGGCTCTGCGTACCGTTCGCCCACAATTGCCGAAAGCTCAGGCTCGACCTCGTCAAGGGCTTTCGCCGCAGCGGCCTGCACTTCTGCCGCGTCGACCTCGCCCGAACGAATCAGTTCCGCAAGGCCGAGGCCGTCATACTGCACATACTCTCTGACTTCCATTGGTGACTCCTTCGTCGTGTGTGGGTGTCGCTGTTGAGCGTACGGAGCGCCCCCAAGACAAAGATCCTTCAATCTGAGGATCTTGCAGCTACGAAGGAGGGTTAGGATGGCCAGGATCGGCAGATCACAGCGGCATCGACGAAGATACTGTGAGGTGGAGCGCATGACGTTGAGCGTTGAGAGTGGGTTCGCGCAGTCTGTCATGGTGTTCAAGGCATTCGAGCTCGCAAGCCGCGGCTCACCCGACTTCCTTCGCGCCGCTACGTCTGACGCGCTCAACCTGCTGCGGCCATTGGCTCACTTCGAGATGGCATCGCTCTCGTATTGGGATGAGGGATCGAATCAACACAGTCCTGTGGTGAACTTCGGCTATCCGAGTCATATCGTCGCCCTCTGCGACGCACTGATACACACTGATGAGACGTTTCATGCGCTTCGTGAGCGGCGCACGCCGCTCCGGCTTCGCGGGCTCAGCGCACCGGCGCTGAGCGGCACAGTCGGCACAAAGGTCATTCAGCGCAACAGCTTCAGAGACGGGCTCACGCACTGCTTCTTCTCTCGCGATGGTCGGTACCTCGGCTACATGAACTTGACCTCGCTGTCGCGTGATCTCAATGATTCGGCTACGCACATCGTGCAACTGCTCGAAGCTGCGATCGTGCCCGTATTGATGAGCGCCGCGCTGCCCGCACCAGACGGAACCTGCGACTCGGGTAGCCTCACATCCCGCGAGCGAGAAGTACTGGCTCTGCTTCCAAGCGGATCTACAAACAACGAGATCGCGCGGGCGCTGTCGATCTCTCCTACGACCGTTGCACGACATGTCGAGCACATCATCGCAAAGCTCGGCGCCCAGAACCGTACGCGCGCCGCTTGCCTTGCTATCGAGCTTGGGTTGCTAGGTTGAGTGCATGACTCTCTCCCCCGCTGACCTCGCCTACCTGCGTCGCTGCGTCGAACTCGCCCGCGAAGCCCTCGAAGACGGTGACGAGCCCTTCGGTTCGCTGCTGGTGAGCGCGAGTGGCGAGATTCTTTTCGAGGATCGCAACCGTGTGAAGGGCGGCGACCATACGAGGCACCCTGAGTTCGAGATCGCCCGCTGGGCGGCAGAGCATCTGAGCCCGGCCGAGCGCGCCGCGGCGACGGCGTACACCTCTGGCGAGCACTGCCCGATGTGTTCGGCCGCCCATGCCTGGGTCGGCCTCGGCGACATCGTGTACGCGTCGAGCACCGAGCAGCTCGTGTCGTGGCTCAGCGACTGGAACATTCCGGCCGCGCCCGTTGCCGCGCTGCCGATCGGCGTTATCGCTCCGGGTGTGGCTACCCGCGGCCCTTCAGCCGAACTGGCCGAAGAGGTGCGCGGCCTGCACGCCCGACTGCATAACCGCGAGCTCTAGCTTACGCTCCGAAGACAGGCCACAAGCGGGGCCCGTCGCAGCGTGCCCCGCACCGGCCTCAGAGTTCGCCGCGCATCGCCCGCTGCAGCGTATCGAGGCGAATCACGCCGAGATCGAGCGCTCGGCGGTGAAAGTCGCGAATGTCGAACTCTCGCCCCGAAGCAACGGCCTGAGCCGCCGCCTCGTCGCGCAGCTGCTCCCAGATGCGCTGACCGATCTTGTACGACGGCGCCTGACCCGCCCAGCCGAGGTAGCGGTTGACCTCGAACTTCACAAAACCCTCGTTCATGTTCACGTTTTCGCGCATGAACTCGAGCGCATAGTCGCCGCTCCAGACGGCCTCGCCGTCTGGGCGCACCTTGCCGAGGTGCACGCCGATATCGAGCACGACGCGCGCTGCACGCATGCGCTGCCCGTCGAGCATGCCGAGCCGGTCGGCCGGGTCGTCGAGGTAGCCGAGTTGCTCCATGAGGCGCTCTGCGTAAAGCGCCCACCCCTCGGCCTGCCCCGAGGTGCCCGCAAGCTGACGACGCCACTCGTTCAGTGACCCGCGGTTCACCGCAGCGGTCGCGATCTGCAGGTGATGCCCGGGCACACCCTCGTGGTAGACAGTGGTGAGCTCGCGCCAGGTGTCGAACTCGGTGACGCCCTCGGGCACCGACCACCACATGCGGCCGGGCCGGGTGAGGTCGTCGCTCGGACCCGTGTAATAGATGCCGCCCTCTTGCGTCGGTGCGATCAGGCACTCGAGCGTGCGAATCTCTTCGGGAATATCGAACTGGGTTCGACCGAGCTCTTCGACTGCTCGGTCGCTCGTCTGCTGCATCCAGCGCTTCAGCGCCGCGGTACCGTGCAGCTTGCGCTCAGGGTCTGCCTCGAGCTGCGCGATCGCCTCGGCAACGATACCGGCGTGCGGCTTGCTGCCCGTGATCTCGGCGGCGATTCGCTGCTGCTCATCGACCATGCGCGCGAGTTCGTCGAGCCCCCACTCATAGGTCTCGTCGAGGTCGACCTTGAGGCCCAGAAACTCCTCTGACGCGAGCTCGTAGCGCTCTCGCCCGAACGCGTCGGCCTGGGCGGCGTGCGGGGCAAGATCCTTTTCGAGAAACGCGGCAAGCTCGTCGTAAGCGCGCGATGCAAACTGCGCGGCGTCGGCGAGCTCGCGCTGCAAAGCCTCACTCGCGCCGCTCTCGGCTGCCCCCGCAGCGAGTTCAGAGAAGAACCCGCTCGTGCCGTCGCCCGCGACGCGGCGCGCCTGCGCGGTGACTTCGCGCACCTGGCGAATCGCCGGCGCGAGGCCCTGCGAGGCACCCTCAGCGAGCGAACTGCGGTACCCCTCAAGTGACGCTTGCACCGCGCGCATGCGCTCGGCGACTGACTGCCAGTCTTGCTCGGTGTCGCGGGGCATCAGGTCGAAGTTGTCGCGTACGTTCTGCGAAGGCGACTCGATCACGTTGAGGTTGCGCAGCGACTCGCCCATCTCGTGTCGCGCCAGAGCGAGGCGCAGACCAGCGGCAAGGTCAGTCTTGGTGACGCGGTCGACATCGTCGACTGGCTCGGCCTGCTCGAGAAGCTGCAAGGTCGCGCGTTGGGCCTCGGCGAGCGCCTCGGCTCCAGCCGGGGAATAGTCGGGCAGGCGTCCGTTCGATTCGGCCCGGCCGAGATACGTGCCCGTGGTCGGGTCGTGCTCGACGAGGGTATCGACCCAATCTTCTGCGATTCGATCGATCTTGGTCTGAGGGCGGACTTCGGTGCTCATGTCTCCAGCCTATTGCGACGGCGCCCCACACGCAGGCGAATCGGCAGCGAGCGAACACTACGATTGAAACCATGCCGATCCCTTCGCTCATCGCCTTCGATCTCGATGACACGCTTGCCCCCTCGAAGTCAGCCGTCGATCCACGTATGCTCGACGTCTTCGCCCGCCTGCTCGACCGCACCACGGTCGCGGTGATCTCGGGTGGCAACTTCGAGCAGTTCGAGGTGCAGCTTGTCTCGCGGCTCGAGGCTTTCGGCGAGCAGGGGGGCGTCGACGAGGCGGCGCTCGAGCGCCTGCATCTGCTGCCCACTTGTGGCACCCGCTACGAGCGACGCGAGGGTGGAGCCTGGCGCACCGTCTACCAAGAGAATCTCGAGCCGGCGCAGCGCGATGCTGCCTTCGCCGCGCTGCGCGAAGAGGCCGAGCGCCTCGGCGTCTGGGAGAGCGAGACCTGGGGTGAGATTCTCGAAGATCGCGGCTCGCAGGTGAC
Organism: uncultured Leucobacter sp.; assembly: GCA_937967375.1. GTDB lineage: Bacteria > Actinomycetota > Actinomycetes > Actinomycetales > Microbacteriaceae > Leucobacter. The sequence goes on from CALCJF010000042.1 coordinate 23,397, forward strand.
GTTCTCGGCGCTCGGCCAACAGGCACCGGTCGCGGCGAAGCACGAGTGGGATCGCGATGGCGCCAAGAAGAACGCCCTGCGTGCCGCGGTCGCAGCCCGGCTGCCCGATCTCGAGGTGCGCAGCGGCGGGTCGACCTCGGTCGACATCACCCGCCGGGGCATCGACAAGGCATACGGCATGCGCAAGCTGGCTGAGCTCACCGGTATCTCGCTCGACGACATGCTTTTCATCGGCGACCGCCTCGACCCGGACGGCAACGACTACCCGGTCAAGGCGATGGGGGTTGCGTGCATCGCGGTAACCGGCTGGGAGCACACCGTGGAGGTGCTCGAGGGTCTGCTCGCCGAGTAACCGTGATCTGAGGATCGCGTTGTGTCAGCGGGCGCCACGCACATAGGGGGCGGCGAGCGCGGGCGGCAGGGCTGATCCTTTTCGAGAAAACGCGAGCACCAGCATCACCGCGACGAACGGCGCCATCGTGATGACATCATTCGGCATGCTGATCGCGGTGAGCTGCAGGGCCGTACCGGTCGCGACGAACAGGCCGTAGATGAGCGAAACGGCGACCACCCAGCGCACCCGACCGCGCGCCAGCATCGCGACGACGATCGCGAGAAAACCGAGCCCGTGGGTCATGCCGGGAGTAAAGGTGCCCGCCGATACGAGCGAGAGGTAGGCGCCACCGAGGCCCGCCGCCGCTCCCCCGAACAGCACCGCGAGCGAGCGAATGCGCATCACGTTGCCCCCCGCCGCATCGAGCGCAGCCGGTTGTTGCCCGGCCGCCCGCAGTCGCAGCCCAGGCGCGGTGCGCGAAAGCCAGAGCGCCACTGCGGCCGCAAGCACGAAGGTGAGGGTGAACATTCCTGGCCGCGAAAACAGCACCAGCCCAGCTATCGGAATTTCTGACAGCGGGTAGATGACCCAGGTATCGGGCAGACCGAGGCGGGGTCGTGACTCGGCGAAGCTCCAGTCGTAGAGCATGCTGCTCACGCCCGTGCCGGCGAGCGTGATGCCGATGCCGACGACGATCTGGTTCGCATTCAGCCACACCGACAGCACCATGAGCACCGCCTGCAATGCGACGCCCGCGAGCGCTCCGCATAGAAAACCGAGCCAAAAGCTGCCGCTTGCGAGCGTCGCCGCGAACGCTGCGTAGCCGCCGACCAGCAGCACCCCCTCGAGCCCCACGTTCAGCACGCCCGCCTGCTCGCCGATGCTCTCGCCGAGTGCGGCAAGCAGCAGCGGGATCATGCTCGCAAAGGCGGCGAGCAGAAACGCGGTGATCATCGCCTCGCTCATGCCTCGCCTCTCCCGCTCCCCGCACCTCGACGCGTGAAAAGCCCCTGCCGCAGATAGCTGCGCCCGAGGTTCGCGCGGGCGCCCAGCGCCTCGATCGCCACCATGAAGAAGAGTACGAGCGCGACGAGAACGCTCAGCACGTCGACCGACACCCCGGCGTGCTGCGCCGCTATGGTGCCGCCCGTTGCGAGCACGGAGTAGAACCCGACGAGCGGAATCGAGCCCAACGGACTCAGCCTCGCGAGAAACACGAATGGCAGAATCTTGTCGCCGTAACCGGGGTTCCACTCGGCCCGCGAGTAGCCCCAAAGCCCCAGCATGTCGACAAAGGCGGCGAGTGCGATCAATGCAGTCGAGACCACGAACACCGCCACGGTCACCCGCCGCACGTCGATGCCCGCGTGCCGCGCCGCGGCCGGGTTCGCACCGACCACATCGATCTTCAATCCGAGCGCCGACTTTGTCAGCACGAAGTGCGCCACGACCACGAGCAGCAGCGCGAGCACGAATCCGACGTGCACCCTCGTACCGGGAATGTACGGCAGCATCAGCCCAAGATCGAGCACGCGGGTCTGGGGTTGGGAGATCCCGGGATCCTTGAACACCCCCCGAATCAGCAGATTCGTGAGGCCCATCGCAATGAACGACATCATGAGGCTCGTAATGACCTCGTTCGTGCCGCGGTACGCCTTCAGCACTGCGGGCACCAACCCGAGCACCGCGCCGACGGAGAGGGCGACCAGCGCCAGCACGAGCAGTGCGAGCGCGTAGGGGAGCGCAGCAAACACGTCTGGCGCGACACCAGCAACGACGGCCGCCGCCAACAGGTAGCCGCCTCCGTAACCGAGGTTCCAAAGCCCCGTTCGAAACGCGACGATCAGCCCGAGAGCCACCAGCAGCAGGGGAGCCATTGCGGTGAGGCTCTGTTGCAGCCCGTTTCCCTGAATACCGAGCGTGAACACGTCGGCATAGAAGGCAAAAGGATCGGCGCCAAGCGCCGCGAGAATGCCGCCGCCTGCGGCGAGGGCAAGCAACAGCGGGGTGATCGTGCGAACGAGCAGGTCGATGATGTGGGCAAGCACGGGGCTGGGCATCCTGTGACGGCGGTCGCGCTTCACAGCTTCAGGCGCAATTGTCACGAGGCAGCACCCCCGACCATGAGCTCGCCGATGCGCTCGCGCGCTCGCCCATCATTCTTGAGCTGCCCGACAACGCTGCCCCCCGAGATCACTGCGATGCTGTCGGCGAGTTCGACGAGTTCATCGAGGTCGGTCGAGATGAGCAGCACCGCCGTACCCGCCTCGGCGAGGGCACGAATCTGTTCGTGAACGAGCCGCACGGTCTTGAGGTCGAGCCCATAGCTCGGCTTGTTGAACACCACCACACGCGGCTCATTCTCAAGCTCACGCGCCAGCAGAATCTTCTGAATGTTCCCGCCTGAGAGGGTGCCGGCCGGGGCGTTCGCAGACGACGCGCGAATACCTTAGCGCTCGATCAGCTCGGTGGCGTGCGCGCCCACGGCCTCGCGGTGCTCGCGTCCGAAGCGCCAGAAGGGTCGCTCGCCGATCCTTTTCAACAGCAGGTTGAGCGCGACGCTCAACGAGCCAACAATTCCTTCGTGCAGGCGGTCGTCGGTGACGTACCGCACGCCGAGACGCTGGCGTTCGCGCACTGACGCCCCAGTGATATCTTCGCCGTCGAGCATCACCCTGCCGCTCATCGGCAGACGCTGCCCGGCGATCACCTCGGCAAGGTGCTGCTGACCATGACCGTCGATTCCCGCGACGCCAAAGACTTCACCGGCACGCACGCTCAGCGTGATATCGGCGATCGGAGCTCCCCCGCCGTCGCCCGAGGTGCTGACGTCTTCGAGCCGAAGCACCTCGCGTGACGCGCCGTCGACACCGTGGCTTCGCCCAACGACAGTGTCACTACCCGCCGCATCGGCTGCGAGCGCCCCGCCGAACATCGCGTCGAGAATCGAGGCCCGGGCGCGACCGTTCTCGACGCCCAGGTCGCTGCGATCGAAGCATCGCACCACCCTGCCCTCGCGCAACACTGTCACGCGGTCACCGAGCGCGAGCGCTTCGTCGAGTTTGTGGGTGACAAGGATCACGGCCACACCGCCAGATACGAGTTCACGCACCTTCGCGATGAGACGTCGGGTTTCTTCGCCCGTCAGCATCGACGTCGGTTCGTCGAGCACGAGCACCCGCGGCTGCGCCCACATCACTTTGGCGATCTCAAGCTGTTGCTGCTGCCCAAGGCTCAACGCACCCACCCGATCGTTCGGGTCGATGCGGGTGCCGAGCGTCGCGCTCAGGTCGTTCAAATGTTCGGTCACGCGCTCACGGTCGAGCCAGAAGCCGCCTCTCGAGAGCATGAGATTCTCAAGTACCGTCATCGAAGGGATCAGGGCGGAGTGCTGATACACCACACCGATGCCGCACTCGATCGCCGCGGCCGGAGAGGTGATGGCGTGCACTCCGCCGGCAATTTCGATCGTGCCGTCGTCTGGTTGCTGCAGCCCGGCGAGCATGGCGATGAGAGTCGACTTGCCGGCCCCGTTCTCTCCGAGCAGGCAATGAACTTCGCCAGACCACGCGTCGAGCGACACCACATCGTTCGCGGTCACCTCGCCGAAGCGCTTGGTGAGGCCGCGAACGCGCAGTGCCGGTGACGTGTCGTTCAAACGGGTGCCCTCGTGGTGGTCGGTCGTAGATTGCGTGTAGCGCGTTCTCGCTCGGCTCGCCCTACTTGCTTCACTTGCCCTTGGCGTCGATGAGGGTCTGCACGGCTTCTTTGGTGTCAGTGTAGGCGACCTTCACTTTGCCCGACTTGATCGCCTCGGTTGCATCGGCCACCGCAGATTTGGTGTCGGCGCTGAGCGCCGGGGTGTCTTGCAAGCTCAGACCGCCGTTTGCGACGGTCAGTTCGTAGCTCTTCGTGCCGAAGCTGCCGTTTTCGATGTCTTTGATCGCCTGCACGTAGGTGTCGGTGTAGTTCCAGAGCACCGAGGTGAGCACAGTGTCGGGGTTTGTGGTCATGCCGGTCACGTCACCGATCGTCGCAATGTACGAGATCGGGTAGCCGGTCTGCGCGGTTTCGATCGCTTGCAGGTAGCCGATGGTCGCACCGTCGCCCATGCCCATGATCACATCGGCACCCGCCGCAATCACCTGGTTCGTCACGCTCGTGCCGCCGGCCGAATCACCGTAATTCGCGGGGCCGACATAAGCGAGCACCACCTCGATCGAGGGATCGACGCTGTAGACGCCCTGCGCGAAGCCGCCCGCCATCAAGAACCAATTCAAGTTCTCTGCAGACGCGACAATGCCGACCTTTTTAGTCTGGGTCTTCTTAGCTGCGGCGATGCCCGCGAGATAGGCACCCTGCTGCGGCTGCGGGATCGCGGTCGCCACCTTGCCCGGCACGTTCGCCTCGTAGTCGACGACGAGCGTCGGAACGCCGGTCTGCTCGCCCACCCGCTTGCCCGCCGCATTGAAGCCGCTGGCGTGAGCGATCACCAGGCCGACGCCACTTTCGGCGACCTGAGTGAGGATCGTCTCGGTGTTGTCGTAGCCAACGTTCGAATGGTCTTCGACCTTGATGCCGAGCTCATCGGCGGCCTGCTGCGCCGCGAGCAGACCCTGCTGATTCCAGCCGTGGTCCGATTCCTTCTCAGGGGTGACTATCGCGAAGCTCTTGACCGGTGCGGCCAGAACATCGCCCGGCGTGGTCGAGTCGCCGCGGCCGGAGCACCCGGCGGTGAGGGCGAGGCCCGCCGTCACAAGCAGCGCGAGCGCCGCACGCACTGCCTTTCGGCTGCGCCCGACACGGGCACGGCCCATCGCCTGCAAGCTGATCGCCGCCGTTGCCGATTTGGTTGCCGCGTCTGCGCGCATGATCCTCGTTCCCATCGTTTGCACCGCCATACCCGCGGCGGTCTATTCAATGATTCTGAACGAAGGCATTGCAATGGACCACGCGCCTTAGCGTTGGTGGGCGGAGTGGTCTACCCGACAACGATGATTCAGTCCGAGGCCGGCGCGAAATAGGCCGGATGATCCTCGAACTTCGGCATATCGGTGTAGAACGCCCACTGATAGCACGACTCGGCGATTGGGTCTCGCGCCAGATCGCCAATGCAGATCATGTCGCGGTAGCGGGCCTTGCTTTGCTGCTCGTAGTGCACGCGGCACAGCACCCGAAAACCCTCGTCGCCTTCACCCGCAATTCGGTGCTCCGTTGGCGCCCAGCACTCGGTTTCAGTTGGGTTGCCGTCTATCGCTGCGTCGCGGGTCGCAATATCGCCGAGCGCGGCAAGCGCGGTCGCATCCTGCTCGCTCGGCGGGGCTGCCCTCCCCGCGCTTCCCTGGTCGTCGGTGCGCTCAGCGGTGTCGCCAGCGCACGCGGCGAGCCCGAGGCAGGCGGCAAGCCACAGCGCGGCCACGGCGGCAATCGAAAATGGTCGCCGAGCCATCGAAGGCGAAACTACGCCGTGACGGCGTCGACTTCGACGGCCTGAGTCGCGTCGGTCGAAGCGATCAGACCAAGCGTCTCGCCGGTTGTCTGAAGGGTCTCGGCTGCGAGGGCCGCGTCATGGTTGACACCGGTGCCGTAAGCGGGAATGCGCTTCAGCACCTCTGCCTTCCATTCGCTCTCGAACTTCTCTGGGAAGCACTTCTGCATGACGTCGAGCATGGCGTGCACCGCCGTAGAAGCACCCGGCGAAGCACCGAGCAGGCCGGCGATGCTGCCCTCGGCACCGGTGATGACCTCGGTGCCGAACTGCAGAATGCCGCCCTTCTGCGGGTCTTTCTTCATCACCTGCACGCGCTGGCCGGCGGTGATCATGTGCCAGTCTTCAGAGCGAGCCGAGGGCATGTACTCGCGCAGAGCCTCGAGCTGCTTCTCGCGGCTCGCGAAGAGCTCGGTCAGCAGATACTTCTCAAGACCGAATTCTTTGAGACCGACCTGAATCATCGGGCCGAGGTTATGCGTACGAATCGAACCCGGCAGATCCCACCACGAACCCTTCTTCAAGAAGTTCGGGCTGAAGCCTGCATACGGGCCGAACAATAGGCTCGCCTTGCCGTCGACGATGCGGGTGTCAAGGTGCGGCACCGACATCGGGGGCGCACCGACGGCCGCCTTGCCGTATACCTTGGCGCGGTGCTCGCGCACGACCTCGGGGTTGTCGCAGCGCAAGAACTTGCCGCTGATCGGAAACCCGCCGAAGCCCTTGATCTCGGGAATGCCAGACGACTGCAGCAGCGAAAGCGCGCCACCACCGGCGCCCACGAATACGAAGCGAGCGTTCAGCGTGCTGGTCGAGTAGCCCGCGCGGTGGCGAATGTCGATGTCCCAGCTGCCGTCGTTCAAGCGGCGCAGCTTGGTGGCCTCCTGGCCGAGCGAGAGAGTCGCGCCCGATGCGACGAGCTGGCTGATGAGCTGGCGGGTAACCTCGCCGAAGTCGACATCGGTGCCGCTCTCTGAACGGGTTGCAGCGAACACCTCGCTCTTCGAGCGGCGCTCGACGAGCATCGGAGCCCACTCGGCGATCTTCTCGGGGTCTTCACTGAACTCCATGTCGGAGAACAACGGCTCGCCCTTCAGCGTCTCGAAGCGGCGACGCAGGTAGTCGACGTTCTTCTCTCCCTGCACGAAGGTCATGTGCGGAGTCGCGTTGATGAAGCCGCTCGGCTCACCGAGCACGCCCTGCTTGACGAGCGAAGACCACCACTGGCGTGAGAGCTGAAACTGCTCATTGATCTCGATGGCCTTCTTGGCGCTGAGGCTGCCGTCGGCCGCCTCAGGCATGTAGTTCAGCTCGCAGAGCGCGGCGTGGCCGGTGCCCGCGTTGTTCCAAGCGTTGCTGGATTCGGTCGCCACCTCAGTGCGGGACTCGATGATCTGAATCGTCCAGTCCGGCTGCACCTGCTGAATGAGGGTGCCGAGAGTGGCGCTCATAATGCCGCCGCCGATGAGTGCTACGTCAACCGTGTTCTTGCTCACGATCTTTAATTCTACCTCTCCTGGCATGCATCGGTGCCATTGCATCGTTTCGGGCGTCGGCCCGAATGATTCACGGCGAGGATCAGCCCTCACCCCAGGCAAGCTGCCTCGCCCGGCGCAGTGTGCCCGCCTCCGCGTCGATCAGGCCGCGATAGCCGAGCCGCCGCGCCTCGCTCGCCCGTTGCGTGCCGCCGACAACCGGCCTGATCTCGCCGGCGAGGCTGAGCTCGCCGATTGCCGCAAGGTCGTGCGGCAGCGGCCTGTCGGCGACCGCAGAGATCACCGCGAGGGCGATTGCGAGATCGGCCGCCGGCTCGACGAGGCGCACGCCGCCAACGGTGGAGACGTAGACGTCTTTGTCGTGCAGCTTCACCCCGACCCGCCGCTCGAGCACGGCGAGAATCATCGCGACGCGCGCCGAGTCGACCCCGCTCGTCACGCGGCGCGGATTCGGTGTCGCGCTGCCCGCCACGAGTGCCTGCACTTCGACGGGCAGCGCGCGCCTGCCCTCCATGGCGACGGTCGCACAGGTGCCACTCACTGGCTCCTGCCCCCTGCTGAGAAACAGCCCGGAAGGGTCTGGAACCTCTGCGATGCCGCCGCTCGTCATTTCGAAGCAGCCGATCTCATCGGTCGGGCCGAAGCGGTTCTTCAAGCTGCGCAGGAAGCGCAGCGCGCTCTGTCTGTCGCCCTCGAAGTGACAGACCACGTCGACGAGGTGTTCGAGCAGGCGCGGCCCAGCGACGCTGCCGTCTTTTGTGACGTGCCCGACAAGCACGATCGGCAGCTCCCTCGCCTTCGCCTCGCGAATCAGCGCGCTCGCGACCTCGCGCACCTGGGCTGGCCCGCCGGCGCTGCCCTCGACCTGATCGCTCGCAAGGGTCTGCACCGAGTCGACGATCACGAGTTCGGGCTGCACGGCCTCGATGTGGCCGAGCACGGTCGCGAGGTCATTTTCGCTCGCAAGATAGAGGGAGTCGTGCAGGGCACCGGTGCGCTCGGCGCGCATGCGAATTTGCCCCGTCGACTCTTCGCCGCTCGCGTACAGCACACGGGCCCCAGTGCTCGAGACCCTCGCGGCAACGTCGAGCAGCAGCGTCGACTTGCCGACACCAGGCTCGCCCGAGAACAGCACCGCCGCACCCGGCACAATACCGCCGCCGAGCACCCGATCGAGCTCGCCGATGCCGCTCGGCCGATGCACCGCAGAGTCGGCGGCGAGTTCGGTGATCGGTCTCGCCTCGCGACCCTGCGCTGGTGCAACGGCGCGCACGGTCTTGCCGAGGGTCGCACGCGGCGCGCCTGCCTCGGCGACGGTGCCCCACTGCTGGCACTCGCCGCAGCGACCGACCCACTTCGGGGCCTGCCAGCCGCACTCAGAGCACACGTATGCGCTGTTGTTTTTTGCCATGCTGCGACACTACCGCGCACCCCCGACGCTGAGCAGTTCGACCCCTGTTCACACCGCCGCGCGCCTCCCCTTACCGGCAGACAGTCAGTAGATGTCGTTCGCATAGGCTTGATGCGACGTCTACTGACTGTCTGCGGGATCGACGAGGTAAGGCGGGTCCCCGGGTAAAGTTGAGCACGACACCGGCGTGGCGATCCTCGCCCCTGAGAACGAACGAAGGCCCCCGTGAGCGCAAGCTTCTTCGCACTGCTTGATGACATCGCCGTGCTAGCAAAGGCTGCAGCCGCATCGATCGACGATGTGGTGGCGGGCGCAGCAAAGGCATCGGCCAAGTCGGCAGGCGTGGTGATCGACGATGCCGCGGTGACGCCACAGTATGTGCAGGGCATCAGCCCGAAGCGCGAGCTGCCGGTCATCTGGAAGATCACACGAGGCTCGCTGATCAACAAGGCGATCATCATCGTCGCGATCATGCTGCTGAGCCTGTGGGCGCCATGGGTGTTCCCCTGGCTGCTACTCGTCGGCGGCACCTACCTCGCATATGAGGGCGCCGAGAAGGTCTGGCACTGGATCGCGGCAAAGCGCGGCGGGCATGCGTCGCATGGCGCCACTGACGAGCCCGCCGCACAAAACGATCATCACAGCAAAGAACTCGACTACGAGAACAGCAACGAGCACACTGTTGAAGAGGTACTCCAACGCACCGAGACGTCTGAGAAGCAGATCGTCGCGAGCGCGGTGCGCACCGACCTGGTGCTTTCGACCGAGATCATGTTGATCTCACTTGCAAACATCGACAGCAACTCGTGGGGCATGCGCCTCGCGATGCTGATCACAGTCGCGGTGCTGATGACGGTCGCGGTCTACGGCACGGTCGCCCTGCTCGTGAAGATGGACGACGCGGGCTTCTGGCTGCGCCGCAGGCGACCCCGCGCGCTCAAGGTGTTCGGCACCTGGCTCGTGAAGGCCATGCCGTGGGTGTTTCGCGCGCTCAGCATCGTGGGTGTGGTCGCGATGCTCTGGGTCGGCGGCCATATCTTGATCGCAAACCTCTCCGAAGTCGGGGTGCCCTGGTACTACGACGCGCTGCACGCAGTGGAAGAAGCACTGCATGCTCTACCCGGTGCGCTGGTCTGGATCGTCGACAGCGCGCTCTCGGCCGTCTTCGGCCTTGCCTGGGGTGCGATCGTGGTTGTCGCGCTCGGAGCCATCGCCCGACTGCGCTTCAAGAAGCCCGCCGCCCACTAGGCAGAGAGCGACGCCGCACAGACCCTGGTAAGCCAGAGCTCACATCACCGTGGCTCTCAGGAAGCGAGCAGCGGCGCGCAATAGCATACCCCTCATGGGTATACGAAGCTTTGTCGCCACAGTCTCGCTCGTCGCCGCGCTCAGCGTCGGCGCGGTCGCCCTCGCCGGGTGCAGCACAGCGGCAGAGCCGGCCGGCGGCACAGCCACAAACGAACCCTCGAGTTCGACGGCGCAGATGCTCGACGCACTGAACCTCGATCCGGCCGACCCCAAGACCATGATCGAGGCACTCGATGCCATGCCCGTCGCCGAGCGCCCGGGCGACCTGATCGTTTCGGTGCTGCCCACGTCTCTGCAGCTGCAGCCGGGTGAGCCCGACGAGGTATCGATCACGCTCGCTCACGAAAACTTCTACCTCTCGATCGCTCCGTTTGTGTCAGAAACCCACCCATGCACCTTTCACAGCCTCACCACGTGCCTTGGAGAGTTGCAGAACACCCCGGTCGAGCTGACCGTCACCGATGCGACGAACGGCGAGGTAATCGTGTCGAAACGCACGAGCACCGCAGACAATGGTTTCGTCGGCGTCTGGCTGCCGCGGGGCGGCGAGTTTTCGGTTCGCATCGATTCGGCTCAGGGCAGTGCCGAGCAAACGGTGAAGACGGGCGACGAGGATCCGACCTGCCTCACGACGCTGCAGCTGGTTTAGGGGCACGCCCGCGGTCGGCGGTTACGACTAGCGTTAAAGCGTGAGTACGACCGCCACCCCGAGCACACCACGCTGGTGCATAGTCGGGTCGGCTCGCGTCGACGACGGCAACGAAAGCAGCAACGACAAGGATCGCGGCATGCTCGCGGCGGTCGAAGTCGATTCCGCGGGCGCTCGCTCAGAGCCTCACCTGTTCGCCGCGCGAGACTTCGCGGCGTTCGTCGCCGCGCGCGAGACCGAGGCTCCTCGACGCTGGGTCTGGCACGACACCGCCTCGCGCTACCCCGCACTGCTCAAGGCCGGCGTTCGGGTCGAGCGCTGCTACGACCTGCGGCTGTGCCATCAGATTCTCGCCGCCTCGAGCTTCGTGGCCGACGCGGCCGAACTGCTTGCTGCGAACGAATGGGCAGTTGCCGCAGAGGCAGGCGAACCGGCAAGGCCTCAGGAAGGGCCAGCGCTCTTCGAGATCGAGGCAGCGCCCCGCCACCGCGGAGCACCCGATTCGCTTGCTGCCGCCCTCGAGGAGTTCGACAGACAGCGGGCGGCGCTCGAGCATGCCAGCAACCCGCACCGGCTCGCGCTGCTGCTGTCGGCAGAATCGGCCGGAGCGCTCATCGCCACCGAGCTTTCACACGCAGGGGTGCCGTGGGACGAGGCCGAGCACGATCGCATTCTGACCGAGACGCTCGGCTCGAGGCCGCCGGTCGGGGCGAAGCCGGAGCGCATGGTGCAGCTCGGCGAGGCTGTTCGAACGGCGCTCGGCGACCCGCACGCGAGCCTCGACTCGCCGCCGAAGCTACTAAAGTCGCTTCGGGCAGCCGGAATAGAGGTATCTTCCACATCACGTTGGGAGCTCGCCGAGCACGAGCACCCGGCCGTGCCGCTACTGCTTCAGTACAAGAAGCTCGCTCGCCTCTTCAGCGCAAACGGCTGGGCCTGGCTCGACGAGTGGGTGCAGGGTGGTCGCTACCGACCCGTCTACGTGCCCGGCGGCGTAGTGACGGGACGCTGGGCTTCGAGTGGTGGCGGCGCACTGCAGCTGCCCCGGCTGCTGCGGCCCGCGCTCTGCGCCGACTCCGGCTGGCTGCTCGTTTCTGCTGACGTGTCGCAGCTCGAGCCGCGAGTGCTCGCCGCGATGGCGGGCGACCGGGCGATGGCGAGCGCCGGCCGAGGCAGAGATCTTTATGCAGGCATCGTCGAGAGTGGGGCGGTTGCCACCCGTCAGGAGGCGAAGATCGCGGTGCTCGGTGCCATGTATGGCTCGACCACTGGTGATGCGGGGCGCCTGGTGCCGCGGCTGCGGCGAGCGTTCCCGGCTGCGATGCGACTCGTCGACGAGGCGGCCGCTGTGGGTGAGCAAGGAGGCGTGGTGACCACCTGGCTTGGCCGAAGCTCGCACCCTCCGGGCGCAGAGTGGAATGCCCTGCAAGAATCCGCCAGCCTGCCCGAGGCCTCGAAGAGAGACGAAGAGCTCGCGAGGCGCGTCGCCAGAGAGTTCGGGCGGTTCACCCGCAACTTCGTCGTGCAGGGCACGGCGGCGGAGTGGGCGCTGGCGTGGATGGCTCAGTTGCGCCTGCGCCTTGCCGCGTTTCCCGAAGGCGCGGAACAAGCACCCGCGAGCTCATCCGGACCAGTGTTCGAGCACCGACCTCACCTTGCATTCTTCTTGCACGACGAGGTCATCGTGCATACCCCGCGAGAACACGCCGAGGCGGTGGCCGAAGCCATCGAGCGGGCCGCAGCAGACGCGGGCAGGTTGCTGTTCGGCGAGGCTCCGGTAGATTTCAGGCTCGATTTGCGCATTTCAGAGCGTGCGCTCAAAGACTGAAAACTCGCACGGCGGCAATGCTAGGGGCCTGCTGCCCGGCTCCGCTAGGGGTTTCTCCAAGGGGGAAAATCGGGTAGCATCGTTCCACCCGGGTGGTGCTCTCCGGTGATCCCGTGATATGGTAACGAAATGGTAACGGGGAAAACCACACGTACGTCTGCGCTGCGCCGGGCGCTCATCGCTGGCAGCGGACTTCTCAGCGTCGGTGGTCTCCTCGCATTCTCTGCGCTTCCAGCCAACCTCACGATGACGCCCTCGGAAGAAGCCGTGGGAGCTGTCCAAGCACAGAGCTTCGTCTCCGCAGACATTGAACCCGGCGCGAAGGCCCTTGAGGTTATCGGCGCGGTCGAAGCCGAGGCCATGCCCACGCTGGCACTCGGAGCTAACGGACTGTTCGACCCCAAGCTGCTCACCAGCACCAAGTTGCGCTACCCCTTCGATCAGCAGTCGAAGCTCACTGACGGATTCGGCTATCGCAGCGCCCCCGTGGCGGGTTTTCACAACGCGCAAGACTTCGACGCTGGCAACGGCGCCTCGATTCGCATTATCGGCGACGGAATCGTCGTAAAGTCGACGTTCAACGACTGGTGCGGCTTCGGCCTGCAGGTGCAGCACAAGGTCGGTGGCGATGAAGTTTCGAGCCTGTACTGCCACATGCAGACCGGATCACACAGCTACGAGGTCGGCGACCGCGTGAACGCTGGCGACGAAGCCGGCCGCGTCGGCAACACCGGCCAGTCGTTCGGGGCTCACCTACACCTGGTGCTTCGAGTGAACGGCGAACCGGTCGATCCTCTGCCATACATCTCGGCAAACTCCGCGGGCTAGTCATTTCGCCTCGTCTTCGGATGAACGACGGCAAGACCTGTCGCGGCGCACAGTGAAGCAGCCGCGAGAACCCAACCACCCGGCGAAGCAAGACCCCCGAGCAGCGCGACGGTCACGCCAGCAACCGCCAACACCACGCAGAGAGCGACCCGTATGGCGCCCTCTCCAACAGGAACGCTGGCTGACCGGCCAACCAGCCAAAGCGCACGCTCCTCGATTCTCGAGAACCATCTCGCAAAACTGCCCACACCCAGCGCGATCATCACCAGCCAAGGCGCCCGCGTCGCCCACCAAGCGACTGAGCCCGGCTCGGGCAATGGCCAACCGCCAGCCCAGAGCACGACGACCAGCGCAAGTATCAGCGGCATATGCCACAGATATACAGTCATGGCGCAGCCTCCGGCTCTACGCACCACCGAGCGCACACCCGGCCTGAGTATGAGCCTGTCGATCAAAGGGCGCGCAAGCACCAGCGCAAAGAACTGGGCGGCACCGAGCAAAGCAATCGCGACGGTTGGCGGGTTGAGATTCTCGATCATGTCGGGTGACCACCCCCAACCCAACAGCACCAAGAGCAGCGCGATCGGCACACTCACCGCCATGACCAGTCGCCTAGTGGGCCACCTCGAGCATGCATCGTCACTGAGCAAGAAGCCCAGCTGCTGCATCAGCGGCCACACGAACATGAGGTTCAGGTAGCCTACGGGCAGGCCGCCGCGTGTGTGCAGTACATCTACGAGCACCACCCCCGCTCCGAGCGCCGCGATCGTCAATACGGGGTAGCGCTCATGCAGCCACACCATCGCCGGTACGAGCGCTGTCACCCCAAGGTAGACGGCCAAAAACCAGAGCGGCTGGCCGGCGCGCAGACCTGCTTCTTCGAGCAGCGCAGCGTCGGCACCGAACTCTCTCGCCACGAAAAGGATCGCTCCAAACGCGAGAACCATCAGCAATGCGGGCACCGCAAGTCGCCGCACTCGCCCGAGCACGTAGGTAGCGGCGCTCGCACCTTCCGCGCGCATACTGCGCCACTGCGCGAGTGCCGCGAAACCGCCGGCGATGAAGAAGAGCGGCATGATCTGCAACAGCCAGGTAATCGGCGCAAACCAGGGCTCCCCCGAGAGCGCGACGCTTGTTCGCAGGCCGCCGTCGAGGCCGAGTTGCACGCCAACCATGAGCGAATGCAGCAGCACGACGACGAGCAGGCAAGCGGCACGCACCGCATCAATGGCGGCGTCCCGTCGCACCGGGGTGGCTGGGGCCGATACGGTCTGGCTCGGTGCGCATGCGGTCGGGGTAGAAGTTGCTTCCCGTAAAGGGCGCTTGGCATTTCGTGCCGCACTTCGGCTGGCATGAGCGAGGGACATGTGATCTCCTTGTATCGGCTACAAGAAGGCACGCTACGGGCGTCGTTTTGATTGACGCGTCACCCATCTGAGTGATCTGAGCACCTACCGAAGTGCGATCTAGACCGAAATACTCCTGCTCGTCGAGTCAGATCAGATCAGCTTGACGCGTCAGCGGCCAACACTGACAAGACCAGACTCGTAGGCAGTGATCACGATCTGTGTTCGGTCGCGCAGCGCGAGTTTGCCGAGCACGCGTGACACGTGTGTTTTCACAGTCTGCTCGGAAAGAAAGAGCGTCTTGGCGATCTCTGCATTCGACTGACCAGATGCAATGAGTCGCATGACGTCAAGTTCGCGCTCCGTGAGCGGCGAGAGCATCGCCCCAGTGTCGCGGGGAGCGGGACGCGATGCGTAGTCGGCGATCAGCTTGCTAGTGATTGAGGGGGCAAGCAGCGCGTCACCGGCTGCGACTATACGCACCGCCGCGATGAGATCCTCTGCAGTCGCATCTTTCAGCAAGAACCCACTGGCTCCAGCCTGCAGCGCCGAGAAGACATATTCGTCGGCGTCAAAGGTCGTTAGCATGATCACCCGCGGGTGCGCGAGCCCCGGCATTGAGAGGATCGCCCGAGTCGCATCAAGGCCATTCATATTGGGCATTCGAATATCCATGAGCACCACATCAGGCCTGGTTCGGCTCACAAGCTGCACGGCATCGGCACCGTCTGCCGCGCTGCCCACGACGGTAATATCGCCCTGCGCGTCGAGCAGCGCTCCGAAACCCTGGCGCACCATCGCCTGGTCGTCAACGATTGCGACTCGGATGATTTCTGCACTCGGGTCTCGTTGCACCATACCCACGATACTAACGAGCCGCGCGAGCAGTGACATCACCCAGGAGTAGCACCGTTGATCGTTCTCCCGGGTGATGCCCAACCTTGTGTAGTGCCCATACCGTGGGCAGCATATTCGCCCTCGACCTGCACACCACACAAAGTGGCATCGCACTGCAGAATAGGAGATGCTGACATGGTGCACGACTCACGCAGACCCGTCGAACGAGCGCGACTCTTCGATTTCAAGGCCATCGGGCGCGACTATGCGCTGCTGCTGCCAGGGTTTGCATTCTCGTTGCTCGCATTCAGCGCACTCGTCCCTTTGGCCGCGCTTTCGATCAGCACCCTCATCATCTGGGTGGGTGCGCTGCTGCTGCCCTTCACCCTCAGGCTCGCGAGCTTCTTCGCATCACTCTCGCGTGCGAGGCTGCGCGCCTGGGGCGCCGATGTGCCAAAGCCGGATTATGCCCCACGCAAGCCGGGCATGGCCGGGCTTCTCGGCACGATGGCGGACTCGCGCCGATGGCTCGACCTCGCTTTTGAGACTCTCGTCGCGTTTCCGCTTCGCGCCTTCACCTTCACTGCGGCAATCTCGTGGAGCATCGCTGCAATCGGTCAGCTCAGCTACCCTGTTTGGGGGGCCTTTTTGCCGCGAGATGATATCTCTGAGGCAGAAGTGGTGGTGCAGTGGCTCACGCAGGGGGCGCTCGCAGACGATGTGGCTCAGTCGTTCTGGCTAGAAGCCACCTTCAACTTCGTCACCGGATGCCTCCTGTTGATCGCACTTCCCGCGGTGTTGCGTGGCCTGGCCAGGCTCGAGGTCGCGGTGACGACGGCCGGTCTCGGTGACGACACAGCTCGCGGCTGGGCCCGCATCGCGAGTGGCGCGCTCGCGATACTCGCGATCGCAGTCGGTTGGCCGATCCTCGCCGCCGTCTACGGCGTGCCGGTCGTCACGGCAATGTGCATCGTGCTTGCCCATGCCATTGCCTTCGCTCTGGCCGGACGCCTGCCGCTGCTCGCGATTGCGTTGCAACTCGGCGCGGTATTGGCGTCGCTCTTCGCTAACGTGGGCACGGACGCCTTACCGTGGCCGTGGCCGGTCACCACGCTAGTGTTCCAAGCCTTTCTGACGCTACTCATCGCACTGCGGTGCCGGTGGCCCTGGGCGATCGCCTCGTGGGCGGTGCCGCAGCTCGGCGCGCTGATCGCGACAATATCGATCGGGGTCACGCCCGGCGCCTCCGCAAACATGATTGTTTCGGCTTCGGTATCGCTCGGTCTGCTGGTGCTCTGCATATTCGTTCGCCAACTCGTCACGAGTCGCGGCGCACTGCAGGCCGAGCGGCGCACGATCGCTGGGTTGAGCGCCCAGAGCCGCGAACTCACCGAGCGCAATCGCATTGCACAAGAGCTGCACGACGTCGTCGCACACAGCATGTCGGTGATCAGCGTGCAGGCGACCACGGCGAAGTATCGTTTGCCCGGTATCGGCCCCGAGGCCGAGCAGGAGTTCGAGTCGATCGCCGCGTCATCTCGACAGGCCCTCACCGAAATGCGCAATCTGCTTGCGCTCCTTCGCGCCGGCGGGGAAGGGCACGAAGCGCTGCTCGCGCCGCAACCTACGATCGCCGACGTGCCCGCACT
The DNA here is from genome assembly GCA_937967375.1 of uncultured Leucobacter sp. Taxonomy (GTDB): domain Bacteria; phylum Actinomycetota; class Actinomycetes; order Actinomycetales; family Microbacteriaceae; genus Leucobacter. The sequence goes on from CALCJF010000042.1 coordinate 40,571, forward strand.
GGTCGCAGGCACTCGGCAGTCTGGAGCGAGTGTCTCACTGCGCATGAGCCGGGACGGTGAATCACACGGAGGGGAGCTCAGCACGCTGCCCACATCGACGGGGCTTACCGTCTACCGCATCGTGCAAGAGGCCCTGAGCAATGCGGTGCGCCACTCCCCTGGATCAGACATCGACGTGCGTGTGCTCGAAACCGACCGCGAGGTGATCGTCGAGGTTCAAAACGGGGCGCCGGACAGATCGAAACGGCTGCCTGAGGCTCCCGGTGCCGGGCTCGGCCTCGTAGGAGTGGGAGAGCGGGCGAGCGCGCTCGGGGGTTCAGTCGAAGCGGGCCCGCGCGTGGATGGCGGTTTCTCCCTCCGAGCCGTCCTACCGGTCGGATAGCCTCGCCTCTCGGCATCGCGAAGCTGCTTGGCGCGATGGGGCCGCCCGCCCAGAGAGCGTCCAGTCCGAGCATCTAACCTGATCAGATGTCTGGCAGCACTCCCCGCATTCTGAGCCTTGACGGCCTTCGAGGGTTCGCCGCAGTCGGGGTGATGTTCTTTCACCTCTCGCTCGTGGCAAGACCCGAGCTGAGCAAGTCGACTTGGGAGTGGCTCACGCAAACCCCCCTGAAGCTGCTGTTTGCCGGCACCGAATCGGTGCTCGTCTTTTTCGTGCTTTCGGGACTGGTAATCACTTTGCCCGCGATGCGCAAGGGGTTCTCGTGGCGGCGGTACTATCCGACACGCATCCTGCGGCTCTATTTGCCGACGTTTGGGGCGCTGCTTCTCGCTGCAGCGCTCATTCTTCTGGTTCCACGCGACCGCAGTCTGATGCCAGACGGGTCTTGGATGCAGAATGCCCAGGCGACTTCAGTCAGTCTGTGGTCACTGCTCAGCGAGGCTTCACTGACTCGCCGGTCATATCAGATTGACAACGTGCTCTGGTCGCTGCGCTGGGAGATCATCTTTTCGCTGCTGGCCCCGATCTTTGTCTGGGCGTCCGTTCGCATGCGCAAGTACGCGATCTTGTGCATTGGCCTGTGCGTCACAGCGAGCGTGCTCGGTCGAGTATTCGATGTCGCAGCACTCGTCTATCTGCCTGTGTTTCTAGCGGGCGCGCTGATCGCGACTCGCCTCAGCGATCTCGAGCACCGATCAGACACTCAGCGCCAGTGGCCGCTTGCGCTGCTCGGCTGCCTCGCGGGTGCGCTGCTGATTGCGAGCTGGCTCTCGCGGCCACTGCACGCCCCCGAAGTCACCCAGAACATATTCTGGGGCCTCGCCGCCGCTGGCGCCGTGCTCGTAGTGGTGCTGGCGGTGAGGTGGCGGGGGTTTCGCGCGCTGCTCGAGACTCGCCCGGCGCAGTGGCTCGGTAGAATCTCGTTCAGTCTCTTCCTGGTGCACGTACCGATCATCGCTACCGTGACGTATCTCTTCGGGTCGCAGCGTTGGTGGTTGGCAGCTCTCGTCTCGGTGCCGGTGAGCATCGGAGTTGCGGTGTTGTTTCAGCGCTGGATCGAAGCGCCGTCACACCGTCTCGCCCGGGCCACGGGCGCCCGCATACCACTTGCGGCAGCCAAGTAAGGCTGGCTGCGCCGCTACAGATGGTGGCGGCTACCTAGGGCACGTTGATTTAGTCTGTACGCGCTCCGGTGCACAGACTAAATCAACGCACCCTAGTGACCGAGCACCCGACGCACGCGCCGGCGCATCACACCGGCACGCCTTCGCAGGCGAATCGGCAGTGGTTCACCCTCCGCGTCTCGAATGCGCTTCGCTCCCAGCGCGCGCTCGAATTCTCGAACCCAGCGCTTCGCGATCGCCTCATCTGAGAACTCCTGCGCCCGGGCGATGGCCTTGCTGCGCATCGCTTGTATCTGCGATTCTGGCATGCGCTGCAATTCGACAATGCGCTGCGCGAGCAGTGCATTGTCGCCATCTGGCACCACGAACCCATTGACCCCATCGCTAATCATGTCAGTGGGTCCATAGCGAATGTCATAAGCCATCGGGATGCAGCCGACTGCCATGCTCTCGACGAGCACAAGCGGAAGACCCTCGGATGACGAAGTGAGCAGACTGAAGTCTGCCCGCTTGAACCCCGACCGGGCGTCAGGGTGGTAGCCGTGCATCGTGACGAAACCAGCGGCACCCTGACTTTCGACCTGAGCGCGAATCGCATCCGCTCGTTCCCCGCCCCCATACACGTCGAGTTTCACCCCAGGATCAGTGCGGTGAGCTTCAACCACCGAATCGATCGCAAGCTCCACTCGTTTTCGCTCGTCGAGCGAGGCAACGATGATGCCATTGCCTCGAGCGTGTTCTGTCGCCTCGACTGGTGGCAGGTTGATCCCGTTCGGGATCACGCGCACGACGTTGTTCGCGTCGACGCCAAGCTCGCCAAGGTCGCGCAGCAGCTCTTCGCGTTGACGTTCGGTGAGCACAATGATCGAGTCGAAGTCGTTGCTTCGTTTCAGTACCGCCTCACGAGAGGCTCGCAACTTCGGTTCAGCGCTCTCTGGGTCGCGATGCGAAGCATGCACCAGGTGCAGTGTCACCACGTTCTCGCGGCGATAGCCGGACACGAAGCGAGCGGCAGTTTTCGAGTCGATGATGAGAAAACTGAGGCGCTTCTTGAAGACTCGGTCGAGCCACCAGCGGTAGAGCTTCCACCGCGAACCCCAGCGCCGTACGGGCTGGCCTTCGGCGTCGTAGAGCATCACGGTATGACCATTTGCGTCAATACGATCGGTGGCCAACAGCGAGCCGTCTCGGCGAAAACGGTCGACGCTCACCACGGCACCGTGCTCGTCGCGCCGTTCTCTCACGAGCAGGACTCCGTCGTGTTCGACCACGTGGTCACCCGCGGCGGGTTCGAGAAGTTCGGCCGATTTCAGGGGCGACTTCTGTTTTGTCGACGGCTTCAGATCTCGCCAGCGCAGATCATCCCAGAGATTTCGAATGCTCACGCCTTCGGTGAGTTCGCCGGATGCAAGCAGCTTCGCCGAAAGCTCAGCGTAATCGGGTCGATCATCGAGCGTCAGCACCTCGACGTTCACCCCGCCAAGTCGGTGAAATGCCCTGGAACGATGCAACATCGCGCTCGTCATGCCGCCGTAGCTGTCAGGGATGCTCCAAGTGAGGGCGTAGTACTTGCCCTTCGGAAAGTTCACTGCTGTGGTGCCCATGTCGATCACGCTACTGTGCTCGGCTCCATGCAGGCTCGAAAGCCCCTCTAAGCCAGCTGGTGATCTGCCGAACGCGCCCTATCTTTCACCCGCCGTTCACTCGACCAGCGCGAGCAGCTGACATAGCATGAATTCACCCGTGTGCTGCGAGCTGCAGTGCATGCGGGCGCATACGACAACGAAGGAGTTGCCATGTTTCGCGGCCCAGCGACCATCTCGTTTTTTGCAGACAACGTTGCTGCAGCGCGCGATTGGTATGCCGAGATTCTGCAGCTTGAGGCGTACTTCGAGCGGTCAGGCCCAGATGGAGGCCTGGTCTACGCAGAATTTCGCATCGGCGACTACCAAACCGAGCTCGGCATCATCGATAGCAGGTTTCGCCGCCCCGGATCTTCCGGGCCGGGCGGTGCACTGCTCTATTGGCATGTCGATGATCTCGATGCGACGGTAGCGCGAGTGCTCGAGATGGGCGCCACCGAGTACGAGCCGATTACGGTGCGCGGCGAAGGGTTCATCACTGCGTCTGTCGTCGACCCGTTCGGAAATGTGCTCGGTGTCATGCAGAACCAGCACTATCGCGAGATGCTCGAGGCTCGCTTCGGCATCGCACAGGACGACTAGCGTGCTCGAGTTTACGAGCAGCGCGGAATGGGAGGCATGGCTCGAGACGCATCACGCCGACACGCCGGAGGCATGGCTGCGCATCGCGAAGCGAAACTCGAAAGTCGGCGGGCTCTCGATTGAAGAGGCGCTCGATGGCGCGCTCTGCTTCGGCTGGATCGATGGGCAGCGCCGTGCGAACGACGCCGACTCATTTCTGCAACGCTACTGCCCCAGGCGAAAGACCAGCTCGTGGTCACAGATCAACGTAGGCAAATTCGAGGCATTGGCTGCTGCCGGTCGCGTTCGCCCTGCTGGCCTCGCCGAGGTCGAAGCGGCAAAAGCCGACGGGCGTTGGGAGGCCGCCTACGAGTCGCAACGCACCGCCGAGGTGCCGGCAGACCTCGCGGCGGCATTGGCAGAGAGCCCGCAAGCGGCGCGCGCGTTCGAGAGCCTCGGGCGCAGCGAGCGCTATGCCGTGATCCTCGGTCTTCTGAAAGCCCGAACCCCAGAACGACGCGAGGCGATGCTCGCTCAAGCGATCATCAAGCTCGAAACATTGCAAGCGGCAGCTACTTCACCGGATCAGTTGCGTCAATCACCGCGGTGAGCTCGTCGCGCAGTGCGACGAGGCGTTCGATGGGCATTCCGAGCTGCTCGATCACCGCGGGCGGCACACCGAGTGCCTGCTCGCGAAGCGCGCGACCAGCCTCGGTCGGCACCAGTGCGAACGTGCGCTCGTCGCCTGCGACTGGGTGGCGTTCGATGAGGCCAGACTGCTCGAGGCGCTTGATCAGAGGTGACAGAGTGGCCGGGTCGAGGCGCAGCAGCTCTGCGACCTCCCCGAAGCGAAGTGGCGCCTTGCCCCAGAGCGCAAGCATCACGAGATACTGCGGGTGGGTGAGCCCGAGCGGCTCGAGAATGGGGCGATAGAGGGCGATGACGTTGCGGCTTGCGACGGCGAGCGCAAAACAGACCTGCTGGTCAAGCTCGAGAAGGTCTTCGGTCGACTGTGTCATGCACTCATCCTATCTTGTTTGTGCACAAACGAATGTGTTATGATTTCGTTTGTGCGCGAACGAAAACGACGACTGTGGCATGAAACTCCTTGGGATGGCGAGCCCGGATTCTGGTCAGCTTGGCGACGGTTCTTCTACCAGTTTGAGGGCACCTCGCAGTTGGGAGACCCGAATGAACCGGCCTACATACCCGCCGCAGACCCAAAGTGCCCGATCTGTCAGATCTCGCTGAAACAGCACCGCATCGATCGCGGCGGCCCGGGCAAAGCGACTCACCTGAAATGCCCAGCGCAGCAGCCTAGTTAACGTCGGTGGTGACTGTTAGCCTTCGAGCATGGCACCCACTCATCACAGCATCAACTACGTCGAGCTAACCGTCACCGACCTTGCCGCGGCCAAGGCGTTCTACCAAGGCGCCTTCGGTTGGGCCTTCAACGACTATGGCCCCAGCTACGCCGGCATCAGAGGCGAGGGCGACACCGAAGTCGGCGGCCTGTTCGAAGCGTCCGAGGCAAGGCCCTTCGGTGGCCCGTTCGTGATCCTCTTCTCAGAAGACCTCGACGCAACCGCTGCCGCGATCACTTCAGCGGGTGGGCAGGTCGTGCAGGGGCCGTACGAGTTTCCGGGTGGGCGGCGCCTGCACTTCACCGACCCGAGCGGCAACGAGCTCGGGGTGTGGGCAGAGCTCTAGCAGTTCGTCGAAGATCGGCGTTGCTTCAGAGCTGTTCGCGCGCACGTCGTTGCGGGGGGCCTGTTCGCGTTCCATCCCCTAACGCTAACGCGAATCCGACCCAGCAGACGACTCGACGGGCCATGGGCGCCGATTTTGTCTCAAAAAGGATCAGGCGGCCTCCGATCCCCAAACCCAAAGCCGCCCGCGCCGCCCCTTGCGAGTTGACGAGTTACGCCTTTGCTGGCCGTACGCGCTGGTAAGGCTTCGCAATCGACTCGCCGATCGAATCTGCGATCAGTTGTTCGGCTGAGCGGTTCTTGCGGGAGAGCTTCGCTATCCACTTCGTGAACCGCGCGCCCCTCGCAAACTCTTTCGCGCTGCGATCTTCGACGGCGTAGAAGTAGAGGGCGCTCTCGGGCAGCAGCGACAGCACCCCGTTGATGATGCGACGGGCAACCCATTTGGCTATCGGTCCCTTCACATCAGGGTGACGAAGCGAGTGCCCCGCGAGAGCGGCGAAAATCGTGAGTGCCTTCGTGTTGAGCTCCTCGCGAATGTACTCGTCGAGTTCGGCAAAAGTCTCGAAGAACGGGCCTGGAACATGGATGCTCTCGGCACCACGACGGGACTCCTGCACCAGCTGATCCGCCTCTTGCGCGGTCATGCCCGGCCCAAATTCCTGGTAGCCGCGCACCGCCGACCAAATGTACGTCCACCAAGTCCACCGTTGCCAGGTCGGCTGCTTGGCGCTCACGACCTCCCCCGTCTCAGGGTTAGTCCACGAGGCGCGCTCGTGCAGCCGGTCGACGTGCGCGGCCGCCGCATCAGCGTGCGCTTTGTCGGCAAAAATCGCGTCGCGAAGATAGGCAGAAGTGCGGTCGAACCTCGCTGCGAGCTGTTCGGGCCCTTCGTTCGTCATCGAGACGCGCTGAAAGTGCGTCATCATTCCGGGTTCGAGCATCTGCAGAAACACTGCGTTCTTCGCGCCGAGCATCGATCCTGGATCAGAGAACACTCGCCACGAAATGCTGTCTGGGCCGTAGTAGCCGTCGTCGGCCCTCGGCGCGTCAGCAAGTGTGCGGCTCGGGTATTCCTCGGTCAATGCTCCCCCTTGGGCAAAACTTCTTCACCAGATGTTCGCAAGCCTATTGAAGCCGATGCGACGCCCGCTGGCGAGAACTCGGCCAGATCACGCAAACTTCGTACATTCCACGCTGGCGGCGCTGTTTTGGCATGTTTGCGCCCCCGCACGGGCCTTTTCGGCGCTACGTTGATGCTCAGCCCAGACGCTTGCACCGAAAAGGATTTTGATGACAAACCAGCCTTCTGACCCGCCCGCTCCCCCAGCATTTGCTCGCCACTGGAGTTCGCGACTCTCGCTTATCGCCGGGCTCATCAGCCTGGCTACCCTGATCGCATTCTTCTTCACCTCGACCGGCCCCGTATTTCTCTGGCTGGGAGTCGTCGCCGGTCTCGTCGGTATCGTGTTCGGGATCGTTGCACTGCGACGCCACAAACCCGACCCCTCTGCGATAACCGGCATCGTCACCGGCTCGGTCAGTGCGCTGCTCGGCCTCGGTCTCTTCGTGTTCGCACTGGTGTTTGTTGGGGCGCTCTCGCTTTAGGCGCCGTTCGTCCGCCAACGAAACGCCAAGCCCAAACGATCGTTTGGCTCAGATTCCGGCAAGGCCGTGGGCGCTGGCAAACGCGTCGAGTACCGATGGCGGAATGACGGCGAGCTCGGTATCGGGCACGTTGTTCGTGGCGATGTGGTCAGACTGCAGGCTCTCAAGCTGCTCTGCGAGTATGCGAGCACTGCGCCCATTCGCCCGCTCGTTTTCGGGGAGGGATCGGTAAGCAGCGGCGACAAGGGCAGCGAGCCTCACCGTATCGACAGCCCAAGACTTCGCGATGATTCGCACGGTGATCTCGGCGACCTCTTCAGCGGAGTAGTCATCGAAGTGCACCGAGTGCGGCACACGAGAGCGCAGCCCGGGATTCGAGGTGAAGAAGGTCTCCATCTCGTCCGCGTACCCCGCGAGGATCGCGACAAACTTATCGCGATCGTTCTCGAGGCGCGGCAGCAGCGTTGCGATCACCGCCTGACCATAGTCCGACGAAGAATCGCCTCCCCGATAGAGGTCGTATGCCTCGTCGATGAAGAGCACTCCCCCCATCGCCTCGTCGAGGGCAAGTGTAGTGCGCTGTTCGCTCTGGCCAAGGAAGGCACCGACCAGCGCAGCGCGGTTCACCTCTTTCACCGTCGGCCTCGAGAGCACTCCGAGTTCGCGAAAGAGCTCGGCGATGATGCGAGCGACAGTGGTCTTGCCGGTTCCGGGACTGCCCGTGAAGGTGACGTGATAGGTCGGGCGCGAGATGTTCGCGTCGACCTGAATGCGTCGTTGATCGGCCTTGACTCGATTGACGAGCTTCGCGACCCAGCCTTTCACCTCTGCGAGGCCCACCATGCTGTCGAGTTCGGCCAGCAACTGCGCCACCGACGATGATCCGCCCTCAGCATGCGCGTCTACGCCGGCGAGCGCATAGAGATCGTCATCTGCGATCAACCGGTAGTCCGCGATGGTGCGGGTGCGAAGTTCGTGCAGGCGGTCGACCTGATGCCCGATGAGGGTCTGGTTGAAGTTGCGCACCCAACGGGCGTTGCTGCGATCGGCACTCTGCCGATACCCCTGGCCGAGAATCCTTCGGTACAGCTCTTCGTCTTCGAGCTCATAGTCAGTGTCGGTGAGCGACTTCACTCCGATAGTGGCGAGCTCTTCGCCTGAGTAGTCTTCGAAGTCGAAGCGATTGGGCGCCCGAGATTCAAGGCCTGCGTTCATGTCGAGCAGTCTCTGCATCTTGTCGGTGTAGCCGGCGAAGATGATCATGAGATCGTCTCGGTGGTTCTCCATATACGCGATGATGGTGTCGAGCACCTCTTGGCCGTAGTCTTCTTCGAGCGACTGTGCCAACGAGTACGCCTCATCGATGAAGAGAATGCCGCCCCTGGCGCTGTCGAGCACCTTCTCCGTCATGGCCGCCGAGTCACCAATATATTGACCGACAAGGTCGGGGCGCCCCACTTCGACAAAGACATCCGAAGACACGACGCCCTCTGCGTAGAGCGCCTTGCCGAGCAGGCGTGCCACCGTAGTCTTGCCGGTTCCCGGGTTGCCGAGAAACAGGCTGTGCAATGTCAGCGGCATCGATTTCAGGCCGAGCCCCGCTCGCTCGCGATTGATGACCGCGTTCTTCACGAACTGCGCGGCCTGTTCTTTGACCTTGCGAAGCCCAATGAGGTGGTTCAGCGCTGCAAGCGAATCGTCACGCAAGCCTGAGATGTCTTCGCCGCCTGAGCCGGGGTCGGCGGGCGCTCCCGCCCGGGTCGGCAGAGACGAGGTCACCATGGCGCCCCTCGCCCCTTCTCGGTTGCCTGTGAGACCGCGCACCACCTGCCCGTTACCCTCAAGCGTGATCTTGGGGGTTCGACCCGAAGCAAACGAGGTGAAGCTGAGCAACGATTGTTCGCCGACATTGATCTCAGAGCCCGCGGGAAAGTCGAGCACATCCATATCTAGTGTCGCCTGGCCCCGCCCAGTAAGGGAGCACTGGTTGCGCAAGTTCGGCATGATCCCCAGGACGCCCGCCGAAACGACCTTTGCCTGGCCCTGCGCAGCGATTCTGATGACGCTGCAGTTCTCGAGCGAGATCACAGAGGATGCCGCGAAGTCGCACCACCCGAGCTCGCAGGAAAGCGCCGAGACTCGCCCCTCACCCATGACGGTGATGGTCGCCCGCGTCTCAGTTGGGCTGGCGCGCAACTCGCAGGCGGTCGCCGTCAGCGCGCCCTCGACGAACAGCGCTGGAAACTCGGCGGCGGGGTGGCTGCGCACGATCATTCCGTGCATCGAGAGGTCTGCTCCGCCTGACACGTACACGGCGTTGTTCGTGACCGGGTGCTCGATCGTGAAGTTCGTCAATGTGAGGCTGGCACCCGAGGGAACGTCGAATCCTCCCTGCATCAGAATGCGGTCGCGCCGCCCCTCCCCGTCAATGTTCACTTCGCACTGATACTGATCGCGGCCGACATTTTCGAACGAATACTGGCCCTCTTCGAGCACAAGGGTGTCGCCCGGTTTGATCCGAGGCAATATGTCGCTCGCGAAGCTGTTGCCCTGGTGGGCGGGCCAGAGCACCCGCTGTGGGCCGTCTCCCGCACGTCGCTGCGGAGCCTTGCGCGCCAGTGGCGCTGACTGCACAACCTCGACGTAGGGGCTCTCACAGAAGACTGCTGCGTCGGCTTCGGCGAGCACTCTGAGCACCCCGCCTCCCGACGACTCGATCTGCGCGATTCGTAGGGTGGCGGCATTTGCCTGAGCCTCAAACATCTCGCCTCCGACGAGGCGAACACGCTCGAGTTCGAGCGACGCGCCACTGAGCACGCGAAGCGCCCGCTTTCCCGGCACCGGGGCCAGATCGAGCGACCCGTAGCCGCGCACCTGGGCCCCTTCGCCGGCGAACACGAGGTGCGCCGCGCAGCCGACGAGATCGGCCGAACCATCTCGCACTTCGAGACCACCGAGGTTCGATGCCGTGGCGTGCAACCGGGCACCCGCTGTCACCCTGACCGTGGTGAGATCTGCGTCGTCAGCGATGGCGACCCGATTCAGCACCAGGGTGCCGCTGTCGACACCCACGGTAATCGTGCTCGCAGTGGGGTCACCGGCAATGCGGCAGTCAGTCACACTGAGGTACGCGCTCGACTCGCGCATCATCGCGATCGCACTGCCGCGTGGTTGCGCACTTACGGTCAGTGCGGCGAGAGCGCAGCTGCCCTGGGGCACGATCGTGCCGACCAAGGTCGTGGCTTCGGCGCTGCCCTCACCCACCAGAGTCAGCGCGTTCAGCGTGACTGAACCCACCTGGTGCATGCCGGGTGCGAAGGAGATCACGTCACCCTGAACGGCCTGCGCCAGCGCTGCTGCAATCGGAATGCGATTCGGGCCCGTTCCGACGTAAAGGGTGGTCATAGGCGTTCAGCCGTATCGGTCCAGTCTGCAACTGGCGCGAGGCTGATCCTCTTCGAAAAACCTTCTGCCATGTGCCGCACATGTGTACCCATGAACCCAGTATGGTGCAGAGCTCGCTCCTGCGCAGTTGCCCGGCTTCATACCACGCAGCGTTGCCGCCCGCCAGGGGGTGTGGCAATCACTGCAGCGAGGAGAACCTGGAGGAAAGCAAAGGAGCGCACCATGCGAGTACTACTAGTGATTGCCAAGATTCTCGTGATCGTCGGAGGGTTGAACTGGGGGCTCATCGGGGTCTTTCAATACAACCTGGTCGACGCGATACTCGGCGAGGGATCGATTGGGGCTCAGGTGGTGTACATCGCCGTGGGTGTCGCTGCACTGCTGACGATCATCGACCTGTTCGTCGCGAGGTACGCCGATCGCCCAACCATGGAGCGCGAGCCTGTGGAAATGCGGGCTACTGATGAATTTCAGGATCCGGCGGACCCGACGTATCGCGCAACGCCGCTTGACCGCGGACCAATGTGATGCCGATCTTCGATTGAGAGCCCGTCACGCCCGGGTTCAATTTGCGCAAGAAATGTGCAATTCGCGCATCGATAAAAGTGACTCTTTTCTCGGGTTCAACTCTGCTCTAACTTATGAGCAAGGCGAGAGCCCCTACGCACGCTCTAGAAAGTGAACATAGGGGCTCTCTAGGTACCGGAAGCAGCCCAAAGGGGTTGGGGGCCTCGGAGCCCAGACCTAGCGTAGTAGCGGAACGGCTTCATGCCGGGGGTAATTCTGGGGGAAGATTCTGCGGGATCGCGCTGTTCAGGAAGAAGCTCCCGGCCGATTCTTGGCTGGTTGTGACGGTCGCTGCCCTGTCGGAAAGTTCAGGGTGCGGAGGCGCTTGGAACTGGGCCAGACCCGGTAGCTACGCAATGACCTCGAACACGTCGATCGTCGTATGCGTATCGAATGACTCTGCACGTCCGACGAACACTCTCTGGGTAAGCCATTGCAGCCGTGGCGAGATGGTTCGAAACTGCGGCGTCGTCATGAAGAGCTGATCGGGGTGCCGCTCGTCCGGGGGCGAGATTCTGCCCAGGTTCACCACGTCGACGATCTCGCCCTCGGTGGTTCGAAACCAGTAGCGGGCTTCGACCTCAAGAGAGGAGTCACCGCGGTAAAGACACCAGTCGGCGCCGCCGGGCATCACCTCTGCCTCGATGCGGCCGCTTACCGAGCCTCCCGTGATCGGGATGATCTCGAGTGATTCGCCGGGGCGACGCTGGATCGGCAGTCCGGGATCGACCTTCGCAATAATGCGAAAGGCGAACTCGAGTTCCGGGATCGCGGGGGGTTCGGCCAGATTCATATTCTCTCCCTTGAGCGGTGCGCTAAGTAGCGTACAAGGTACGCTTCGTTTTCGCCAACCTTGGTGCGAGCCGACGAGCACCGCCTGGAGGAACCGAACACAGAATGTGGGACACCGCACACACGCGCTTGCAGTTCTCCAGGACGTCTAGCCTCCGTCACGCATGCACGATCGCGGGAATGCTGCTGGCCCGTCCCGCGTTACAGAATGCACTACCCAGTCAAGTTGGGGCTCACGGAAAGGAGAACACAATGAATCAAAACATTTGGGCTCCGGGCTCTGGCATGGTGCCAGAAACTGTGGAGCTGCTAGGGGATCTCATCACAGTCGACGAGCCGCCCTGTTAAGAAACGACTGGGGCTTCCCCGACCATGGGGCGGCACACCCAGCATCGTCCGGGGTAATGACCTCGGCTTCCCCGACGAGTCGCCGGGCAGGACCAAAGGCACCGCTAGGTCGGGGGCGAGTCACGCCCTGACGAGAAAATAAAGGAACCCCCAAGAGTAGAAGCCTCTTGGGGGTTCAGCAGCGGCGTAATAATCCGCTACGTGGCTCCGACCGGCATCGATCCGGTGACCTTTCGATTTTCAGTCGAACGCTCTACCAACTGAGCTACAGAGCCAGGCAACATGACTGTCACCAGAGACGAAGAAACCCTTCCTAAGAAGGGTTCTTCATCTGGCGACCCTGACGGGACTTGAACCCGCGACCTCCGCCGTGACAGGGCGGCGCGCTAACCAACTGCGCCACAGGGCCATGTTCTATTCAATTACATTCGGTAGCTTGGTGACCCCAACGGGATTCGAACCCGTGCTGCCGCCGTGAAAGGGCGGTGTCCTAGGCCACTAAACGATGGGGCCGTTGGCACTTTCGCGCCGTGGGCTACCGAGAGTTAAGCTTACGATGAACTTGACGGGCGATGCAAATCGACGCGCAAATTAGTTTTCTAATCAGCGAAGATCGGCGTAATTACGCCAAACTAGATGACCCGCTTCGGCGCGTCGCGATCCTTGTGGGGAGCGGAAATTTCGACGAGCCGGGTGCAGAATCTTGCCTGGAAAATTGGGCAGATGAATTTATGGGCGTGTTGGCTTCGCTCGTCTCGACAAGCTCGACGAACGAACGGGTCGACGAATGACCCCGCCCGCCGAGGCGAACGATAGACCCGACGAGCGACGGGCGCTCAGAAGCCGCCGAGGGCGCGCTGTACGCGCTGCAGCGAGATGTTCTCGTGCAGCATGACACCCTGACCGGTGCGCTGCTCGAAGTTGAAGCCAAGCTTGCCCTGAACCAGCATGCCGATCAGATACGGCTCAAGCGGGTTCCAGAGCACCCATGTGGGCTGCCCCTTCGAGTTGTTACCCAAAAACGTGACTTCGATCTCACGATTGCCGACGCGCTGGACCGAGGGAACCATTGCACGCGTCGACAGCGTCACATCGCCCGACTGCTGTACACCACTCATGCATCGATCCTAGCCAATCGCAGATGTGAACGCATCACAGAAATCAGACCCCAGTGAAGAAGCTGTTCGCCACCCGCGCAAGCCCGTGCAGATCGTCGACGTGCACCAGCTCGCGCACCGAGTGCATCGAGAGCAAAGGCACGCCCGCGTCGAGGGTGCGCATGCCGAGGCGCGTCGCGGTGAGCGGTCCGATGGTTGAGCCGCACGGCACCGAGTTGTTCGACACGAACACCTGCGAAGGCACCCCCGCGTGCTCGCAGAGGCGCTGCCAGAGCGCCTCGCCATGCGCGTCGGTCGCGTAGCGCTGATTCGCGTTCACCTTCAGCATCGGCCCGTCACCCGCGAGCGGGTGCACGTTGGGGTCGTGCTTCTCGGCATAGTTCGGGTGCACCGAGTGACCGGCGTCTGCAGACAGACACCACGACGACGCCATTGCGCGGGCCGCGTCTTCGTGGTTCGCCCCGAGACCCGCACGCAACCGCACCAGCACGTCTTCGAGCAAGGGCCCGCACGCGCCCGACCGGGTCTCGGAGCCCAGTTCTTCGTGGTCGAAGGCCGCGAGCATCGCGATGGTGCCATCTGCGACGGCGTCGCCCGCGTCAGCAACAGCGGCAGAGGCACCCGAAGAGGCGGCCGCGATCAGCGCAACCAGCCCCGCGTAGACCGAGCTCAGGTTGTCGAGCCGCGGCGAGGCCAAAAGCTCGCCGTGAGCGCCCAACAGCACAGGTGCCTGCGTATCGACGAGCCGCACATCGGCGCCCGCGATCTCTGACACCTCGATGCCCGCGGCCGCCGCGAGCAGCTCGCCCACCGAGACGCTGCCCACGCCGATGACAGGCTGCATGTGGCGCTGCCGATCCAACGTCACGCCGTTGCCCGAATCGCGATCGAGATGAATCGCGAGCATCGGCACCCGCGCAACCGCCTCGGTGCGCACGAGGTGCTCGCGGCCATCGGCAGTCACGAGCCGCCCGGCAATCGCAAGATCGCGGTCGAGCCAGGTCGTCAGCAGCGGCCCACCATACACCTCAACGCCTACCTGCGCCCAGCCCTGCGCACTGAAATCCGGTTTCGGCTTCAGCACGAGACCGGGCGAGTCAGTGTGGCAACCGAGCACCCGCACCGGGCTGCTCGCGGTCACCGAAGCGCCCGCCCGCCACGCAATGATCGCGCCGTCTCGGCGGGTGAATGCGCCCGCGCCCGCCTCAAGCACCGGCCAGGCCTCTGCCTCATCGAGCTCGGTGAAGCCGGCCGCGAGCAGCAGTTCGGCGGCCGCGTTGGCCGCGTGATACGACGTCGGCGAGGCGGCAACGAACGCGGCGAAACCGGCGATGTATGCGTCGCGAGCAGCGAGCTGGGCTGCGAACTGGGCTGTGAGCTGGGAGGGATGCGAAGCGGCCATGCACCAATCAAAGCACGCAAAAAGAGGATCCCCACCGAGACTCGTCGGCAGGGATCCTCTTCGGCGAAGCTAGTCCTTCTTCGGCGCCTCGAACGCGACCGCGAACTCGGCGAGCAGGCGCGCACCGAAGCCGGTCGAGCCGTTCGAACGCCATGCGTCGTCGCGCTCGACCTCCATCGTCGCGGCGATGTCGACGTGGCCCCACGGCACGTCGTCGACGAACTCATTCAGAAACAGCGCCGCCGTAATCGCGCCGGCGAACGAACCGCCGACGTTTGACAGGTCGGCGATGTTCGACTTCAGCTGCTCGCGGTAGCGGTGGTCGAGGGGCATGCGCCAGACGCGCTCATCGGTGACATCGGCGGCTGCGTCGAGCTGCGCGGCGATCTCATCGTTGTTCGCGAACGTCGCCGCGGTGCCGAGACCGAGCGCGGCCATGGCGTTGCCGGTGAGCGTCGCAATATCGACAATCGCGTCCGGGCGATGCGACTCCTCGGTGGCGAGCACGATGCCGTCGGCGAGCACGAGGCGACCCTCGGCGTCGGTGTTCTTCACCTCTACGGTCTTCCCGCCGCGAATGGTGAGCACGTCGCCCACCTTCGTCGCGTTGCCCGACAGCATGTTGTCGGTGCACATCATCCATCCC
>CALCJF010000043.1 GCA_937967375.1 uncultured Leucobacter sp.
CCTCCGAGCACGAGCGGCAGTAGGCCGAGCAGCACGCCGGCGGTGACGCCGATGATGGTGGCGGCGAGCGCCATGACCACCGAGAGCTGGGTGGCGACCAGCGTGCGCAGCAGAATGTCACGGCCGCTGCCGTCGGTGCCGAACACATGTTCGGCGCTGGGCGGTTGCGAGATGAGCGACGGATTGGTGACTGCGGCCTGTTCGCCCCAGATCGCCGGGGCAAAGAGCGTGAGAAACGCGAGCGCGGCGAGCACGAAGAGCGCAAAGATTCCGAGCGGGGTTCGCAGCACCGCGAGAAGGCGACGTGTGGTGGTCATGACTTGTCCAATGCAGTACGGGGGTCAAGCAGAATAAGTGCGATGTCGATCACCAGGTTGATGAGCAGCACCACTGCGCCATAGAAGATGATGATGCCTTGCACGAGCGGGTAGTCCTTGCCCTGAATCGACTGCACGATGACCCCGCCGAGGCCCGGCCAGGCGAAGATGTTCTCGACAAGCACGGTGCCCGCGATCATACTGCCGAGCATGAGGCCCGAGATCGTCAGCGTCGAGGTGAGCAGGTTCGGCAGCACATGCCTGCCGTAGAGGCGCACTGAAGGCATTCTTCGAGATCGCGCCGTGCGTATGTAGTCCTGTTGCAAGACCGTCAGCGTCTCTGCCCGCACGATTCGCGTGAGCGCTGCAGTCGGCCCGAGCGCGAGGGCAGCGACCGGCAGAATGTACGACGACATGTCGCTCCGCCCCGCCACCGGCAGCAGGTTGAGAGTTACCGCGAACAGGTAGACGAGCAGCACGCCGGCGAGAAACTCGGGAATCACCGCGAGTACAGACGAGACTCCCGTGAACCCCACCTCGAGCCCGCGGCGGCGGCCATTCTTGGTCAGCGCACCGAATGCCAGGCCGAGGCATACGGCGAGCACGAGCGCGATGCCCACTGCCGCGAATGCGATTTCGAGAGTGGCGGGCGCACGCTTGAAGATGACGTCGATGACCGGCATGCGAGAGCTGATCGACTCACCCATGTTGCCCATGAACAGGCCACCCCAGAACGAGAAGTACTGCACGATGAGCGGCCGGTCGAGGCCGAGCTCTGCCCTGCGCGCCTCGACCACCTCGGGCGGTGCGTTCTCGCCGACCGACATGCGCGCCGGATCGCCCGGAATGAGCTGCACGAGCAAGAACGAAATCGTTACGAGCACGAACAGTGAGACAACAAAGTATCCGCTGCGCCGCAGCAGGTAAGACGCCCAGGGGTTGCGCACGAAGAACGGGTCGCGCTCGCGCCCCACTGATGCAGGTCTGGCTGTCGGGTCGGCAGAAGTTGCTGACATGCGCTCTCCTCGTCTTCGGGGGTGACGGCCATCCAAGTATTGCGAAGAAGGCGCCGAAGCTGCATTGTTTGACTGGCCAAGACTGACATTCGAAAACTGTCTATCTCACCAAGATCGCCTCACTGATCCGCTCTAGGCTTCGAAATACAGCGCATGAGTTTCGCGTGCCACGACACACCAGCACCTCATAGAAAGGCAAGAAATGCGGGTCTACATTTCAATCGACATGGAGGGGGTGGCCGGTGTGGCAACCCTAGACCAGGTTGCGCGCGGTGGCCACGGATACCCGAGGGCTCAACAACTCATGACGAACGAGGCGAATGCCGCAATCGCAGGAGCGTTCGAGGGCGGCGCAACCGAGGTGCTGATCAATGACAGCCACGGCACGATGGACAACCTCATTCACGCCGAGCTCGACCCTCGTGCGCGAGTCATCTTCGGCAGCCCCAAGCTCGATTGCATGGCAGAGGGCATCTCAGAAGAGCACGATATCGCGCTCTTCATCGGCTACCACGCTGCAGCCGGCGCCGAAGGCATCATGGCGCACACCTACTCCTCGTCGTTCACAGAGGTTCGCGTGAACGGTGTGCAGGTCTCTGAGGCCGACGTGAACGCGATGCAGGCCGCCGCGGTCGGGGTTCCCGTCGGCCTGCTGACGGGTGACGACATGATCTGCGCTGCGGTGAAGAAGACGATCCCTGGCATCGAAACCGTCGTCGTCAAGCAGGCAAAGGGATACCATGCCGCCGATTCGCTCTCACCGGCCGAATCGCAGCGACTCATCGCAGAGGCCGCCGCCCGAGTGGTAAGCCGGGCACAGACGTTCCCGCTGCCGAACGTTCCCGAGATCCTCGAAATTGAAATCGACCTGCCGAACGCTTCGGCGGCCGAGCAGGCTGCGATGATCCCGCATGCCGAGCGCACCGCGAATCGCACCGTCAAACTCGTTGCACGCTCGCCTCGCGAGGCAATCAGCTTTGTGCTCGTGTGCTACCAATTCGCCGCCGCTGCGCTGCGCAGCCTGCTGCCCCTCATCAACCGCTGAGTGACGCGACAGGCAGAAGGGCCGCGCTTCGCAGGCGCGGCCCTTTTCGCTGCGTACCGAGCCAGCTCGGGCCGCACCGTCTACCTCAGCGCGTCCGAGAGAATGCGCCCAACTGTGCCGATCAGCCGGTCAGCGTCTGGATTGTTCAGGCGATACGCGTCGGTGCGCACGAACACCGAGATCGCGTGGCGCCTGCCGTCGACGAACTCGACCATGCCGATCTCGTTGCGCACGATGCAGATCGTTCCGGTCTTGCCGCTGACTTTGATGCCGTCACTCGCGAAGCCGCTGCGCAAGCGGTGCGGCCAAATTTGCAGGCCGAGGATCCGCCGAGCCTCAGCACACGCCTCTGGCGTCGCGGCCTCGTCTGCCCAGATCAGCTGCAGCAGTCTTGCGGCGTCGCGCGGCGTGGTTCGGTTCGTCTTCAGCGGAGTGCAGACGGCGAAGCCCGCGATCCGCTCGGAGTCATCCGAGGTCAAACCGTCATCGCTCTCAAGCTCGTCGACCCCGAGGTCTGCCGCCATCTGTGCGAACAACACCTTGCAGTCACCGATCAGGTGCGTGCCGCCGAGCCCCAGTTCGGCCATGGTCGCATTGATGCGTTCGACGCCGACTTTGGCCATCAGCACATCGGTCGCCGTGTTGTCGCTCACCGTGATCATCGAGGTCGCGATATCGCGCAGCGACCACTCGGCATCGTCACGAAAGACACTGAGCCCGGTCGGCCCGAGAGTCGCCTCGCTCGCAAGAACACGCACGCGGCTCGTCGGGTCGAGCTCGCCGGCCGCAACCTGGCGCACATATTCTGTGAGCACCGGCACTTTGAACACCGACGCGGCAACGACCGGCGCGTCGGAGTGCACACCGATCTCTCTGCCCGTATCGAGGTCGATCGCGTGCGCGAAGACCGACGCGCCAACGTTGGCGGCGGCGGCAGCGATCCTTTCTTCAAAACCCTCGGTGGAGCTCTCGGTGACTGACTGCGGTTCGATGCTCTGACTCGTCATAGTCTGCACACTAGCCGCGCACAGGCTGAACCTGATTGTGTCGTCGCACGAGAGGGTTGCGCGGGCCTTGTCGACTCGCACAACCCGCTTCGCACCGCGACGGGCTAATCCTGCGGCAGCAGAAACTGCCCGAAGAACTCGGTGAGTTCTTCGCGCGCGCTGAGGGGCAAGATGTGCGAGACGTAGTGGTCCGGGCGCACCACCACGATGGCACCCTCGCGCGACACACCGCGCTGCTCGAAGATGTCGTCTCCCTCGATTGCCGCATAGATCTTCTCATAGTCGGGCAGCCCATAGGGCCCGCTCGCGGGCAGGAACACCTTCGGCACGGTTTCAATTGCCACGTCGTAGTGGGGCTGCTGGTAGACGGCCTTCACGTCGAACACCGTGTCGATATCGACGCCCGCCGGGGTGAATTGACGGATGGGTGAAGCCTCATCCGAGAGCATCCACTCTGCCCAGGCGTTCAGCGCGCTGCGGTCAGTGTCGGCGAAGGCATAGATGCGAAAGCGCCCGTCGGCACGGTGATGGTGCCCGATGTGCACCGGCACCGCATCGGCAACACGCACGGTGTTCACCGATTTGAAGCGCTTTCCGAGGGTAAAGCCTGTTGCGAGCTCCTGACGCACCTGCGACGACGTGACGATCGAAGGCTCGTATTCGGTCATGAAGCCCGCCGGAAACTCAGCGGTGCGCACGTAGAAGTCTGCGACCTCGTCGGGCGACTCGAACTCTTCGGGCTTCTTCGCCATCAGCGTCGACCACTCGAGGTCGAAGTCGATGAGGTTCTGCGCGGTCACCTGACGCTCGTCGCTGTAGGTGCCGAGCAGTTCGTCACTGGCCATGCCGGTGAGCACGTATCCGAGCTTCCAGGCGAGGTTCCATCCGTCTTGCATCGAAACGTTCATGCCCTGGCCGGCCTTCGCGCTGTGTGTGTGACAGGCGTCGCCCATCAAGAACACTCGCGCTTTGCCGTCGGGTGAGGTTGCCTCGTCATCGAATCGGTCGGTGAGACGGTGTGCCACCTCGTAGACGCTGCTCCACGCGACGTTGCGCACGTCAAGCGTGTACGGATGCACGATAGCGTTTGCGCGTTCGATCACTGCTTCGACGGGCGTCTTCCGAACCCGGCCACCGTCTGCCTTGTCGACCTCGCCGAGGTCGACGTAGATGCGGCAGAGGTGGTTGCCTTCACGCGGAATATGCAGAATGCTGCCCGCCTCGCTGTGAATGATGCACTTCTTGCGAATGTCGGGAAAATCGGTGACGGGCAGCACATCCATGACGCCCCATGCATGGAACGACTGGTCGCCTCGCAGTGAACCGCCGATCGCGGAGCGCACCGCAGAGCGCGCACCGTCGGCGCCGATCACGTACTTCGCGCGCACGACACGGGTCTCGCCGCCAGTCACCCCTGAGGCATCGGCGTTGATACCGGCGCCACTGTGACCGCTCACGCGGCGAAGCGTCACGTTCACTGGGTACTCGCCCTCGCCGGTTACCTCGAGCCCCTCGAACTCCCAGCCGTAGTCGACCTCTCCCCTAGCGGGTGCGCGTCGCGCGTAGTCGGCGAAGTAGTCAATGACTCGGGCCTGGTTCACGATGAGGTGCGGAAACTCGCTAATGCCCTGAGGATCATCTGGCGTGGTGCCGGTGCGAATGATGTTCGATGGGTTCTTGGGATCGGGGTTCCAAAACGCCGTCTCGGTGATCTGGTAGGCCTCTTGAATGATCTGGGGCGCGAAGCCGAAGGCCTGAAATGTCTCTACGCTGCGTGCCTGGATTCCGTCAGCCTGCCCGAGCACGAGACGGCCATCACGTCGCTCGATAATGCGTGTCACCACACCGGGAAACATCGCCAGTTGCGCGTGTGCAGCAATGCCGGCCGGGCCCGATCCCACGATCAATACGTCGATATCGTCGGGCAGTTCTTCGGGCCTGTCGACACCCACACCGCTCGCGGGCAATACCCGGGGATCGGTCGACACGTATCCGTGGTGGTGAAACTGCACGTCTTCTCCTCGCTGAGGTGTGGCGGAGCGGATTATCGCCCGCCACATTTGTTCACTATTTGAACAGCATTTCTAACTATTGCACAGTCAGCATATGTCGAGTGAGGCGAAATGCCAAGCATTCGACACCTCCATTCTGTATCGTTTTCGAGCATCGCCCGCGAAGCCAGGAATAATAGACAACGTCCCGACCACAAGGAGTACCCCCCGTGTCCGAACTGATCGACTCTCTCACCGATGCTCTGCGTGCGAACCCCGAGGCGACTCCCCTTCGTCTGCACCTCGCTGGGTTGCTGCTGAGCGAGGGTCAGACTGACCGCGCGATCTCCGAGCTTGGTACGGTGCTCGGCAAGGATCCCGCGAACTCCGAGGCACAGGCGCTGCTGCGGCGAGCGCTCGGAGCGACTGGCAAGGACGAATCTGCTGGCCATTCACCGACCGAACCGGTAACGGTGCAGGCCTCGGCTCAGACCCCCGCGAAGAATCGCAACGATGCCGCTGCCCATCTGGAGCAGTTCGACTGGGGCAAGCTCGAGCGCGAGATGGGTGTCGATGTTGCTCCCCCGTTCATCACCGACGGTTCGGGCTTCGACGTGCTGGGTGATGAAGCTGAGCAGGTGAGACGCGAAGACCGAATAGGAGGCGACGGGCCGACTGCGAAGGGCTCGCACCCTGGCGCGGGCCCGAATTCAGACCCAGGCTCAACCCCAGACCCGAATTCAGGCCTCGATGAGAACGGCTTCATCGTGGTGCGCGACGGCGAGGATGCGAAGTTTTTCGAGGAGCCACAACCCGAGCGCATCAAGCTCGCCGACGTCGGCGGCCTCGAACAGGTGAAGAACCGACTGCGACTCGCGTTTCTCGAACCCATGCGCAACCCCGAAATCGCAAAGGCCTACGGCAAGAGCCTTCGCGGCGGGCTGTTGCTCTACGGCCCTCCCGGCACAGGCAAGACCTTTCTCGCACGCGCGATCGCGGGCGAGCTCGACGCAAAGTTTCTGAGCATCACGATCGCCGACATTCTCGACGGCATCATGGGCGAGAGCGAGAAGAACGTGCGCAGAATCTTCGACCGCGCCCGCGATCTCGCGCCCTGCGTGCTCTTCATCGACGAACTCGACTCGCTCGGCGGCAAGCGCTCGGGCTACTCGAACATGGGCTGGATGCGCAACGTCGTCAACCAGATGCTGCAAGAAATGGATGGCGTCGGCTCCAACAACGACGGCGTCTTCATTCTCGCCGCAACCAACCACCCGTGGGACGTCGACAACGCGCTGCTTCGGCCGGGCCGCTTCGACCGAATCGTGCTGGTTTCGGCTCCCGACCCTGAGGCGCGCGCCGCGATCCTCAAATCTGCATTCAAAGATCGTCCGATCGCGGGCATCGACCTCGACGAGGCGGTCGCAGCCACTCACGGCTTCTCTGGCGCCGACCTAACGCACCTTGCCACGACCGCTGCCGAACGCGCAATGAGCGACTCAATCGCCAACGGCGAGCTGCGCCCCATTGGCATGCAAGACCTGCGAGCAGCACTCGCAGAAGTAAAGCCGAGCACAGGCCCCTGGCTGCAGAGCGCGCGAAACGTGGTCGACTTCGCGAACGCCGATGGCCGCTACGACGATCTCAAGGACTACCTTGAGGCAGAACTAAAGTACAAACAAAAGAAGCCGAAGCGGTGAGCGACGGGCCACTCGAACAGGCCGCTCGCTCCGCCATGCAGCGTGCCGAGCTGCTGGTAGCGGGCGATCGCGAAGCCGAGGCGCTCGCGCTGCTGGGAGAGGCGCTGCGCAACAGCCCCGAGCACCCAGAACTGCTCTCCAACTACTCTTGGGTGCTCAACCGCCTGAACCGACCGACCGAGGCACTCGAGTACGCCGATCGGGCGCTGTCGTTCGCACCTGAGATGCTTCAGGCGCAGTTTCAGCGCGCCTATGCAGAGTACGGCCTCGGCGAGACCGCTCTCGCCGAGGCTTCTGCGTTGCGGGGGCTCGAACTCGATCCCGAGAATATCGAGTTTCATCTCTTGTGCGCGCGACTACTTGCGTCGAAACTCGGAAAGGGCCGCCAGAAGAAGGCACGGCGCGCCCTAGCAGTCTCGCATCTCGACACGGCCCTCGAGTTGAGCCCGGAGCACCCAGATACGCTCTACCGCGCAGCCGAGGTCACCCGGATGCTCGGCAATACTGACCTCGCGAGCCACTATGTTTCACAGGGGCTGGCTCTGGCACCCGAACACGTTCAATTGCTCACTCTGCGTGCGAGTCTCGTGACCGAGACTGTGCAAACAGGTGGCAGGTACGACATCACCACACAGCCGACGGTCGCGCTGGCCGAAGCCAACAAACTGCTGCAGCTCGACCCGCAGCACGTCGGGGCCCGGCGCACTCTGTTCTCGGGCCTCTGGTACGAGCGGATGCTGTTCACGGATGGTCCGCTCACCATGATCACGGTCTTGGCCCTGAGTTACGGCGTGACCTACCAGCGTGATGGGCACCTCTGGTCACCCTGGGTGGGAGCCGTCCTTGTGCTGCTCTTCAGCGTCATACGCCTGGCAAAAGGCAAAATCATCAGTTCACCCGTGAACCAGGGTTTCATTCGTTCGATCGCACAGGAGACCAGATTCGCGATCACACGACGCGTGCTCGTGATGACAGCTTGGTGCGTCGTCGCTGTTGGAGCGCTTTGCCAATTGTTCGTGCGAGACGCCGTGATCGTGCGGTGGCTCATCGTGGCGCTATCGCTTGGCGCGCTCGCGTCTCTCGCCGCGACCCTGCTGTTGCACGCTGCCCACGCCGAAGCCGCAAAGCGAATTGGCGGATACAGCAGCGATCTCAACAGCCTCGTTCGGCTGGCTGAAGAGCGCAGACTGCTGCGAAGTCATCTCTGGTTTCGACTACTCGGCTTCTTGGGCATCGCAATCAGTTCGCTTGCGGTCGCACAAGGGCGAAAAGACGGCGTAGCGGTCGCATTCGTTGCAATCGCCGGCCTGGTTCTTTCGCTCACAGCAGGCCTGCTCATGGCTCGGTACTTCGAGCGCAGCCTGAAGGCTGAGCTGCCGCCGGGAACCGTCGTCTTGAAAGAAACGTATCGAACCCCGAGCTGGATCGGCATCGTCACATTTGGAGCAGTGAGCATTGGCGCCATCGCGATCCTCGCCACGAATCTCGGCCGAGTGCCGGTGCTACCGAACGAATACGACGCAATCGGGCATTACGAGGTGGCTGAAAAATCTAATACCGCGGGTGCCGACACCTGCAACCGGGGCGGGAGACGAGGCGCAGGTACGTTGGCCTGCATCATTGAGCGGCAGCAAGCGCAGAACGACCGAGAGTGGCCCGAGATCGAGGTGCCCGACTTCGACGTGCCTGACTCCGTCTCCAGCGGGCAAGCTCAGTAGCTCGAGTTTCGCGCGCAGCGCATCACCGGCCGCGATCGTGGCGCCGCCTATTGACGGGCGGGTCCGTGCACCGGATACGAGACGCTCGCCTCTGCACAACCAGCCTGCGCAGGCAATGACGCGACCACTTCTCCGCTCATTCCGCTCAGCGAGGATACCTGCTGCTGCAGAAGGGGTAGGTACTCGTCGGGCAGTTCGACTTGATGTTCAGCGCGATACGAGTCACGCACGAGCTGCACTAGTTCGACGTACGAAATCGCTTCGGGAATCTCAATACCGCTCGCGACAGCAGCAGTGTCGGCATCCACTGCCTGCAGTTCAACGCTCGGGCCGGGAACTACAGAGGCATCCCACCAATAGGTGCTCATCAGATCCCAAAAATCATACGCCAGCACGAACTGGTTGAAGCGCTCAAAGCGCAGCTCAACGGTGCCTCCCGCAGCGTTCACCTGCGAGACCCAATCGCCAAACCCGAGCTGCCACACGGTGGTCTCGAAGTGCTCCCCGAATCCCAGGGAGCCGCTCTGGCCGGTGTCCCAGAAGCCCTCCATCGAGGTGGTGTCGCCCTCGGTAAAGACGGTTGGCCTGCCGCCATCTGACCCAAGATACTCGGGCAGCACGGCGCAGGTCACAGGCTTCGGTGCGGGCGGTGCAGTAGATTGCGTGGGTGCCTGCTCAGCACAAGCGTTGGCGCCATCGCTCGCTTCAGCAGCTGGCGCGCTCACTCCCGAGACCAGCAAGACGCCACCAATGAGCACCACCGCACCGAATGCGCGTGCCAGTCTTTCTCGCGACTTCGCATGACGCGCAGCCAAGACCAGCAGCGCTCCGAGCGCGAGGCAGATGAGCGCCATCACGACAACAGGCAGCACTCCCGTAGATGCCCCGGTCTCGGCAAGCGCGCACGGCAGTTCTGATGAGAAAGACATTGACCCCCCGATCAACGCGCACACCCCCGTATGCGCAGATATCTAGGAAGATTATATGTGGGTCGTCGACGCCCTAAACGACCAGTCACTCCACCGTCCGAGGCAACGAAACAGTGGCGGGTTTCGCCTATTCGCCGAGATGCTTGCGAGCCGAAATCGCGCGATCAGCCTCTCGCTTGTCTTGCTTCTCTCGCAGCGTCTGGCGCTTGTCGTACTCTTTCTTGCCCTTCGCAAGTGCGATCTCGACCTTGGCTCGCCCATCGAGAAAGTACAGCTGCAGCGGAACGATCGTCATGCCGCCCTCGCGGGTCTTCTGGTAGAGCTTGTCGATCTGCTGGCGGTGCAACAGAAGCTTGCGCTTGCGGCGCGGTGCGTGGTTGGTCCAAGAACCATTCAGGTACTCGGGAATGTAGGCAGCATCAAGCCACGCTTCACCGTTCTCGATGAACACGTACCCGTCGACGAGCGAGGCGCGCCCCATGCGCAGCGATTTGACCTCGCTGCCCGTGAGCACGAGCCCAGCCTCGTAGGTATCGAGAATGTGGTAATCGTGCCGCGCCTTCTTGTTCGACGCGATCAGCTTCTGACCCGTCTCTTTTGGCATAGCAACCAGTCTATCGGCGCAGCCGTGATCCCGCTTGCCGCTGCATGCGCCGATTTCTGGGTGGTGAATCCCTCTGCACGCTGGCGCAGCCTGCCTGCCTGCTCGCCTCGCTGACTGGCTGACTGCTTGCTTGCTTGCCTGCCTGACTGACTGGCTGACTGCTTGCTTGCCTGCCTGACTGCCAAAAAGATTTCCCCTTTGGGCACCTTTTCATTACGCCAAAAGGGGCCCAAGAGGGAAATTCTTCGGGGCGGCAGAGATCCTGCTCGCCGAGAGAGCCGCGCAAGACCCACGACCAGCGCGGCCCGCAGCGGCTTCTAGACGCGCAGATACCTGCTGATCGCCACCTTCGCCGCGATCGCACTCAGCACAATACCCACACCGATCAGAATCGGCGGCACGATGAGCGACTGTTCGACAGTGATGTAGCTCGTGAACGGCACATTCTGCGCAAGGAAGCCCTGCACGAAGAACTTCACCACCGCGACCGAGGCCACGCTCGCAAGCACCGAGCCGACCAATGCCGCGACGATGCCCTCGATGATGAACGGGGTTTGAATGAACCTGTTCGACGCGCCGACGAGTCTCATGATGCCGATCTCGCGGCGTCTCGAGAACGCCGAGAGACGAATCGTGGTCGAGATGAGCAAGACCGCCGCAACGAGCATGAGCCCCGCGATCGCGATCGCCGTATAGCTTGCGACGCCGAGAAAGAGGAAGATGCGGTCGAGCAGGCTGCGCTGGTCACTCACGCTCTGCACGCCTGGCACGCCTGAGAATGTCTCTTGGATGATGGCCGAACGCGACGGATCTTTGAGCCTCACCCAGTAGGTCTGGTTGAGCTGCTCGGGTTTCGTGATATCGAGAATCGGGTTGCCCGCGAACTGCTTCTGAAACTCCTTGTACGCCTGATCATGGTCGACGAAGAACGCATCATCGATATACGGCTTCAGTACCGCGGAGTTCAGCGCGTCTTCAACCGCCTTGACCTGCTCTTCGGTGACATCGGTGCCGTCACAGGTGGCGCTCTGATCGAAGTCGGTGCAGAGGTAGATCGCGACCTGGGCACGGTCGTACCAGAACGTCTTCATCTGCTGCACCTGCAACTGCATGAGAATGGCGGCGCCGACGAATGTCAGCGACACAGACGTCACGAGAATCACCGAGATGACCACCGAAAGGTTGCGGCGCAGGCCGTTCCAGACCTCGCCGAGCACAAGTCCGAGCCTCATCGTACCGGCCCCACATCCGTCTGATCGTCGGGCGTGAGCCCGAGCGCCTCGGCGTAGCTTCCGGGTGGCGGCGCAAGTTTTGGTTTCTCTTCGGCCTGGTCCGGGCGATCGGTGCGAACCGTCAGGTCGAGTTCGGCGGGGAGCGACGATTCGCCCGTTTCTGCTGCCGGGGTCTCGGTTTCATGAGTTTTGGCGAGGATCGCGGCCTCCGCCTGCGCGGCTTCAGCAACGGGCGCAGCGGCCTGATCGGGGTCGACCTCTGGTACCTCAAATTCGAGCTCTTCGGGAGTCAGAGGGCTCTCTGGCGCCTCGACAGGCTCAACGTCTGCGGCGAGTGTTGCGCGCACGACGTCTTCGCTGGTGCGAAGCACCTGCGCCCCGGCCTCCGTGAGGTCGCCGAGATCGATCGAGGCGGTCTCACCGTAGCCGCCGCGCTGCTCGTCGCGCACGATAATGCCCTGCGAGAGCTCGATCACGCGCTGCTGCATGATGTCAACGAAGGTGGCCTCGTGAGTGGCCATCACCACGGTCGTTCCCGAGGCGTTGATCGCGCGCAGCAGCTGCATGATGCCGAGGCTCGTCGCGGGGTCGAGGTTGCCCGTAGGCTCGTCGGCGAGCAGAATCGCGGGCTTGTTCACGATCGCCCTGGCAATGGCGACGCGCTGCTGCTCGCCGCCCGAGAGTTCGTGCGGAAACCGTTTTGCCTTGCCGCCGAGACCGACCATCTCGAGCACGTCGGGTACCGCTTCTTGGATGAAGCCGCGCGACTTGCCGATGACCTGCAGCGAGAACGCCACGTTGTCGTAGACGGTCTTGTTGGTGAGCAGACGGAAGTCTTGGAACACCACGCCGAGATTTCGACGGAAGTATGGAACCTTGCGGTTTGAGATCTTGCCGAGGTCGTGGCCGAGCACGTGAATACGACCGGTGCTCGGCTGCTCCTCTCGCAGAATCAATCGCAGGCAGCTCGATTTGCCCGAACCCGACGCACCGACGATGAAGACGAACTCGCCCCGGTCGATATTTAGGCTCACGCGATCGAGCGCAGGGCGCTTCGTGCCCCGGTACTTTTTGCTGACGCTCTCGAAAAGGATCATGACGGGTTTGACCCTACGCGCCTGCGCGGTGCGCATCTGCGCGGCACGCCGCACACAAGCGCTTTCTCAGAAACTCAGTCTTTTTTGAGCGAGCGCCAGCGAATCCCTGCGGCGATGAAGCCATCGAGGTCGCCGTCGAACACCGCGTCTGGCTGCGAGCTCTCGTGCCCCGTGCGCAGGTCTTTCACGAGCTGCTGGCCGTAGAGAAAGTACGAGCGAATCTGGTCGCCCCAGCTCGCAGTCACCGAACCGGCAAGTTCTTTCTTCTTCGCGGCCTCTTGCTCGCGCTGCAGCAGCAAGAGTCGCGTCTGCAGCACGCGCATTGCGGCGGCGCGGTTCTGAATCTGGCTCTTCTCGTTCTGCATCGACACAACGAGGCCTGTTGGCAAGTGCGTGATGCGCACGGCGGAGTCGGTGGTGTTCACCGACTGCCCGCCGGGGCCCGATGAACGGTACACATCGACTCGAATGTCGCCCTCGGGCACATCGACCTCGGTCGCCTCTTCGAGCAGCGGGATCACCTCGACGCCGGCGAAGCTGGTCTGACGCTTGTCGGCCGAGCCGAACGGGCTGATTCTCGCCAGGCGGTGCGTGCCTGCCTCCACCGAAAGCGTGCCAAACGCATAGGGTGCATCGATCTCGAAGGTCGCTGACTTGATGCCCGCGCCCTCGGCATAGCTCGTATCGAGCACCTTGGTGGTGTAGCCGTGCTGCTCTGCCCAGCGGAGGTACATGCGCAGCAGCATCTCGGCGAAGTCGGTGGCGTCGTCGCCGCCAGCACCCGAGCGAATAGTTACGACGGCAGAGCGCTCGTCGTACTCACCCGAGAGCATCGTCTGCACCTCGAGCTCTGAGACCATCGCTTCGAGGTCGGCGAGCTCGCTCGCGGCCTCCGATTCAGTCGCCTCATCTTCCATCTCTCGAGCGAGCTCGACCAGCACCTCGAGATCGTCGATGCGCGATTTGACGCCGCGCAACTTGCTCACACGCGATTTGTTGTGGCTGAGTTTGCTCGTCACCTTTTGC
Organism: uncultured Leucobacter sp.; assembly: GCA_937967375.1. Lineage (GTDB taxonomy): Bacteria > Actinomycetota > Actinomycetes > Actinomycetales > Microbacteriaceae > Leucobacter. Next base: position 13,683 of record CALCJF010000043.1, read on the forward strand.
GCAGCCTCGGGATCGTCCCAGAGGCCGGGCGCAGCCGCCTGCTCTTCGAGTTCGACGATCTCGCGCTCGAGGCGCTCAAGATCCATCACCGCGGCGATGTCGGCGTAGGTGGAACGGAGTGCGCGAATGCGGGCGCTGAAATCGATATCGAGCATGATGTTCCCAAGCTTACTCTGCGGTCACAGGCCTGCCGCTCGCAGGTTCACCCTCAGCCCATTTGCTGCCCGCGTCCCTGCCTACATCCCTGCCACATATCTGTCGAGAAAGGAAAATTCACTCTCACAAACGACCCAAGCCACGAAAATCCCTTTCTCGAGAGGCCTCAGCGCAATTCTCAAATTGAAAAGTGTGACTCGGCGGAGTGTGATGCGATGGAGCGTAATTCGGTAGAGGGCTCAAAACGAGTTCGGTTTACGGCGTTGATTTCGGGGTCGACGGCCGAACTGCAGAGATCCCAGCGCGGTTGCGCGGCAAAGGATAGCAGCGCACCGCCGTCAAATCACAGCGTCTTCGTGCACCGTAAGAGACCCCGGCTGCGGTGCTGCGGCCCAAGCGCGTTCGAGAATTTGAACGGAGGCAACCAGATCGTCCTCGCTCGCGGAGAACGGCAGCCGCACAAAACGCTCGAACACCCCCGGGCTGCCGAACCTCGGACCAGGCGTGAGCAGCAAGCCGAGCCTCGCGCACTCCCTGCTGAGCGCCGAGCTGCGCTGCGCGCCGAGGTCTGCCCACACGCACACCCCGCCATCGGCTCGAGACAGCTGCCAGCCAGGCAGCAGAGCCGCAATCTGCTCACTGAGCACACGGTGCCGAGCCGTCAGCGAGCGTGTGCGATCCTCCAGAATCTCTTCGTAGCGCTCAAGCGCGAGCGTTGCGAGCACCTGCTCCCAACTCCCGGTGCCCAGATCTCCGATTCTGCGCGAGACCTCGAGCCGAGTGATCATCTCGGGCGCCGCGCGCACCCATCCGATGCGCAGCCCACCCCACACGGTCTTACCGAGCGAACCAACCGTGAGCACCCGGTCCTCTTCGTGCGCGTGCTCAGCCGACGCCGCGAACGGCAACACCGAACGTCGCTCGCGAAGCGTGAGCTCGGCAGTGGTCTCGTCGACGATGACATACCCGCCCTGCGCGCTCAGTTCGGCCAGCAATCGCGTGCGAAGCTCGGGCGGCATGCTCAGACCAGTCGGGTTGTGGTGGTCGGGAATCAGATAGCTCAGCCGCGGCGAGGTGCGACGCACGGTCTCGATGGTTGCGGCGGCGTCGTGCCCGCGCAGGCCCACCGGCAGTTCGGCGACCAGCGCGCCGGTCGCGGCGAGCGCTTCGCGCGCGTGCGGATAGCTTGGCGACTCGATGAGGCTGCGGTCGCCGCGAGAGAGCAGCGTGCGGGCGATGAGAAAGATGGCGTGCTGAGCGCCGAGCGTCACCATGATCTGTTCGGGAGATGTTGGCAGCCCACGCATGGCGAGATCGGAAGAGCACACGTCTGAACTCCAGTCACATCACGATCTCGT
>CALCJF010000044.1 GCA_937967375.1 uncultured Leucobacter sp.
GACTGGATGGAGCAGGAGAAGGAGCGCGGCATCACGATCACGTCGGCCGCCGTGACCTGCTTCTGGAACAAGAACCAGATCAACATCATCGACACCCCGGGTCACGTCGACTTCACCGTCGAGGTGGAGCGTTCGCTCCGCGTGCTCGACGGTGCCGTTGCCGTGTTCGACGGCAAGGAGGGCGTCGAGCCCCAGTCTGAGACCGTGTGGCGTCAGGCTGACAAGTACGGCGTTCCCCGCATCTGCTTCGTCAACAAGATGGACAAGATGGGCGCCGACTTCTACTTCACCGTAGACACCATCGTGAACCGCCTCGGTGCCAAGCCGCTCGTTATGCAGCTGCCCATCGGCTCGGAGAGCGACTTCATCGGCGTCGTTGATCTGCTCACCATGAAGGCTTTCGTCTGGGAGGGCGACTCGAAGGGTGACGTTACCCTTGGTGCCAACTACGAGACGCAGGAGATCCCCGCTGACCTCCAGGCCAAGGCTGAAGAGTACCGCGCACAGCTGGTCGAGACCGTCGCCGAGACCGACGACGAGCTGCTCGAGAAATTCTTCGGCGGCGAAGAGCTGTCGATCGACGAGCTCAAGGCGGGCATCCGCAAGCTCGTCGTGAACAACGAGATCTACCCCGTGTACTGCGGCTCGGCGTTCAAGAACCGCGGCATCCAGCCGATGCTCGACGCGGTCGTCGACTTCCTCCCGAACCCGCTCGACGTGGGCTCGATCGAGGCTCACGATCCCCGCGACGAGTCGATCGTCATCGAGCGCAAGCCCTCGGCAGACCAGCCGTTCTCGGCGCTCGCGTTCAAGGTTGCTGTGCACCCGTTCTTCGGTCGCCTCACCTACGTGCGCGTCTACTCGGGTCAGCTTGACTCGGGTGCCCAGGTCATCAACTCGACCAAGGGCAAGAAGGAGCGCATCGGCAAGATCTTCCAGATGCACGCCAACAAGGAGATCCCTGTTGAGCAGCTGACGGCGGGCAACATCTATGCCGTGATCGGTCTGAAGGACACCACCACCGGTGACACCCTCTCGGATCCGAACAACCAGGTTGTGCTCGAGTCGATGACCTTCCCCGAGCCCGTGATCGAGGTGGCTATCGAGCCGAAGACCAAGGGTGACCAGGAGAAGCTCTCGCTGGCTATCCAGAAGCTCGCCGAAGAGGATCCGACGTTCCGCGTCAGCCTCAACGCCGAGACCGGTCAGACCGTGATCGCAGGTATGGGTGAGCTTCACCTCGACATCCTCGTCGACCGCATGAAGCGCGAGTTCAAGGTTGAGGCAAACGTGGGCAAGCCCCAGGTTGCTTACCGCGAGACCATCCGCAAGGTTGTCGAGAAGCACGACTACACCCACAAGAAGCAGACCGGTGGTTCGGGTCAGTTCGCGAAGGTGCAGATCTCGCTTGCTCCGCTCGAGGCTGACAGCGAGAAGATCTACGAGTTCGAGGACAAGGTGACCGGTGGTCGCGTTCCTCGCGAGTACATCCCCTCGGTCGATGCGGGCATCCAGGACGCAATGCAGTTCGGTATCCTTGCTGGCTTCCCCGTGGTTGGCGTCAAGGCTCAGCTGCTCGACGGTCAGTACCACGACGTCGACTCTTCGGAAATGGCGTTCAAGATCGCCGGTTCGATGGCCTTCAAGGAGGCCGCACGCAAGGCTCAGCCTGTGCTGCTCGAGCCGATGATGGCCGTTGAGGTTCGTACTCCTGAGGAGTACATGGGCGACGTGATCGGCGACCTCAACAGCCGCCGTGGCCAGATTCAGTCCATGGAGGATGCAAGCGGCGTGAAGGTTGTTCGCGCACTCGTTCCTCTCTCCGAGATGTTCGGGTACATCGGTGATCTGCGGTCGAAGACCAGCGGTCGCGCGGTGTTCTCGATGACCTTCGACAGCTATGCAGAGGTGCCGAAGGCCGTGGCCGATGAGATCGTTCAGAAGGCTCAGGGCGCCTAACAACGCCCGTCGGTCGTCGGCTCTCAGCGAAACTGAGGGTCGACGACCACCACTTCGGCTCGCGAATAGCTGGCCGAGCAAGTAACATATAGACACACCCCCTGTGCCCGTGGCCGCCGAAATCCTTCGGCGGGAAGCGACACACGATGTCCTGAGGAGGACCATAGTGGCGAAGGCCAAGTTCGAGCGGAACAAGCCGCACGTAAACATCGGAACGATCGGTCACGTCGACCACGGTAAGACCACCCTTACCGCTGCAATCTCGAAGACTCTTGCCGACAAGTTCCCGTCGGACGTCAACGTGCAGCGCGATTTCGACACGATCGACTCGGCTCCCGAGGAGCGCCAGCGCGGCATTACCATCAACATCTCGCACGTTGAGTACGAGACCGACAAGCGTCACTACGCTCACGTTGATGCACCGGGCCACGCTGACTACATCAAGAACATGATCACTGGCGCAGCTCAGATGGACGGCGCTATCCTCGTGGTCGCTGCAACCGACGGCCTGATGGCTCAGTCGAAGGAGCACATCCTGCTCGCAAAGCAGGTTGGCGTTCCTTACCTGATGGTTGCTCTCAACAAGTGCGACCAGGTCGACGACGAGGAGATCCTCGAGCTCGTCGAGATGGAGGTCCGCGAGGAGCTCTCGAAGAACGGCTTCGACGGCGACAACGCTCCCGTTGTGCGCGTGTCGGGCTACCAGGCTCTGCAGGGCGAAGAGAAGTGGGTCAACTCGATCCTCGAGCTCATGCAGGCTGTCGACGATTCGATCCCCGATCCCGTGCGTGACAAGGACAAGCCGTTCCTCATGCCCGTCGAGGACGTCTTCACCATCACCGGCCGCGGCACCGTGGTCACCGGCCGCGCCGAGCGTGGCACGCTGAAGATCAACTCTGAGGTCGAGATCGTGGGTCTGCGCCCGACGCAGAAGACCACCGTCACCGGCATCGAGATGTTCCACAAGCAGCTCGACGAGGCTTGGGCCGGCGAGAACTGTGGTCTGCTTCTCCGCGGCACCAAGCGCGAAGATGTTGAGCGTGGCCAGGTTGTTGTTCAGCCCGGTTCGATCACCCCGCACACCAAGTTCGAGGGCACTGCCTACATCCTGAAGAAGGAAGAGGGCGGCCGCCACAACCCGTTCGAGACGAACTACCGTCCGCAGTTCTACTTCCGTACGACTGACGTGACCGGTGTCATCACCCTCCCCGAGGACAAGCCGATGGTTATGCCCGGCGACACCACCGACATGGTCGTTGAGCTGATCCAGCCCATCGCTATGGAGGACGGCCTCGGCTTCGCAATCCGTGAGGGTGGCCGCACCGTTGGTGCTGGCACCGTCACCAAGGTGATTGCCTAATCTTCGATCTGAGCTTTTCAGACTGAGATAACGAAGAACCCCCGGGAGAAATCCTGGGGGTTCTTTGTGTGATTGCGCGAAAGAGCCCCCAAGGGAATCCCTGGGGGCTCTTTCGCGGCCTGGCAGTGGTTACTCGTTGCCGATAGCGCCATCTGCCGCGTCGCGGGCGCCGTCGATCTGATCGGCGAACTTGCCGCCGGTGAGCTTGTTCGCGAGGTCTGCCGCGCCGTCGAGCACCTTGTCACTGATGCCCTCGGCCTGCTCGCTCTTGAGCGCCTCCTGGATCTTGTCTGCGTTCTCCTTTGCGAAGTCGCCGGCCTGCTTTGCGAGATCTTCAATTCCCATAGTGTGTTCCTTTGGATCGGGGGAGTACCGCGAGCGGCAGCGCGCCGAGGGCGCACTTCATTATTATCTACCGAGACACCGCCCCAGCGACAGTGAATCTTTGGGTGAAGATCAGGCCCCAGCGGCAGGTCAGTCAGGTCTTGTGAGCCTCTCGCGGCTATGCTCAAAGGGTGAATCAGCCGAACACAGCAATCAGAAGTGCGGGCTCGCGAGGCCCTCAAAATGGCTTCATGCGATCGATGCGTGAGGCGGGGGCGCTCTTCTTCTACGATGCCTTCGCGTGGGCCGTGGGCATTCTCGCCGCACTTGCATTGCGCTACGACTTCGTACTGCACAGCATTCACTGGGGTTGGGCGATCGTCCTGATCGCGATCACGATTGTGCTGCAGCTGATTGCGGGATGGGTGTTCTGGTTGTATCGCGACCGCTACGAGATCGGCGGTTTTGACGAGGTGAAGGCGCTCGTCTTCGACGTGTTCTCGGTGATGGTTATTGCTTGGATCATCGCCTACTTGCTCGCCTACGGCAACGGTATTCCGCGCAGCACCATGGTGATGGCCGCACCGATTACCTTCACCATTATGGCCGCGGCCCGGTACCTGCTACGGCTGTCGGCTGAGCGCAGCATTAAGCCGAATCAGGCTGCTGAACGTGCGCTGCTGTATGGCGCGGGATACCTCGGCAACCAGACAGTAAAACGCCTGCTCACAGATCAGCTCGCGCCCGTTGTGCCGGTTGGGTTTCTCGACGACGATGCACGCAAACGCAACCTCGAGGTTCGGGGGGTGCGCGTGCTCGGTGGACTCGACGACCTGGCGCACGCCGCGGGCCAAACGAGTGCCACCACGCTCATGGTGTGCATCGGCGACGCTGATGCCAGCCTCATGCGCCGCGTCGACCAGTTCGCAGACCAGGCGGGCCTGAAGGTGCTTGTGCTGCCCCCGCTCGACCAGCTGCTGCAGAACTCGTCGGTGGTGAACGAGGTGCGCGAGCTTTCGATCGAAGACCTCATCGGCAGGCATCCGGTGCGCCTCGAGACCGAGTCAATCGCACAGTACCTCCAAGACCGTGTGGTGCTGGTCACTGGTGCCGGTGGCTCGATTGGTTCAGAGCTGAGTCGGCAGCTCGCGAGGTTTGCTCCCCGCGAACTGATCCTGCTCGACCGCGACGAGACCGCTCTGCAGGCCGCTCAACTGGCCATCCACGGGCATGGGCTGCTTGACACTCGCGACGTCGTGCTCGCAGATATTCGCGACGCTGCCGCGCTGAACCAGATCTTCCAAGAGCGCAAGCCTGACGTGGTGTTTCACGCCGCGGCGCTGAAACATCTGCCTATGCTCGAGCAGTACCCCGACGAGGCGTGGAAGACCAATGTGCTCGGCACGCTCAACGTGCTGCAGGCCGCTCGGTCGGCAGGCGTCAGCACTTTCGTGAACGTCTCTACCGATAAAGCTGCAAATCCGACAAGCGTGCTCGGCCATTCGAAACGGGTTGCTGAGAAGCTCACCGCCTGGATGGCACAGGAGACCGGCCAAAGATACCTCTCGGTGCGATTCGGCAATGTGATCGGTAGCCGAGGATCGATGCTGCCCACGTTCCGCGCACTCATCGAGGCTGGTGGCCCGCTTACCGTGACGCACCCCGATGTCACACGATTCTTCATGACGATTCCTGAAGCCTGCCAGCTGGTGATCCAGGCCGGTGGTATTGGTCGGCAGGGTGAGGTGCTGATCCTCGACATGGGTGAACCGGTGAAGATTCTCGAGGTTGCGCATCGCATGATCGCGCAATCAGGAAAACACGTAGAGATCGTGTTCACCGGGCTGAGGCACGGTGAGAAGCTGCACGAGGAGCTCGTCGCGGACGGGGAGGGCGATGAGCGCCCGTTCCACGCGAAGATCACCCACGCACACGTCGATACCATCAGCCCCGAGGCGCTCGACCATGCGGGCTGGGTCGCGCGCATGGACCTCACGGCTGAGGCCGAGGAGCGCGTCGAATAGTGCTGCTTCTGCCGATATTTCTGCTCACTCTGCTGCTGAGCGCCGCCCTGCCTTTTGGTGTGAAACCGCTGCTCGTGCGTCTTGGAGTGATGGACGTGCCGAACGAGCGGTCCTCGCACGAGAAGCCGGTACTGCGCGGCCTCGGGCTCGCGGTATTGATCGCGGTTGTCGGAGTCGAGATCGTCGCCACGATCGTACTCGCTCTGTACAGCCCGGAGTCGTCTTGGTTCTGGGCACCGCTGCTTATCATTACGCTCGGTACCCTTTGCTCGGGTTTGCTCGGGCTGAGCGAAGACCTGCACGGTATTAGTGTGCGCGGACGCAGCATCGCACTGCTATTGATTGCTGCGGGCAGCTCGTTGGCGTTGCTCTGGCTGAACGCGGTCTATGGTGTCAACACGGTAGAAGGCGGGCTTGAGATCCGCATTCTGCCGGCCTGGATGCTCCTGCTGCTCGGTATATATGGAGTGCTCTTCATCTCGAGCTATATCAACGTAGCCAATTTCATGGATGGTCTGAACGGCATCAGTGGCTTTCACGGGGTGATCGCTGGCCTCACGTTCGCGGCAGCGGGAGTCATCAACTTCGGTGGAGGATGGCTCTCCATCGCTGGGCTCGCGCTCGCCGCCGGGTTCGCGGGTTTCTTGCCGTGGAACCTTACGAAACCAGGTGCGTTTCTTGGCGATGTAGGCAGCTATTTGCTCGGGGGAGCGGTCGCCATCACGAGCTTCGCCGCACTCGTCGCTGGCGTGCCAGTGCTCGCCACGATCGGCCCGATGATCATCTACTTCGGAGATGTGGGTGTGACGCTCGTGAAGCGCGTGCGCGCCGGGCACAAGTGGGACGAGCCGCACAAGGAGCACGTCTACCAGCGCCTCAACCAGCTCGGTCTCTCGCACGTGCAGGCATCGGGAATCAATGCGCTGTTCACCGTTGCGGCGTCTGCTCTTGGGCTCGTCTCGCTCTTCCTCGCGCCCATCTGGTGGGTCTTGCTGCTCATACTCGGGCTCGCGCTCGTCGTGCTCTATGTGCGCATGCCGAAGCTGCTCGCGCGTCGCGCTTAACAACGACGAAAAGCGCGACACGTCTGCACCTAGGGTGGCGTTAGCGGGCGGAAGAAATTCGCGACACGCCCGGGTTGCAAGAACCGCAAACTCGTGTCAGAATAGACAGGTTCAGTACTTTTCGCATGCGCGGAAATCACTGCCAGGTTGTGCATAGCCACTCCTCGACAAGCTCGAGAGGTGGGTTAGGCCGCGGGTAGCGAACACACGCCTCTGGCTCGTCGTTGATGAGCATTCTCGAGTCGGGCATCTCCGGCTTGGGTAGCAGTGCGCGTTTGACAGGTGAACAGCGAGCGTCATTCTCCGTGAATGTACAGGGCGCTGATACGCAAGACGTCCAATGCTGGGCGCGATGATCCTTGTCTACAAAGGCAAAGAGCAACGCAATCAGTACGACGCGATAAGAAAGAGAGAAGTCTATGGCGGCCCAAAAGATCCGCATTCGACTGAAGTCGTATGACCACGAGGTCATCGATAGCTCGGCACGCAAGATCGTCGATACGGTGACCCGCGCGGGTGCAACCGTGATCGGCCCCGTGCCCCTTCCCACGGAGAAGAACGTGATCGCTGTGATCCGCTCTCCTCACAAGTACAAGGACAGCCGCGAGCACTTCGAAAAGCGCACGCACAAGCGTCTGATCGACATTGTCGATCCCACGCCGAAGGCCGTCGATTCGCTCATGCGTCTCGACCTGCCAGCTGACGTCAACATCGAGATCAAGCTGTAGGGGGTCTCGAATGTCGAACGCAGAACGCAACGTCAAGGGCCTGCTGGGCACGAAGCTCGGTATGACCCAGGTTTGGGACGAGAACGGCAAGGTCGTTCCCGTTACCGTCATTGAGGTGGCCCCCAACGTGGTCACCCAGATCCGCACCGCAGAGGTCGACGGCTACAGCGCCGTGCAGATCGCCGCTGGTCAGATCGATCCCCGCAAGGTGAACCAGCCCTCGGCCGGTCACTTCGCAAAGGCAGGCGTCACCCCGCGTCGCCACCTCACCGAGGTGCGCACCGCTGACGCCGCAGAGTACACGCTGGGCCAGGAGCTCACCGTTGGCGCAACCTTCGAGGCCGGTCAGAAGATCGATGTCGTCGGTACGTCGAAGGGTAAGGGCTTCGCCGGCACCATGAAGCGTCACAACTTCTCGGGTGTCTCGGCTTCGCACGGTGCACACCGCAACCACCGTAAGCCCGGCTCGGTCGGTGGCGCAGCTACCCCCGGTCGCGTGTTCAAGGGCCAGAAGATGGCAGGCCGCATGGGTAACGATCGCGTTACCGTGCAGAACCTCGTCGTTCAGGCAGTTGACGCTGAGAAGGGTCTGCTGCTCGTCAAGGGTGCAGTTCCCGGTGGCCGTGGCCGTCTCGTATTCGTTCGCAACGCAGTGAAGGGGGCGTAGTTCATGGCTACCGCTACCAAGCTCGACGTCGTCGACGCGAAGGGCAAGAAGGCCGGCAAGGTCGATCTGCCCGAGTCGCTCTTCGGCGCTGAAACCAACGTGCCCCTGATCCACCAGGTGGTGACCGCTCAGCTCGCAGCTGCGCGTCAGGGTACTCACAAAGTCAAGACCCGCGGCGAAGTCAGCGGTTCGGGTGTCAAGCCCTTCAAGCAGAAGGGTACCGGCCGCGCTCGTCAGGGTTCGGTCCGTATGCCGCAGCACCGCGGTGGTGGCATCGTGCACGGTCCCGTGCCCCGCGACTACTCGCAGCGCACCCCCAAGAAGATGATCGCGGCTGCGCTCGTCGGTCTGCTGAGCGATCGCGCTCGCGCAAACCGTCTGCACGTCGTCGAGAGCTTCGGCATCGAGGGCAAGCCCAGCACCAAGGCAGCTCGCGAGTTCCTCGCAGCAGTTGCTCCCAGCAAGCGCGTGCTCGTGGTCGTTGACCGCGAAGACGAGCTGACCGTGCTGAGCGTGCGCAACCTGCCCCAGGTGCACGTGCTGTACCAGGATCAGATCAACGCATACGACGTTGTCGTCAGCGATGACCTCGTGTTCACCAAGGCCGCATTCGACATCTTCGTCGAGGCTCGTGGCCAGAAGGAGGCCTCGAAGTGAGCCTGAACAAGTCGCACCACGACGTGATCATTCGCCCGATCGTTTCTGAGAAGAGCTACGGGCTGATCGACCGCAACGGTCAGTACACCTTCGAGGTGGCGCCGACCGCGAACAAGACCGAGATCAAGTTCGCTATCGAGCAGGTCTTCGGTGTGAAGGTCGACAAGATCAACACGCTCAACCGCAAGGGCAAGACCCGCCGCACCAAGTTCGGCATGGGCAAGCGCAAGGACACCAAGCGTGCCATTGTGACCCTGAAGTCGGGCACCATCGACATCTTCACGGCTGCGCTGTAGCTCGGAAGCGAAGAGGAATAATCATGGCAATTCGTAAGTACAAGCCGACGACCCCGGGTCGTCGCGGTTCGAGCGTCGCCGATTTCGCTGAGATCACGCGCTCGACCCCCGAAAAGTCGCTGCTGCGCCCGCTGCCGAAGACCGGTGGCCGTAACAACCAGGGTCGCATCACCACCCGTCACATCGGTGGTGGCCACAAGCGCCAGTACCGCGTCATCGACTTCCGTCGTAACGACAAGGACGGCGTGAACGCAAAGGTCGCTCACATCGAGTACGACCCGAACCGTACCGCTCGTATCGCTCTGCTGCACTACGTTGACGGCACCAAGCGTTACATCATCGCTCCGAACAAGCTGAAGCAGGGCGACATCATTGAGTCGGGCCCCGCTGCCGACATCAAGCCCGGCAACAACCTGCCGCTGAAGAACATCCCGACCGGTACCGTGATTCACGCCATTGAGCTGAAGCCCGGTGGCGGTGCAAAGATGGCACGTTCGGCAGGCGCTTCAGTGCGACTCGTCGCAAAGGACGGCCCCTACGCTCAGCTGCGTCTGCCATCAGGTGAGATTCGCAACGTCGACCTGCGCTGCCGCGCAACCGTCGGCGAGGTGGGCAACGCCGAGCAGTCGAACATCAACTGGGGCAAGGCCGGCCGTATGCGTTGGAAGGGCGTCCGCCCGACCGTCCGTGGTGTCGTGATGAACCCGGTCGACCACCCGCACGGTGGTGGCGAGGGCCGCACCTCGGGTGGCCGTCACCCGGTCAGCCCGTGGGGCCAGAAGGAAGGCCGCACTCGTAAGGCCAACAAGGAAAGCGACAAGCTCATTGTTCGTCGCCGTCCGACCGGCAAGAAGCGCTAACAGGCAGGTAAGGAGTAGAAGATGCCTCGTAGTCTCAAGAAGGGCCCCTTCGTTGATAACCACCTGCTTCGCAAGGTGGTTGTCCAGAACGAAGCTGGCACCAATAACGTGATCAAGACCTGGTCGCGTCGCTCGATGATCATCCCCGCAATGCTGGGTCACACCATCGCAGTGCACGACGGTCGCAAGCACATCCCCGTATTCGTCACCGAAACCATGGTTGGTCACAAGCTGGGCGAGTTCGCGCCCACTCGTACCTTCCGCGGTCACGTGAAGGACGACAAGAAGGGCCGTCGCCGCTAACGCGGTGACGTGAAGGAGGAAGAGAAATGGTGGAGTCGATCGCCCGCGTGCGTCATATCCGCGTTACCCCCCAGAAGGCCCGTCGTGTCGTTGACCTGGTCCGTGGCAAGAACGCGCAGGAGGCCCTGGCCATCCTGAAGTTCGCCCCGCAGGCCGCTTCGGAGCCGATTTTCAAGCTGGTGGCTTCGGCCATCGCAAACGCCCGTGTGAAGGCTGACAACGAGAACCTGCGCCTCAACGAGGACGAGCTCGTCATCGCCCGCGCATTCGTAGACGAGGGTGCAACGCTCAAGCGTTTCCGCCCCCGTGCACAGGGTCGCGCGTTCCGCATCAACAAGCGCACCAGCCACATCACCATCGTTCTGCAGAGCGCTGATGAACTCGTGGCAGCAAAGAAGGGAGCCAAGTAATGGGCCAGAAGATTCATCCCTACGGCTTCCGCCTCGGGATCACCACCGACCACGTGTCGCGTTGGTTCTCGGACTCGACGAAGAAGGGCCAGCGTTACGCTGACTACCTCGCCGAGGACATCAAGATCCGCCAGCACCTGACCCAGCAGCTTGATCGCGCCGGCGTCAGCCGCGTGGAGATCGAGCGCACCCGTGACCGCGTGCGTGTCGATATCCACTCGGCTCGTCCCGGCATCGTGATCGGCCGCCGTGGCGCCGAAGCTGAGCGCATCCGCGCTGACCTCGAGAAGCTCACGGGCAAGCAGATCCAGCTGAACATCCTCGAGGTGAAGAACCCCGAGGCCGACGCTCAGC
>CALCJF010000045.1 GCA_937967375.1 uncultured Leucobacter sp.
GCTCATGGTCTCTGCGGACTCGAAGCTGAATCCGGCGTCGAACGATGAGCTCTGCGGCACGACCGTCGGCGTGCTGCGAGGAGCCGCGGCGCACATCACTCTCGAGGAGGTGAAGTGCGACGGGGAGGAGCCGATTGATCTGCAGGTCTTCCCAGACGTGAATGCTCTCGTGACCGCGCTTGACAGTGCGCGTATCGAGGTGGCCTCCGGCGACCCGTCGACCTGGGGCTATATGGCACTTCAGGAACCGGACAAGTACCGGGTCGTGGGCGAAGTCTTCAACTCCGGCCCGCTCGGTATCGGCGTCGCCAAAGATTCTCCGCTGTCGAGCGTCATCAGCGATGCGCTCAACAAGCTCATCGAGAGCGGTAAATACGAAGAGATCCTCGCCAGCTATGGTTTGGGCGAGTCGGCGTTCATGACCGAGGCCGCGGTGAACATGGGACAGTCGTGAGCAGCACCACTTCTCATCGTGAGGGCATCGTGCAATCACCGTCGGGCGGCTTCCCGTCTCTCGCGAACCTCTCGATCCACTCCTCGAAAAGGCCGGGCTTCTGGATCGCTGGCGGTATCTGCCTCGCGCTCCTTGTGCTGGTCGGCTACACGCTCTTCACCAACGAGCGATTTCGCTGGAACGTCGTATTCTCGTTTCTCTTTGACCCCAGGATCCTCGCCGGTCTCGGTCTGACGCTGCTGCTCACTGCGGTGTGCATGGTCGGTGCGTTTCTGCTCGGAACCGTACTCGCGGTGATGGACTCTGCGCATAATCCGTTTGTGCGGGGCATCGCCCAAACCTATCTTTGGGTTTTCCGCGGCACACCGGTGCTCGTGCAGCTTCTTCTCTGGTTCAACCTCGGCGCTCTGTTTCCGGTCATCGGAATTCCGGGAACGGTCTTCGCCTGGTCGGCTAATGATTTGATCTCGCCGCTGAGCGCCGCGATTTTAGGGCTTACCTTGAACGAGGCCGCGTACATGGCCGAAATCATTCGATCTGGATTGAACTCCGTTGATGCAGGGCAACGCGAGGCTGCACAGGCGCTCGGCATGCGCAGTACCCTTTCGTTCCGCCGAATCGTGCTTCCTCAGGCCATGCGCGTGATCGTGCCTCCAGCTGGAAACGAGACGATATCGATGCTGAAGTACACCTCTCTTGTGTCAGTCATCGCGTTGCCAGAGCTGCTCTACTCAGCACAGCTGATCGCTTCGAAAAACTTCCAGATCATTCCGATGCTGCTCGTTGCCACTATCTGGTACCTCGCAACGACGAGCGTGCTGAGCGTGATCCAACGCCGCGTCGAGGTCAGACTCTCGCGAGGAGTTGCGCGCACCGCTGCGCAATCGAAAGCGAAAGGAAAACGCGCATGAGCGGCACGTTGATAATTGAAGCGCACGAGATTCGGAAGAGTTTTGGTCACCACGAGGTGCTGAAGGGTATCAACTTCGAACTCAAGCAAGGAGAGGTCGTCTGTATCATCGGACCCTCCGGCTCCGGCAAGAGCACTTTTCTGCGGTGTCTGAATCACCTTGAGCAACCCACCAGTGGGCTTGTTCGCGTGGGTACCGAGGTGATGGGTTACTCCCTCCGCGGCACGGAACTGCATGTTCTTCCTGAACGTAAGGTTGCGACCCAGCGCACCAAAGTTGGCATGGTGTTCCAGAGATTCCATCTCTTCGGGCACATGACCGTCGAAGAGAACATCATCGAGGCACCGATGCGTGTCGAGGGCGTGTCAAAAGCAGAAGCAATCTCCAGAAGTAACGAACTGCTCCAGCGGGTCGGGCTGCTTGAACGCAAGGATGCGTATCCAGCACAGCTCTCTGGCGGACAGCAGCAGCGAATAGCGATTGCGCGTGCGCTCGCAATGCGGCCCGACGTGATGCTTTTCGATGAGCCGACTTCGGCGCTCGATCCCGAGTTGGTGGGAGAAGTTCTTTCTGTGATGAAGGATCTTGCCGAGCAAAGCGGAATGTCGATGGTCGTCGTGACGCATGAGATCGGATTCGCTCGCGAGGCTGGCAGCAGAGTGATCTTCATGGATGACGGTTGCATCGTAGAAGAAGGGCCGAGCGCTGAGGTGCTCGGCAGTCCGAAGCACGAGCGGACCAGGGCGTTTCTGTCTCGCATCCTGTCGTAACAGGGCCCCGGCAGTGGGATCTGCCGGACGGGGCTACACGGTCCCATATAAAGCTCAAATGGCGGGGCTCTATTCGGCGTGCCCGAAACGCGATCAGGAGCCCAAATTTCAGAGAGATAAAGGAAGTCAGAGATGCAATTCGAGGAAAAAGACCTTCGCTTCATGGGAAGCCCGAAGCAAGAGGACTCAACCAAGGTGGAGACGCCATTCGCCTTTGTCGGGATTCCCTATGGAGTCCCATACCACGCAGTCGATCTTGTAGCGTGCGCGGGTGCAGCGGACGCAGTTCGTCAGGTCACGTATGACATGGGGATCGCGTTCAACTGGAACCACATGAACTTTGATACCGGCAAAGCGGTGTTCGCAAATGGCGTGCCCAATGTGACCGACTGCGGCGACGTCGCTACGGATTTCCGTGATTCGAGCCATGTATGGGATGACGGAATGGATAAAATTCGTCCGCTTGTTCGCGCTGGCGTTGTACCGCTTGTCGTCGGAGGGCTTGATTCCATTCCGCCGATCGTGGTGGGCGCTTACGAGGGCGAAGGAAAGCAGTACAACATTCTGCACATCGATGCACACCTCGACTTCCGCGAGGAGCGCTACGGGGTGCCGCGTGGGTTCTCGAGCCCGATTCGCCGGATCCGAGAGTTTGAGTGCGTGAACGAGGTCGTGCAAATCGGCCTGCGGTCGATGGGGAGTGCTCGCGTCAGCGACGTCGAGGACGCCCGCGCTGCGGGCAATCGTCTCGTGACGATGTGGGATCTGCACGAGCAGGGCGCTCACGCTTTCCTGGACACTCTTTCGGACGATCTGCCATGGATCATCACGATTGATTGCGATGGACTCGACCCGTCGATCGCGCCGGGTGTCGGGTGGCCGGAACCCGGAGGCATCAGCTTCATGGAGATCGGCACCATCGTTCGCGGACTCGCAAAACGCAACTCGATCGCAGGCATGATCTTCACCGAGTTCCAGCCGGCTTTGGACGTGCGTTCGATCACAGCAAAGACCATCGCGCGCCTGATGATGAACGTCATCGGGATCCAGAGCAAATAGCACGTGAACGCTCGCGACACGCCGCGGTGGCGTTCAGAGCTTGGTCGATTCGCATTCGTTCGGCGTTTCGCGTAAGCTTTTCCGCGGTGACGTGTCCGAGCGGCCGAAGGTGCAACACTCGAAATGTTGTGTAGGGTAACCCCCTACCGCGGGTTCAAATCCCGCCGTCACCGCCACAGAGAAAGCCCCTGTTTCCTTGAGAACACAGGGGCTTTCTCTCTGCAATCCTCCGGTGCTGTCGTCCAGTGCTTGCCGCCGAGTTGCGTTGATTTCTAGATGGCTCAGACCCCCGAGCGTGACAGATAACGAAGACTGTTTGCGCGCCGCTCTAGACGGCCCCCGGGCAGCGTTCTTCCCGCCGACTGCCAGATACAGTTAGAGCATGGATCGTGATATCGCTAAGTTGCAAAACATCTCGCGTGACCTGTCGCAACTCGGCATTGAGCTGATGCACAGGGATGCGCCGCTCGACGCCGAGTGCGGCGCAAAGATTGGCGAGGCCTTCGTCGCGGTATCTGAAGCAGTGGCCGATGTGAGCGCTGCGCTCGAGCGCGGGGCTCAGGCAGCACGCGAAATTGCGATGAACTCAAACGAAGCGAAACCGGAATCGGTCTAGTCCGTCAGAGCCCCTCGGCAAACCCCTGCTGGCGCCAGGCCTCATAAGTGGCAATCGCGGCGCAGTTCGCGAGGTTCATCGAGCGGCGCCCTGGCAGCATCGGAATACGCAGGCGATCGGTCACTCGCTCGTCGAACTGCACCTCATCTGGAAGCCCCGTTGGTTCAGGCCCAAAGAGCAATACGTCACTGGGCTGGTAGGTGACCTCTGCGTAGTTGCGTGTGGCCTTCGCGGTGAAGGCGAACACACGCGCGGGTAGCAGCGCCTCGAATGCCGCCTCGAGCGAATCGTGCAGGTGCACCACCGCGAGATCGGCGTAGTCGAGGCCGGCGCGACGCAGCTTCGCGTCTTCAAAATCGAAGAGCGGGTTCACGATGTGCAGCTCGGCGCCCGTTCCGGCCGCGAGCCTGATGGTGTTGCCGGTGTTGCCGGGGATGCGGGGTTCGAAGAAGAGAATCCGGGTCACTCTGGCAGCGTACTCGACATCGAACCGGGAGACACAGCCTAGCTGCGAGGCAGCCCCACGAGAAACCCGAGGACCGCCCCGATCGCGAGCCCAATGCCGATCGGCCCGGCGCCTGGCAGGTGCGTCAGCGCCCCGATCACCCCGCCAACGACCCCTCCGATCACGCCGCCCGAAACTGCCCAGATCGCAGTGCGCGTGTTGTCTGTCATACCCAAAGCCTACGCCTGCACAGGGGCGTGCCCGCACCGATCTCGGGTAGAGTACCGGCATGACGCCCCCCGCTGCTCAGTCGACCCGTCGCGAGGCCTTCGGTTCGAGAAACGTGTTCATTCTGTCTGCCATCGGTTCGGCCGTGGGCCTCGGCAACATCTGGCGGTTTCCTTACGTTGCATACGAGGGGGGCGGTGGCGCCTTCTTGATTCCCTACCTGTGCGCGCTGATCACGGCAGGAATTCCTCTGCTGTTTTTTGACTACGCCATCGGTCACAGATATCGAGGATCGGCGCCGCTCGCGTTTCGCCGCATGCATCGGGCCGCAGAGCCCCTCGGGTGGTGGCAGGTGCTGATCTGCGTCGTGATCTCGGTCTACTACGCCGTGATCATCGCATGGTCGGCGATGTACACCTGGTTCTCGGCCCAGCTGACCTGGGGCAAGGGCAACGAGAACGACTTCTTCTTCGTCGACTTTCTGCAAATGGGCGACGTGGCCGAAGGCGGTGTGTCGACCAACTTTGTGCCGCAGGTGGGCGTGCCGCTGATCGCCGTGTGGCTCGTCGTGATCGCGATCATGTGCCTCGGTGTGAAGCGCGGCATCGGTGCGGCGAACATGGTGCTCATGCCGCTGCTCACGGTGATGTTCGTGGTGCTCGTGGTGCAGTCGCTATTCTTGCCTGGTGCACTCGACGGGCTGAACGCATTCTTCACGCCAAACTGGCAGGCGCTTGCAGACCCGGCGGTGTGGGCTTCGGCATACGGCCACATCTTCTTCTCGCTGTCGGTCGCCTTCGGCATCATGGTCACCTACTCGTCATACCTGAAGCGCAAGACCGATCTCACCGGCTCGGGCCTCGTCGTCGCCTTCGCGAACTCATCGTTCGAGATTCTCGCGGGCATTGGCGTGTTTGCTGCGCTCGGCTTCATGGCGGCAGCGCAGGGCACCGAGGTGGCGGGTGTCGCGACTTCGGGCATCGGACTCGCGTTCATTGCGTTCCCGACGATCGTGTCGAACGCTGCCGGGGGATCGATCATCGGGGTGTTGTTCTTCGGTGCGCTCGTGTTCGCCGGTGTCACCTCGCTCATTTCGATTCTCGAGGTGATCGTCGCCGCGCTGCAAGACAAGCTTGGCTGGAGCCGTATCGCGACCACCCTCGTGGTGTCGATCCCGCTCGCAATCATCTCGATGGCGCTGTTCTCGACCACCACGGCGCTCGCGGTGCTCGACACTGCTGATGCCTTCGTGAACGCATTCGGCATCATGGCGGTGGCGTTCGTCGCAGTGATCGTGGTTGCGTGGGTGCTGCACAAGCTGCCCGCGCTACAGGCGCACCTGAACCAGCGTTCGAGCTTCAAGATCGGAACTGCCTGGAAACTGCTCGTCGGCGTTCTGGCACCGATCGTGCTCGGTTACCTGCTCTTCAGCGAGCTGAGAAGCAAAATCGCCGAGCCCTACGGTGGCTACCCGGGGTGGTTCATCTGGGTGTTCGGATGGGGCATGGTGATCGTGCTCATCGTCGGCGGCGTGTTGCTTTCGATGCTGCCGTGGAGTACCAAGTCTCGCGCCAAACAAGACCCCGACTACGACGAGTTTCTTGAGACAGAGGGTCACGAGCCAGACCCCGAGACAGGCGCGCTGCGCACGATCGATACGGAGGCAGGCCGATGACTCCCACCGCGCTCATCATGATGGCTATCGCAATGCTGACGGTGTGGGGAGGCCTGATCGCCGGCATTGTGAACCTCGCGAAACATCCCGAAGAGGAGGGCCACGAGCCCCAGCCTCCGGTTGAGCTGTAACTTGGCGGGTGCGGGTTTCGAAATATAGCTCGGCGCGAACACCGTGATGCGTGTAGGGTGGTTTGTACGCACCGGAAAGACTTGTGCTGTTGTAATTCGCTAGAAATCGCGCTTTTTGAGGCTTTGCGCGACCCACCCCCCCCACCCTGCCGATTACGGCTTCGTTTTGGATCACTGCCGTCGGCAGAGATCCTCCGATTACCTCCCCTCGACGTCGTCGACGGGTATCTCACGGGTCCGCTCCCGCGGTCTCTCACACACAATGAAGGAATGACAATATGGCCACCGGCACTGTCAAATGGTTCGATTCTGGCAAGGGCTTTGGTTTCATCGCTCCCGACGACGGCTCGCGTGATGTGTTCGCTCACTACAGCGCAATCGTCGGCTTCGGCCACCGTAACCTCGAAGAGAACCAGAAGGTTGAGTTCGAGATCGAAGAGGGCCCCAAGGGCCCCCAGGCTGCAACCATTCGCGCGCTCTAAGTCGCACTCACAAAGAGGGATCGTTCGGGCCACGCCCGGCGATCCCTTTTTGCATGTCTGAGCCGTGATAGCCCGATCCGTCGTGTGTCGAGCAATGTTGCCAGGTGTCGCTATTCTTGAGCAATACGCAGCTGTGCGCAGATATCGAGAAGCGCTGATGAGCTCAGGCCGAAACGGGGAATCCAATGGGGGAGCAGACTGACACCGGTGCGCTTCGCGTGCGTCTGGCCGAGCTCGAAGCCGAGAATCGGCAGCTCAAAAAGGCCCAGGCGAAACTTGATGAGTCGGGCGGCCAACGGTCGAAGGGTCGGCTCCGTGCGAGCGCCGCAGTGATTCTGGTGCTCATCGGCGCATTGCTCGCGCCGGTCGCCGTCATCGGAACCTGGGCCAGAGCCCAGCTCGTTGACACCGATCGCTTCGTGCAGACCTTCGCGCCGCTCGCGCAGAAACCTGAGGTGCAGAGTTTCGTTGCGAAAGAGGTGACGAACGGGATCGAGCAGAGCGTCGACATCGATGCGATGGTCAGTGAACTTTTCGCCGGGATCGCGCAGCTCGACCTGCCGCCTGCCGCAGCCCAGACCCTGCCGCTGCTCGAAGGCACCGCCGCAAACGGCGTGCGTTCGCTCATCGGCAGCGGAGTTGAGACAGTCGTCGAGTCGCCGCAGTTCGCGGGCGTGTGGGAGACCACGCTGCGCGAAACTCACCGCAGGGCGATCGCGCTGATCCAGGGCGACCCGAATTCAATGCTGCAGCTCTCAGACGATGGCACACTCTCGCTGAGCCTCGCGACGATGATCTCAGCGGTGAAGACGGCGCTTTCCGACCAGGGTATTGGCTTCGCTGATGCGATTCCCGTCATCGATCGCACGGTGCCCATTCTTGCCTCGGATTCGCTGGTGCTCGTCAGAACTCTTTACCAGGTGGCGGTTACCGTTGGCTTCTGGCTGCCGTGGGTGGCGATCGTTGCGCTCATTGCGGGCGTGCTTGTCGCACGCAAGCGCACCCGCGCGCTGAGCTGGGCAGGCATCAGTGTGGCGGCCTCCTTGCTGTTGCTGTCGGCGGGCGTTGGCATTGGCAAGTTTGCTTTCATGGGCGCGGTGAGTCCACTGATCATGCCGGCAGCCACGGCAGAGGTGCTGTTTGCGCAGCTCACCGAGCTGATCGCCTCGACGCTGATCGCATTGATCACGCTGTTTGTACTGATCGCCGTGGGCGCCTGGCTCGCGGGTGCGTCGCGCCTGGCAGTCGCAACCCGTGGTGCGCTCGAGTCTGGGTTTGCTGCGATTCGCCGTGCCGCAGATCGTCGCGGTCTCGGATCCGGCTCCGTTGGCCGCTTCGTCGAACGCTGGCGTTCGGCGATCCTTGTGCTGACTGTCACGGTAGGGGTGTTCGTGCTGTTTATAATCCGCCCGATCACCTTTGCGGGAGTGCTGGCCACACTCGTGTGCGTGGTGCTCGCGCTTTGCGTTGCCGAGGTGCTGCGACGGCCATCTGATGCGAGCGTGAGGGCAGACATCGACGCGCCTGCAGATTCGGGCGCCGAAGCCGACGCCGACGCCATGAGCGAAGCCGCGACAGCCTAGCCGCGCGACACGTAGAGCGCGTCGAGTGCGACGCGGCCGAGAGCAACGGGCTGATCCTCGCCACGCACGTGCACGTCGAGCGACTCCGAGAACGGGGCTCCCTCGCGCACCGTGAGCTGTGCGCCGAGTACGATGCCGCGATCCTCGAAAAACTGCAGCAGAGCCGGGTCGTCGTCACTGATGCGCTCGACGACCACCTCAGTGCCCGCAGCGACCCGACCCAGTGGAACTGCAGCTGGGGCAACGATTGAGCCATCGGCGAGCGGGATCGGATCGCCGTGCGGGTCGCGGGTGGGGCGGCCGAGCAATTCATCGATGCGTTCGATCATGAAATCGCTGACCGCGTGCTCGAGGTGTTCCGCCTCGTCGTGCACCTGATCCCAGCCATAGCCGAGCATCTTCACGAGAAACGTCTCGATGAGGCGGTGTCTGCGCACCATCGCCACGGCGTAGGCACGGCCGGTCTCGGTCAGCTCGACGGCACCGTAGGGGGTGTGGGTGAGCAAACCCTGCGAGGTGAGCCTGCGCACCGCATCAGACACCGACGAGAGCTTGAGTTCGGTGCGTTCAGCGATGAGCGACGGGGTCACGGGTTGATCAGACCACTCAAAGAGAGTCCACACGGCCTTCAGATAGTTCTGCGTGCTCGTTGACAGATCTGAAACCGACATGCGTTAAGCGTACCGCCGCAGCGCGCCTGCGCGCCTGCGCCCCCGCGTCACGAGCCTTGAGCGGTTGCGAATCGAAAATACGTAGTTTGCCCGGATGTGCGGGAGGGCACTCGATTTTTAGCCTGGCGGTGTTCGATCAAACGGTCCGAAGTTGGGGTCTTCGAGGCGAAACGCGAAAGGGGTCAAGGGGTCAGATCCGCACCATCCGGTGAACGGGCAGGGGTCGAAATCTCTTACTCACACCCGCGTCAGCAGAGGGGCTGGCGGGGTCTTTCGAACGGAACAGCTCATGAACTTACATGCGCAGGGTCGTCGGGGAACCGAAGAGGTTCTCGGGCGACGCAGGGGGGCGAGGATCGCTGTCGCGCTTCTCGCGACAGCCGCACTGTGTCTGGGGCCGGCGGTTGCCGCCCAGGCGGATGAGGCTACGGGGGCCGCCGCTTCGGCGGAGACGGCTCCGGTCGAGGCAGCACCGGTGGAGGCGCCAGCCGCAGAAGCACCGGTTGCCGAGGCGCCAAGCACCGAAACCGAAGCGGGCCCGATTGACGAGGCATCAGTTGCCGCGCCTGAGGAGCTGCCCGAGCAGACGGCGCCTGCTGAGGTTGCTCCCGCAGAATCGACGAGCGACCCGGTAGCAGACCCCGCCGCTGAGCCGGCGGAGGCACCCGTATCAGCGGACACCCCAACCTCCGATGATGTTGGTGCCGACGAGGGAGTTGCTGGGGCGCCTGGCCCAGCAACTCTTCTCGCCCCGAGCGTGCAGAACAAAAATGATGGTGGCAACGGCAACACCGATACGAACGGCCATCAAGGAATCACCATCTGCCACGCCACAAGTTCAGACACCAACCCGTACGTGGTCGAGACGCCCGATGCTGACTCAATGTTCCGCACTAACGGGCACACGACGCACACGAAGGCAAATGGCACCAGGTCTGACATCATTCCTGCATTCTGGTACGTGAAGAACGGCAACAAGCACGAATACAGCCTGCCCGGAACGGGGGAGTACTACCCGGGCAAGAACCTCGACGCCACGGGCCTCTACATGCTCGCCCACGACTGCAACCAGCCTCCGGAGCCTGAGCAGCCCACGATCATCGCGATCTCGACCCTCGACTGCCTACCAGCGGAGGAGGGTGCATCGGTGTTGCTGCAAGCCGTGCTCGGCAACCTTACTGACGGTGAGAGCTATACCGTGACCCTCACTCTGGCGGGGCAGCCTGTCGGTGAGCCCGACGAGTTCACCGCTGACGGCGACTCGGCGCAATGGTCAAGAGCGGTGACGTCCGTCGGCACCTACACGATCACGGTGACCGGTCCGGGCGACCTAAGCGCTTCGACACAGTCGACCGTGCGAGGCTGTGACGTGCCACCCGAGCCGCCTCAGATTGAGGTGATCACAGGGCCGTGCATCACACCGAGCGATGATGTCGAGGCCGAGATCATGCTCGCCCCATCGACCTCAACCGCTGAGATCTTCGGCACAGGGCTCGAACCGGGTGAAAGCTACTGGGTGAGCGTAACGATGGGTGACTGGACCGTCTTTGAAGATCAGTACGAGGCTGACGAGAACGGGGCGATTTACGTAGAGGTCGATCTCTCTGAGGCCGGCACCTATACGGCTTCGATCTCTGGTCCTGGTGAAGAGGGAACCACTATCTCGCAAGAGTTCGAGATAGCCGAGTGCCCGCCCGTGCCGGTCTACAACCCGATGCTCACCGCATCTACAGCGTGCACGGGAGGCGCGCTGCAGGCGACCCTCGTGGCGAGCGGCCTTGAACCGGGGGCGGAGTACCCTGTGATGGTGAGTGGCCCTGCCGGGTTCGGCTGGAACGATACGCTCACAGCTTCTGAAACGGGGTCGGCGACGGCTACCGTGACGCTGAGTGCGGCCGGAGATTATTCGGCTGAACTTGAAGGAGCTCCTGCAGTCAGTTTCACCGTAGAGAAGACCTGCACCCCTCAGGTCATCACTCCCGCGGCGGGACCGGCGCTCCCCAATACCGGCTCGAGCGATGCGCAGCCGCTGCTCTGGGTGGGCGTTCTCGCCATGATCCTTGCAGCCGGTCTGGTGCTCGAACCGGTGATGGCCAGGCGTATGAGGCGATAGGTCTCCGCCCGGTCGCTGAGCCCGGGATCTCCGCCGGGGGGTTGGAGGTTCCGGGCTCAGTTACGCCCGTCCGCGGTTGCGGCGGCGCACTGAGCTGTCTGGTTTGCCGCCGAGGTACGAGGCAGCCGAGTCGACCACGTAGCCCTGTCGCAGTGCCTGGCGGCCGATCAGCATGCGAAACACCATCTCGTCGCGGCTGGTGAGCGTGACCTCTGCGGGAATGATACGCCCGCAGAGCCCCACGTCCATCAAGACGACCAGGCGATCCTGCGAGTGCCCCGAAGAACTGCGAATCGTACGTCGATCGTGCACGGGGCGTTCAACCAACACCTCGTCGAGCTCGCTGTCCTGCCAGGGGTGCACTGCAAAACGCACCCAGTCTTCGCCGTCTCGTTTGAACTCTTCAAGCTGCGTCGTATGCAGGGCAGACGTCTGCGCACCGGTGTCAATTTTGGCCTTCAGCCACGACACGCCGATTTCAGGTAGGCTGACCCATTCACGCCAGCCCGTGAAGGTGCTTGAATGGTGTGGTTCACTCACGCATCTATCTTGGCAGGTATCCTCGTGAAATTGGCGATTCTCTCGCGCGCCCCGCAGGCATATTCGACGCAGCGTCTCAAAGCTGCTGCCGAAGATCGAGGCCACCGTGCCCTCGTGCTGAACACTCTGCGCTTCGCGATTGACCTGACTGACGGAGAGCCAGATCTTCGCTACCGCGGCAAGCAGCTGAGCGATTACGACGCTGTGCTGCCGAGAATCGGCAACTCGATCACCTACTTCGGCACTGCCGTGGTGCGCCAGTTCGAACAGATGGATGTCTACACTCCCAACACCGCGAACGGCATCTCAAACGCACGCGACAAGCTCCGCGCGATTCAAATTCTTTCGCGGCACAATATCGACATGCCCGCGACGGCATTCGTGCGAAACCGCGCCGACGTGCGCCCCGCGATCGAAAGCGTGGGCGGGGCGCCGGTCGTGATCAAGTTGCTCGAGGGCACCCAGGGCATCGGTGTGATCCTCGCGCCGCAGGTGAAGGTTGCCGAGGCCATCATCGAAACGTTGCACTCGACCAGGCAGAACGTGTTGATCCAGCGATTTGTGGCAGAGAGCCGCGGCAAAGACATTCGCGCGCTCGTCGTGGGGGATCGCGTGGTCGCGGCAATGCGTCGTCAGGCGAGCGGCGACGAGTTTCGCTCGAACGTGCACCGCGGCGGTAGCGTCGAGCCGGTGCAGTTGTCGACCGCCTATGAGCAGACCGCCGTGCGTGCCGCGCAGATCATGGGTCTGCGCGTGGCCGGCGTCGACATGCTCGAGGGCGATGAGGGCCCACTCGTGATGGAGGTCAACTCGTCACCCGGCCTGCAGGGTATCGAGCAGGCGACCGGCCTTGACGTCGCCGGCGCGATTATCGACTACATCGGAAACCAGGTCGCCTTCCCTGAGATCGACGTGCGGCAGCGACTGAGCGTGTCGACGGGCTACGGTGTGGCCGAGCTGGTGATGCACGCCGGCGCCGAGCACGTCGGCAAGAAGCTTGGTGATCTGGGCCTCTGGGATCGCGACATCACCGTGCTGACCCTGCACCGCGGCGTGCAGGTAATTCCGAACCCGCGCAAGCACGTGGTGCTCGAGCCTGAAGATCGCCTGCTCTGCTTCGGCAAGCTCGAGGAAATGCGCTCAATGATTCCCGACCGGCCGCGCCGTCGCGCCCGCGTGCGCAAGCTGCCACAAGAGGCTCGCGACCTCGCCGCCGAGGGGTAGTGTTTCGCAGCCACGCGCGCACGCGCTCCCTGTAATGATTTGCGGGTCAGAGAATAGCCCTCTCGGCGCGGTTAGCCCGATTTTGTGACCCGCAAACCACGAGCTGCGGCGCCGCTAGGGCCGCCTTACTGCCCGGCGGGCCGCTCGAGCGAGAGGGAGAACTCCACCGTGCCGGTGGAGTCTACCGATACGAATCCGAGGTTTGGTGCTGTCATGCCGAAATCGGCGAAGGTGATCGGAATCTGCCCGGCGATTTCGACGCTACCGTTGTCGTTGCCCTCGCCCGCGGCGACGGCGCGCAGCTGCACGGTCACGCTGACCGGTTTCGTGACCCCGGCGAGGGTGAGGTCTCCGCTGAGCGTCTGCTCTGTGACTTCGCCCGAGACAGGAACCTTCTCGATCGTGAGCGGTGCGGTCAGTGTGAACGTTGCGGTGGGGTGCTCCGATGCGTGCACGACCTGGCCGCGAAAGTAGTCATCTCGCGAGGAGTTGTCGGTTGCTATTGAAGCAACGTCGACCGTGAAATTGGCCTGCGTGATCGTTTGCCCCTCGGCGGTGAGCGTGCCGCTGACCTCATCGGTTCGGCCAGTGACCGTTACGTCCGTGCCGTTGAGCACCTCGGCGACGCGGTATCCAGCGTAGGAGTCCTTGCCGACAGTCCAATCGCCAGCGAAGGCGGCCGGGTCGAGTGGGGCGCCGCTCTCTGACTGCAGCGTAGTGTCGCTAGCGCTGAGTTTCGGGGCGGTAGCCGCCGGCTCGACGAAGTAGTCGCGGTAGATCAAGGGTGCGATAAATGCTGCCGCGCCTCCGACGAGGATCACGCCCGCTGCTGTGATGATCAGCGCTTTGGCGCGCTTGCCCATGTTGCCCTCCGAACCCGAGTGAATCGTGATTCAAGGATCGCGTGCGCAGCCATGAAGCAACTGTGAGTGCGCGGGGCAAATCCTGGGATTCGTCGCAGGAGTTACTGTGCGAGGGTTTCGGCGACGCGGCGTGCTTCGCGTAGGCCGCTCTCGATTGCTCCGTCGACGAAGCCGCCCCACAGGTTCGCATTGTCTGTCGTGGCGAAGTGCAGTAGGCCCTGCGGTTGCTGCAATTCAGTGAGGTCGCGGCTCAGCTGGCCTGGGCGGTGCGTCATCCAGGTGTTCTTCGAGAGCGGATCAGCGACCCAATCGTGTGCTGTTGCATTAACGACCTCGAGCCCCGGGCGAATCGCGTCGACGGCAGCCTGTACCGCTTCCAGATCGTTCACGTCGAGGGCAGCGTGGTCGGGGCCGAAACCGACGAGCACGGAGAAATCGTCGTGTACGAACTCGGTCTTGAGTACCGAGAGTGGGTGCTGCGGTGTGGCATAGCCGAAGAAGCGTGGCAGCGATCCTCGCACCTTGACCCATACCTTCGTGCCCTGTGACGCGACCCTCTCGGCGTTCAATCGCTGCCACACCTCGGGAAGCGGGGGAGTGAACTCGATGCCGTCGATCGCGTTCGCGGGCAGGGTGCAGATGACCGCGCGTGCCCGAACCTGTTCGCCGGCATTCGTAGTGACGACGGCACCGTCGGCGTCTTGCGAGACCGATGCAACGGTGGTGTTCAGACGAATCTGCCCCGGAACACTGGCCGCGATGAGCCTCGTCCACTCGCTCATTCCGTCGACCACACGGTAGGTCGCCGAGGCCTCGTGCATGAGCTCCCAGTGACCGCCGGTCGCAGAGACCCAGCGGTAGGCGCTCGAGATGCCGGTCTGGTCGAGCGGGGCGTTGACGTGCCCGACCCAGACCGACTCGTTCGCACTGCGCGCCTCTTCGCTCATCTCGAGGCTGTCGATGCGCTGCTGGATGGTGACGTGATCGAGATCCCTTATGCCGCCGACGGTCGGCTCAGCGCCGCGCGGCATGACGTCGCGCACGTCGTCGATGATCTGCTGCTGGCCCGGGCTGATGAGGGCCATGAACTCGTCGAGGCTCGAAACCCTCGGCTCGCCGCCGGCACCGAGCCAGCGGGCCTCTTCGGCTGCCGGGCTGCGCACGATCTCGCGGCCGTAGCGCGTCATCTCGGCCCAGGTATGCGGCTGCACCCAGTGCACCCAGGTTCCGCCGAGTTCGAGGTCGTGACCGAGCCGATGGTCGGTCCAGGTGCGCCCGCCGACGCGGTCGCGGGCCTCGAGAGTGAGCACCCGGTACCCCGCGTTTCCGAGCTCTCGTGAGGCGACGAGCCCCGCGAAACCGGCCCCGATGACGACGACGTCGACTGTTTCTGTCACGATAAGTTCTTCCTGCTATGTGTGAGCGTTGAGGGGAGCGAGGCCGGCCCGCTCGCCGCGTATTGGTGCGGGGCGCGAGCCGACCCGGGAGCTCGGCTATTCGATCGGTTTTCCTGCGGACTCGAGATGCTTATCGGACTCGGCGATGATCGCCCGCTCGGCGGCAACGTCCATATTGCGGCAGAGCAGCCAGTAGACAAGCATGCCCACCGGAATACCCACGAAGAAGGCGATGTCGATGCCGCCCATCGCAGCTGCGATGAAACCTTGGTAGAACTCGAGGTACATGAATGGCAGCATCACCACGAAAGTGACGAGGTATGCCGTGATGCCGCGCCAATTCCAGTCGCCGTACATGCCACCCCGCTTGAAGATCTCGGTGATCGAGTAGTGGCCCTTGCGCACGAGGAAGAAGTCGACCAGGTTGATCGAGGTCCAGGGCGCCATGAGATACGCGAGGATCGCGAGGATCGTGTAGAACGTGGTGAAGAGGAAGTC
The DNA here is from genome assembly GCA_937967375.1 of uncultured Leucobacter sp. GTDB lineage: Bacteria > Actinomycetota > Actinomycetes > Actinomycetales > Microbacteriaceae > Leucobacter. The sequence continues at coordinate 15,661 of CALCJF010000045.1, forward strand.
TTCCGGGAGCAGCACGGCGGCGATGGTTCCGGTGACGCCGACGATCAGGATGGTGATGACGCGAATCATTCGCGTGGGGCGGATAGACCGGAGGCTGTCGATGGCGGTGATCAGGGTGAGCGAGCCGCCGTAGACGCACATCGCCATGAGACCCAGCAGGCCCGCGCCGCCGATGACGATGATGATGACCCCGAAGCCTGGGAACACCAGGTCGGCGGTGTCGCTCAGCGCCTTGGTGATCGATGCCTGGTCGGGCATGAGCGCGGCACAGATCGCGCCGAGCACCTCGAATGACCACACTCCGAAGTACAGGCCGAGCGAGGTGTAAGCGATGATGGGCCCGCGTCTCGTGTTCGCCGGCATGTATCGGGAGTAGTCGGAGACGAAGAACGCCCACGACAGCTGGTAGGCGGCGCTCGCCGAGATCACCACAAGGAACGACGCAAGGTCGAAACCCTGGGTGATATCCATCGTGGCGCTTGGAATGTGACCGCCGAAGGCGAGACCAAACACGTAGACGATGAGGGCCGCCACCAGGCCAAGCGTGACGTATCGCTGCACGATGTGCAGGTAGTGGTAGCCGAAGATCGCGATCGCGATCGCGATGATGCCGAAGATTATTGTCCAAGCCGGAGCTTCGCCCCAATTCAGCTCTTTCGCCGCGCCACCGAGCATCTGGGTACCGAGCACGACGTAGCCCCAATACACGATGATGGCGATGAGCCAGATGTAGAGTGCGCCCAGGCGGCCGAACTGCGGACGCGACTGCACCATCTGGGGCAGGCCGAGATGGGGCCCCTGCGTCGCGTGAGCCGACACTGCCGCGGTGCCGATGAGCGTGCCGAGCGCGAGCCCGATGATGGTCCAGATCAGGTTGAGGCCAAGGTAAATGCCGATGGCGCCGGTGGCGAGGCTCATCAGGTGGGCGCTGCCGCCGAACCAGATGGTCGCCTGATCGGTGAGGCGACCCTTTCGCTCGCTGTGCGGAACGTAGTCGATCGACCGAGTTTCGACTCGGGCGAGGATGCCGGTTTCGGTCTTCTCTGCTTGCTGAGACATAAGACCCCCTACGCGACGTTCAGAACGATGGTCTTCTTCTCGGTGAACGAGAGAAGTGCGTCAGTAGAGAGTTCGCGGCCCACGCCGCTCGACTTCACGCCGCCGAACGGCGCGAGCTGATCCCAGAAATTGGTCGTCTCGTTTACCAAGACGGTGCCGAATTGCAGCTCGTCGATGAAGCGCCACGAATCGCGAACGCTTTGAGTGAAGACGGCGGCGTTGAGGCCGTATTCGGTATCGTTCGCGATTGCGATGGCCTCGTCGACGGTCGAGTAGCTCATCACCGCGGCGATCGGACCGAAGGTCTCTTCGCGGGCAGCGAGCATCTCTGAGGTGACTCCGGTGATCACGGTCGGTGGGTACACCCGCCCGTCGCGTTCGTGGAACTGGTACACGGTCGCGCCCTTCGAAGTCGCATCATCGACGTGCGCCTGCATCTTCTCGACTGCGCGGTCGTGGATGAGCGGGCCCATGTCGGTTGCCTCGTCGAGCGGGTCGCCAATGCGCAGCAGCTTGACTTTGGCGTTCAGCGTTTCGGTGAACTGTGCTTCGATGTCGCGATGCACGAGCACTCGCTGTGCCGAGGTGCAGACCTGGCCGGCCATGTAGAAGCAGCCGTTTACGGCCGCGTCTGCGGCGCGGTCGATCTCTGCGTCGCTGTGCACGATGAGCGGCCCCATGCCGCCGAGCTCGAGCAGCAGTCGCTTGAAGCCGGCCCGCTCGGTGATGCTGCGACCGACAGCGGTGCTGCCGGTGAAGAAGATGCCGTTCACGTCGTCGTGCTCGACAAGGGCCGAGCCGGCGCCTGGGCCACCTGGCACGAAGTTGAAGACACCAGGAGGGAAGCCGGCCTCTTCGAAAATGCTCGCGTAGATCGAGGTGCTGCCGGGGCACGCGTCAGATGGCTTCCAGATGACCGTGTTGCCGCTGATCAACGCATAGGTGATGCCGATCGCGGGAATGTCTACCGGAAAGTTGAAGGGCGAGATGACGCCGATCACGCCGAGGGGGTAATGCCGCACCAGGGTGCGCATGTTGTTCGTGCGCGTCTCGGTGTCGGGCAAGGTCTGGCCGCGAAAGCGCATCATGTCTTCGGTGGCACGGCGAAAGTGCAGTGCGCCGTAGAGCTCCATCTCTTCGCGGGCCTCGTGGATGGTCTTGCCCATCTCTTTCGAGATCTCTTGCGCGATCGCCTCGTTCTTGGTCAGGCAGATCTCGAACGCGCGGTAGAAGAGGTCTGCCTTATCGAGCAGCGGCATGGCTGCCCATGCAGACTGTGCGGCGCGCGCCGCCTCGACTGCGGCGTTGATATCGGCGTCTGTGCAGCCGGCACTGGTGCCGAGCTGCGCACCGTCGTAGGCGGCGAAATAGTCGGTTCGTTCGCCCGAACCCTCGACCCACTTGCCATCAATATATGCCTGAACGTTCAACATCGAACTTGGTCTCGCTTTCTGAAACGGCACTGTTGCGGTGCGGCCCGCGGGCCGACTCATCAACGATGGCAGCGCCAAAGGGACCTTGCTATCGTGCAAACGTAAGCAGCAATCTCAATTCTGTGTGCATTTGTCCGATCAGAAATGCCAAGCAGACGAGGTCAGCGAAGACCCCCTCCGCTCTGGTCGTTTCTCGAGAACACCTGCAGCGCGAGCCAGAAATCGGCGACAGCCGAAGAAGAGGCGAGTTCGCGGTGGGTGAGCTGTTCGATCCTTGCGAGGCGGGCATAGAGCGTTTGACGGTGAATGCCGAGCCGGTCTGCCGTTCGGGCTGGGCCGCGATCCTCTTCGAGATACACGCGAAGCGTCTGCAGCAGGTTCGTCTGACGCTCGCGGTCGCTCTCGATCAGTGGGGCGAGTAGCGACTCGGCCGCCTGACCCGTCTGCTCGCTGTCACTCGAGAGAAACGGAGAGATTTCGATGCACTCCTCGAAGCGAACGATTCCGCGTTTGCTGAGAGCCGAGAGTGCGAACCGTGCCTCGCGGAGCGCGCTCGGCGCGTCTGAAAGTGAGGCGAAGGGCGCGCTTGCGCCGATGCGCTCGCCGTCGGTCAGCGTCGCGATCGTGCGCATCAGCTCTGCATCGTCGTGGATCAGCAGCGTGAGCATCATTCTGCGACCGATGTGCAGTAGGCGGGCACCCGAGCCGAGCAGCATCTCGGCGGTCTCTTCGATGTCTTCCATGCGTTCGACGGGAGGCCAGATGAGCACGCGGAACGGGGCTTCGACGCGATGCGGAGCGATGAGCTCTCGAGCCGTCTCCTCGGTGATCGCGTGGTCGAGCAGCCGGGCGAAGAGGGTAGAGCCCCTGGCTAATTCCTGCCGCTGCGTGGCCGTCGTCGCCGCCAGCAGCGTCGTGACTCCGGCGCTCGCGTACTGCAAGAGCGCGGGATCCACGCGCTGCTCGGAGGTGCGGGTGAATTCGAGCGCGTACCTGGTCGGGGTGATGAGTGGGATCTGGCTCGTGTGCTCGTCGATGACATGCACGAGCCCCCGCACTGAGCCGGGATGCGCGTTCGGCACGAGCCTGATCGAACCGCCGAGCAGCGTGCCGAAACGCTCGAGCAGTGGGCCGAGGCTGTGGTCGTGCAGGTGCTCGGTGAGCGACTCGTAGAGCTGCGCCGCGATGGCGATTCGCTGCTGCTGACTCTGCAGGTTCGCATAAGAAACCGCCTGTGCGAGCACGACGAACGGCTTGTGCAGCGCGGTCTCGAGCACCGGAAACCCGAGCTCGTGCGCGCGGGCAAGCATTCCCTGCGAGAGCGGTGGTGCCGACATCTTCTCGCCGATCGAGACAGCCGCAATGCCCGCGGCGTGCGAACGATCGACGTATTCGACCTGCTGGTCTTCGCCCTCAGGAATGCCGAGACCCGTCGTCATCACCAGCGCACCGTCACCGAGCCAGTTCCAGGGGTCGGCGAGCTCGCACACATGGGCCCACGTGATCTCGCGCTGCTCGCCGACACCGGGCGTGAGAGAAATCGTCGCGAGCTCGGGGTCGCCGAGCAGCTCAGCAACGGTATAGGTCATCGCCGCTCATACGCTTACTTCAGCACCCGGTAGCCGCGGCTCGCGTCGTAGCCGTGAATCTCACGGGTGTCGAGCACCGACATGAAATCGATGACGCCCTCGGTGATCACCTGGCCGGGCACGAGCACCGGAAACCCGGGCGGGTACGGGGTGACGAAGCCGGCGCTGACCACGGTCTCGCCGCTCGCGATGCGCTCGCGCAGTTCTTCGGGGCGCATGTAGTCGATTGATTCGCGGCGCTGACCCCTGAAGTAGGCGGTTCGCATGTCGCCGTCGGGCAGAGCGGCATCGCTCGCGTACTCCTCAGAGAACGAGCTGAAGTCAGGCAGCGGTGGCATCGGCACCTCGCCGGGGAGCGGCAGCTCTGGGTCGCGTTGCTCCTGGGCCTCTT
>CALCJF010000046.1 GCA_937967375.1 uncultured Leucobacter sp.
AGACGGCGGCCCAGGAGGGCACCGTCGGCGAGCTTCGCCGAGATCCCTTCGCGATGCTGCCCTTCTGCGGCTACAACATGGCCGACTACTGGGGCCACTGGCTCGAGATGGGTGAGAAGCTCGGCGACAAGGCTCCGAAGATTTTCCAGGTGAACTGGTTCCGCAAGGGCGCCGACGGCCGCTTCCTTTGGCCCGGCTTCGGCGACAACTCGCGCGTGATCGACTGGATCATTCGCAGCGTCGAGGGTGAGCACACCGGCCGTGAGACCGCGATCGGCACCGTTCCCGCCGCGGGCGAACTGAACCTCAGCGGCATCGAGTCGGTTGAAGCCGAGCTTGACGAGCTCTTCGCCATCGATGCAAATTCGTGGCTCGCCGAGTGCGACCTCACCGAAGAATTCTTCGCCAAGTTCGGCGACCGCCTGCCACAGGCGCTCCAAGCCGAACTCAGCGCACTGCGGAGCCGCCTCAGCGCCTAACCGCCATAGACCGTGGATCCTTACGTTCTGCCCGACGTAGGATCCACCACCTACCGTGAGCCCCGAGCGCTGCCCCGCCCGGGGCTCACTACTTTCTGCCGCTAAGCTTGAGGCGGCCGACGCGCAACAGCCCCCAATAGCCCAACCGGCAGAGGCAGTCGACTTAAAATCGATACAGTCAGGGTTCGAATCCCTGTTGGGGGACCACGTTATTGAACGAGACGGGCCGAATCGCTGCGCGATCTCGACGGCATCGCCGCGCGACGCGATGCGTCGCTTTTGCGGTTGGCGGGGTTCGAATCTCAGTAGAGAGACCCCTCAGCTAGATAGACTGCGAAGATGACCATTGATCTGGCAGCGACGGAGCTGCTGAGCGCAGCAGGCAGGCAGCCCTGGCTTCGGCCAGACGACTACTGGCGGCGCCTCACCGCAGCAACACAGCATTTGAGCGCCCCCGTCGTCGCGCTGGGCGTCGAAGCGCTGGCGCACAACGCCCACGACATACTGCGCCGCGCGAAAGGCAAGCCCGTGCGCGTCGCCTCGAAATCGATCAGGGTTCGCGGCGTGCTCGATGCCGTGCTCGCGCTGCCCGGCTATCAGGGTGTGCTCGCCTTCACGCTGGCTGAGGCGCTCTGGCTGAGCGAGACGATCGACGACATCGTCGTCGCCTATCCCACCGCCGACCGAGCCGCGCTTGCGGCGCTCGCGGCAGACGAACGGGCCGCAAGCCGCATCGCCATCATGATCGACAGTGTGGATCAGCTCGAGCTCATCGACAGCGTCGCACCACCCACGAGCCGGGCCCCCATTCGCGTCTGCCTCGACTTCGACGCCTCATGGAACACGAAGCTGCTCGGCAGTATCGGCGCGTTGCGGTCGCCCGTGCACGAGCCTGCACAGCTGCGACGGCTCGCAGAGCGTGTGCTGCAGCGGCGAGGGTTTGAGCTTGTCGGCATCATGTCGTATGAGGCTCAGATCGCGGGTGTCGGCGACGAGCCGATCGGCGACCCGGCAAAAGGGTTGCTCATGCGCGCAATTCAGCAGAAAAGCGCGGCCGAGCTGGCCGACCGTCGGGCCGAGGCGATCGCGGCGGTGCAGGCGCTGCGCCCCCTCGAGTTCGTGAACGGTGGCGGCACGGGCTCGATCGAGCGCACCGTCGCCGAAGGCGCGATCACCGAGGTCGCCGTCGGCAGTGGGCTGTTCGGGCCGCACCTTTTCGATAACTACCGTTCGTTTACCCCTGCTCCTGCCGTTGCATTCGCGCTCGACGTGGTGCGACGGCCGGGTCGCGACACCGCAACGCTGCTCGGCGGCGGCTGGATTGCCTCGGGCGTCGCGGGACAAGACCGCCTGCCCCAGGTAGTGCACCCTGCGGGCCTCTCGTACGCGCCTCGTGAGGGCGCGGGCGAGGTGCAGACTCCGCTGAGCGGCAAGGCGGCACGCCAGCTCTCGATCGGTGACCGGGTGTGGCTGCGGCACACGAAATCTGGCGAGATCATGGAGCACGCGAACGAGGTGGTTCCCGTGCAGCTCGGTTCGCCGGGCAGTGGGGGATCCTCTGCCCTCGAACCGATGAAGAGCTACCGAGGCGAAGGGAAATGCTTTCTATGACCGCGAAATGGCGCAACTGGGCGCGCACAGAGAAGTCGCGCCCGGTGCTCGAAGTAGCCCCGCGCACCATCGATCAGGTAGTGCTTGCAGTGCAGCGCGCCCGCGAGACAGGGCACACGGTGAAACCCATCGGCGCCTCGCACAGCTTCACCGCGATCGGGGCAACCGACGGCGTGCGCCTCAACATGGAGGCGTTGCGCGGCCTCGTTGACGTCGACCTCGAACGCGGCCGCGTCACGCTCTGGGCGGGCACGCACCTCTGGGAGCTGCCGTCGATTCTCGACCCACTGGGTCTCGCGCTCGAGAATATGGGCGACATCGACCGCCAGACCATCACGGGAGCGACCTCGACCGGCACGCACGGCACCGGCATCGGCATCGGCGGTTTGTCGACTCGCATTGTCGGCGCCACGCTCGTCACCGGCACGGGCGAGATTATTGATATCGACGAGGATCAGAACGCTGAACTGCTGCCGGCCGTCGCGCTCGGCCTCGGCGCCCTCGGGGTGCTGCTCACCGTGACCATCCAGTGCGTGCCTCGTTTTCTGCTGCGCGCCGTCGAAGCACCAGCACCCTTTGAAGCGGTGCTCGAGAACTATGAGCAGCTGAACCGGGACGCCGATCATTTCGAGTTCTACTGGTTTCCGCACACCGAGAGCACGCGCACCAAGACGAACACCCGTCTGCCCCTCGATGCTGGGGCGAGGCCGTTGGGCAAAGTCTCGCGCTTCGTCGACGAGGAGGTCGTGAACAACGCGATGCTCGGTGCGGTCGTCGGCTTCGAGCGGCTCGTGCCCGTCACCACGCCTAGCATCAACCGCGCGATCGAGTCGATTTCGAGCAGCCGCGACTACACCGACATCTCGCACCGCGTGTTCGTGACGAACCGGCGCGTGCGTTTTCGCGAGATGGAGTACGCGCTGCCGTTCGAGGCGGTGCCGACCGCGCTGCGCGAACTGCGCGAGATGATCGATCGAAAGGGCTACCGGATCTCGTTCCCGGTCGAGGTGCGGGCCGCCGCCGCCGACCAGCTGCTGCTTTCGACAGCCCACGGGCGCGAGAGCGGCTACGTCGCGGTGCACCGCTACTGGCGCGATCCTGACCACGAATATTTCAGGGAGGCCGAGGCCGTGCTGAAAGCGCACGATGGTCGACCGCACTGGGGCAAGATGCACACCCGCGATGCCGAATCGTTGCGCGTCACGTACCCGAAGTTCGACGATTTTCTTGCGGTGCGAAACCGACTTGACCCCGATCGCGTCTTCGCGAACCCCTACCTCGAACGAGTGCTCGGGGAGTAATTCTTTGCGTCGAGAACGCTGCGCTCTCACAGCGTTCTCGATACCTGAATCGATAGGATTTGAGCATGTCTGGCCTGGTTACGACACTCATCATTCTCGGCGTCATTGTGGTGCTCGCGATCTACGTGTGGATCACCTATAACTCGCTGATCGCGCTGCGCGTTCGAGTCGACGAAGCCTGGAGCGATATCACCGTTCAGCTGAAGCGCCGCGCCGATCTCATCCCCAACCTGGTCGAGACTGTCAAGGGTTACGCAGCGCACGAGAAGAGTGTGTTCGAAGCGGTCACTCAGGCGCGCGCCGAGACTATCTCAGCCCAGTCTCCGGCCGAGGCCACCCTGGCAGAGGGGCACATGCAGCAGGCGCTGAAGAGCATCTTCGCAGTGGCAGAGGCCTACCCGCAGCTGCAGGCCAGCCAGAACTTCCTGCAATTGCAGTCTGAGCTTGTTGACACCGAGAACAAGATCCAGGCCTCGCGCCGTTTCTTCAACGGTGGGGTGCGTGAGTACAACACGAAGCTGCAGCTCTTTCCGAACAACCTCTTCGCCAAGATGTTCGGCTTCGAGGCCCGCGACTTCTTCGAGGTCGACAACGTGGCTGCAATCTCCGAGCCGCCACGCATCCAGTTCTAGACTGCGTCTGTTGCGCTGGTAGCTGACACGCCTGCGCAGAGGCGTAGGGTAGAGGTAGCAATTCAAGGAGGCTGCCTACAACGTGTCATCGATGTTCCGATCCCTGAGCGTGCGAAACTACCGCATCTGGTTTATCGGAGCGCTGATATCGAACGTTGGAGCCTGGATGCAGGCGACCGCTCAGAACTGGGTGGTGCTCACCGAACTCAGTGACACGAACGCGGTTGCGGTTGGTGTGACGATGGCGCTGCAGTTCGGGCCGCAGCTGTTGCTCGTACCCTTCAGCGGCGCGGTTGCCGACCGCTTTGACCGGCGCAAAGTGCTGATGGTGACCCAGTCGCTTCTCATGCTGCTCGCGCTCGGTCTCGGACTGCTGCTGGTGTTCGGCATTGCTGAACTCTGGCACCTCTATGCTTTCGCGCTTGCGCTCGGCGTCGTGAACGCCTTCGACACACCCGCACGCCAGGCATTCGTCTCAGATCTCGTCGGTGTCGACCAGCTTTCGAACGCGGTCGCGCTCAACTCCGCCTCGTTCAATTCGGCGCGGCTTATCGGACCGGCAGCGGCGGGCGTGCTCATTGCGCTTGTCGGCTCGGGCTGGGTGTTCGTGTTGAACTCGGTCTCGTTCATCGCAATGCTCGTCGCGCTCGCCGCCATTCGCATTCCGAGAGCGCCGCGCGAAGTGAGCGGGCGCGAATCGCAGGGCAACCAACTCGTCGCGGGCTTCCGTTATGTGATCAGACGGCATGATCTTGTCGTTATTTTTCTCATAGTGTTCGTGATCGGCGCGTTCGGCATGAACTTTCCGGTGTTCTCATCGACCATGGCGGTCGAGTTCGGTCGAGGCGCGGGGGAGTACGGGCTGCTCTCATCCATTCTTGCGATCGGCTCGCTCGCCGGGGCGCTGCTTGTCGCGAAGCGGCCTGCCGCGAGGTTCCGGGTCGTCGTGCTCGCAGCGGGCGGTTTCGGAGCAGCGAGTCTCGTGAGCGCGCTCATGCCGAGCTTCTGGGCTTTTGCCGCGACGCTCGTGCTGCTCGGCTTCTGCACGGCGACCCTTCTCTCGACGGCGAACGCCTTCGTGCAGACGACCACCGACCCAGCCGTGCGCGGCAGGGTGCTCTCGCTCTATTTCGCGATCCTCATGGGCGGCACCCCGCTCGGTGCGCCGATCGTTGGCGCGATCTCAGACGCGTTCGGCGCGCGCTGGGGTCTCGGCGTTGCTGCGCTCTCTGGCTTCATTGCATTCGCGATCGGCATCGGGTGGCTGCTCGTTGAGCGCCAATTGCGTGTGCACATTGGTGCCCGCGGGCACCTCACCGTCACACACGCTGGTAGGCCCGGGGCCGGCGATGATCCTCGCACTCAAATCGAAACACTCACCGCGCCGCTTTCGGTGCTGCGACGCGAGCCTGTGATCCTTTCAGAAGCGAACTCTGCACCGCAAAGTGGTGCGCTGAGCGAGGGCCTCACTGGTCCGATCTCGATCATCGAAACCGAGCCGCTGGGCAGCGACGATATGCCCTCGAAGGCCGGTGAAGACGGGTAAGCTTGAGGGCGGTACTGCAGCGGGGCTACTCGCTGGTTAACTTCGAAAACGGAGCCGATACACGTGAGTGATTTTCTGTCCGCCCAAACCCGCACCGAGACCGATTCAATCGGCAGCCTCGAGATTCCGGCATCAGCCTATTGGGGGGTGCACACCGCCAGGGCGCACGAGAACTTTCCGATCGCACGCCGGCCGATCTCGGTCTATCCCGACTTCGTGCGCGCCTTCGCTTGTGTCAAGCAGGCGGCAGCCCGCGCCAATCTTGAGATCGGTGCGCTCGATGAGCAGCGTGCGACCCTGATCGACCGCGCTTGCGAAGAGATCAAGACCGGCATGCTGCTCGACCAGTTCGTGGTCGGTGTGGTGCAGGGCGGTGCAGGCACCTCGACCAACATGAACGCGAACGAGGTCATCACGAACCGTGCGCTCGAGCTTGCCGGGCACCGCAAGGGAGACTACGACTTCATCAACCCGAACGATCACACGAACCGCAGTCAGTCGACGAACGATACCTACCCGACTGCGATCAAGATCGCTCTCGCGTTCTCGATCACCACACTGCTCGAAGAGCTGGCGCTGCTCGCTGACGCGTTCGAGGCGAAGGGCAAAGAGTTCTCGCACATCATCAAGGTCGGCCGCACCCAGCTGCAAGATGCTGTGCCGATGACCCTCGGCCAGGAGTTCAACGCATTCGCCGTGACCCTGCGCGAAGACATCGACCGCCTGCGCGAGACCGTTGCGCTGCTGGGTGAGGTCAACATGGGTGCCACCGCGATCGGCACCGGCATTAACGCGCCGAAGGGCTATCGTGAGTCGGTGGTTCGCCATCTGCGCGAAATCACCGGGCTCGAGATCGTGGGCGCCGGCGACCTGATCGAGTCGACCAGCGATACCGGCGTCTTCATCACGTTCTCGGGTGCGCTCAAGCGCAGCGCGCTCAAGCTTTCGAAGATCTCGAACGACCTGCGTCTGCTGTCGTCGGGCCCCCAGGCAGGCTTTGGCGAGATCAATCTGCCGGCGCGCCAGGCAGGTTCGTCGATCATGCCGGGCAAGGTCAACCCAGTGATTCCCGAGGCCGTGTCGCAGGTGGCCTACTCGGTTGCGGGCGCAGACGTCACTGTATCGATGGCGGTCGAGGCCGGGCAGCTGCAGCTGAACGCCTTTGAACCGATCATTGCGCACTCGCTGTTCCAGTCGATTACGTGGCTCGAGCGCGCCTGCACGACCCTGCGCGTCAACTGCGTTGACGGCATCACCGCGAACGAAGATCGCCTCGACGACATGGTCTCGCGCTCGGTGACCGTGATCACGGCGCTCGCCCCGGTCATCGGCTACGCTCCCGCTGCGAAGCTCGCGAAAGAGGCGCTCGCCACGAACGAGAAAGTCTCGGATCTCGTGATCTCGGCCGGCCTGCTCGACGAGGCGCAGCTCGCAGAGATTCTGCAGCCCGCAAGGCTCGCTGGTCTGAGCGACGACTAAAGCTCGAGACAGCAAGAGGGGCAACCTGGCCGAATAGCCGGTTGCCCCTCTTGCTGTCTGCGGTGGCAGTTTCGAGCGCCCCGGTGAGAGTGCAGCAGCGCTTGAGCCGCTTACGCCTTGACGCAGTAGTTGGTGAGTGCGCCGATACCCTCGATCGTGACCGTCACCTCAGTGCCGGGCATGAGGTACAGCGGTGGTTTGCGCGAGCGGCCTGCGCCACCGGGGGACCCCGTCGAGATGAGCGTGCCGGGCAGCAGGGTCAGTGATTGCGAAATGCTCGAGATGAGTTGAGCGACCGAGCGAATCATGTATTCGGTGGTCGAGTCTTGCACACGCAGCCCGTCGACATCGGTCGTGAGGCCGAGCGCCTGCGGGTCGGGAATCTCGTCGGCAGTCACGACGACTGGCCCGACGGGCGAGAAGCCATCGAACGACTTGCACCTCGACCACTGGGGCTCTGCGAACTGGATGTTGCGTGCGGTGATGTCGTTGACGACCGTGTAGCCGAAGACGTAGTCGAGCGCCTCTTCGGGGGTGACGTTTTTCGCTGGGCGGCCGATGACGACGCCGAGCTCGCCCTCGTAGTCGACCTCCTCGCTGAGTTCAAGAGGCAGGGGCACCTCAGCCCCGTGGCCGTTGAGGGAGTTGGGAAAGAGCGAGAAGAGCACCGGCCCCGAGTCGTTGTCGAGATTCAGTTCGCTGGCGTGTTCGTCATAGTTCAGCCCGACGGCAAGCACGATTGGCGGGTCGAGGATGGCCGAAGCGTAGCCAACCTCCGTGAGCGCGAGGCCCGCACCCTCGGGCTGTGCCGCGACTTTTTCTTGCACCCTCGCGAGCGTTTCGGGGCCCGCCTCAATGAGCTGACGCAGCGTCGCGAAGCTTTCGCCGAGCGTGTCGAGCGGGATCGCAAAATCACCTCGAACCGCAACGAGAATTGGCTGCTTGTCCTCTGCCCTGGTCACATGCGCAAACTTCACTTCACTAGGCTACCGAGAACTTTGACGAGTTGCTCGTCGCAAGTCCACTACCAAAACGAAGAATCGTGATCGAAACCCAACAAAGCCGTGTGGCGTCGGGCGGTCGGTATGCGGAATACTCTCAGAGCGAACTCTCGGCGGCGGAGGTGGAAAAGCGACCAGAATGGTGAGTATGAGTGAATCAGCACTGACCAAACCAGAAATCGAGTTTCCCGAGGGGCCTGCTCCGGCTGAGCTTCAGATCATCGATGTCATCGAGGGCAGCGGTGACGAGGCTCAGGCAAGCTCGACTGTTGACGTGCACTACCTCGGTGTTGATTTCGAGTCGGGCGAAGAGTTCGACAGCTCTTGGGGTCGCGGCGAGTCGATCAATTTTCCGCTGCGCTCGCTGATCCAGGGGTGGCAGACGGGCATCCCCGGCATGAAGGTCGGCGGGCGTCGCAAGCTGATCGTGCCCCCGGCTCAGGCTTACGGTCAGGCAGGTGGGCACCCGCTCGGCGGGAAGACCCTGATCTTCGTGATCGATCTGCTCGGCGTGAGCTGATCGACGAGGGCCATTTCTGGCCCTCGTAAGCGCGCCCCCAGCCCGTCTCGGGCTCGGTTGACAAAACAGCGGAGGCTCCACCTTGACAAGGCGGAGCCTCCTCAGTTTTCTGAGCGTTCGCTGAATGGTAAGTTTCTGTATCGAGTGCCTCATCACACTGAAGGAGACGTTGGTGGCAGAAACCCAGCCAAAGGCTGACACGAGTTCGGGATCGGGGCAGCCGCGCGGCGCCATCGATCGTTATTTCGAGATTACCGAGCGCGGCTCGACGATTGGTCGTGAGGTGCGCGGTGGCATCGTGACGTTCGTCACCATGGCCTACATTGTGGTGCTGAACCCGATTATCCTGACCACCACGACGGACGTCGCTGGAAACCAGCTCGACTTCGGGCAGGTCGGCGCCGTGACGGCGCTCACCGCAGGCGTCATGACGATTCTCTTCGGTATTGTCAGCCGACTGCCGTTCGCGTTCGCTGCGGGCCTTGGCATCAACGCGTTCCTTGCCTTCACCGTAGTAGGCCAGGTGACCTGGCCTGAGGCGATGGCGCTTGTCGTGATCAACGGTGTGCTCATCGTGATCCTCGCCGCGACTGGCCTGCGCCGCATGATCTTCGACGCGGTGCCCATGGAGCTGAAGCTCGCGATTACCGTGGGTATCGGCCTCTTCATTGCGTTCATCGGTTTCGTGAACTCGGGCTTCGTTACCGCCAGCCAGTCGCCTCCTGTCGGGCTTGGCGTCTTCGGTTCGGTCGCAACCATTCCGACGGTGATCTTCGTGATCACGCTCATCCTGACAGGCGTGCTCGTGGCGCGCAAGGTGCGCGGCGGCCTGCTCATCGGCCTCGTCGCGGGCACCGTGCTTTCGGTGATTGCCGAGGCTATCTGGCACCTCGGATCGAAGCAGGACAACCCGGGCGGCTGGGGTCTGACCGTGCCTGCGCTCGAGGGCAACCCCATCAGCGTGCCCGATCTGGGTCTCGTCGGAGCGGTGAGCTTCGACTTCGGCAAAGTGGGCCTGATCAGCGTCATCATGCTCGTGTTCAGCCTGCTGTTCATGAACTTCTTCGACGCTATGGGCACCTTCACGGGCCTGTCGCGCGAGGCGGAGCTCGCCGACGACAAGGGCAACTTCCCCCGCCTGAAGTCGGCCCTCGTCGTCGAGGGCGTTGGTGCGGTTGCTGGCGGCCTGACGTCGTCGTCATCGAACACCGTGTTCATCGAGTCGGGTTCGGGTATCGGCGAGGGCGCGCGCACCGGTTTCGCGAACCTCGTGACTGGCGCGCTCTTCCTGCTCGCGATGTTCCTCACCCCGATCGCAAAGATTGTACCGACCGAGGTCGCTGCTGCTGCTCTGGTGATCGTCGGCGCCATGATGATGACCCAGATCAAGGGAATCGACCTTGGGCGCTTCGACGTCGCCCTGCCGGTGTTCCTGACAGTCACAGTCATGCCCTTCACCTACTCGATCGCCAACGGTATCGGTGCTGGCTTCATCGCCTGGGTGCTCGTTCGCGCATGCTCGGGCAAGGCGCGCGAGATTCACTGGCTGCTGTGGGTCGTCGCAGCGGGCTTCGTGATTTACTTCGCGCGTGGGCCGATCGAGGTGCTGCTCGGCGCGTAGCTCAGAGCGAATCGAACGAACGCAAACGGTGGCGGGGAGCTCAGCTCTCCCGCCACCGTTGTGCTTTGTGACGACCGAGGGTCGCTAGTTGCCGAGCACCTTCTGATAGGCCTGGGAATAGCGGTTGTCTTCTTCGGAGGTCATCGAGCGCATGTCGTAGACCTTCGACGACATCTCTTCGTCGGGGAAGATGAGCGTGTTCGCTGCGAGCTCTGGGTCGATCTTTTCCATCGCTTCGCGTGCGCCGGCGACCGGCGTCACGTACTGCACAGATGCGGCTACCTGGGCCGCGACCTCGGGCTCGTAGTAGTAATCAATGAGTGCGTGCACCTGCTTCGAAGCTTCGGTGCTTGCGGGCATGCAGAACGAATCGATGAAGAGCGTCGCGCCTTCGTCGGGCACCACGAACTTCCAGATCTCTTCGCCGGCCTCATCGTTCAGTGCGGCGACGTCGCCGGACCAGGCCATGCCGGCCCAGACCGCTTCGGTCTGCAGGTCTTGCGTGTACGAGTTGCCCTTCACCGTGTACACCTGCCCCGAGGCGATCTGTTTCTCTACCTCTTCGAGCGCTGCGAAGAACTCATCATCGCCCCAGTCGCCTTCGATGTCGACGCCCTGCTCGAGCATGACGAGGCTCAGCGTGTCGTCTTGCTCGCTCAGCAGGTTGATCTTGCCCTTCAGATCGGGCGCCCAGAGGTCTGAGACGTGCTTGACGCCCTTGGGGTAGAGCTGCGAGTTGTAGACGAGACCGGTCATGCCCGCCTGGTATGGGATCGACCAGGTGCGATCGGGGTCGAACGAGGCCTTCTGCACCATCGGAATCATCTCTTTGCCGACCGTCGGCAGCAGGCTGCGATCGAACTCCATGAGCTGATCCTGCTCGAGCAGGCGCACGAGAGACGAGTCGGTGAGGCAGAAGGTATCGTAGCCGGTGTCTTGGCCGAGCTTCAGCTGATCCTTGATCTTCGCAACGAATGTCTTGTTGTCGTCGATGTCTTCGAAGTATTCGACGCGAATGTTCGTTGCCTCTTGAAACGCATCAAGTGAGGGGTACGTGCCGGTTTCCTCGTCGTAGTCGAGGTAGTAGGTCCAGTTCGCCCAGCGCACCGTACCGGCGGAGCCATCGCCGGGAGCGTTCGAACCTGAGCAGGCCGCGAGTGACCCGGCACCAAGAGCTGCCGCGCCGAGGCCGAGACTCTTGAAGAGGCCGCGCCTGCTGAGCGAGCTTGCCTGCGCCTGCAAGACGAGGTTGCGAATCATCGGGTCGCGGGGAAGGGGGCGTGTCACTGGTTGCTCCTTTGCATTGGATCGACAACCCATCCTTGCACACCAAGCGCGACAGTAATCGTCTTTGACAAATCGCATCCGGATGGGATCGCTCGGGGCAGGTAAATGTATACGTTTCGTGAGGCTGAAGTGAAGTATTGTTGCCCATTTGCGCGATAATGTATACGCTGAATGACGAGGAGGTGCCCATGCGAGCGAGCGACCGAGCCTATGCAGCGCTGCTCGAAGAGATCCAGAGCGGCATGCTCGCCCCCGGCACCGTCATCGGAGAGGTCGAACAGTCGTCTCGCCTCGGGGTCAGCCGCACACCCATGCGTGAGGCCATTGGCAGGCTCGTCGCAGACGGCCTCGTGCGTCAGCAATCGCCGCGGGTGCTCGTGGTCACCGGCTTCGATGCCGACGACATTCGTCGCCTGTTCGAGGCGCGGCGATCCTTTGAAGAGACTGCGGCGAGGATCGCGGCAGTACGTGGCGACCGCACGCACTTTGAGGCGCTCGCGGCTGCATTTGACGCCGCTCACCCAGAGAACGGTGCGCTCGCCGCCGATGAGTATTACTCGCTCATTCACCGCTTCGATGCAGCGGTCGATGAGGCGGTCGACAACGTCTACCTCGTGCAGGCGTTGCGCAACACTCGCACGCACCTCGCGCGCGCCCGCAGGCTGGCGCGCGACAACCACGCCCGCCTGAGAGCATCCGTCGCAGAGCACGCTCTCATCGCGCGGGCGATCGCCGACGGCGACCCCGAACTCGCCGCGCACGCCACGCACGTGCATCTGCACCACGCGCTTGCGTCGATCCTCGCATCTATCGCGGGCGAAACGACCACAGCAACAACGAACGCCAACCTCACGAAGGGACCACAATGACCGTCAAGCACCACGTACGCGTATACAAGAGCGAAGAAGAGCTGCCGCGCGAGCAGCAGCTCGCTTGGAAAATCGCCGAGGTCGCGGTTGACCCGGTCGAAATCGACGCGGACGTCGTCGACATGATCATCAACCGCATCATCGACAACGCTTCGGTCGCGGCGGCCTCACTGAACCGTGGGCCCATCGTCTCGGCGCGCGCGCAGGCGCTCTCGCACCCCGTATCGAACGGTGGCGCGGGCGCATCGATCTTCGGTCTCGACGGCGCGAACGACGAGGCCCTGCGCACTAGCCCAGAGTGGGCAGCCTGGGCGAATGGCGTGGCCGTGCGCGAGCTCGACTACCACGACACCTTTCTTGCCGCAGAGTACTCGCACCCGGGCGACAACATTCCGCCGATTCTCGCGGTCGCGCAGCACGTCGGCAAGGACGGCCGCGCGCTCGTGCGCGCCATCGCGACGGGCTACGAGATTCAGATGGATCTGGTGCGCGCGATCTGCCTGCACAAGCACAAGATCGACCACGTCGCGCACATCGGCCCCTCGGCTGCGGCCGGCATCGGCACGCTGCTCGGGCTCGACATCGAGACGATCTACCAGGCGGTCGGCCAGGGCTTGCACACCACCACCGCGACTCGCCAGTCACGCAAGGGCGAGATATCGACCTGGAAGGCGCACGCCCCCGCGTTCGCCGGCAAGATGGCTGTTGAGGCTGTCGACCGTGCGATGCGCGGACAGACCTCGCCGAGCCCCATCTACGAAGGCGAAGACGGCGTGATCGCCTGGATGCTCGACGGTCCGAATGCGAGCTACGAAGTGCCGCTGCCGGCAACGGGCGAAGCGAAGCGGGCAATTCTCGACAGCTACACCAAGGAGCACTCGGCCGAGTACCAGGCGCAGGCCTGGATCGACCTCGCCCGTAAACTGCATGGCGAGCACCCAGAGCTCATCGATCCGGCAAACGTCACGTCGATCGTGCTGCACACGAGCCACCACACCCACTACGTGATCGGCTCGGGCGCGAACGACCCGCAGAAGTACGACCCAAAGGCCTCGCGTGAGACGCTCGATCATTCGATCCCATACATCTTTGCGGTGGCGCTGCAAGACGGAGGCTGGCACCACGTCGACTCATATGCGCCCGAGCGCGCGGGTCGTGCTGACACCGTCGAGCTGTGGCACAAGGTGACGACCGCAGAAGACGCTGAGTGGACCCGCCGGTACCACTCCGAAGACCCTGACGAGAAGGCGTTCGGCGGCCGCGTCGAGATCGAGCTTGCAGACGGCACAAAGATCGTAGACGAGATCGCCGTCGCCGACGCGCACCCGCTCGGGGCGCGTCCGTTCGCGCGCGCAGACTACATTCGCAAGTTCCGCATCCTCGCCGAGCCCGTGCTCGAAGCAGCTGAGATCGAACGCTTTCTCGAGCTCGTGCAGCGCCTGCCCGAGCTCACGGTCGACGAGGTGCGCGAGCTGAACATCGTTGCTGCGCCGGGTCAGATCGACCTCGCCGCAGGCCCGAAGGGACTCTTCTGATGCTGTATTCATCATCGAGCGCCGAGCAGAAGCGCGCGCGCTTTCGCGAGGATCTCGAGAGCGGTCGACTGCTGCGCATGCCCGGTGCGTTCAACCCGCTCTCGGCACGGCTGATCGAGCGCAAGGGTTTCGACGGCGTCTACATCTCGGGTGCGGTGCTGTCGGCCGATCTCGGCCTGCCCGACATCGGCCTTACGACGCTCACCGAGGTGGCCGCTCGCGGAGCCCAGATAGCCCGCACCACCGAGTTGCCGACGCTCATTGACGCCGACACTGGCTTCGGCGAGCCGATGAATGCTGCGCGCACGGTGCAAGAGATGGAGAACGCAGGCATTTCCGGTCTGCATATCGAGGACCAGGTCAACCCGAAGCGCTGCGGCCACCTCGATGGCAAAGAGGTAGTTGGCCTCGATATCGCCGTGCGCCGCATTCGTGCGGCTGTCGAGGGTCGCCGAGATCCGAATTTCTTGATCATGGCGCGCACCGACGTGCGTGCGGTCGAAGGCCTCGAAGCAGCAAAGGATCGCGCCAAGACACTCGTTGACGCGGGCGCCGACGCGATCTTCCCTGAGGCAATGCGTACCCTCGAGGAGTTCGAAGCGATTCGAGCAGCGGTAGACGTGCCCGTGCTCGCGAACATGACGGAGTTCGGCAAAAGCGAACTTTTCACCACCTCTCAGTTGCAGAGCGTCGGCATCAACATGGTGATCTGGCCGGTCTCGCTGCTGCGCATCGCGATGGGTGCGGCCGAGCGCGCGCTCGACACGCTCATCGAAGACGGTGCGCTGACGAAGCAGCTCGGCAACATGCAGCACCGCGCCGAGCTCTACGAGTTGATCAGCTACGAAGACTACGCTGGCTTCGACTCGAACATCTACACCTTCAACGTCGAACGGTAGGAGCAAACGATGACCGATCCCGAAATCAGAAAAGGCCTTGCCGGGGTCGTGGTCGACGAGACCGCGATCTCGAAGGTGAACCCCGAAACCAACTCGCTCATGTATCGGGGCTACCCGGTGCAAGAGCTCGCCGCGACGCAGCCGTTCGAGGCGGTCGCGTACTTGCTGTGGAGCGGCGAGTTGCCGAACGAGCAGCAGCTCGCCGAGTTGAGGGCCAAGGAGCGCCAGCATCGCGCGCTGGCCGCAAACGTGAAGGCTGCGATCGACCTGTTGCCGCTCGACGCGCACCCGATGGATGAGGCGCGCACTGCGGTCAGCGTCATTGGTGCCTCGGATTCGGCCGGTGCTGGCTCAGTGCTCGACGCAGCTGGCAGCCCCGAGCAGAATCTCGCGCGCAGCATTCGCTTGTATGCCGCGTTGCCGGCGATCGTTGCGTACGGACAGCGACGCAGACGGGGCGAGGATCTCGTCGAGCCGCGCGACGACCTCGACTATGCAGCGAACTTTCTCTGGATGACGTTCGGTGTCGAAGCCGAGCCGGTAG
>CALCJF010000047.1 GCA_937967375.1 uncultured Leucobacter sp.
GATGCGGTTGATTGCGCGGTCGGGCTCGACGCGACGCTACTCGCGAATGTCGTGAGTGGAAACACGTTCGTGAACGATGCGCTGCCGGACCCCGTGCCTGGGCTCACGCCTTCGCCAGCGAACCAGTCGGGGGTCGACTCGCGGTAGTATCGCTCGAGTTCGCCCTGCCACTCGTTCTCGAAGCCGAAAATGACGGCGTAGGGCAGCAGGCGTTCATAGACCCGCACGATGAACTGCTCGTCGACCTCGGCCCCGGTCGCGCTCTGCAGCATGCGAATGCGGTCTGCTTCGGCAAGACGAATGTACTCCCGCAGGCCCTTGAGGTGGTCGAGCAGCAGCGCGCCCTCGTGGGTGAGCCTGCGCCCCTTCGCAAGCGCTGCGATCATGCCGAACAGACCCCAGATGAGCACATTGATACCGACCGCGAGCAGAATCGTCATCAGCACGAATTGGCCGAGCACTATTGAATGGATCAGCGGCAGCGCGAGACCGAGCACCGCGAGCACGATCACCCAGGTGATCGCTGCACCGCTCGCAGAGCGCACGAGGCCCTGCTTCTTCATCTCGATCTTGACCCGCTGCCTGAGCGAGCTTGCCGTGTCGCCGAGCTTCGTGCTCTTCTGCGTAAACCATTCGCGTGTGCCCGGGGCGACCGATGCCGCGCGGCGGCCGTCGAAAAGGCGCTCGTAGACCCAGCTCTCGGTGGTGTCGAGACCCGTGGCATCGATCGATTCGACCCCGTAGCGGTTCATCGGCTCGTCGCGCAGCAGCCGAATCTTGCGGCGCACCGCAAGGTCGAGCAGTGTTGCGGTCATCGCTTTCTTGCGGGCTCGCAAGAGCTCTGCGGCAGTTGCTGCGTTCACACCCTCCGGGGGTTCGTACTGCGCGATGATCGCGCGCCCCGTGCGCGAGCTGCGCCCGCGGATCAGCGCGGTAATGAAGACAGCGATACCCCCGAGCGTGCTTGCGACGCCGCCCCAGATGAGCAGCGGAAATCGCTGCAAGAACGGCACCGGGGGAGTCGGGGCAGATGCGAACGTGCCAGGGTCGAAACCGAGCGCGATGCTCATGTTCTCTTCGGGAGCCAGTTCGGTGACTTCTGCAGTGAACTCAGTGCCCCCGCCGACGATCTCACAGGGGTTCGCTTCGCCGAACGCGCCCCGGTAGCAGGCGCTCGCGCCGGAGAATGCGTTCGCCAGGGTGTCGTCAAGCCGCACAGTGGCCGTCACCGTACCGAACGGCTGCTGCCAGCCGGTGCCGTTGATGTCCCAGTAAAACTCATCGGCAGCGGTGTCTTCGAAGTGCCGGGTGACGTCGCGCTGCGTGTACTCGAGTACGTAGTGCTGTGCGCCGTGCACGTATTGCCCCTCGGGCACCGCGATGGTGACCGTCAGGTAGTCGCCATTCGTCTCGGTCGTGTAATCGCGTGGTTTGCCGGTTTCATCGGTCACGCTCTCGAGCTGCAACGAGGTGTCGTGGCCGTCGTAAACTCGCACGAGATCGCGCCTGAGGCCGCGGTTCTGGTCGTAGTCGGGAAAGACAGCGACGACGTGCTCAGTGGTGCGCAGCGAGGATCGCCCGCTCTCATCGACCCCGAGCCGGTACTCGCCAGCGAACGACTCAATGACGAAATCGTTGAGGTCTGCGGCAGCGGCCGAGGTTGCGCCCGCGATGCTCGCCGCGCCAAAAAACAGAAGCGCGGTGATGGCGGCCGCGATCCTCGACCCTAATCTTCTGAACCCAAGTCGCCCACTCATAATTGCGAGTCTAAACCGGGCCCGGCTCAGCGTCGCTACCGCACCGTGTCGAGGCTTCGCTGCGAGCGTATTAAGATAGATAGGGTCGAGCTTCATGGCTCGGTTTTTGTGCGCCCGAGAATAGGACGGGCGCAGCACCTAACGCGCTCTAAGGAGACTGCTTCGTGGCGAAGAAGATTCTGATCGTCGGCGGCGGCTACGCCGGGTTCTACACCGCATGGAAGCTCGAGAAGCTGCTCCGTGCCGGCGAGGCAGAGGTAACCATCGTTGACCCGCTGCCGTACATGGCATATCTGCCGTTCCTGCCCGAGGTGGCCTCGGGTTCGATCGAGCCGCGTCACGCGGTGGTCGCGCGTCGCCGCCACCTGAACCGCACCGCGAACATCGCGGGCAAGGTCACCGGCATCTCGCACGCTACGAAGACCGCGACGATCACCCCGAACACGGGCGAGGCGTTCGACTTCGAATACGACCACATCGTCGTCACCACGGGTTCGGTGTCGCGCACCTTCCCGATCGCTGGCATCGCCGACAACGCGATCGGCATGAAAACCATCGAAGAAGCCGTCGCTGTGCGCGACCGCATGGTCGACAACTTCGAGCGCGCAGCGTCGCTGCCCGCTGGCTCGGCAGAGCGTGAGCGTCTGCTCACTGTCACTGTCGTCGGCGGTGGCTTTGCCGGAATTGAAACCATCAGCGAGCTGCGCTCGTTCGCAACCTCGCTGCTGCGCCGCTACCCCGAGATCACCTTCGACGAGACAAAGTTTCACCTCATCGAGGCGATGGGTCGCATCATGCCCGAGGTCGCGCTCGAGACCTCGCTCTGGGTGATCAAGGATCAGACCCGGCGCGGCGTCAACATTCACCTTGACACGCAGCTGTCATCGGCAGTCGACGGCAAGATCGAGCTGTCGACCGGCGAAAGCTACGAGAGCGACCTCATCGTCTGGACCGCGGGCGTCATGCCGCGTCCGTTCCTGCGCGGCACCGACTTGCCGATCGGTCAGCGCGGCCACGTCGTCGCTCTGCCGAACCTGCGTATTGCTACCGAAGAGGGCGAGGCGCTCGAGGGTGCCTGGACCGCCGGTGACACCTCGCAGGTGCCCGACATCTCGACGACCCCCGGCCCCGGTGGCTTCTGCGTGCCCAACGCGCAGCACGCGGTGCGCCAGGGCAAGCTGCTCGCGAAGAACATCGCTGCCGACATTCGTGGCGAAGGCGTTGCCGATTACAACCACAAGAACGCTGGCGCGGTTGCGGGCCTCGGCCTCAACACGGGCGTGTTCCAGTCGGGCAAGTTTGCGATGAAGGGCTACTTCGCATGGCTCGCACACCGCTTCTACCACGGCCTCGCGATTCCGACGTGGGAGCGCAAGTGGCGCGTCTTCGGTGGCTGGGTCGGACACTTCTTCCTCGGCCGCGACGGTGTCAACCTGCCCGAGCTCGAGAACCCGCGCGCGATCTTCGAAGAGTTCGCATCGCGCCCCAAAGCCGACTAAATTTTGCTCGCTAATTAAAGACTGACTAGATTTAGCTCGCTAATTGCGCCCGTCTCGCTTCGTGCGGGGCGGGCGCTTGCGTTGTTGGGGGCTGCTCTGCCCGTTTGCGCTGCCTGAGGTACCGCGACTTCGGTTCACAGAGCACCTGCGCTTCAAACAAGTGGGCACTTGATGTTGTTTTATTGCCTCGCAGGCAACACAAAGTGCCCACCTGCTGAGATGCGACGCAGAGGTACCAGCGTGGCCTCGGCTACGGGATGAGATGCAAGCGCGACGCTCCCGGGTTTCGCGCCGCGACCGCACCAATTTGGGAATCGCTCAGGGCTTTGCTAGAGTTGACTCTCGGTGCTGCTGCCCGGAAACGAGCTAGCAGACAGCCATTGGGATATGGTGTAATTGGCAACACTACGGTTTCTGGTACCGTCATTCTAGGTTCGAGTCCTGGTATCCCAGCAAATTAAGACCTAGTAGTCGCTACTCTAATCAGGCCCGGAAGGTGATTTGCGGTGGAGTACTCAACTGGGAGTGACGCTAAGTCCTAGCCGAATGGACTGCGGCGTTCCAAAAGGATCGTGTCTCGCCACTGGTCGGATAACGGCCCGTAGCTCATGCGCGCAATGCGCTCCCGCCTGCCGACTGTGCGAAAACCAGCGCGCTCGTGGAGACGGAGGCTCGAAAGGTTCTCCGGAAAAATTGAGGACTGGATAGTCCAGACTCCGGTTTGATCGGCGGCGACAAGGAATGCTGCCAGGAGCCTGGAGCCAATTCCACGACCCGCGGCAGTGGGTTGAATGTAGATAGAGTGCTCAACGACGCCCGCATAAACTGCCCGCGAAGACACCGGAGACGCAGCGACCCAACCCAGGACCTCGCCCGAGGAGCTAATGGCGACGAAACTGAGATCCAGACGCTTACCCGCGGCGAAGTCAACCCAGGTCCCAGGCGGGGCGGTTTCGAAAGTAGCGTGACCGGTGGCGATCCCAGCCCGGTAGATGCCTTCAACGTCGGGCCAGTCGGATTCAACCATTGGTCGGAACTGGAGCTCTTCCATCAGGCAGTGAACGCGCTGGCGGCACTAGTGAGAGTGCCGGTCGTGGGTTGGTAGTATGCCCATCGGCCGCGCTGTTCGCGGGTTACGAGGCCAGCCTCGACAAGGAGTTTCATGTGGTGTGAGACGGTGGGCTGCGAGAGACCAACTGGTTCGGTGAGGTCGCAGACGCACATTTCCCCATCGGCGCTGGCGGTGATCAGCGAGAGTAGCTTCACGCGGGTCGGGTCCCCGAGTGCCTTGAATACTTTCGCAAGGTTCTGTGCGGTCGCATCATCGATAACGGCGTCAGTAGCGGGGGTGCAACAAGTAGCCTGCGAGGAGGCCGCGTCGGTCGTTATGGGCTGAATCATCATGCCCCCATTCTGCCTCACGTATTGACAGATGTCGATGCATGCGACAGGCTTTCCGTATCGAAGAACGTCAATACGTGGAGGTTGGCATGGATTCCGTCATCGTCATTATCGGGGCAGGCCCGCAAGGGCTGGCAGCGGCTGCGCATCTGCTGGAGCGTGGCTTGAACCCGCTCGTCCTTGAAGCGGGTGCTAGCCCGGGTGCTGCGGTGGCGGAGTGGGGCCACGTGCGCCTGTTCTCGCCCTGGACGGAACTGACCGACCCCGCCTCCCGCCGCTTGCTAGAGCCCACGGGATGGCAGGCGCCAGAGACGGGTTACCCAACCGGAGCGCAGTGGATCGGTAGCTATCTCGTGCCGCTTGCGGAGGCGCTGGGCGAACATATTCAGTTTGGGGCACGAGTTGTCGGGGTCGGACGAAAGGGCCGCGATCTTTCGGTCGATGCCGGGCGCGCTGAGCAACCATTCGTGGTTCACGTTCGTCGCACCGATGGCACAGAAGAGCGGATCGAGGCAAGCGCAGTGATCGACGCGTCAGGCACCTGGCGCACACCCAGTCCCGCGGGTGCCGACGGCCTCCCCGCGCTCGGGGAAAAGGCCGCAGCGGATGAAGGCTTGCTTGAGCACAGGATGCCCTCGATCGAAGACGCCACAGGACTGGCGGGTCAGCATGTGGTCGTGGTCGGCAACGGGCACTCTGCCGCAACCACGATCGGCATCCTGTCTCGGGTAGCGAAGCGCGAGCCGGGTACGCGGATTACTTGGGTGTTGCGTCGAGGTGCGATCGGCAATACTTTCGGCGGCGGTGCAGCGGACGAACTGCCCGAACGTGGCGCGCTGGGCCAACGGGCAAAGCGGGCCGTTGAGGACGGCTTCGTCGATCTCGTTGCGGGGTTTCGCACCGACCAGGTTTGGCTTGAGAACGGGCAAGCGGTGCTGGTTGCCGAAGATGGGCGCAGACTCGCTCCTGCAGCCAGGGTGTTCGTCGCGACCGGGTTCCGGCCCGACCTGTCATTCCTCTCCGAGATCCGACTTGACCTCGACATGCGATTGCAGGCGCCCGCGAAGGTCGCGGTTGAAGTGGATCCGAACCTGCACTCATGCGGCTCGGTGCGGGCTACCGGTGCCGCAGATCTGGAGCATCCGGAGCCAGGGTTCTATATTGTGGGCGCAAAGTCCTACGGGCGCGCTCCGACGTTCCTTGCCCTGACCGGGTTTGAGCAGGTGCGCAGCGTCGTGGCTGCGATCGCCGGTGATCGTGAGGCCGCCGATCGTGTTGAGCTCGTGCTCCCCGATACCGGGGTGTGTGGAGGCTCTGGCCTCTTCGACGTACCGAACGAAACCGTCGATGCCGGGTCTTGCTGCGCGCCGACACCGCAGTTTATTCAGCTCGGCGCAACACGCTAGGCACGCGTGCGAATTGGCAGGAGCGGTACCGATCCTGCCAATTCGTGCGTTCAGCTCGATTCTCAGCCAACCAGTTCGGCGAGCAGCGCCTCGATACGTGCCTTGATGTCGTCGCGGATGGGGCGAACAGCCTCTATGCCCTGACCTGCGGGGTCATCGAGCTTCCAATCCTCGTACCGTTTACCGGGGAAGAACGGGCAGGCGTCACCGCAGCCCATCGTGATCACCACGTCCGAGTCTTGGACGGCCTCCGTGGTGAGGATCTTCGGAGCCTCGGCAGTGATGTCGATGCCCTCCTCGCGCATGGCCTCGACCGCGACGGGGTTGATCTGATCGGCGGGCATGGACCCGGCCGAGCGTACCTCGATACGATCTCCCGCGAGGTGGCGTAGGTATCCGGCGGCCATCTGGGAGCGGCCGGCGTTGTGCACGCAGACGAACAAGACGGAAGGCTTCTGGGTTTCGGTCATTCTTGTTTCCTTCATGCTTTACTGGGTGGGAGTAGCGAGGAAGCTGATGGCGGAGCACAAGTCGCGGCTTCGGGGATGATCGCAGTGGCGACCATGAGATTCTAGATTCCACGGCAGAGGGTGCAGCTATTCTTCTGTACTTCGAGTTAAGGCTCAACCCGAGAAGTCAGGTTGTCACTAGATGTTCATCTCGGTGCTCTAAGTGATTCGCATGTGGAGCATAGCGTGTCATCTTGCTGGGGATTGCCCCTGGGGGCGGACGACCGCTCCTGCGCGACGTACATGCGCCAGAACCGTGCCGGGGGAGATCCCGTACAACCGCGAAAGCGAGTAACTCGTCCCCATCCTCCTAAGCACTCACGATACCCGCTATCTGCTCCTGTGAAAGTGTTACCGTCCTCTGGGGCTGCCATCGGTTTGAGTCCCGCTAGGCCGCTGGCAACTTTTCGCGGCCGAAATCAAGGCAATCGTTGGGTTCGCGCTCTCTCCCGTGTTCGAATAGTGAGCTAGTAGGCCAGCCACATGAGCCTTAGGCAAATCGACGAGCGTATTGGTTCGCGTTGCGTGAGACCGGCATCCCGATAACACTGATCTCCCCGCTCTAGCGGGCCGTCTGCCAGCCTGTTGAGGTTCGGCCGTTCGCGCGCTTGGGCGAGCATGGGGGATGCCAAACAAGTGCACTATGCTGCACTGTATGGGTATGGATGCAGAGTCTCTCGCACGCGCGATCGGCGCAAGAGTGAAACAGGAGCGAAAGGGTCGAAGCTGGACCCTCGACCAACTTGCGGAGTTTGCCGGGGTCAGTCGGCGAATGCTTGTGAACGTCGAAAAGGGATCCGTGAACCCGAGCGTGGGCACCTTGTTGCGCCTTTCTGACGCGCTTGGCGTCGGTCTCCCAGCCCTGGTTGAGCCGCCTGAGCTTCGTGAGGTGAAACTTACCCGCAGCGGTGCAGGCGCCGCCCTGTGGAGTGGGCCTACCGGTGGCAGGGGCGTGCTGGTTGCAGGCACGGAATCGCCGGACGTCGTTGAACTGTGGGATTGGACGCTCGCGCCAGGTGAGCGCCATGACAGCGAGGCGCACAGCGACGGTACTCGCGAGCTGCTGCACGTGCAGGAAGGGGCAATCACGATCGAGGTCGGCGGTGACAACTATGACCTGAACGTCGGAGATGCGATTTCGTTCTGCGGAGATGTCGATCACGCCTACGCGAACTCATCCGACAACGTGGCCAGGTTTTCAATGGCCGTGTTCGAGCCTGGCGTGGGATTGTCGAGACGGGTTGCAAAAGCATGAGTCGGAGCCGCGCGATGAACAGAGTGCCGCCGTGGTCGATGGCCGTCGCCGCAATGCTGTGCGTGCAGCTCTCGAACGCACTCTCGGTGCCCGTGATTGATCATGTCGGTCCCGCCGGTACCGCGTGGTTGCGCATGTGCTTCGGCGCAATGTTGCTGTGGCTCATCGCCCGCCCCGCGATCCGCTCCCTGCGCCGCAACGACGTGCCCGCGCTACTCACCCTCGGGGTAGTGACTGGGTTCATGACGGTGTTCTTTCTCGCCGCGGTCGACCGAATCCCGCTGAGCACCGCGGTCGCGATCGAGTTTCTCGGCCCCCTCGCCGTCGCCGGGATAATGAGCAAACAGCGTAAGGCGCTCATCTGGCCGCTGCTCGCCCTGCTTGGCGTCGTGCTGCTGACCGAGCCGTGGCACGGGGCCATCGACCTCGTCGGCATCGGGTTCGCTCTCGCAGCGGGTGCGTGCTGGGGTATGTACAACCTGCTCACGCAGCATGTCGGCGACCGCTTCTCAGGTATCACCGGTCTTTCGCTCACCATCCCGATCGCAGCCCTGGCAACCCTGCCCGTGGGGTTGCCGCAGGTAATCGGAGGCGAGTTCGCATGGTGGGTGCTGCCCGCCGCCGCGTGCATCGCGCTGTTTACCCCGGTGATCGCGTTCGGGCTTGAGATGCTCGCCCTGCGCCGCATGACCCACACTGCGTTCGGCACGCTACTCTCGATCGAGCCTGCATTCGGGATGCTGATCGGCCTGCTTGTGCTTGCGCAAACCCCCACCCTCGTGCAGCTCGCGGGGATCGCATTGGTCGTGCTCGCTGGCGCGGCCGCGCAGCGCGGAGGCAGACGCAGCACCGATCTCATATCGACAACTGGCCTGCCAGCGACTCCGGCGAAGTAGACCTCATGAACGACACCCCGAAATACAGCTCCACGTTCATCTTCGAAACCAAGGATCTCACCGACGAGTTTCACCGAATCGACAGTGAAATCGCGGCTGGGCGAGTACCGGGTCGTCATCGCCGAAGTGCTCTCCGTGCACGGTAGCCCGAGCCTCGGCCTCGAACACGAGCCAGTCACCTGACAGACTGGGAGCATGACTGAAACTCAGAACGGTCGCGTGGCGGTCTACCTCGACTTCGACAACATTGTGCTCTCTTGGTATGACCGCGTGCACGGGCGCAACTCGTTTGCCCGCGACCGGCAACGCATCGCCGACGATCCCGCCGATGCAGAGATCGCGGGGCGTCTGCAGGCCGCGGTGGTCGATGTGGGTGCGATCATCGACTACGCCTCGTCGTTCGGCACGCTCGTGCTCACCAGGGCCTACGCCGACTGGTCGTCGCCGATCAACGCAGAGTACCGCACGCAGCTCGTCGCGCGAGCGGTCGACCTCGTGCAGCTGTTTCCGGCAGCGGCGTACGCGAAGAATGGCGCGGATATTCGCCTCGCGGTTGACGCTGTCGAAGACATGTTTCGTCTTGACGACCTCACTCACGTCGTGATCGTCGCTGGAGACTCCGATTACGTTCCTCTTGCGCAGCGCTGCAAGCGACTCGGCCGGTATGTGGTGGGTGTTGGCGTCGCCGGGTCAACTGCGAAGGCGCTTACCGCGGCATGCGATGAGTTCGCGAGCTACGACTCGCTTCCGGGTGTGAAAGCCCTGCCGCTCGATCAGCGTCGCGTCGGCGGCCCGACTGGTGACGTCGCGACATCGGGGAGCGAGAAGAGCGATGAAGAGGTTGCAAAGACAGGGCGAGGATCGCGTCGTGCTTCTGCAAGCCGGCCCGATCGGGCGCAACGAGCCGCCGATCAGGGCGATGCCGAGACCGTCGAGACTGCAGAAGACACCGAAGAGCGCGATACCGAGATGACGGGCCTGCTCATTCGCGCGCTTTGGCTCACGCAAGACAAAGACGACGAGGGTTGGCTGCACAGCTCCGTGGTGAAACAGCAGATGCGACGCATGGATCCCTCGTTTAACGAGAAAGCGCTCGGGTTTCGTTCGTTCTCGGCGTTCTTGAAGTCGCGCGCTGAGGTTGCTGAGCTTGAGGAGAGCGGCCACGAGCGTCTCGTGCGGTTGCGAGACCAGAACACGTGATCTCGAGCCGGCACACCCGATGGGTAGACTCGCAGTCGTGACGATGCCCTACAGCTACCCCCGCGCCACGTTCACCGGAGCCTTTGGCGACAATGCCACGGGCACCTGGCACCCTGCGCAGGCGACCATTGATCAAGGGTATGTAACGCTGTGGGTAATGTCGCAGGCGGGCTGGGTACAGCGATTCAGCATGCCGGCTACACAGGTGACAGTGAAGTCGGCAGCCCAGCGCATCACCCTCGTAGCTGGCGGGCAGAGCTTTCCGATTCTCGCCGATCCCAGTGCGGTGAACCGTGCGCTCGGGTGGAACGCTGCGAACATCGTCGGTGGTGCGGTCGGCAGCACCGCGCTTGACGTCGGAAGCTCGGTCGGGCGGGGAGTGAACCAGTTCAGCGCGGCGCAATCGTTCAGTGCGGGCGGTGGCGCAGAGTTTCTCGCGGCGGCGCGTGCGTCGGGCAGCCCCGTGTCTCGCCTCGGCTACGGCGCGATCGCGGCAATCGGGTGCGGTGGCGGTGCGCTTGTCGTATTCATGGTGGTCGTGATTACGCTGTTTACCCTCGGCCTGTGAACCGCGCGAGCCGAGCCAGACCTACTCGTTGAACGGCGTGCAGGGTTGCTCGAACGGCCATACTTCGGCAATCCAGCTGCGCACGAACGCGTCGAGACCGTTTGCCAGCGCCGCGGGCGAGTCGGCGACGCACCACCACGACACCTCTGCCTCGCAGCGGGAGCCATCGTCGTGCGGTACCTCGGGCGGGTCGACATACACACACCCGAGCAGCCGCTGCCCGGATGATCCCTCTTCGCCGCTCAGAATCGCGTAGTTAAACGACTCGTGTCGCTCGGCCTCCTCAGCGTGGCGTGCGAGATCTTCGAGGTCTGCCTCGCGACTCATCTGCTCGGGCGGCCAATCCCAGGCCTCGCCGTACTGTGCCCAGAGTATGTCGCGGTTCGCGTGCACCGCTACGAGGTCGATGTCGACATCTTGCGCTCGAATCGGGCGCAGGTAGATGTCGTCGTTGAAGGTGACAAGGCGCGGATGCACGAAGTCGGAAGGCAGCCAGGCCTGATCTGGGCCGGCCTGGTGGTCACTTTCGTTGATGTTCATTGGGTGCTTTCTCTGGGACGTCCGGGCAACACGGCACCGGTTTCATATGCGGCAACGACGGCCTGCACGCGATCGCGAAGCCCAAGCTTTGCGAGCAGCCGAGTGACATGCGCCTTCACCGTTGCCTCGGTGAGATAGAGCTCGCGACCGATCTCTGCATTTGAGAGCCCGCGGGCAAGAAGCAGCCAAACTTCGAGCTCTCGAGGGGTGAGATCCGAAGGGAGCGATGCCTGTTGCGGAACCACAAGATACCGCTCGATCAGGCGTTTCGTGATCTCTGGCGCGAGCAGCGAATCGCCCGCAGCGACGGTGCGCACCGCATCGACCAGTCGTTCGGGGCGAGCGTCTTTCAGCAGAAACCCAGATGCGCCCGCCTCGAGCGCACGGTACACGTACTCGTCTAGGTCAAAGGTCGTCAGCACCAGCACCTTGGGTGGTGGGCTGAGTCTCGTCATGCCGAAGGTCGCCTCGATCCCATCCATGACTGGCATGCGAATATCCATCAGCACGACCTCAGGGCGCAACTGCTCGGCGACTTCGAGGGCCTCGCGCCCATTCGAGGCCTCGCCGACGACCTCGATGTCTGCCGCCTCGAGCAGGCCGATGATTCCAGACCGCACGAGCGAGTGGTCGTCGGCGACGAGCACCCGAAGGCGGTTCTTGAGCGTGTGAAGTCGCTCGTCGGGTTGCATCATCGGGCTCCTTCGAGGGGCAGGGTGGCTTGCACGAGCCACCCTTGGTCGGACGTGCCACCGGCCTTGAGCGTTCCGCCGTAGAGCCTGACGCGCTCTCTCATGCCCGGAATACCGTGGCCGCCGCCGCCGCCGCCGCTGATGGGCGCTCGTGCAGTTTTGCGCGGCGTGGACGCTGCATTGTGCACCGCCACCAGCAGCTGCGTGGGCCGCTGGTTCACGGTGACACGCACCGCAGCGCTTGGCGCATGCTTTCTAACGTTGGTGAGTGCCTCTTGCACAATTCGATACGCTGCGAGCGCGATGCTCTCTGGCACCTGCGTGGCAGACACCTCGATCTCGGCATCGACCCTGTGGCCGGCGGCCTCGGTGTCTGAGATCAGCTCTTGGATCGACTCGAGCCCGGGTTGTGGCGCATAGCTTGCCCCGTCCTCGTTCAGCAGGTCGAGCAGATGTCGCATCTCGTCGAGGGCGCCCTGCGCGGTGCGCCGAGTGGCAGAGAGATGAGTGCGAGCGCGGGCGGGGTCTCGCTCGACAAACTGCTCCGCAGCTGCGGCCTGCAGCGCCACGATCGAAAGCGAGTGCGCGATGATGTCGTGCAGCTCGCGGGCAACCCTGCGGCGCTCGAGCGCGGCTGCCTCGTGCGCCCGCTCTTCTGCGCTCTCCGACACCCGCTGCAGGGCGAGCGCTCGTGCTCGCACGATTCTGCCGAAGCCCCAGACCGCGGCCACGAAGAACACGAGAAAGAGCGCACCCGTGGCCTCCATGCCGGGTGTGCCGAAGTAGCCGAGGCGGTCGGCGATGAGCATCGCGGCGATCGGCACCATACCGAGCAGCACAGCTCGCCACCAGGCGGCGATGCGCTCGCCGACGGTGAAGGTCATGACGAGAAGGCTGGGAAACGGGTTGAAGGTCGCATCGGGGCTGCCCGCGGCGGCCGCGTGCACGACGAGCGCCGCGGCGATAAAACTCATTACCAGGGCAGGAAACGAACGTCTGACGGCGAGTGGGATCGAGATGACCAGCGCGAACACGAGCTGTGCGGCTGACTGGTTCGGGAGCAGCAATGTTTCGACTATCGCCCACACGGCGATCGCTGCGGCGATGCAGACATCGAGCGTACTGGTGAGACGCAGGGGCGGCGTCACTGCGCTCCTGACCCAGGATCGTACGGCGGCAACAATCTTCCTCACACGAAGATCGTATGGCCGCCGCAGCGGCGAGCGTTAGCGACTTTAGTCGTAATCGAATAGCCACCAGCGAGTGCAGAACACCTACCTGGGATCGATGCGACGGGCGTGGGGTGATCCGTACCTTCTCAAATGTGCCGATACTCCGGCGCACACAAGAAAGGTTTTCATCATGAGTCATCTCAATCCTGACACCCTCGCCTCTGCTGATCGCCCGCAACCTGCCGACGATGCACCCGCGTTCGTCGCTGCACGCTCCCGTATCAGCCCGCGTCTTGCCGGCGCGGCCGCGCTCACGGCAGGCGGCTTGTCCGTAATCAGCGGCGCGCTGCAGATTCTCTTTCCGCAAGACGAAGATCCGAACATCGACCCGAGAACCCGCATGATTCTCGTGATGTTCACCTTGAGCCTCTGGGCGCTCGCGTTGGTCTTCGCCGGTCTCGCCACACGAGCCCGCTCGAAATGGGGAGCATGGGTCGCGGGCACGGGAACAGTGCTGCTGACTCTCGGCACCGTGACCAGTGCGGTCAACGGTATCGACCTCGCCTTCTTCCCGACGGTCGCGATGGCAGCCAATGCATTCTGGCTGATTGGTGCCATCGGCCTGACCGTCTCGCTGTGCCGGGCACGAAAGATTTCACCGTGGCTTGCCATTCCACTGCCTTTTGTGCAGGTCGTGCTCGTGTTCTTCTCGCAGATGGGCGGCGGCGTGCTGGCGGGGCTGTATCTCTGCATTCTTGGCGCATTCTTCATCACCGGCCGCATCGACCGTCGGCGTGCCTAACACCCCATCTCACACTCGAAACGAAAAGAGAATCACATGAAGTCCGTCACCAGGCCGCGCGCGACTGCCCGCACCGTCAGACGGGTAGTCGCGGCGACCGCCGCGGCCGCCGCCGTGATCCCACTCTCGATCGGCTCAATCGCACCCGCACTTGCTGCTGAAGAACTCTCTACAACGGCGGCCACCGATGAGACTGTCGCCGTACCAGGAGATGTCGCCGGTGGCACCGCGCAGGTCGAACCCGAGGTAGTACCTGAACCCCCTGCTGCACCCGAACCCGAGGTGGTGCCAGAAACAGAACCAGGTGCGGCGCCGCAAGTCGCGGCCCAGGCCGTGCTCGAGCCCGCGGCGGCGCCCGAACCGGTGCCAGCACCCGCGCCCGGCACCACAGCCGAAGTCGCACCGGCGAGCAGCGACGCGTCGCCGCAGCTCGCGACGCCCGCCGATGGGCCGGTGGTGACCGCGAATCTGAGCCGCCCGCCCGCAAGCGGCTGGTATCAAACCCGCCAGCCCATACGTCTCGTTGCCGAAGACGCGGGCAGAGGGGTGCGATCGGTCACCGTAGTGATCGACGGAACCGCGACCGAGCGCGTTGGTAACGACGTGACGATCTACGTCGACGGAAATGGAGCGCACACAGTGGAATACTGGGCGACCGATCTCGACGGGGTCTCGAGCGCCGCGAAAACGCTGAGCATGTCGATCGATGGCTCGGCCCCGCGTATCGCGACGGCTGCGCATCGCGTCGTTGCGCTTGGTGACAGAGTTGCGCTGGGTCTCGAGTGCTGGGATCAGCACTCTGGGGTGCAGGCCTGTGACGCCGAGGGGTTGACCGATGGCTTCTTACCGAGCGACGAGCTCGGCGAGCACACCATCGGACTCTATGCTCGCGATAGGGCAGGCAATGAAACCTTCGAGACCGTCAGTTACACGGTCGAAGCGCCGCCGGTACGAGCGCCAGAGCTTCAGTTCAACATCGCCCCGGTGCCGGCCTCGGGCTGGTACCAGGGGCCGGTCAGCATAATCGTTTCGGCGAGCGTGAGCGACCCGAGCGACCGAATCACTGGTGTGCACTGGTGGAGCCGAGGCCCCGTTTCTTCGAACGGTGACGTCGTCGATGAGAGCGGGATCGCCTTCACCGTTGACACCGACGGTGTGACGCAGATCACGTATACCGCGACGACCTCGAAGGGCGGCTCGGCGCGTGGTGAAGCGACCGTTCGCATTGACAGCCAGCGCCCCGAGATTCGGTTCACCGGGCCGCGACCCGCGCAGCCAGGTACGACGCCGAAGGTGCCCCTCGGTAAGGCGGCGCAGCTCGGCTTCGAGTGCGCTGACGCTCACTCAGGTGTCGACTTTTGCGGCGAGGAGCTTCCGCTGATATTGAGTGACGGCACGCTGGGCCTCGACACCACGTCGCTCGGCACGAAGAGTGTGGTCATCGAGGCGGCAGATGTTGCAGGCAACCGCGCCAAAGCGACCTTCGAGTACGAAGTGGTGGCGCCCGGCAACGGTGGCTCTGACGCTCCCGGCGGTGGCGGTGGCGCCGACGGTGGTTCGGGTGAACACCCGAACCCTCGACCTGACGCAACCCCAACCGGCGCTGGCACAGGTGCTAACCACGCCGGAGCGCTCGCGAGAACCGGTTCATCTTGGGCGCCGCTCGGTGCGATCGGAGTCGCGCTGGTGGCGGCCAGTGGGGCGCTCGCAATGCTGCGGATTCGCGCCAAGGAATAACCGCGAACCAGGGCTGAGTCACGGGGAAGCCTCGCGACTCAGCCCCTGCGGTTCAGCCGAGACACACTGCGCGCCCGCTGCTTCGCGACCCGATGCGTTTTCTGACGCCGCAGGTAGTCGGCGACGGGGTCTTGGTCGGGATCCCACTTTCGTTCTGTGATCGAATTGACCATCGAACTGAGCGCCGCAGCAACGGGAACCGCGAAGAGCGCGCCCGCGATGCCACCAACCATCAGGCCCGTCGCGACCGCGAGCACCACGGCGAGCGGGTGCACGCTCACCGCGTGCCCAATGATCAAAGGCTGCAGCACGTGGCTTTCGACCTGATGCACGAGAATCACGATGATCAGCATGATGATTGCGTTCACGGGGCCGTTGTAGATGAGCGAAATGAATACGGCGACCGCGCCAGTAGAAATGGCTCCGATGAACGGCAGAAACGACCCGAAGAACACGAGCACGCCGATTGCGAACGGCAGCGGCACTCCGAGCAGCACCGCGCCGAGCCCGATGCCAACCGCGTTGATGATTGCGACGAAGAAGATCTGTACCCGCACGAACTGCCCGACCGACACCCATCCGGCTCGCCCGGCGGCGTCGACCGCGGCGTGTGCGCGCTTCGGCAGAAACCCGAGCACCCAGTACCACACGCGTTTGCCGTCGAGCAGAAGAAAGATCAGCGAGAAGAGAACCAGTAGCGTGCCCGTCAGCAAATGGCCGGCGGTCGTTGTGAACTGCAGCGCACCGGTGAGAATCTCGTTCTGGTGAGAGGTGATCGCTCCGGTGAGCTGCTGCACGAAATGATCGATCTGGTCGCTGTTCAGACTGAGCGGGGGCTGTTCGATCCAGTGCAAGAACTGCTGCCACGCGCTCTGAGAGCGAACCGCGACGTCATCGAGCCCGCTGCGCAGCTGGGTCACGATGAGGTTGACGAGCAGGCCGATCGCGGCGAAAAGGGTCAGCATGGCAGCCGCAACGCCGAGCCCCTTGGGCAATCCCATGCGCTCGAAAAACGCCACGATCGGGTAGAGCAGCGCGGTGAGCAGAATCGCGACGACGAGCGGAATCACGACGTTGTGCAGCACCATGATCAGCCAGATCACCCCCGCAATCGCCAGGGCGATCACCACGAGGCGCCAGCTCCAGGCGGCTGCCACACGGATGCCGAGCGGCAGCTCGCTGGCTGCGCTTTCGGTTGGTGACGATTCTGCGTGCGGGGTGGGTTCGGTGCCTGGCGCCTGCGGGAGGCTCTGCTCGGTCATGGGGCTATCTTATTTCTCCCATGTCGCCCTGCCGAAGCACAGCCGATCATCGCCTAAACCAGCGATGAGGGAAAGCCACAACTTGAACGCCTATGAGACTGCGACGCCGAATAGCAAACCGATCAGGTACGTCGCCGCCATCGTGGCAGAGCCCATGAGCACGTTGCGCATAATTGCGGGCCAGATGGGTGCCTTGCCGAGTTTTGCGCTGATCAACCCGGTTAAGAAGAGCCCGATCACTACCGAGACTGCGGCAACGATCACAGGGGCGCCGATCGGCAGCAAAATCATTGCGAGCGGGATCAGCGCACCGATCGTAAATGCGACGAACGATGAGAGTGCGGCGTGCCAGGGGTTTGTCAGCTCGTCGGGGTCAATACCCAGTTCGACCTCGGCGTGCGCGGCGAGAGCATCGTGCGCGGTGAGTTCTTCTGCCACCTGGCGCGCGAGACCCGCAGAGAGGCCGCGCCGGCGATACAGGCCGGTCAGTTCGGCGAGCTCTGCCGCAGGCTGCTCTTTGAGCTCGCGAATCTCTTTCTCGACCATCGCCTTCTCGGTGTCTCGTTGAGTGCTGACCGAGACGTACTCGCCGCCCGCCATCGAAAACGCCCCGGCGACGAGCGCCGCGATGCCGGCGGTCGCGATAGCGAGGGTGTTGCCCGGAGTTGCCGCAGCGACGCCAACGACCACACCCGCAACCGAGACGATGCCATCGTTTGCGCCCAGCACTCCTGCGCGTAGCCAGTTCAGTCGCTGGCCGAGCCGCTCGTCGTTGTGTGCCTCGTGCAGGTGGTTGATTGCCGATTCGATATCGGTCGGTTCGCTGCTCATAGTGCAATCATGACCCTTCGCTGCAGGGTGCACAAGCAAGGCAAGGCTTGGCATACCTCGCGGCGTTGCGGTCGGTCAGCCCGCGATCTCAATGCCGAGGTGCGCCGCGAAGACATCGAGCAGTTCGATCGCTTGCCGCTCGGTCACTCGCGATCCTCGCATGCCCTCGAAACCCTCGATGCGCGAGAACTCGAGCCCGCGAAGATCGAGATGCTGCGCACGGGTGCCGTTCAGCGTGATCGTTTCGACTGTGCAATCTTCGAACGAGACGCGGGTGAGAGTGGCATCGCTCAGATCGAGCTCATCGATGCGGCAGCTTCGAAACACGACGTCTTGCAACTTCGATGCGCGCAGATTGAGCCACCCCAGTTTCGACCCATCGAAGCTCACCTGGCTGAGTTCCGAGTCGTAGGCCTCTACAGATCGGAAGAGCGTCGTGTAGGGAAAGAGTGTAGATCTCGGTGGTCG
>CALCJF010000048.1 GCA_937967375.1 uncultured Leucobacter sp.
GACGCGGCAGGCCGGGTCACGCAGGTGACCGACCCCGAGGGCGGGGTGTGGCAGTACGCATACGACCTGGTGGGCAACCTCACCGAGCAGACCGACCCGAACGGTGCCGTGACCAGCCTCGAATACGATCTGCTCGATCGGGTGGTGCGCACGACCGATGCCGATGGGCGGGTGACCGAGTTCGAGTACGACGCAGACGGCGGCCTGATCGCGGTGATCGATTCGGTGGGCGAGACCACCGGCTTCGTGCTCGACGCCGACGGGCTCACCCTGACGGCGACCAACGCGCTCGGTGAGACCACGGCCTACACCTATGACGGCGCGGGCCGGGTGGCGTCGGTAACCGACGCGGCAGGGGCTGCGACCGTCTACGGTTACGACGCGGCCGGGCAGCTGGTCACCGTGACCGATGGTGAGGGCGGGGTGACCGCCTTCGAATACGACCCGGTGGGCAGGCGCACGGCCGTCATCGACGCCGACGGGCATCGCAGCGAGACTCGCTACGATCTCGCAGGCCGCGTCACCGCGATCGTCGACGGCGAGGGCGGGGTCACGAGCTACGACTACGATGCCGCGGGTCGCCAGACTTCGACGGTCGATGCCGACGGGCGCGAAACCCGCTACGAGTACGACGCAGCCGGGCAGCTCGTCGCGGTGATCGAGGGATATCAGGCAGGGGAGCCGGCCGGTGATGACACGAACGTGCGCACCGAATACGCGTACACCCCGCAGGGCAACCTCGAGACAGTGACCGATCCGCGCGGTGGGATCACCTCGTACGAGTACGATCTCGCGGGCCGTGTCGCGGGTGTGCGCGATGCTGCGGGTGCGGTGAGCAAGTATTTCTATGATGCCGCTGGCCGTGAAACCACGCGTTCGAACGGTGCCGGGCAGGCCCTGAAGACCAGGTACACGCCCGCAGGCGTGGTCACCGGGTACAGCACGCCGACCGGTGAGGTCGAGTTCGAGCTTGATGGTGCGGGCCGCCCGATCGTGATGCACGACAGCCAGGGCGTGACTGCCTGGCGATACGACAAGCTCGGCCGAGTGCTGAGCGAGACCGGCGCGAATGGCAAGTCCGTGCAGGCAGCCTACGACGGTGCGGGCCGGGTGGCACAGCTCACACTCGCCAGTGGCGACACGGTCGACTACAGCTACGATCTTGCGGGCAGGCTGCTCTCGCAGCAGACCCCGTGGGGCGACCAGGCGTACGCGTGGAGCAAGGGTGGGGATCTCGCGAGCATCACGCGCGGTGATGGGGTGCGCACCTTGATCACGAACGATCGGGCGGGCCGGGTCACCCGCATCTTGCACGCAGAACCGGCAGCCGCGCCGAAGGCACCGGAGCCGGTGCCCGAGGTCGCGGTGCCGAAGAAGGACGCGAAGGTGTGTCCCGCGGGTGGGCCCGCGGGCTACCTTGATCGTCGCGAGCTCAGGAATCTTGAGGGCGAGGATCAGCAGTGCGTGAAGACCGGCGCGTATCTTGGTCGGCGCACGCTGCCTGCCCCGGCAGACCCGGTCGGTGCAGGTGGCGGGCTGCAGTACGACTACACGTACACCGCTGCGGGCAACGTGCAGACCGCGACGCGCACGCTGCTCCAGGTGCCGAAGCCCGAGCCGGTCGCGCCGGAAACGCCCGAGACACCCGGGATGCCTACCCCCGATCCTGGGGCGCCTGTTCCAAGCGTGCCGGCAGACCCGGTGCCGCCGGTACCGGTCTCGCAGCTGCAATCGACGTACGACTACGACGGGCTCGGCAGGCTCGCGTCGGCCGTGCAGTTGGAGCTGCTCACCGAGTCGGGTGCACCCGAACCGGTTGCCGAATCATCGTTCGCGTACGATGCGGCGGGCAACCGCACTTTCGCAGAAACCGTCATGGACGGCGTGACTCGCACGGTCGCCCAGCAGTACGGTGACGGGAATCGTCTGCTGTCGTCGTCGACCAGGACTGATGGTGTCGATGCGGTGCGTGAGTACGGCTATGACGGCGCTGGTAGGCGCACGAGTGTGCGTGGTGCTGAGACTGGTGATTACTCGTATGGGTGGGGCGGTCAGCCGACCCGAGTATCTGAAGGGTCGATGACGACGAGTACCGGGTATGACGGGCTGGGTCGTGCGGTTGACAGGCAGGTAGATACCGCGTACAGCAGTGACACGGTCACGAGTAACTATCTTGGTGGCACCGTGACGGGCACGTCTTCATCACTGCATGGTGAGACGAGTGTGCTGTGGGGTGCGCTCGGCCGGCTCGAAGGGATCGCTGTTGATGGTGATGACTCGATGCGGTGGGCGCTGCTGGATCGGCTGGGTTCGGTGGTCGCTGAGGCGACCGGTGTGAGCGGTGCTGATATCAGTGAGCTGGTGTCGTATGCCGAGTATGGGCAGCCGTCGTTCGAGTCGGTCGGGTATCAGAACCCGTATGGGTTCACGGGCCAGTTGCAGGATGGTGGCACGGGCAGGGTGTCGTTCGGGTCGCGCGACTACGATCCCGGTACTGCGGCATGGTTTGCGCCCGATGAATGGCCTGGCCTGCTGACGGTGCCGCAGTCCCTGAACCTGTATGCGTATGTGCTGGGTAACCCGGTGACCTACGCGGATACGGGCGGGTTCAGGCCCTATGAGCCTGGCTATTCGGTGACGAAGAATGGTTCGGGGTGGCAGTACCAGAAGCAGGC
This sequence comes from uncultured Leucobacter sp., assembly GCA_937967375.1. Classification (GTDB taxonomy): domain Bacteria; phylum Actinomycetota; class Actinomycetes; order Actinomycetales; family Microbacteriaceae; genus Leucobacter. Next base: position 2,676 of record CALCJF010000048.1, read on the forward strand.
ACCGAAGACGGTGCTGAATCCGTCGGCGTGGGCGAATCATTATGGTCGGCAGGTGGCGTCTGGGTGGAATGCTGGGAACACGCGTTGGTATGCGGTGGTTGGCCCGTCGGGGCAGACACAGTTCATGTCGGCACGACACGCAACAGCGACCCGGCAGTGTACGGCGTCGACCGTGCAGCAAATGCTGCTGTGCCAACAGATAAAGACGGCTGCGACGATTCTCAACGAGCGAGTTGAGTACTACAAGGATCGTTTGAAACTGATGGGAAGTAGTAGCAGTTCGAGGGTGTCGGCGAATGAGGCTGTCACCAAGTTCGCGTTGGGGGTTGCGCTATCGAATGGGGCGGATTGCAAGGTCGCACCGAACGGGCTGATCGTATGTTTCGCCCCGAACCTGAATGTGCAGGGCGGAACCACGTATGGGGAAGTGTTCATCACAAACAAATCACTTGAGAGTGTGATTGAAGACCCAGCGCTCTTGAAACATGAGCAGACGCATTCGGAGCAGTGGGCCGCATTCGGGCCTCTCATGTTTGGGAGTTCGTATCTGGGTGAGATGGTGAAGTCGCAACTGATGAGCGGGAGCTACGGGTGTCAGAATGTGTTCGAGATCCATTCCGGGCTTAAGGAAGGGCGGTACGAATGTTGAGGGTATCCCGTTGCGTTCTGGGGAGCGCGATGGCGCTGGGAGTGCTTGCGGGGATGACTTCTTGCCATCCGTCCCTCAGGGGCAACTTGTCTCTTTCGGTGAATGATCGTGGCCAGACACTTGTGGGAATCTGCGATCCTGGCAGCATTGATCACATTTATGCGTATTTCGGGGAAGACAGAACTGAATCTGGTCGTAAGGTGCTGGCTGCTGAAGGGAACAGTGTTGCGGTTACGAAAGGTGAGGTTTGGGGTCTTGACGATGAAGTGCCTGGCTTTACCGTGAGCCTTAGGGAGAGAATTCATCTGCAAGGTGGGAACACATTTTCAGTACTGCTTCTTGGTGCAGAAGAAAGTGTCGGCCTACGGGGGGATTTTGAGATTCCAGCGGATGGTTTACAGGAGGGGCTTTGGCTGTTTCCTGATGGTTCTGTTTCGGAGCGTGTGTGTGGGCGTTATGACGATGAGCATGAGCGGATTCAGGAACGTCTCGGCAATGCCTCAGACGTCAAGAAGTGAATTAGCTGCGCATGTGTGTGCCGAGAAGTCGCGGTAGTAAGTCGAAGTCAGGAATGGTGGGGGCGTGATCCTCGCCCTTGAAAATCACTCTGGCAGAGCCACACGCAGTGGTGAGACGAGTGTGTTGTGGGGTGCGCTCGGCCGGCTCGAGGGCATCGTGCAGTCCGGTGACGATGAGGCGCGCTGGGCGCTGCTGGACCGGCTGGGTTCAGTGGTTGCCGAGGCGACCGGTGCTGAGGGTGCTGATATCAGCGAGCTGGTGTCGTATGCCGAGTACGGGGAGCCGTCGTTCGAGTCGGTCGGGTATCAGAATCCGTACGGGTTCACCGGTCATTTGCAAGACGCGGTACGGGCAGGGCATGGCTTTACTAGCTCACCCTCGGTTGGTTGTGCCTCACTCGTGGTCGTACCTAGGAAATGAGGATGTGAAAGCAATGCGTGTACCAGTGATGGGCGTGATTATGGTACTGACCGGGATAGCGATGTTTGTTTTCAGGAGAAGACTTGCAAAGTTTTTCCAATGGTGGCATAGAGAAGGCCCAGTAGGTAGCGGCGAGCCTGCTGCGCAAGCATCGACACCGGGCTATATGGCCGTATTTGCGATTGGCTGGACCCTTTTTGGTATCTGTCTGATCTTTGCGTAGATCACCAGAAGGGGTCGCCGCTGGGCGAAAGGAACTGTCAATGAAACAAAGTATTGAGTATCCGTACCAGACCAGGGGCTGGTTTTTGAGGCTCGGCCTTGCGCTACTCGTGCTACTGGTTAGGGTCTGCTGAGGTTTTGTTGAGTCCGGGATTTATGCCGCCAGACCGACAGCATCCACCATTATGGCCTCGAATTCCACCGGTGTCAGCTTCCCTAGGCCGCGCTGCCGGCGTTTCCGGTGATACTTCCCCTCGATCCACGACACGATCGCGAGCCGAAGCTCTTGCCGGGTACGCCAGGTGTGCCGGTCGAGCACGTAATCGGTTCACGGTGCTCGTCCTGCAGGATCACTTGGAGCCTGACGAGGCAGCCATCGAACGAGCGCGGCCGACAGGTCGCTACCGCTTTAACAATTCAGCGTCTCGAACCTTCAAATACCCGAAGGGTGACTTCGCCACAGTCAGGTTGTACGTGTCGCCAACGTGCGGTGGATTCCGCCTGTAGTCCCAGCCGAACCGCACAGGATTGTCAAGCACCGGAGCGGCACATCCAATGAAATGAACCTCACGGTAATTAGGTTTTCCTCCGGTAAGCTCGCTCACTGAAGCCACTTGGCACTCAGTCACTTCATGAACGCTCGTATTCACGCCGATAACCACCAACGGGACGAGGATCAGGAGCATTGGCGCCAGTACTCCAAAGGCTCCGAGGGCGATTGTCTCCCGCTCTAACTTAGCCTCATCCACATTCGCGTGCATGTCGGACATCTCCCGAGGCATGTGGCGGGTGCGCAGCCGATGAATGCTCCAAGCGCTTAGGTCCATGACTCAATAATGAGCAGTGCTCTACCTTACTGCAACCTCTCGCCGCGCATAACCTACCGTGCTACTCGCAGGTGACAGTGCTCAGCTCAGCTGTCGCGTTCGCGGGAGGCCAATTGATCTCCATTTGAAGCGTACCGTTTCGAGAGAGGGGCGTAAGGTTTGTGCCGGAAAGCCGTTCGCCTGTGCTGGTCAGAACCTCAGCAGTCACGCCAGCCGGGCATTCGGTAAACGAATTGGTGCGAAGCGCGAATAGAAAACAGCCTTCGAACTGGGTGCAGTACGTCTCTGCCCCGAGAGCATCGAGGGTGCCGGCTCTTGAGTACACACCAACGGCATCGGTGAGGTCATAACCGTCGGCGAGCGCGGCCTGCTCGTCAGCTTTGAATACTGAAAACTGCTCTGCATGAGACTCTTTCAACAACGAATAGCGCTGCGAAACGATCACCGCCTCGGCGCCGACCGCTCCTTCGGTGGAGAGTGCGGTCTCAAGTGTGTCGTGCGAAGACACAGCGAGAACCGCCGCTGCAGCGGTTGCGAGAGCTAGGATGGCGTATACGGCTGTTGCGACCGACAATCTCAGTCGACGTCGCTGACGACGGGATGGTGAGGCGGATTTCGCGGTCTCGTTGAGCGAGTTAGTTTGACTCATCGGGAACCTCAAAGTGATGTTCTTCCAAGGCCGAGGTAAGTCGCTCGATCGACTTCGTGTGCTCGTCCATCTGCTGCTGGAGCGTTTCCGTTTGACGCTCGTGCGCGGCTGCGTTGGCCCGATTAAAGGCTGAGAACGAAACCAGTCCAGCGATCACCAAGCACATCGTTGTGACAACTGTTGCGAATTGCCACAGGGCGACGGTTCTCGGCCGTTCTGTCATCTCACGCTCCTCTGCGTTAGCGGTATGCGGTTGCGGCAGTGCACCTTTGTATGTGCAGCAATTCGATACGCGTATGCAGAAAAGCTAGCATCTGCCGATCCCACATGAAACATCAGCGTTCCATCACCTCAGGTCATTCGACGCTAGGGAAAAGGGTGTGCCCTAATCGAACGATAGAATTGCACGCGATGTCTCATTCTGCTCAGCACACCGCAGCCCGCCTCGTCGACCGTCACCCCGAGATCTCGGGCACCGAGTTGGTCGCGACGCTGGTGCCCCCACGTCAGTTCGACGGCGCGAGCTTCGACTCGTACCGCCCCGACGAGAACTACCCCTCGCAGGCCGAAGCACGAGACACGCTGCGCGCGTTTGCCGAGCCGGAGGCTCCGATCTCGCGCGGCGGCGGCTTCCTTGGCTTCGGGCGAAAGAAGGCACCCGCTGAGCCACGGCCCGGGGCGATCACGAAGCCCGGCGTCTACCTCGACGGCGGCTTCGGCGTGGGCAAGACTCACCTGCTCGCGGCAACGTGGCACGCGACTGCAGGGCGCAAGTACTTCGGTACCTTCATCGAGTACACCGCCCTCGTGGGTGCGCTCGGTTACGCGGGCGCGCTCGGCGTGCTGCAGGGTGCTCGCCTCATCTGCATTGATGAGTTCGAGCTCGATGATCCCGGCGACACCATGCTCATGACCCGCCTCATCGGCGATCTCACGGCTACGGGGTCAAGGATCGTAGCCACCTCGAACACGCCACCGAACGCCCTGGGCGAAGGGCGCTTTGCAGCATCCGACTTCATGCGCGAGATCCAGGCGATGGCCGACCGCTTCGTCACCATCCGCATCGACGGTGTCGACTACCGTCAGCGCGACCTCGACGGCGATGCGATCGCACTCAGTGAAGACGCCTACCTATTTACCCTCGCCGACGTCGTCGCGTCGGGGGAGCGCATGACCGACGACTCCTTCGGTGACCTCATTGCGCACCTTGCCACGGTGCACCCATCGAGCTACATCGGCATGCTCACCGGAGTGCGCGTGATCGGCCTGCGCGACGTGTTCGAGCTCACCGACCAGTCGGCCGCGCTGCGCTTCGTCGCCTTCATCGACCGTGTGTACGACGCGCAGATTCCTATCAGGGCGACCGGGGTGCCCCTCACCACGATCTTCGGCGGGGGCATGCTCGACGGCGGCTACCGCAAGAAGTATTTGCGCTGCATGTCGCGCCTCAACGCACTCACGCAGAGCGAGGTCACCGCGTGAGCGGGGGCTCATCGCTGCTGCGCGCCCTGCTCGAGGGGCTGGTTGCGGCGCTGAGCCCGAAGCAGAAACCCCAGTCGCGGGGGAGTGGGGCAGGCAGCGGAGGATCCTCGCCTCGCAATGCGCCCGTCGCCAAGTGGCGCGACCAGCTCTCGGCCGAACACGACGAGCTCAGCCCCGGGCAAACAGGTGACGGCGCGACACGCGACCTCACAACTGCCGAACTGCGGGCCATGCGACCCAGTTACGCGCCAAGCCTTGACGGCGAGCCAGACCCTGGCGAGGTGATCTGGACCTGGGTGCCCTACGCCGAGAATGACGGGCGTGGCAAGGATCGCCCCGTGCTGATCATCGCGCGCCTCGATTCGGGCGGCTGGGCGGCCTGCTATCTCAGCACGAAGCAGCACCGCGGTTTCGTTTCGGTCGGCACGGGGCCGTGGGATTCGCAGGGCCGCGAGAGTTTTCTCTCACCCGAGCGCGTGCTTCGCGTGACCGGGCAGGGCATGCGACGTGAGTCTATGGGTATGGATCGCTCGCACTACGACCGTGCGGTGCAGGCTGTGAGGCGCTGGCACGGGCTCTCTTAACCGAGCCTGCGAGTGCGCCACCGTCGGGCTTATCGCTGCGCACTCCGCTGAGTACGGGTATCGCCGAACTCGCAGCCCGTGACTAGAGTGGCGACATGGGTCTTCTCACGTTCAGCCTCAATGTCACCCTCGACGGATGTATCGACCACCAAGAGGGCATTGCCGACGACGAGACGCATGCCTATTTCACCGAGCTCATGAACGAGAGCGGTGCCATGCTCTGGGGTCGCACCACCTACGAGATGATGGAAGACTACTGGCCGGCCGTCGCCCGTGGTGAAATCAGCGCGCCCGCTGCGCTGGTCGAATGGGCGCAAGCGCTCGAGGTCAAACCGAAGTACGTGGTGTCATCGCGGCGAAACGAGTTTCCGTGGACCAACAGCCATCACCTTAGCGGCGACTTGGCCGAGGCTGTGACCGCGTTGAAAGCGGCGACCCCCGCGGGCGTTCTCGTCGGCAGCGCACAAATTGCTACCGCGTTGGATCGGCTCGAACTGATCGACGAATACAAGTTTCTTGTGCACCCGATGATTGCCGCGCACGGCCCCAAGCTCCACGAGTCGGGGCTACCGAGCACCCGTCGTCTCGAATTGATCTCTGCGGTACCGATGAGCAACGGTGTGGTCGCGATGCACTATCGGAGGATCGATTGAGCGCCGAGCCGAACCGAGAATCGACACAACGCAAAAGGCGGTGAGTTTTCACTCACCGCCTTTTAGCTGTTCGCGTGCGCGGAGGGGGACTTGAACCCCCACGCCCTAATACGGGCACTAGCACCTCAAGCTAGCGCGTCTGCCATTCCGCCACCCGCGCGAACCACTCGCCGATCCTTTCCGGCGAACAGGGAATAACCTAGCACGGAAACTTGCGACGTACGAAATCGGGCGAGTCCCGACACGCCGAACGGTCGCAATTTCGAGTGCTCAGGCGTAGCCTTGGAACAGGGCCCGCACCCGCGAAGCCGTTGATTTTGCAGGGAAGTGAGTGACATGAGCCAGCACAACACGAACGAGCAGAAGCTCGCTTCGCAGCAAGACCACGAGTCTGACCCCGCTCACACGCCGGGAGACGGCTGGGTCGATGAGGGCGGGGCTTCGCATCTCGGACCAGCGACGCATCTTGACGCCGCACACGTTGCGAACGAGCACAACGTCAAAGCGCAGCACGGCGACTCCGAATCAACCGAGTGAGAATGTCGGCAGCTCTCGCTACTGTGGAGATATGACCGAACACGCACCCGAGATCACCCCCCTCTCAGAAACGGCGAGCATCGCGCGCGATCTGATTCGCTTCGACACTTCAAACCGCGGCGAAGGCGACGCGAATCCTGAGTCTGACGCTGCAGCATACGTGTCGCGCTATCTCGAAGCGCTCGGGCTCGATCCCATCACTGTCGAGTCGGCGCCGGGGCGCGCGAGCGTGATCGCTCGGGTTGCCGGGGCAGACGCCTCGCTGCCAGCGCTCGTGCTGCACGGTCATCTCGACGTGGTGCCGGCAGACCCGGTGAACTGGAGCGTCGACCCGTTCGCGGGCGTCGTGAAAGATGGCATGCTCTGGGGCAGGGGCGCGGTCGACATGAAAGACATGTGCGCGATGATGCTCACCGCGGTCGCAGAACTGCTTCGAGCGGGTGAGCGTCCGAGGCGCGAGGTGATTCTCGCATTCTTCGCAGACGAAGAGAACGGCGGCGTGTTCGGCGCGCATTATCTTGTCACGCATCACCCGGAGCTGTTTGAGGGCGCAGCAACGGCAATCAGCGAGGTAGGTGGTTACTCGGTTGAGCTGAACGGATCGCGCGCCTACCTCATTCAGACTGGCGAGAAGGCGCTCGACTGGATCAAACTTCGCGCCCGCGGCACCGCAGCGCACGGCTCGCGAGTTTGGCACGACAATGCGGTGACCCGCCTCGCGGAGGCGATCGCCGCGCTCGGGCGGCACGAGTGGCCGCTTGCACTGTGTGACACGACGAGCGAACTCATCGCCGAGATCGCAAAGATCTACGGCGAAGACCCCGAGACGGTTGACGCCGAGCAGCTCATTCTGCGCACGGGCAAGGCCGGCGGCTTTATTCAGGCGAGCCTGCGAAACACGAGCAACCCGACAGTGTTGCGCGCGGGGTACAAGCACAACGTGATTCCCGATACGGCTGAGGCGCTCGTCGATGTGCGCTCGCTCCCGGCAGACCAGCCCGGCATTCTTGCTGAGATTCAGCGCATCGTCGGAGACGACATCGAAATCGAGACCGTGCACAGTGACGTCGGGCTCGAAGTGCCCTTCGCCGGCGAGGCAGTCGAGGCAATGATCGAAAGCCTTCGACTGCACGACCCCGAGGCAAAGGTGTTGCCATATCTACTCTCTGGCGGCACCGACAACAAGGCGCTGAGCCGCCTGGGCATTACCGGGTACGGATTCGTGCCGCTGCGGCTTCCTGCAGACCTCGATTTCCCGGGAATGTTTCACGGCGTCGACGAGCGGGTGCCGCTTGAAGCACTTGACTTTGGCCATCGCGTGCTCGCCGATCTGCTGCGTCGCTACTAAGGCTCGGCAGATCGCACGTTAGTCTTGATCGGGGTTCTGGCGCACCAGAGTGCCCGAACCAGCACGAGTTGATCGTCGCAAGGCGAACAACAGACGGAGGAACCACAGCCCATGGGCATCTTTGAGGCCATTCTGCTCGGCATCATTCAGGGACTCACCGAGTTTCTACCGATCTCGTCGAGCGCGCACCTGCGCATCGCGAGCGAACTCATGGGTATCGGCGATGCCGGAGCTGCCTTCACCGCGATCACCCAGCTCGGCACCGAGACTGCGGTGATCGTGTTCTTCTGGCGAGACATCACCCGCATCATCGGCCGCTGGTTCAGATCCCTGTTCGGCGGGGTGCCTCGGCGCGACCCCGATGCTCTGCTCGGCTGGTGGATCATTCTCGGCAGCGTGCCCATCGTCGTCGGCGGGCTGCTCTTCGAAGACGCCATCGACCACTCACTGCGCTCGCTCTGGTTTGTTGCCATCGCCCTCATTGTCTTCGGCCTGCTGCTGGGCTGGGCCGATCGCGTCGGCAAGCAGCAGTTCGAGCTGAAACAGATGACCTGGAGGCACGCCGTCGTCTACGGCATCGCGCAGGCCCTTGCGCTGATCCCCGGGGTTTCGCGCTCCGGTGGCACCATCACTGCCGGTCGCCTCATGGGGTACACGCGCGAACAGGCTGCCCGTTACTCGTTCCTGCTCGCGATTCCGGCCGTATTCGGCTCGGGAGGGTACAAGCTCGTGAAGGCGATCGGCGATCCGTCGAGCACCCCGATGACCGAAACGCTCGTCGCGACCGTGGTTGCGTTCGCCATCGCCCTCGTCGTCATTGGCGTATTCATGAAGTACATCTCGAAGGGCAGCTTCATGCCGTTCGTGATCTACCGCGTCGCACTCGGTGCCCTGATCTTGGTGCTGCTGGCCACCGGCGTGCTCGAGGCGAACAGCGCACCTGCCGTGGCCGCTGCCGTGGGGGGTGCCCAGTGAGAACCTGGACCGCGCCGACCCTTCCCTCGCTGCCCGGCACCGGGCAGCCACCGAGGCTGTTCAACACCGCCTCGGGCCGTCTTGAGCACCCACCGCTCTCGAACGAGCAGGCGACACTCTACGTCTGCGGCATCACCCCGTATGACGCGACCCATCTCGGTCACGCAGCAACGTACCTCGCGTTCGATGTCATGCAGCGCGCTTGGATCGACGCGGGCATCGAAACCGTCTACGCCCAAAACATCACCGACGTCGACGACCCGCTGCTCGAGCGCGCGAAAGCCACTGGCGTCGACTGGAAGCACCTTGCCGACGATCAGATCTCACTCTTTCGAAGTGACATGTTTCGCCTCGGCATGCTGCCTCCGCAGCACTACGTCGCGGTCACCGAGCGCATCGAAGAGATCGCGGGCGCTGTTGCCAGGTTGCGCGAACTGGGCCTCGCCTACGAGGTGCCGACCGCCGACTCAGAGGGTGACGATCTCTACTTCGACGTGCGTCAGGCTCAGGTCGCGAGCGAGTGGCGCCTCGGCGACGTCGCCCCCTACGACGCGCAGCTCATGCGGCAGCTGAGCGCGGAGCGCGGCGGAGACCCGCAGCGCGAGGGAAAGCGCGACCCGCTCGACCCGCTGCTCTGGCGGGCCGCCCGCGAAGGCGAGCCGAGTTGGCCTTCAGAAGTGGGGGCGGGGCGACCGGGCTGGCACATCGAATGCTCGGTGATCGCCGCCGGCACTCTGGGCAATGCGTTCACGGTGCAGGGTGGCGGCGCAGACCTCGTGTTTCCGCACCACGAGTTCACGGCTGCGCACGCAACCGCGCTCTCGGGCACGCCCCTCGCGCACGCATACTGCCACGTCGGACTCATCTCGTACCAGGGGCACAAGATGTCGAAGTCTCGTGGCAATCTGGTGCTCGTCTCTCGACTCCTCGAAGCGGGAGCCGACCCGTCGGCTATTCGACTCGGCATTCTGGCGCACCACTATCGTTCAGAGTGGGAGTGGTTCGACGACGATCTGCAGACGGCGCATCGCCGCCTTCACGCCTGGCGTGAAGGCATCGCACGTGTCTGTGACGATCCGCTCGATGCGCACGAGGTGCTTGCCCAGTTGCGCCAAGCACTCGCGAACGACCTCGATACCCCGGTGATGCTTGCCACGCTCGACGCCGCGCTCGATCGGGGAGTCGATCAGCCTTCGCTCATTGCTGACGCAGCCGAAGCGCTGCTCGGCGTGACTCTGATCGAAGCAGAGACTGCCACAAACTAATCGGGTCTAGCGCTCGGTGCCAGTCTCGGGATCGATGTTGAGGTACTTCTCGAACTCGTGTGCGATAGCCTCTCCCGTCGTTTCGGGGGCCGAGGCAGCATCGCGCGCTGCCTCGAGCGTACGAATGTAGTTCGACATGTCCTCGTCGACGGCGGCGATGCGATCGATGTTCGCCTCCCACTCAGTCGCCTCTTCGAGCAGGGTGCCTCGCGGAATCACGACGTCGAGCAGTTCCTCAAGCTTGTCGAGAATCGCGAGCGTCGCCTTCGGCGAGGGCGAGCTGTGTACATAGTGCGGCACTTGTGCCCAGAGCGAGAGCGACGGCACATCGGCGTCGGCGAGCGCAAGTTCAAGCACAGTGGTGATGCCAACTGGGCCCTCGTAGTCGCTGCGGGTCGCGCCCGTGCGCGCGCGCAGCTCGGCGTTCTCGCTGCTCAGGGTCGTGACGATCGGCCTCGAATGCGGTGAATCAGAGAACAGTGATCCGATGATGATCACGGTGTCGATCTGCCAGACATCGACGAGGTCGACGATCTCGTCTGCGAAGGCACCCCAGTCTCGGGCCGGCTCGACACCGGCGAGCAAGAAGATCTCGGTGACGGGTGTGCCGTCAATGCGGCGAATGGTTTCTGCGTGCGGCTCGTCTGACACTCCAGGCCTGTGCACCGTGCCGTAGAGGCGGGTCTCTGGCCACTCGAGCACGCGCTTGCCTTGAGCATCAAAACTGACTTTCGGGCGATGAACCTGAAAATCGACAAAGCCGTCTGCTCCGATCGTATGCAGCATTTCGGCGTCGGTGAGTTCGCCAAGGTGCTGCAACACGGTCGTCGTCGCCGCGCCCGCGTCGCTCCAGCCCTCGAACGCAGCAATCATGACGCGTTCGGAGGAGGGGGAGTGTTCGACTCGGTTCATTTACCCAGAATAGCCGCCGCGATGCCGCCTCGGTGAACCCTCGCCCACGCGGCAGACTAGACTTTTCTCGATGACTTCAGACACTCTTGCCGCGGTTCTTTGGGACATGGACGGCACGCTCATCGATTCTGAACCGCTCTGGATCGAGGTCGAGCTGGCGATGCTTCGTCGCTACGGCCTCGAAATGAGTGCCGAGACCCACGAGCGCATGATCGGTTCGGGTCTCTGGGAGGCCGCTGAGCATTTTCGCGAGCTCGGCGTTCCGCTGAGCGCCGACGAGATCGTTGCAGAGTGGGTTGAGAGCGTCGAGCGTGGGATCGCCATGACGGAACCGCAGTGGCGGCCCGGCGCGCGCGAACTGCTTGCCTCGCTTCTTGCCGCCGGCATTCCGTGCGCGCTCGTGACGATGTCGACTCGCTCGCTTGCTGACGCGGTGGTGGCGATGCTGCCGCAGGGGACCTTTCAGGCGATCGTTGCGGGCGATGAGGTCGAGCACGAGAAACCGCACCCAGAACCTTATCTGCGGGGGGCGGCAGCGCTCGGTGTTTCGATCTCGGCCTGCTTGGCCTTTGAAGATTCGCCGACGGGGCTCACCTCGGCTCACGCATCCGGCGCCGTCGCGATCGGCGTGCCGAACATGGTGCCTCTCGATCAGGCCCCCAGCCACGCATTGCTGCCCACGCTTGCCGGGCTGGACGCCGAAATGGCGGCCGCGCACTTCGCTAGGCTTCGCGAGCAGAACCACACACTTTCAGACACGAACGTCGCCGAGGAGGCCGTACTGTGACCATCGCAGAGCACAATTCCGTACCCGCACACGCCCCGAGCCTGAGCGGGCCTTTCGGCTACGGTGATCGGGTGCAGCTGACTGGTCCGAAGGGGCGCCTCAACACCATCACGCTGGTGCCTGGGGGCGAATTTCACAGCCACCGAGGCATGGTGAAGCATGACGACCTCGTCGGACTGCCCGATGGTTCGGTCGTGAGCAATAGCAGCGACGAGGAGTACCTCGCACTGCGCCCGTTGCTCAGTGATTTCGTGATGTCGATGCCTCGCGGCGCGGCGATCGTGTACCCGAAAGACGCAGCGCAGATCCTTTCGCTCGCCGACATCTTCCCGGGTGCCAGGGTGGTCGAGGCGGGTGTTGGTTCAGGTGCGCTTTCGCTACACCTGCTGCGGGCAGTGGGCGAGCGCGGCGAACTGCTTTCGTTCGAGCGTCGCGAGGAGTTCGCCGAGATCGCAACATCGAACGCTGCGGCGTTCTCGGGTGCTGTCCCTGAAAACTGGACGGTGACAGTTGGTGACTTGCAAGACGCCCTCCCGAGTCACTGCGAGAGCGGATCGGTCGATCGCGTCGTGCTCGACATGCTCGCGCCCTGGGAGTGCGTTGATGTGGTCGCAGAGGCGCTCAAGCCCGGCGGAGTGCTGATCTGTTACGTCGCAACGGTGACGCAGCTCTCGCGCGTGGCCGAAGAGCTGCGCCGTTCCGGGCTGTTCACCCACCCGCAGGCGAACGAGACAATGGTTCGCGGATGGCACGTGGAGGGGCTCGCCGTGCGCCCAGACCATCGCATGGTCGCGCACACGGGTTTTCTCATCACTGCACGCAGGCTTGCCCCCGGCGCGAAGCTGCCGCAGCTCAAGCGACGAGCGTCGAAGGGCGAGTACACCGACGCCGATGTCGCGGCGTGGACGCCGGATCTCGTGAGCGAAGAGAAGGGCGAGTGGAGCGAGGAGTCGATCGGTCAGTGGTCGAAGAGTGACAAGGTGCTCCGCAAGAAGGTGCGCCTTGCGCAGCGCTTCGCGCGTGAGCGCGGCGCGGGCGACGAAACCGCCGGAGACGAGAGGACTAGCGACGAGAGCTGAGCCATCGCGCGCCGAGCACGAGCTTCAAGCTGCCTCGGCTAAGCTAGTCAAGTTGTCGCATTCTTCGAGAGGGTGTCATGCGTCGTCGAGTTCTTCCTTTTGTTGCGGTTGCCGCTGTTGCCGCATCGGTACTTACCGGCTGCTCTGCCGCGTCGCAGGCCGATAACTGCGCGCCCACGCTGTCGCCCGGTGCGCTCAGTGACAGCGTCAAAGTGAGCGGCGACAGCGCCGACGCATTGAAGGTCAGCTTCAGCAAGGCAACGGAAGCCGCGAACCCGCAGCGCAGCATCGTGCAGCATGCCGACTCGGCGTCGTCCGAGCGCGGCACGCTTGTCGAAGAGGGCATGATCTTCAAGGCGAATCTCGCGTACGTCGACGCTGCCACCGGTGAGGTGCTGCAGGTTGCCCCGACGTTCGGTACCGATGAGGGCGTGCCCTACCTGGCCGACCCGCAGGCCGGCCCCGTGTTCGACGCGGTGCTCTGCGCCGCTGTCGGTGACACCACTGCAGTCGTCGTATCTGAGCAAGACAGTGCTGCAATGGGTGCAGAAGGGCAGCTGTTGCTGCTCGCGCAGATCACCGACGCGACGGTCACCCGAGCCACTGGTTCGTCGCGGGCGCTGCCCAGCGGCTTCCCCGCAGTAACCAACGATGAGACCGGCCGGCCCGGCATTGTGCTCCCGCCGCAGCAGGCACCGAGCAAGCTCAAGAGTGCACCGCGTATCGAGGGCACTGGCGAGAAGGTCACTGCCGAGCAGAACGTCATCGGTCAGGTACTCACCGTGAGCTGGGATGGCCAGCAGGTAAAGAATACCTGGGAGAGCCTGCCAGAGGGCTTCGGCAACGAAGAATCAAGCGCGCAGACCGGTGCCACATTCCGTGCGGCTCTGACTGGCTACCCGGTCGGCTCGCAGGTAGTCGTGATCGAACCGGGAGATGGACAGCCGCGCGTGAGCGTGATCGATATTCTCGCGGTCGTCTAAGGGAGTTTCGTGACTAGCTCGTCGGTTCCGAAGCGGGTTCCGAGCGAAGAGCGCGTCTTCAGCCTGGTACTCGCGCTCGTCGCGAGCCCGCAGGGGCTTACCAAGTCCGAGTTACTTTCGAGCGTCTACGGGTACTCGCAGCGCTTCGATCGGGGCGTCTTCGACGCGAGCCTTGAACGCCAGTTCGAGCGCGACAAAGCGCAGGTGCGCGAGCTCGGCATTCCGGTAGAAACCCTCGATTCACCGCTCGAACCGGGCAACAATCAGCTCACCCGCTACCGCATTTCGAAAGCGCGCCTGCAGCTTCCAGAAGACGTTCGGTTCACTGCAGACGAACTGATGCTGCTGAAGATGGCCTCGCTGGCGTGGAGCGAGGGAAGTCTCGGCGCCGAGTCGCGCTGGGCATCGATGAAACTGACTTCGCTCGGGGTCAACCTCGATGTGCGAAACCTGGGAATCGCGCCCAGACTGAGCATTCTCGAACCGGCCGCACCCGCATTGCAACTCGCAATCAACGAGGGCAGGGTGGTGCGCTTCGACTACCAGCTGCCGAGCAGACCGAGCGCGCTGTCGCGTCGCGTCGCCCCGCTTCGACTGCACCGTGCAGAGGGACGCTGGCACCTGATTGCCTACGATCTCGAGCGCGAAGACAGTCGGGTGTTTCTGCTGTCGCGAATCGCTTCAGAGGTAGTCGTGACCCAGGATCTGTTCGATCCTGCGCTTCGTGCACACATCGATCCTGCTCTCGCAGAATTGCTCCGGCTGCCACACGAGCAACGCGCGGTCGTTTCTGTGCGAAAAGGATCAGCCGCCGAAGCACGGCTAGAACCGCGGGGCGATGCCGATCCCGCGCGCCTCGGTCATGGCCCAGCGACCGATGACACCCGCGAGATTGAACTCGGTACTCTCGACTATTCTGCGTTTGCTGACGAGCTCGCCGGATACGGCGACGAAGCGATCGCGCTCGAACCCTCGCAGTTGCGAGAAAGCATCACGGCAAAACTCGAAGCGATTCGATCGCAGCACGAACTGCGGGGGAGTGCGAACCATGTCTAGCAGGCTCACCACATCGGACCGCGTCATGCTGCTGATGTCGCTCGTGCCCTATCTGAAGGAGCACGGGCCGACTCAGGTGAGCGAGCTCGCATCGATGTTCGGGGTGGATGCCCCGGCGGTGCGAAAGCTCGTGCGGTTTCTCGGGGTGGCCGGTGTTCCGGGCGAGACGCAGACCTACCAGCACGAAGACCTCTTCGATATTGACTGGGATGCCCTCGAACAGCATGACATCGTGAGTTTGACCCAGACGGTCGCAGTTGACGAGACGCCGAGGTTCTCGTCAGTCGAGACTTCGGCAATGATCGCCGGGTTGCACGCGTTGACGCCGATGCTACCGGGCGAGATGCAGGAGGCTGCTGCCAGCGCCGCAAAGAAGCTCGCCTCGGTGCGAGCTGCTGATGGCGGACAGGGGTCGGTGTCGATCACCGAAGACGCAGCGCAGCGGCGCATCGTCGAGATCACCTCGGCCATTTCTGGGCAGACCCGACTGAGTTTTGAGTATCGTGCTGCTGACGGCACCCTGAGCCAGAGAACCGTCGAGCCGCTGCTGCTCAGCCAATCCGGGGGCGCCTGGTACTTGCGGGCGTACTGCATCGATCGCGGTGCCGAACGCACCTTCTTGCTCGACCGTATGCGCTCACCTCGCGCACTCCCCGAGAAAGCAGTGCACTTTGTTGGCGAACGGGTGGTTGCTCCCGCGGGGCTGGGGGTCGAAGGAGCAGAGTTGACCGCACGCGTGCGATTGACCCGGCTCGCGCTGCAACGCCTCATCGACTTCGCCCCCCGCGTGCTTGCCGAGGGCGACGAAGGCTGGCTCACCGCCGAGGTCGACCTGCGACATCCGGGGGTCGCCGTGCGCCTTGTGCAGGCCGCGCCCGGCGAGGTGATCGTTGAACACCCAGACGCCGCACGCGCCGCCGTGCACGGGTGGGCAGAACGTGCGCTTGCGGCATACGATGCCTGAGCGCCTCGCAGGGTTCGAGTTGCTTCGCCACTAGACTGGCTCCGTGGCAGAGAAGAGGCGCGGGCGCAAGAACCCTGACGGTCGAATGAGCCTCGGGGCTCACTTGATCGAATTGCGCAACCGCCTGTTCATCGCGGCGATTGCTGTGGCTGCTGCCATGGCCGCTGGATGGTACCTGACGCCGTGGGTGTGGAGCATGCTGCGCAAGCCGCTTGACGATCTGGCGGCGACCGGGCGCGAGGTCGCGATTCAGTACACCGACGTCTCGAGCGGCTTCGACACCAAGGTGCAGATCGCGTTCTTCTTCGCGATGCTCGTGTCGAGTCCCGTGTGGCTCTACCAGATCTGGGCGTTCATCGTTCCGGGCCTGACACGTCGCGAAAAGTGGCACGCCGTCGGGTTCTTGGGCGCGGCGGTGCCGCTCTTTTTCGCGGGTGTCTATGTCGGCTGGAGTGTGCTGCCAAACATCGTGCGGCTCATGGCGAGCTTTCAGCCGCCAGAAGACGCATTCTTCATGAACGCGCGCACCTACCTCGACTTCACCACGAAGCTGATGCTCGCGGTCGGCGTGGGGTTCGTGCTGCCTGTGCTGCTCGTGCTGCTCAACTTTCTCGGCGTGCTGCGCGGCATGACCATCCTGAAGCAGTGGCGCATCGCGATAATCGCGATCATCACCTTCGCCGCGATCACGACACCAGCGACCGAACTCATGAGCATGTTCGTGCTTGCGGCGCCGATCGTGGTGTTGTACTTCATCGCCGCGGGGGTCGCCATCTGGCACGACCGAATAGTCGACAAGAAACGGGCGGCCGAATTCGCAGAGTACGGGCTCGACGAGGTCGAACACCCGGAGGGCTCGGCGTGAGCGACTATCCGGCGCTCGACGCCTTTGCCGCGAAGCTCGGCTTCGCGCTTGACGGTTTTCAGCGCACCGCCTGCGAGCGCCTCGAAGACGGCCGCAGCGTGCTCGTGGCCGCCCCGACAGGGTCGGGCAAGACCACTGTCGCCGAGTTTGCGGTGTTTCTTGCGCGGCGAGAGCGTGACGCACGAATCTTCTACACCGCACCGATCAAGGCACTCTCAAACCAGAAGTTTCGCGAGCTGTGTGCAGAATACGGCGAAGAAGAGGTCGGACTGCTTACCGGCGACGTGAATCTGCGCGGTGATGCGCCCGTTGTGGTGATGACCACCGAAGTGCTGCGCAACATGATCTATGCCGAGAGCCACGCGCTCGACGATCTCGCTTTCGTCGTGCTCGACGAGGTGCATTACCTGGGGGATCGTTGGCGAGGCGCGGTGTGGGAAGAGATCATTCTGCACCTGCCAGGTTCGGTTCGGCTCGTGTCGCTGTCGGCGACGGTGTCGAACGCAGAAGAGTTCGGCGACTGGATGCACGCCGTGCGCGGCGACACCGATGTGGTGCTGAGCGAGCACCGACCGGTGCCGCTCTACCAGCATGTGCTCACGCCGAAGGAGCTGTTGCCGCTCTACGTCGACGCAGACGGCGAGCTTGTCGAGCGAGGTCGGCTGAACCCCGAGCTGAGCGCCCTTGCGCACGGGTCTCGTGGCCGGGACTCCGAGGGCGGCCGGGGCGGTCGTGGCAGTCGCTCCGCGCGGGATCACGGGTACGAGCGCTATCGCTCGCAGCGTGATCGCAGCCGGGGTCGGGCGCCGGTGCGCCGCACGAGAAGAATCAAGCGTTCAGATATCGCGCGCGCGCTCGAAGAAACCGGCCTGCTGCCCGGCATCGTATTCATCTTCAGCCGCAACGGCTGCGATCAGGCCGTGCAGCAGTGTCTGTACGAGGGCATTCGACTCACCACTCGCGAAGAGCGAGACGAGATCAGACGGGTGATTCACGACGCGATCTCTGGTCTGGACGAAGAAGACCTTCGGGTGCTCGGGGTGAGCAGTTGGATCGCGGGCCTTGAACGGGGTGTCGCGGCGCACCACGCCGGCTTGCTGCCGCAGTTCAAGACCGTGGTGGAGCAGCTGTTTCAGCGCAGGCTCGTCAAACTCGTGTTCGCGACCGAGACCCTCGCGCTCGGCATCAATATGCCGGCGCGATCGGTGACGATCGAGCGGCTCGATAAGTACAACGGTGAGCAGCGAGTGCAGCTCACGTCGGGGGAGTACACCCAGCTCACGGGGCGCGCGGGCAGGCGCGGCATCGACCACGAGGGTCATGCAATCGTGGTGTGGGGCGACAACATGGAGCTCGAATCGGTGGCCCATCTGGCGGCCGCGAGGTCGTTTCCGGTGCGCTCGATCTTCAAGCCGACCCCGAACATGGCGGTGAACCTGCTGCAGCGCATGCCGCGTTCTCTGGCGCGTGACACGCTCGAGTTGAGCTTTGCCCAGTTTCAGGCCGACCGCGACGTCGTCGAGCAGGCGCGCGAGCTGCGCGCCGAGCAGGAGTCGCTGGCCGGATACGACCGTGCCGCGCGTCGCGCAAAGGGCTCCGATAGAAAGCGCTGGGAGGATCGGGCACGCAAGCTGCGCAAGAAGATCGAGCGGGGCAGGCGTCGCGTCGAGGCACGCAGCGGCAGCATCGCTCGCACCTTCGACCGTGTGGTCAGCGCGCTCGGCGAGCTCGATTATCTGCATGGCGACGAAGTGACCCCCTGGGGCCGACTGCTTGCACGCGTCTACGGCGAGCGCGACCTGTTGATCGCTGAGTGCCTGCGTCACGACGCGTGGCGAGGCATCGATGCGCCGGGTCTCGCGGCCCTGTGCTGCGCGCTCAGCTACGAACCGCGAAGAGACAGCGAGCCCGAGGGGCGCTGGCCCGGCGGCTCGTTTCGACAGGCCTTCGAGCGCACCCTCGACCTCTGGGAGTCGCTCGACGAGATCGGCGAGCGACACAGGCTCGGTGGCGTCGAGATGCCGCACGCGGGTCTCGCCTCGGCGATGCAGGGCTGGGCACACGGATGGACGTTGACGCGCACGCTCGAAGAGGCAGAGATCGGCGCCGGAGACTTCGTGCGCTGGGCGAAGCAGACGATCGACCTGCTCGACCAGATCGCCCAGGCCTGCGAGCACGCAGAGGTCGACAAGGATCGCCTTGCGAAGCTCGGCGCGCTCGCCCGTGAGGCGAAGCGGGGCGTGCGTCGCGGGATCGTCGAAACCTCGAGCGCCGCATGAGCCGCCCCGGCCCAATCGGACGCATGCCCTGGTGGCTCGCCCTCCCTGCGGCCGCGCTCGGCGGTCTCGGCCTCGATGCGGCAACCCCCGCGGTCGACTGGTGGCCCGCCGCGCTCATCGGTGCAGCGCTCATCGTCGCCGCTCTATGGCAGCAGCGGGCCCGCTTCGGTCTGCTCGTCGGCTTCGTGGCGGGGGCAGCGTTCTGGATGCCGCACATTCACTGGCTTACGCTCTATCTCGGCCCCGTGCCGTGGCTCGGGCTTTCGGGCGTGATGGTCGCCTGGTTCGCGCTCTTCGGGCTGTTCGCTGCGCTCGCAACCGCAGGGCTTGCTCGCCTTCGTGCGCGCCCGTCAGCGATCGTGCTTGCCCAGGCCCTGACGGTTGCGGGGCTCTGGGTCGCGCGGGAGCAAGTACAAAGCACCTGGCCCTACGGCGGCTTCGCTTGGGGCAGAATCGCGATTACGCAGGCAGACGGACCGCTCGTAGCCCTCGCTTCGTGGCTGGGGTTTGCGGGTCTCAGCGGTCTGCTGGTGTTCGGTTGCGCGCTCGTTGTCGCGATCCTCGCCCGCCCAAACATGTCGGTGACGAAACGACTGCTCGCGATCGTGGCGATCGCTGCGGCGTTTGCCGGGCTGAGCTTCGTGCCGCCCGCGGCGCTCGAATCCGAGGGCACGCTGCGCATCGCCGCGGTGCAGGGCAATTCGAAGTCGGCGATCTTCGACGACCGCGAGAACGGCGACGTCATTCGCGACCACATCGAGGCGACGAGCGCGCTGCTCGATGATCTCGAGGCGAAGGGCGACCGCGTCGACCTCATTGTCTGGCCCGAGAACAGCGGCGAGTTTCAGCTGCCCGAGCAGCACTACCGTTCACTCGAACTGCAGCGGCTCGCCAAACGCGCGGGAGCGCCGATCGTCGCGGGCTCCGTGCTGCAGCACCCTGACGGCACGTTCACGAACAGCACAGTGGTGTTCGACGAGCAGGGTGACTCCGGCTTGCGCTACGACAAGCGGCGACCGGTTCCCTTTGCCGAATACATGCCCAACCGGCCGTTCTTCCGCAGCCTCGCACCAGATCTCGTCGACCTCGTGCAACTCGAGTACAGCTTCGGGCAGCTGCCCGCCGTGCTGCCGATAGAGACTGCGGGTGGCACTGTTCGCGCAGGCATCGCAATCTGCTTCGACATCATCTTTGACGACCACGCCGTCGCGCTCATGAACGGTGGCGGCGACGATGCCGAGGTGATCCTCGCCCAGACGAACAATGCCGACTTCGGACACACCGACCAAAGCGCCCAGCAGCTGCAAATCGCGAAACTGCGCGCGGTCGAGACTGGCCGTGCGCTGGTAAATATTTCGACTGTGGGCACGAGCGCGGTCGTGCTCCCAGATGGCGAAGAGGTGGATCGTCTGGCGCCGTTCACCGCCGACGCGATGGTGGCAGAAGTGCCGCTGGTGACCGGGCAGACTCCAGCGTTGCGTTTCGGATCTGCGATCGCAGGTCTGTGGCTCGCCGTGGCCGCGGCGGGCCTGTTGCTCAGCATCATCGCCGGCCGAAGCCGACGCGCCCGCGACTCGGGCGAGCCTCTCTAGCCGAAGCTACTTCGAATTGCCGCGGCGGGCGCGCAGCACCTGAAGACGCTCTTCGAGCAGTTCTTCAAGTTCTTCACGACTGCGCCGCTCAAGCAGCATGTCCCAGTGCGTACGCTGGTTCTGACCCTTCTCTTCGAACTCAGCGCGCGCGACCCGGCCCGCCTCGTCATCAAGAAACCCGAGTTCGCCGCTTCGCGGGTCGAACCACTCGGGCGGCACCTCTGCCTCGGAATCAAACATGACCGCGAAGCGGTTGCCCCGGTCGGTGAGGTATTCGACGCGCTTTCGCGGCGCGAACTCGATTCCGTGTTCGCCCTGCAGGCTCGTTGCTCCGATGCGCGCTCCGCGCAGTGTTCGCTCGGCCATGTCTACCTCCATGTCTCGCGTGCCGCGGATGTCGGTATCCGACGAAACGGCTACTGCTTCTTTGCAGCGTATCGCTCCGAGACGCTCGGCAACAGCTTTTGTGCCCGGATCGTCACATTTCGCCGCTACTCTTGAAAGCAGCAAACTTGCATGTAGTGCAAGTCTCACCATCACCGCTTCACAAGGAGACATCTTGACTCAGCCGCTCGCAGCAGGCAGCCTCGCAGGAAAGCGCGCCCTCGTCACCGGTTCGTCACGTGGCATCGGCGCCGATACGGTCAGCTACCTCGCGCACGCGGGTGCCGATGTCGTGGTGAACTTTCGCAACAAAGCCCCCCGCGCTGAGAAGCTCGCGACCCAGCTGCGCGAGCTTGGCGTGCGCGCGCTCGTGCAGGGCGCCGATCTCACCGACGCCGAGTCGCTTGCCGCGATGTTCGCCGAGGTGCAGCGCGAGTTCGGGGGCCTCGACATTCTGGTGCTCAACGCCTCCGGCGGCATGGAGAGCGGCATGGCCGAAGACTACGCGCTGAAGCTCAACCGCGACGCGCAGCTCGCGGTGCTCGATGCGGCTCTGCCGCTGCTCGGCGAGGGCTCGCGCGTCGTGTTCGTGACGAGCCACCAAGCGCACTTCATTCGCACCACGCCGACGATGCCGGAGTACGAGCCCGTCGCGCTCTCGAAGCGCGCAGGCGAAGACGCTCTGCGCGAGCGGATTCCCGAGCTAGCCGAGCGCGGGATCGAGTTCGTCGTGGTGTCGGGCGACATGATTGAGGGCACCGTCACGGCGACCCTGCTCGAGCGCGCCAACCCGGGCGCGATCGAAGAGCGCCGCGAGTCGGCGGGCAAGCTCTACAACGTGTCGGAGTTCGCAGCCGAGGTCGCACTCGCTGCGGTCGAGCCCGTTCCGGCAGACCACACGCGCCTGATCGGCGACACTTCAAGCTTCAACGGCTGAGTGCGAGTGAACGAAGCTCTGCTCGACCTGCTTCGACACGACCTCGATGCCGCCGACTACCGGGCGGGTTCCGTGCGCGCCCTGCTCGGAGCCGCGGCCGAGGCGGCTCGCCTGCGCGGGGCGCTGCTGCCCGGTAAGCGAGTGCTCGCTCAGCGCGGCGACGAGGCACTGGCGACCCTGGTGAGCCTGTTCCTGCTGGGCTGCGAGGTGTCGAGCGATGCGCTTGAGACCGCCCTGCCACGGCTCGGTGTCGAGGGCGCCCGCGAGCTCGGCCTTATCGGCGCGAGCGCCAAGGGGTTTGTCGCAATGCTCTCGCTGAACCCCGTCGAACTGCCAGACCCGCTCGGTCCTGGTGCGAGCGGCCAGACCGGCGCGAGCCTGCACTGGTGGATCCTCTCAGATCTCGACGATCAGCTGCGCGTCGGCCCCGCGCGGCCCGACCACGTGATGGGCGTCGGGGGCGCGACCCGGTCGTTGCTCGCGCAGCTGCCGCTTGGGCCGCATGTCATGTTGCTCGGCGGCTCTGTGCTTGACCTCGGGACCGGCTGCGGCGTGGTCGCGCTCATGCTCGCGCACGCGCTTGCCCACCTCGACGTGCAGCGCGTCGTCGCAACCGACATCTCTGAGCGCGCGCTGGTCTTCGCCCGCGCGAACGCTCAGCTGAACGGCCTGCACGGGGCGATCGAATTTCGTCAGGGCGATCTGTTTGCGCCGGTTGCGGGGGAGCGCTTCGACCTCATCGCCTCGAACCCGCCCTTCGTCATCACTCCGAGATCGATCGGCGACGACGCCACGCGCTATGAGTACCGCGACGCCGGGCTCGTCGGCGACGCCCTCGCCGAGCGTGTCGTGGCCGAGGCGCCGAACTACCTGACAGAAGGCGGCTCGCTCATCTGCCTCGCAAACTGGGAGAGCCCCTGGGGGCAGAACGGCCTCGACCGGGTCAAAACCTGGGTGCAGAGTGCGGTCGAGGCGTCTGGTCCGCTCGCTGCATGGATTATCGAACGCGACCGCCTCGACCCTGTTCGCTATGCAGAGACCTGGGCCCGAGACGGCGGGGCGAGACCCGGCGACGCCGAGTTCGACGAGATGCTGCAGGCGTGGCTCGACGACTTCTCGGCGCGGCGCATCGTGGCGATCGGACTCGGATCGATCCGCGTGCGCAGGCTCGACCCCAGTGCGCACGCGGTGCAGGCGAGCGAAGATCTGATCCGCGCAGAGCATGTCTCCGATCCTTTCTTCGGAAGCTTTCCGGGATCTGAACTCGCGAACGTCTTCAGACAGGCTTTACGTGTCGTTGAGATGAGCGACGAGCAGATGCTTGAGCTGCGCTGGCAGCGAGCAGGCGAGGTGAGCGAGTTGCGCGAGCACAGCCCTGGCGAAGACGCGCCGCACAGTATCAGGCTGCAGACCGACCGGCCCATTGCCCGCGTGGTGCAGGCCGACACGCTGCTTGCCGCTGCGGTCGGTGCCTGCGATGGCGAACTCACGCTCGGTCAGATCGCCGACGCCCTCGCCCAGATTCTCGAGGTCGACGCCGACGCTTGCGCCGAGGCCCTCACCGCGGGCGTGCGCGAGCTCGTGTGGTTCGGCATGCTCGCACCCGCCGCCTGGCGATAGAATTGGGTTCTATGCTTCGCACGATCGACCTCCGTGGTCAGACACTCTCCCGCGCCGCCCTGCTGAGCCTGGTTCCGCGCGCCGCCGTCGACACCGCTGCAGCGACCCTGCAGGTGCGCCCGCTCGTCGAGGCGGTGAGAGATCACGGCGAAGAGGCTCTGCGCGAGCAGGCGCGCGACTTCGATCGCGTGCAAGACCATGCGCTGCGCGTGCCGGCCGAAGAGATCGCCGCGTCGCTCGTGAGCTGCCCACCCGAGTTGCGCGCGGCGCTCGAGGCGCTCATCGCTCGCCTGCGCGAGGCTTCGGCGGCACAGGTGCCCGCGGAACGAGTAACGACATTCGGCGATGGTGCGAGGATCACCCAGCGCTGGCACCCGGTGTCGCGCGTGGGTCTCTACGCTCCAGGCGGCAAGGCCGCCTATCCGTCGTCGGTGCTCATGAACGCCGTGTCGGCGCAGGCCGCCGGGGTGAAGGGTCTCGCGCTCGCCTCGCCGGCGCAGCTCGACAACCGGGGCCGCCCGCATGAGTCAGTGCTGTGGGCTGCGGCGCTCGTCGGTGTCGATGAGGTCTACGCCATCGGGGGAGCCGGCGCGATCGCCGCCTTCGCCTACGGCGTGCCCTCGATCGGTCTCGAACCCGTCGACGTGGTGACGGGTCCAGGCAACGTCTACGTCGCCGCTGCGAAGCGCGCGGTGACCGGGCTCGTCGGCATCGACAGCGAGGCCGGCACGACAGAGATCCTCATCATCGCCGACGCGAGTGCAGACCCTGAGTTCGTCGCGGCCGACCTGCTCAGCCAGGCTGAGCACGACGAAGCCGCGGCCTCTGTGCTCGTGACCGACTCCGTCGAACTCGCCGAGCGCACGCGCTCGGCGGTCGAGCGCCGTGCGTCGAGCACTCGGCACGCGGCGCGCGCGCTCGAGGCGCTGAGCGGCCCGCAGTCTGCCGTGATCCTCGTGGAAAGCCTCGAAGACGCGGCGAAGGTGAGCAACGCGTACGGGCCCGAGCACCTCGAAATTCAAACTGCCGTGAACGATCGTGTGCTCGACCTCATCGACGATGCCGGAGCGATCTTCGTGGGCGGGTACTCACCAGTGAGCCTCGGCGACTATCTCGCTGGTTCGAACCACGTGCTGCCTACTGGCGGCACCGCCCGCTTCGCTGCGGGTCTCGGCGCGCACACGTTCTTGCGGCCGCAGCAGATCATCTCATACGACCGCGCCGCCCTCGCCGAGGTGCACGAGCCGCTGCTCGCGATCTCGGCAGCAGAGGGCTTGCCCGCCCACGGCGAGGCCGTGAGCGCTCGCTTCGAACCCGGAAGGTAACCCGTGCACTGCCCGTTCTGCCGTCACCCAGACAGCCGAGTCATCGATTCGCGCACGAGCGATGACGGACTTTCGATTCGCCGCCGGCGCTCATGCCCAGAATGCGGCAGGCGCTTCAGCACCACCGAGACCGCGAGCCTGACGGTGATCAAACGCTCGGGCGTGGTTGAACCGTTCAGTCGTGAAAAAGTCATGAGCGGCGTGCGCAAGGCGTGCCAGGGCAGACCTGTCACCGAAAGCGACCTTGCCGTGCTGGCCCAGCAGGTTGAAGAGTCGGTACGGCTGACGGGTCAGGCCCAGCTCGACGCGAACGACATCGGTCTCTCGGTGCTGCCGCACCTGCGCGAACTCGACGAGATCGCCTACTTGCGGTTCGCGAGCGTGTACCAAGCGTTCGAGTCGCTCGAAGACTTCGAGGCGGCGATTGCCGGCCTCAGGCTGCACCCGAGCACCGGCCAGCTGCCCGCTGTCGGCGGCGCCACCACCAACGAGACGGAGTAGCCATGCGCTTCTATCCAGTGCTGTTCAACACCGTGTTTCGGCGCATGGAGCCCGAGAAAGCGCACCACCTCGCGTTTCCAGTAATCAAGGCCGCCGGAGTGTTCGCTCCGATCGCGCGCTCGATCTGCGAGGCAGATCCGCGCCTTCGCGTGCGAGCGCTCGGTCTCGAGTTTCCGAGCCCATTCGGCATAGCTGCGGGTTTCGATAAGAACGCCGAGGGCATTACCGGGCTCGGCGCGCTCGGCTTCGGGCATGTCGAGGTTGGCACTCTGACCAGGCACGCGCAGCCGGGCAACCCGCAGCCGCGCATGTTTCGCCTGCTCGAAGATCGCGCACTGATCAACCGCATGGGCTTCAACAATAGGGGAGCCGTCGACGCGGTTTCGCGCATCGAGCGGGCAAGACTGAAGAAACGTCGACCCGTAATTGGCGTGAATATTGGCAAGAGCCGCGTCACCGAGGTCGAGCATGCAACCGCCGATTACGTCTACAGTGCAGAACGACTCGCTCCGATCGCCGATTATCTCGCCGTCAACGTGAGCTCGCCGAACACGCCGGGGCTTCGCGGCCTGCAGGAGCTCGATTCGCTCGCTCCGCTGCTCACCGAGGTGAAACGGGTCTCGGGCAGCACCCCGTTGCTTGTCAAGATCGCACCAGACATGGACGACGAGCAGCTCGACGGCATCGTGCGGCTCGCAATCGAGCTGGGCCTCGACGGCATCATTGCGACGAACACCACGGTGTCGCGTGAGAATCTGCAGGCCTCTGAGGCATCGCTCGAGGCGATGGGCGCCGGCGGAGTCTCGGGCGCCCCGCTGCGTGAGCGCTCGCTCGAAGTGCTGAAACGAATCAGGCTGACCGCTCCCGACCCAGACTTCTGCGTGATCTCAGTCGGGGGAGTGACCACTGCGCGCGACGTGCTCGATCGTCTCGAGGCGGGTGCGACGCTCGTGCAGGGATTCACCGCGTTCATTTATGAGGGCCCGCTCTGGGCTCGTGCGATCAACCGCGGCCTCGTCAGGGCCGGGTATCGCACGCCGCAGGCGTAGTCCAGGCAGAGAAAAAGTGGGATCGGGGCCGAGGCCCTGATCCCACTTCCTTTCCGTGCTCTCGCTCTCGCGAGCGCTACATCGTTCAGTGAATGTTACTCAGGAAACTGAAAACGCTTCACCTGCGCGAGCCGCTCAGAGCAGAGGCCACTTCTGGCCTCTGCGCGGCGAGGCGGCGAGGCCTCTGGCCTCGGTTGTGTCTCTGCGCCGCTTATTCAGGAAACTGAAAACGCTTCACCTGAGGCTTCGGCATGCGCAGCATTCTGAACTGGAACGCGCGCATCGCGGCGTACCAGCGATAGCCGGGCTGCAGGTTCTGCTCGCCAAACTTGGCGGTGAGCTTGCGCTTGAGCGTGACGCCGAGCAGTACGGCGTCGAGCACCGAAATGCCGAGGTAGGCCCAAATCGCGATCAGGCTGTACACCTGGTACTGCGCCGGCAAGAAGGTCATCAGCAGCACCACGAGCATGGCCGGAATCAGAAACTCGCCGAGGGAGAAGCGCGCGTCGACATAGTCGCGCACAAAGCGCCGTTGCGGGCCCTTGTCGCGAGGTCCGAGAAAGCGCTCATCGCCCTGCATCATGCCAACGCGAGCACGCTCGCGCGCCGCACCCTCTTTTTGGCGCTGCAGCTTGCGGGCCGCCTTATCGCGCGAACCCACAATGGGCTGCGCCTTTGCCGCCTGTGCATCTTTGCGGCTCGGAGTCGGCCGTCCTTTGCCTACGGGAGTCTCGGTGGGCTGCTCTTCGCCCGCATCAGCGGTGCTGTTCTTGGCCACGCCGTTCCTTTCGCGCTTCGCGCCCGTCGCGGTGTGCGCGGGCATTTCTGTCTCACTCAAGGATAGTGCGCGCGCGGTGCGCCCGGGGGCAGCCCCGCGCGATAGACTGAATGGTATGAGCGAGACAGTCATAACGCCTGCGCACGAGGTGAACATCACCGATGCCGCACGCGATAAGGTTCGTAAGCTGCTCGAGCAAGAGGGGCGCGACGATCTTCGTTTGCGCATCGCGGTACAACCCGGTGGGTGCTCAGGCCTGATCTATCAGCTGTTCTTTGATGAGCGAACGCTCGACAACGATGCAGTCGTAAGCTTTGACGGCGTCGAGGTCGTGGTCGATCAGATGAGTGTTCCTTACCTGAACGGGTCGACCATCGGCTTTGAAGACACCATTCAAAAGCAGGGGTTCACCATCGATAACCCCAATGCGCAGGGCAGTTGCGCGTGTGGAGACAGCTTCAGCTAACGACACCCCGGCGCGTGTTCAGTAAACCCTCAGCTTCGCGCTAAGCTATTCCAAGAGAGTCATCAGCTTTGTCTGGCATGCAGTCAGAGCGACCGTCAGTTTCGAAAGGTATGCGGTGCGTCCCAATCGTCGAATGAAATGGGCCCTTACCGGTGTCGCGGTTTCCGCGGCACTAGTGCTCGCCGGGTGCACCCCGGCTCAGCAGCGGGGTTTCCTCCCCGAGGGGTCAACCAACGCCACGGAGCACACTCCGGGCATCACGAGCCTCTGGGTAAATTCCTGGATCGTGCTGCTCGGCGTGGGTCTGATCACCTGGGGGCTTATCCTCTGGGCAACGATCGCGTACCGTCGCCGTAAGGGTCAGACCGGCCTTCCAGTGCAGTTGCGCTACAACATGCCGATCGAGACCTTCTTCACGGTCGTTCCGGTTCTGTTGATCGTGGCGTTCTTCGGCTTCACTGCCCAGGAGATGTCGAAGATCGAGGCGCGCTACGACAACCCCGAGAACGTGGTTGAGGTTATCGGCAAGCGTTGGAGCTGGGACTTCAACTACCTGAACGATGACGTCTACTTCCAAGGCGTTCAGGTGCAGACCGATGACAACGGGTCGGCAATTGCCGAGACCATGCCCGTGCTGTACCTACCGGTCGACAAGAAGACCGAGATCCGCATTGAGACCCGCGACGTGATTCACTCGTTCTGGATCGTCGAGTTCCTCTACAAGAAAGACATGATCCCGGGCCAGACCAACTACATGTCGGTCACCCCGACTCAGACCGGCACCTACATGGGTAAGTGCGCCGAGCTCTGCGGCGAGTACCACTCGATGATGCTCTTCGAGGTTCGCGTCGTCGAACAAGATGAGTACGACGCATACGTGAAGGCTCAGCGCGAGGCGGGCCACGAGGGTCGCATCGGCCTGGAGTACAACCCTCTGCAAGAGGAGTACTTCGGCGACGAGGCGAAGTCTCAGAACGAAGACCACTTCGAAACCCCGGCTAAGGCCTAGTGCGAGCAGTGAGAAGCGAGAGTAAGAAGATGAAGAAGGGCAACGTGATCGTTTCGTGGATGACCTCCACGGATCACAAAGTGATCGGTTACATGTACCTGATCAGCTCGGTCGTGTGGTTCATGATCGGCGGCCTGATGGCCCTGATCATTCGCGCGCAGCTGTTCGCTCCCGGCCTCGAGGTGGTAGCGACCAAGGAGCAGTACAACCAGCTGTTCACCATGCACGGCACAATCATGCTGCTGATGTTCGCGACGCCGCTGTTCGCTGGCTTTGCAAACGTGCTCATGCCGCTGCAGATCGGTGCTCCTGACGTGGCCTTCCCGCGTCTGAACGCGCTTGCGTTCTGGCTCTACACGTTCGGTTCGCTCATTGCGGTCGGGGGCTTCCTCACCCCGCAGGGCGCTGCCTCGTTCGGCTGGTTCGCCTATGCGCCGCTCTCTGACGTGACGTTCTCACCGGGCGTCGGCGGCAACCTCTGGGTGCTTGGCCTCGGCATTAGCGGCTTCGGCACGATCATGGGTGGCGTGAACTTCATCACCACCATCATCACGATGCGTGCGCCAGGCATGACCATGTGGCGTATGTCGGTGTTCACCTGGAACACGCTGATCACCTCGATCCTCGTCATCCTCGTCTTCCCTGTGCTTGCAGCAGCTTTCTTCGGCCTCGCCGCAGACCGCATCTTCGGCGCGCATATTTACAACGGCGAGGGAGGTGCCATCCTCTGGCAGCACCTCTTCTGGTTCTTCGGCCACCCCGAGGTCTACATCATCGCGCTGCCATTCTTCGGTATCGTCTCTGAGGTCTTCCCGGTGTTCAGCCGCAAGCCCATCTTCGGCTACAAGACCCTGATCTACGCGACCATCTCGATCGCAGCACTCTCGATGACGGTGTGGGCACACCACATGTACGTCACCGGTTCGGTGCTGCTGCCATTCTTCGCCCTGATGACCATGCTCATCGCGGTTCCGACCGGTGTGAAGATCTTCAACTGGATCGGCACCATGTGGCGAGGCTCGATCACATTCGAGACCCCGATGCTCTGGGCGCTCGGCTTCTTGGTTTCGTTCGTCTTCGGTGGTCTCACCGGCGTGATCCTGGCTTCGCCTGCGCTCGACTTCCACCTCTCTGACACCTACTTCGTCGTGGCTCACTTCCACTATGTGGTGTTCGGCACCGTGGTGTTCGCAATGTTCTCTGGCTTCTATTTCTGGTGGCCAAAGTGGACCGGCAAGATGCTCAACGAGCGTCTCGGCAAGATTCACTTCTGGGTGCTGTTCATCGGCTTCCACACCACCTTCCTGGTGCAGCACTGGGCCGGCGTGATGGCTATGCCTCGTCGTTACTACACTTACCTGCCCGAAGACGGCATCACCTGGATGAACCAGATCTCGACGGTCGGCGCAATGATCCTCGGCGCCTCGATGATTCCGTTCCTGCTGAACGTCTACCTCACCGCGCGCAACGCGCCGAAGGTTACTGTCAACGACCCGTGGGGCTTTGGCCGCTCGCTCGAGTGGGCAACCTCTTGCCCGCCGCCGCGTCACAACTTCGTGTCGATCCCGCGCATTCGCTCGGAGTCACCGGCGTTCGACCTCAACCATCCTGAGGTCAGTGGCGTGAAGCAGCCCGGTCAAGAGAACGAGCCTGCGCTCGCCTCTGCGAAGTAACGCTG
Source organism: uncultured Leucobacter sp. (assembly GCA_937967375.1). Taxonomy (GTDB): domain Bacteria; phylum Actinomycetota; class Actinomycetes; order Actinomycetales; family Microbacteriaceae; genus Leucobacter. The sequence goes on from CALCJF010000048.1 coordinate 33,070, forward strand.
AAAGGCAAGAAGCACCATGAAATCAAACGTTGTGATCTTCGGGATCCTCACGGCATATTTTGTGATCGTCGGCGGCGCATACATCGCGTGGAACCTGATCACCCACGGTTACCTTGAATGGGTCGGCGCAGTTGCGATTCTGCTCTCTGGCGGCCTCACCGCGTTCATCGCGGTGTACCTGTGGCTCGTTCAGAAGAAGCAGGGTGGCGTGCTCGTCGAGGACATCGACGACTCCGACATCGATGATGGTGACCCGGAGCTCGGCGAGTTCAGCCCCTGGAGCTGGTGGCCGATCGTGCTCGCGTTCGCGCTGGCGCTGTTCGTCCTGGGACTCTGCATCGGCTTTAACTTCTGGCTGACGTTCCTCTCGGCACCGATCGTTCTCGTTGCTGTTGTCGGCTGGGTCTACGAGTACTACCGCGGGCACTTCGCGCGCTAAACGAGAGAACCACTCGTGACTATCACTATCAGGCGAGGGCGAACAGAAGACGCTTCGGCGCTGTTCGCCCTCGCCCGTCAGTACCAGACCGGCCGCGAAGCTATTGGGAGCGACGAGTTCATGATCGCTCTCGATAACGTGCTCAGGCACCGCGATCAAGAGACAAACGTGCTCTTCGTTGCAGAGCAAGACGAGTCGGTCGTTGGCTACTCTCTGCTCACCGTGTCGCGTCTGTTGCACGCGCCTGGTCTTACCGCACATCTGCAAGAGATCGTGGTCGACGCGGATGCGCGCGGCGAGGGTGTTGGCGATCGCCTGATGCAGGCGAATGAGCACTACTGCATGGGCAGGGGAGTGCGACAGCTCTCTGCCTCTACCGCACGCATTGGCTCGTTCTACAATCACCGCGGGTTTGAGCCGGTCGGCGAGCACTACCGCAAGGTGCTTGACCTCGGATAATCACGAACTCGTGAGAAACGATATGTCAGCGCACGGCAGTGATGCCGTGCGCTTTGACGTATCCTCGGCCACCACGAGCAGGTCGACCGAGCAAGGCTCGCCTCGACGTCCTCGACGGCGGCCCGGAGAGAACCGTGAGCGCCTCTTGACGGCCGGTATTTCGGTCTTTGGTGCCCACGGCTATCACGGGGCACAAACTGCCGCGATCGCGGCTCTCGCTGAGGTTCCGCAACCGCACGTGTATGCGAACTTCACCACCAAGCAGGAGCTCTTTCTCGCATGCGCCGAGCGCGTGTGTGAGCGTCTCGAGTCAGCTGTGCTCACACCAAGGCATTCTGATAGCGACGATGCTGTCAACGGCGACGATGCTGTGCACGGCGCCTTTCTGCTGCAGTGCGTTGCCGCTTCTGCTGAGGCAAAGCTGCAGCCGGCGCTGGCCACGCTCGTACAGCGTTTGCGATCGCAACTGGGGGAGCAACGCTTGCTTGATCTCCTTGCTATCTCTGCACGCGATATCTTGCACAAGAACCTGCCTCCGACTGAGCGCTAACCTCTCGCGAGCGAGCGAGCGAGCGTCGCGCGTCGCGCGTCGCGGAAACGCCGGCGCGCGCCACAAGGCCTGCGGGCTTGGCGAGATGACCCTCGAGAAAGGGACATTGACTGCTTTCGCACCCGCAAACAACGAATTCCCCATTTTCAGCACCTAACCAGAGTGGAGGAGGGGTATCCAAGCTCTTCCTGAAGTCTGGTCGGTTGGCGTGACAGCTCGCGCTGAGCCCGCTGCCCACGACCCCAGAGCGCAAGAGATCAGCTGGAGGCGTGTCGCGGCCCATTGAGGCGGGGTGTCCTGGCGTGTTGGCAGATGTGCCATTTGCGCGGGATTTCGGCACATCTGCCAACACGCGCGGGATCTTGCACGAGAACCGGCTTCCGACTGAGCAATAAGCGGTCCCTAATGAGCTAGCTACATTCGACAAGGCAGGTTTTTGACGGATACGTGCTGACAGTCAAGAAACAGGAGAAACAGCAGAGGCCCCGACCGGAAGAGTCCGGTCGGGGCCTCTGCTGTGCAGTCACACTTGGGGCCTAGTGACCCTCGTGCTCAGCCTGGTTGAGCTCGCCCTGCGTCGGCGGAACGACGCGGTCCTCGAAGAACCAGCGGCTGAAGCCGGCACGCAGGCGACGCGAGAACGGAATACGTCCGTCGTCGTTCGGGCGCAGCATGAGCGGCTCGTAGCTGTGGTAGCTGACCAGCTGCCAACGCTCGTACTCGGTCACGGGCTTGTGCACCTCGATGTATTCGCCACCTGGTAGGCGCACGATGCGACCCGACTCGTAACCGTGCAGAGCGATCGAGCGATCCTTCTTCTGCAGAGCGAGGCAGATGCGTTTAGTGACCGCGTATGCGACGATCGGGCCGAGGATCAGCAGGAGCTGCAGCGCGTGGATCACGCCTTCCATCGAGAGCTGGAAGTGGGTTGCCATCAAGTCGGAGCTTGCACCAGCCCACATGACCGCGTAGAACGTCACGCCTGCCGCGCCGATTGCGGTGCGGGTGGGGGCGTTGCGCGGACGATCCAGGATGTGGTGCTCGCGCTGATCGCCGGTCACCCAAGCCTCGATGAAGGGGTAGATGGCGACGATCACCAGGAAGATACCGATTACAGCAAGCGGGATCAGCATGTTCCACGACCAGGTGTAACCGAACCACTCGGTCTCGAGCCCCGGCGGGATCAGACGGAGCATGCCGTCTGCGAAGCCGATGTACCAGTCAGGCTGGGTACCAGCCGACACGGGTGACGGATCGTAGGGGCCGTAGTTCCAGATCGGGTTGATGGCAACGAACGTCGCGATCAGCATGATGACGCCGAAGACGATGAAGAAGAAGCCGCCAGCCTTTGCCGCGTACACGGGGAGCACGGGGAACCCGACGACGTTCTGCTGGGTCTTGCCCGGGCCAGGGTACTGCGTGTGCTTGTGGATCACGACGAACGCGAGGTGGAGCGCAACGAAGAGGATCACGAGCGCGGGCAGCAACATGATGTGGAGCATGTACAGGCGGCCGACGATGTCGGTACCGGGGAACTCGCCGCCGAAGAAGAAGAACGACAGATATGTTCCGATGACCGGAATGGCCTTGATGATGCCGTCAATGATGCGCAGGCCGTTACCGGAGAGCACGTCGTCGGGGAGCGAGTAGCCGGTGAAGCCCTCGGCCATTGCCAGAACGAAGAGCACGAAGCCAATCAGCCAGTTCAGCTCACGCGGCTTGCGGAACGCACCGGTGAAGAAGATGCGTAGCATGTGCAGGCCGATTGAGGCTACGAACAGCAGTGCTGCCCAGTGATGCACCTGACGCATCAGCAGGCCGCCACGAACGCCGAACGAGATATCAAGCGTCGAGGCCATGGCCGCCGACATCTCGATGCCCTTCATCGGCGTGTATGCGCCGGTGTAGTGCGTCTCGACCATCGAGGCCTGGAAGAACAGGGTCAGGAACGTGCCCGAGAGGAGGATGACGACGAAGCTGTAGAGTGCGACCTCGCCGAGCAGGAACGACCAGTGGTCGGGAAATACTTTGCGGCCGAACTCCTTGACGGCGACACCGATCTTGGTGCGGTCATCAATGTAGCTCGCAGCCTTTGCGGTGAACGTCGAACCGCTCTGACTCTGGGTAGAAGGGGTAGTCACAGTGCTCACTTGAGGCGCTCCCAGAAGCTCGGGCCGACAGGTTCTTCAAAGTCGCTCTTTGCGATGAGGTATCCCTCACTGTCGACGGTGATCGGCAGCTGGGGGAGCGGGCGCTTGGCGGGGCCAAAGACGACCTTTGCCTGGTCGCTCACATCGAACTGCGACTGATGGCAGGGGCAGAGCAGGTGGTGGGTGTGCTGCTCGTTCAGCGCCACGGGGCAGCCGACGTGCGTGCAGACCTTCGAGTATGCAACGATGCCGTTGTATGACCAGTCCTTGCGCTCTTCGGGCTCTTTCAGATCTGCCTGGTCAAGACGCATGAGCAGAACGATGGCCTTGGCCTTCTCGTCAAGCACGTGAGTTGCATCGCCGAGATTCTCGGGCACGACGTGGAACACCGACCCGATGGTCACGTCGGCCGCGCGAATCGCGGCACCGACCTCGGCACCGCCGAGGTCGCGGGAAAGGCGGGTGCCCTTTTCCCACATGGTGTGCTTCAGGAGCGTTACGGGATCCTGATCCTGCGGAGCAAGGCCGCGCAGCAGGGTGATGCCCGGGATCGGGAACGCGACGAGCGCGCCGATCAGGCTGTTGCGCACCAGCGTGCGGCGCGAGAAACCGGACTCCTTATCTGCAACCTCGAATACCTCGGCTGCAGCCTCGCGAACAGGCTCATCGCTCGGAACCGGATGACGCTCATCGATCGACTCGTGGTCGGCCATAAGGGCCTTGCCCCAGTGCACTGCGCCGATACCGATAGCGAGCAGTGCAAGAGTCATGCCGATACCGACGAACATGGTGTGCAGACGGATCTGCCACAGATCACCGGTCTCAATCGGGAAGAACATGTACGCGAGAACCGCGCCCAGGCTTCCTGCGATCGAGAGGTAGAAGAGCGTATAGACGGTGCGCTCGGCGCGCTTGTCAAGCTTGGGGTCGAGATCGGTGACCCGCTTACGGTGCGGGGGAAGACCGGGGTTCTGAACGACATCGTGCGCGATGATAGCGGTACCTACCGCTGCGCCTGCGTTGCCGTGGCTCTGAGCGGGGACAACGGCGGTTTCGCCACCGCTGTTCTTCGCTTCCTCTGCCATGATGCTCCTTGTTTACTGACTGTTCTGAACGGTGCTGTGTAACGCGTTGTCGACTAGTTCGACTTTGCGGTGACCCAGACCGTGAACGCGACGATGATGCCGAGGCCGATAATCCAGATGAAGAGACCCTCGGCCACGGGGCCGATCGAACCGAGTGTCAGGCCGCCGACCGCAGGCTTCTCTTCGATGTACTTCAGGTAGCTGATGATGTCCGACTTCTGCTCCGGCGTGATGTTCGCGTCGTTGAAGACGGGCATGTTCTGCGGGCCGGTAACCATGGCCTCGTAGATGTGCGTAGCGGGAACACCCGTGAGCTTGGGAGCCCACTTGCCCTGAGTCAGGGCGCCGCCGGCACCTGCAACGTTGTGGCACATCGCGCAGTTGATGCGGAAGAGCACGCCTCCGTTTGCCACGTCGGTGTCACCCGAGAGGTACTTTGCGTCGGGCAGATCGGGGCCGGGTGCGAGCGACGCAACGTATGCGGCGAGCTGCAGGGTCTGCTCCTCGTCGAACTGCTTCGGCTTCACAAAGCCCTGCGGGCCCTGGAAAGCGAGCGGCATGCGGCCGGTGCCGACCTGGAAGTTGACGGAAGCTGCACCAGCACCGATCAACGAGGGGCCATCGTTCGTGCCTTCTGCCGAGAGGCCGTGGCAGGTGGCGCAGTTTGCACCAAACAGCTTTTCGCCAGCGCTGATGTTGTTCTCGTCCTGGCTGAACTTCGCCCAATCAACTTCTGCTCCTGCAGAGGTCTGGTTGAAGCCTGCGTATGCACCACCGGTCACAAGCAGACCGATGGCAACGAGAGCCACGGTTGCGAGGGGGTGACGCCTGCCGGTCTTGCCGGGGTTCTTTTTAAAGAGGGCCATGTTTCTCGGTAACTCCTGAGCTATTTGACCATGTAGATGACGATGAACAGGGCGATCCAGACGATGTCGACGAAGTGCCAGTAGTACGACACGACAACCGCCGTCGTTTCTTCCTTCACCGTGAAGTTCTTGACCGCGTAGATACGGCCGATCACGAAAAGGAAGGCGAGCAGACCGAGCGACACGTGAATGCCGTGGAAGCCCGTGGTGAGGTAGAACGCCGAACCGTAGGGGTCACCGTTGAAGAGGATGTTCTCTGAGGTGAATGTTGCGTACTCCCAAGCCTGGCCGGCGACGAAGATCGCGCCGAGGAAGAACGTGAGGTAGAACCACTCGACCGTTCCCCATTTGCCGACACCCTTGCCGGTTGCGTACGGCTGCATGCGCTCTGCCGCGAACACGCCCGCCTGGCAGGTGAACGACGACGCAACCAGAATGATCGTGTTGATGAGCGCGAACGTGAAGTTGTGCTTTGCGGTCTGCTCAGCCCACAACTCGGGGTTCATCGCCCTGAGTGTGAAGTAGATGGCAAAAAGACCCGCGAAGAACATGAGCTCGCTACCGAGCCACACGATCGTGCCCACGGCGACCGTATTCGGACGCTTGACCGCGGACACGGCTGATTGAGTATTCATGGTGGTTGTCGTCACCCCTCCATTATGGCTGAAAGTTTGATGTGCATCTTCCACATTCACACGGCGCGCCGAACTCTCCGCACCTCGTTTGTGCCAGCCTATCGCGTTCGGACATATTCCTTTTCATCAGATGAAGGCGTGGCTGAGGGTGGGCCGGGCATTATTCCGCGCGTGAGAGCAATAGGATCGTACGTATGTTTGATGAACGCAGCTGGCCCGTCGTACTCACTGCGCTGCTTGAGGGCAGCGACCTCAGCGTCTCTCAGGCCGACTGGGCAATGGGTGAGTTCATGACGGGCAACGCAACCCACGCGCAAATGGGCGCGTTCTTGATTGCACTGCAGCGCAAGGGCGTCACTGTCGACGAAATCGTTGGCTTTCGCGACGCAATTTTGGCCGAAGCACGAGAGATCAAGCTGCCAGCGATGTCGCTCGATATCGTCGGTACCGGAGGAGACCGCTTCGGTACCGTCAACATTTCTACGATGGCCTCAGTGATCGCCGCGGCATCGGGTATTCCCGTTGTGAAACACGGCAATAAGGCGGCCAGCAGCAAGTCGGGGTCTTCAGACGTGCTCACGGCGCTTGGAATCGATCTGACGCTCGAACCCGATGCCCTCGCCAGCAGCTTCGACGAAGCCGGCATTGCGTTTGTGCACGCCGCACGCTTTCTTCCCGGGTTTCGCCACGTCGCCCCCGTGCGCTCTGAGCTCGGTATTCAGACCGTGTTCAACTACCTCGGCCCGTTGTGTAACCCGGTTCGGCCAGAGGCCACAGCGGCAGGAGTCGCTGACATCACGCGTGCGCCGCTTTTCGCCGATCTGTTCAGATTCCGAGGAGCCACGGCCCTTGTGTTTCGCGGCGACGATGGGCTTGACGAGCTGACGACGACCGGTCACTCCCATATCTGGGAGGTGAGCCGCGGTGCGCTCACCGAACACGACCTCGACCCGCGCGACCTCGGTATTGCTCGGGCCCGCATCGACGATCTCATCGGTGGCACTCCCGAGCAGAACGCCGCGGTGGTGCGGCGAGTGTTTGAGGGGGAGGAGGGCCCCGTGCGCGATATCGTGCTGCTCAACGCTGCAGCCGGTATTGTCACCTTCGACCTCGTGCGCGAGCCGGAGTCGGTCGATACCCCGATTCTCGACCGCCTACGCGTCGCGCTCGACACGGCTGCGCAGACGGTTGATTCGGGTGCCGCGCTGACAAAGCTCGACGCGTGGGTCGCGTCGACGACCCGTCACGCTCAAGGGGAGTAGCGGGCAGCGCGAGCTCTCATACCAACAATCGCGCCGCTCAATAGCGGATCGCGTCGATCACGCGCACCCGCGTCGCCACGATTGCCGGCACCAGCCCGGCGAGCGCGCCCGTGAGCACCGCAGCGCCGAGACCGATCAATGCGGCGACGAAGGGAAACGGTGGCACGTCTTGCAGCCCGTAAAAGAGGTTGTTCATGATGAGCGGGCTGCGCACTATCGCCACCGCGAGTGCGATACCCAGCACGCCGGCGACCGCGGTGGCGACGACGCTCTCCATCATGACCGAGGCGAAAATTCGCCCGCCGCTCGCCCCGAAGCTTCGTCGCACGCCGATTTCGCGGATCCTCTGCCGCATCGCGACCAACTGAATGTTTACGAGACTCAAACCGCCAAGCAGCAGCACAATACTCGAGATGGCGCTGGTGATGATCTGCATCATCAAGAAGCTCTGCTCAAAGTCTGGGCTCGCCCCCATGTCGCTTCGTGAGACGGTCAGCTGCGTGCCGTTGGGCAGACCGGCCCGCAGGTCCATTGCCAGCACTGGGCCGATCTCTGAGGCTTTCTTGCCGCTGACCCAGATCTCGCGACTCACCGAGATCTCTTTTGGCACCGCGCCCACGCGTTGCACGTAGCTGTCGTACAGCATGTCGATGCGCAGTTCCTGATCCCACTCACCAGCTTTCGGTAGAACGCCGATGATCTGGTAGGTGCCGGTGAATGCCTCAGTCATGCCGAGCGTGGGGTGGGTGTCGAGGGGAGGGCTGCCGAGTTTCTCCCACAGTGGTGCAGAAACTACAATCGGAGGGGCCAATAGCTCGGCATCGCTCGCACTGAACCAGCGCCCTTCTTGCAGTTTGGCGCGATGGATAATCGGATACGCGGGATCGTACTGCTTCGACGGGACCATTGTTACGCCCTCGGGCAGCTGAGCCGGCACCTGCACCTGGCCGTCGATGAGGCGTGTGGTGTGCGTGAAACCATAGCGCTCGTTCACCGCAATAAACCGTTCATCTGCGGCCTTCCAATCGACAGGGGAGCCGTCTTCGGCGAAGGTGTCGATGCGCAGTGTCGCGATCCTGCCGCCCCAGCGTTCATTGTTCTCGAGCGTTGCCTGCTTCTGCAGTTCGCCGAGGCCGACCACGGCGGTGAGTGCGGCGACCGCAACCGCGATTCCAATGAGACTAAGAATCACGCGCAGTTTATGGGTGCGCAGTTCGCCCCAGGCTTCGCCGAAAGTGCCGACAACTGCGGCAGAGATGCGTGACCAGAGCGTGTCTTGTGCGGTGCGATCCCTACGCTTCGGCATGAGCTGCACCTGCCTCTTCCGAGAGCACCCCGTGGTCGAGCCGCAGGCGACGCGCGGCAAGCGCGGCAACGCTCGGGTCATGAGTGATGGTAATCAGCGCCGCACCGTTCTCTGTCGAGACCTCTTCGAGCAGCTCCATCACCGTTGTGCCGGTTTCGATATCGAGTGCACCGGTTGGTTCATCGGCGAGGATCATCCGAGGCCCGCGCACGAGAGCCCTCGCGATGGCGACACGTTGCTGTTCACCGCCCGAGAGCTGATCGGGCATTGAATCGAGGCGATGCGAGAGTCCGACGCGATCGAGCATGGCCTCGGCGAGCTGTTTGCGGCGCCAGAACACGTTGCCGCTCGCGTAGCCGAGGGGCATCATGACGTTCTCTCGTGCGTTGAGCCCCGCGAGCAGGTTGAACTGTTGAAAGACGTATCCAATGCCGCGGCCGCGCTTGCGGTCAAGCGCGGCTTTGCCCAGCTTGCCCGTGTGCACCCCGTCGAACACGACCTCGCCTGACGAGGGGTAGTCGAGCAGTCCCAGAATGTTGAGCAGCGTGGTTTTGCCGGAGCCGCTGCGACCAACAACCGCGACGTGTTCGCCGGATTCTACGAGCATGTTGATGTCGTGCAAGATGTCGAGGCGACTTCCGTCGGGGAGCTCGACGTGCTTCGAGACTCCGCTGATCTCAATCAGACTCACCAGCTGGTGCCCGTCTCGCAGACCTGCTCGCCAGGGGAGACCTCGTAACAGAACTCTTCAACCGGAGCGGCGATGCCCGGAACGAACTGGCGCACCTGGTCACCCTCTTTGAGCCCCGACTTCACCTCAACCATCGTTCCATCGCTCACGCCGAGCTCGACCTTGGTTTCGATTGGATCGCCGTCACCGTTGGCGAGCCAGACGACCCCGGTACCAGAGCCGCCCTTGACTGCGGTTGCCGGGATCGCAATGACGTTCTCTGCGGTGCCGACGGAAACGCCCAGCTGCGCGGGCAGGCCAGGAAACACGACCTGATCTGTGGGAATGCTGCAGCGCACGCTTGTCGCGCCGTCGTCAGAGACCTGTGTGCTGAGGCCGGTGCAAGTGAATGGGGCGGGGCCGCCGGTGATGGTAACCTGCGCCTCGGCGGGAGCGCCCAGCAGACGATACAGCTGCACCGGTTCGACGGTAGCGAGCACATGGAAGCGGTCT
>CALCJF010000049.1 GCA_937967375.1 uncultured Leucobacter sp.
GCCGCGGCGATCGTTCAGCACGAGAGTCTCGAATTCGTGGGGCTGCACTGCCACATCGGTTCGCAGATCTTCTCGAGTGAGGCGTTTCGCGAATCTGCAAGGCGCCTGCTCGGCGTCTACGCCGATCTCGAGGAGGTGCTCGGCGGCCCGGTTCCCGAACTGAACCTCGGCGGCGGCTTCGGCATCGCCTACACCGCCGCTCAGGCAGACGAGATGCCCGACTTCGAGACGCTCGCGGCGCAGCTCGCCGACATTGTTGCCACGACGTGCGGTGAACTTGGCGTCGTGCTGCCGAAGCTGGCGTTCGAACCAGGACGAAGCATCATCGGTCAGGCGGGCGTCACGCTGTATTCGGTGGGCACGACGAAGGCGGTGCAGCTCACGGGTTCTGATGCTGCGGGCGATCCGCTCGACCTCGGCTACGACAGCAGGCTCTACGTGAGCGTTGACGGTGGCATGAGCGACAACGCCAGACCCGCGCTCTACGGCGCCGACTACCACGCGGTGCTCGCGAACCGCGCGAGCTCTGCCGCTCCCGCACTCGTGCGAGTGGTCGGCAAACACTGCGAGTCCGGCGATATCGTGGTGCAGCGAGAGCAGCTTCCGGGCGACGTCGCTCCCGGAGACCTGCTCGCGGTGGCCGCGACCGGTGCGTACTGCTGGTCGCTCTCGAGCAACTACAACTACGTGCCGCGCCCGCCAGTCGTCGCCGTGCGAGACGGTGAGGCCCGCGTCATTGTGCGCGGCGAGACTGAAGACGAATTGGTGGCGAAGAGCGTCAACTACGCCTGAGACCGCAGTGTCGGTGGGTGCGGACACGCTGAACCCGCCGGCTCGAAGCGGCCTCGATCCTTGACAACACATTAGATCACGACGAAAGAGAGACACAGACGTGAACGCATATCGCGATCTCCGCGTGGCGCTACTCGGCAGCGGTTCGGTGGGCTCCCAGGTGGCCCGACTGCTGCTCGAGCAGGGTGACGAACTGGCCGCTCGCATCGGCGCAAAGCTGCAGCTCACGGGCATTGCCGTGCGCAACCTCGACGCGAAACGCGACGTCGATCTGCCGCGCGAGCTGTATACGACCGACGCGGAGCAGCTGGTGCTCGGCGCCGACATCGTGATCGAGCTCATGGGCGGTATCGAGCCCGCCCGCACCCTGATCCTGCGGGCCATCGAGGGCGGCGCAGACGTGATCACCGGCAATAAGGCGCTCATCGCGGCTCACGGGCCCGAACTCGCGCAGGCCGCTGAACAAGTTGGGGCGCAGCTGTCGTACGAGGCGGCCGTCGCAGGCGCGATCCCGATCATTCGCCCGCTGCGCGAGAGCCTCGCGGGCGATCACATCGTTCGCGTCATGGGCATTGTCAACGGCTCGACCAACTACATTCTCGACCGCATGGATCGCTTCGGCGACTCGGCAGAAGAAGCAATGCGCGTCGCGAGCGAGCTGGGCTACCTCGAAGCAGACCCGACCCTCGACGTCGAGGGCTACGACGCCGCTCAGAAGGCCACGATCCTCGCTCGCATCGCCTTTCACACCGAGGTGCCCGTCGACTCGGTGCACCGCGAGGGCATTACCGCGGTCACGCTGGCTCAGGTCGAGGCCGCCGCCCGCGCAGGTTACGTGATCAAGCTGCTCGCGATCGCAGAGCGCCTGGTCACCAGCGACGGCGCTGAGGGCGTCTCGGCTCGCGTCTACCCGGCTCTGATCAGCCGCGAGCACCCGCTTGCCGCCGTGCACGGCGGCAAGAACGCCGTGTTCGTCGAGGCTGAGGCCGCGGGCGAGCTGATGTTCTATGGCGCCGGTGCGGGCGGTGTCGAGACGGCTTCGGCAGTACTCGGCGACCTCGTGACCGCGGCCCGCCGCCACGTCGCGGGTGGCCCCGGCATTCCGGGATCGGCGCACGCGGCGCTGCCCGTGCTCTCGGTTGACGAGGTGCTCACCCGCTACCAGATCATGCTGCAGGTGCGCGACGAGCCAGGCGTGCTCGCGACCATCGCCGGCCTGCTCTCGGAGCACGGTGTCTCTGCGGCGAGCGTCGAGCAGTCGGTGCCTGAGGGCGAGATCAGCGGCAACGCCTCACTCGTGATCGGCACGCACACGGCGCGCGAGGCCGACCTCGCCGCGACCGTGCATGCGCTGCGCGAGAACCCAGCGGTTGCCGAGGTGACGAGCGTGCTGCGTCTCGAGGGCAACGCATGACCGCGCTGCGCGTGCGGGTGCCCGCAACCAGCGCTAACCTCGGCCCGGGGTTCGACACGCTCGGCATCGCGCTCGCATACGCAGACGAGCTGAGCGTCACGACGACCGACTCGGGCGTGCGGGTGCGCGTGCACGGTGTCGGCGAGGGCGAGGTCGCCACCGACGAGAGCAACCTGGTGGCTCGATCGGCGGCCTACGTGTTCGAGCAGCTTGGGCGCACCATGCCCGGCCTCGACATCGAGGCGCACAACCGTATTCCGCACGGGCGCGGCATGGGCTCATCGGGCTCGGCGATCGTCGCGGGCGTCATGATCGCCGCAGGGCTGCTTGCCAGCGGGCCCGACCCGCTGCATCTGAGCGAAGATGAGCTGCTGCGATTCGCCACCGACCTCGAGGGGCACCCCGACAACGTGGCCCCTGCGCTCTTCGGTGGCCTCACGATCGCCTGGGTGAACAGTGCGAATGAGCCGCGGTTCAAACGGTTGATGGTGCACCGCGGCGTTTCGCCGCTCGTGCTGGTGCCCGACTTCACCATGTCGACCGAGCTTGCGCGCAGCCTACAGCCGAAGCAGGTGCCTCACGAAGATGCGGTCTTCAACGTGTCGCGCTCGGCGCTGCTCGTGGCTGCGCTCACGCAGAGCCCCGAAGTGCTTTTCGAGGCCACCGAGGATCGCCTGCACCAGAACTACCGCGGCGAGGCAATGCCAGCGACCCGCGACCTGATCAGTGCGTTGCGAGACGCAGGGCACGCGGCTGTAGTCTCGGGCGCCGGCCCCTCGGTGCTCGTGCTTGCGGGCGATCCGGGCGAGAGGATCGCGGCAGCCGCAATCGCCCAGGCGCAGCCGGGCGGTTGGACGCCACACTACCTCGCCGTCGACATCAAGGGTGCTACAGTAGAAGAGGTTTCCGCGTAGCGGCTTTCGCTCGTACGCGTCGTGAACCTTTTCCTCACCGATTCGGTGTTTGAAACTTTTTGCCGTGCGTACCGCACGCCCCCTCGCGGAGCAGACGATGCGCACATTTGTCGAAAGGACAACCGTGGAGCAGAACTCCATCATTGAAGGCGGCGCTGAGCAGAACGACGCTTCGCCCGCAGAAACTCCCTCAGCCGCCGTGGCGAGCGAATCGGCTCCTGCCGCCGCTGAGGCTGCGCCGGTGCGCCGCCGCGCTTCGCGCCGTGTGACTACCGCGAGTGCCGCAGAAGCTGCCGCTGAGGCCGCTCCCGCAGCCGAGTCGACCGCTCCCGCCGCAGAAGCTCCGGCTGCTGAGGCTCCGGTCGCTGACGAGGCACCGGCGCCGAAGAAGCGAGTGTCGCGTGCCCGCAAGAAGGCAGAAGCCAGCGACCCCGTTGCAGAGGGCTCGGAAGCCCCTGCTGAGACTCCGGCTGCTGATGCTCCCGCAGCAGAGGTCGCAGAGTCGACAGGCGATGCCGCCGAGGGCGACGCTGCCGTGGCCCCGAAGAAGACCACTGCAAGCCGTCGCCGTCGCCAGACGAGCGATGAGCCGACCGCAGAGGCAGACGCCGCCTCGGCCGACCCGAACTCGGCAGAGGCGGCTTCGGCAGAAGGCGCCGAGGCCCCCAAAGCAGAGGCCGGTGACGACGCTGCCGCAGAGAACGCAGCTCCGAAGAAGCGCAACACCCGCAGCCGCAACCGCAAGGCTGCCGCCGAGAACTCCGACCAGGCCGCGGGCCAGGGCGAGCAGAAGCAGGGCGAGGCCGATGCTGCGCAGGCCGACGGCGACGACAAGGCCGAGAGCGGCAACGGTCGTGGCGGCAACAATGGCAATGGCAACGACGGTCAGGCCCGCTCGAGCCGCACCCGTCAGCGCGAGCGCAAGCGCCGCGGCGGCAGTGACGACGAGCCAGAGCTGACCGAAGACGACGTACTGCTGCCGATCGCAGGCATTCTCGACGTGCTCGACAACTACGCGTTCGTTCGCACGAGCGGCTACCTGCCCGGCACCGGCGACGTCTACGTCTCGCTCGGCCAAGTAAAGAAGTACGGCCTTCGCAAGGGTGATGCCGTAGTCGGTGCCATCCGTCAGCCCCGCGATGGCGATGGCGGCGGTCGCCAGAAGTACAACGCGATCGTCAAGGTAGATTCGATCAACTCGAAGCCCTTCGAAGAGAACCAGACTCGCCCGGAGTTCGCCGATTTCACGCCGGTGTACCCGACCGAGCGCATTCGGCTCGAAACCGAGTCGGCTCAGCTCGGCGCTCGCGTGCTCGATCTCTTTGCCCCCATCGGCAAGGGGCAGCGCGGCCTGATCGTCGGCCCGCACGAGTCGGGCAAGAGCACCGCACTGCGCCAGATCGCTCAGGCAGTCGCGCAGAACCAGCCCGATGCGCACCTGATGCTCGTGCTGGTCGATGAGCGCCCCGAAGAGGTCACCGAGTTGCAGCGCACGGTCAACGGCGAGGTCATCGCCTCGACGTTCGACCGCCCGGCAGAAGACCACGCAACCATCGTCGAACTCGCGATCGAGCGCGCGAAGCGCCTTGTCGAGCTGGGCCACGATGTGATCGTGCTGATCGACTCGCTGACCAGCCTGGCTCGCGCCTACAACCTCGCCGCTCCTGCGGCCGTGCGCGTGCCGGCCGGCAGCCTCGACGCGGCCGCGGTGTTCCCGGTCAAGCGCATGCTGAGCGCTGCGCGCAATGTCGAGAACGGCGGCTCGCTGACGGTGATCGCCACGGTTTCGGCACAGCCCGAGTCGAACCTCGACGCGGCCCTACTCGGAGAGCTTGAGGGCGTCGCGAACATGCAGCTCCGCCTGAGCGGCGATGCCGCAGACCGCCGCGTGTTTCCCGCGGTCGATCTCACGCGTTCGGCGACCCGCAACGAGGCGCTGCTCACCAGCGAGGCTGAGGCCAAGCTGATGAACCAGCTGCGCCACGCACTCGCAGATGAGAATCAAGAAGAAGGCCTCGAGTCAGTGCTGAAGCGCCTCGGCGAGACCTCATCGAACGTCGAGTTCCTTGCGCTCGCGCAGCGCGGACGGGCCTAATCATGTTTGAGCAGGTCACGGGGCTGCTCGCCGAACATGAGCAGTTGCAAGAAGAGCTGGCTGATCCCGCGCTGCATGCTGATGCTGCGCGGGCAAAGCGAGTAAATCGACGCTATGCCGAGCTCAGCAAGATCAAGGCAGCGCACGAACACTGGAAGCAGCTTGGTGACGACCTCGAGGCCGCGCGTGAGCTCGCGAAAGAAGACGACGCGTTTGCCGAGGAGGTTCCCGAGCTCGAACGGCAGCTCGCCGAGGGGCAGGAGCGGGTGCGGCGACTGCTGATTCCGCGCGACCCCGACGACGCGCGTGACGTGATTCTTGAGATCAAAGGTGGTGAGGGCGGTGCCGAATCGGCACTGTTCGGCGCCGACCTGCTGCGCATGTATATGCACTACGCCGAGAGCAAGGGTTGGAAGACCGAGATGCTCGAGGCCGACGAGAGCGATCTCGGCGGTTACAAGAACGTGCAGATCGCGATCAAGTCGAACGCGACCGACCCCTCGCAAGGCGTGTGGGCGCACCTCAAGTACGAGGGCGGTGTGCACCGCGTGCAGCGCGTGCCCGTCACCGAATCGCAGGGGCGAATTCACACCTCGACGACCGGCGTGCTCGTCTACCCGGAGGTCGACGAGCCCGAAGAGGTCGAGATCAGCCAGAACGACCTCAAGATCGACGTGTACCGCTCGTCTGGCCCCGGTGGGCAGTCGGTGAACACGACCGACTCGGCAGTGCGCATCACGCACATGCCTACCGGCATCGTGGTCGCCATGCAGAACGAGAAATCGCAGCTGCAGAACCGCGAGGCGGCGATGCGCGTATTGCGTGCCCGCCTGCTCGCGCGCCAGCAAGAAGAGGCCGCGGCCGAGGCGTCAGCGCATCGCTCGAGCCAGATTCGCACGATGGATCGCTCCGAGCGCATTCGCACGTACAACTTTCCCGAGAACCGCATCGCCGACCACCGCACCGGCTACAAGGCCTACAACCTTGACGCCGTCATGAACGGTGCGCTCGAGCCGGTCATCGAGTCGTGCATTCGCATGGACGAGGAAGATCGGTTGAAGGCGCTCGGGCAGTAGCTCGAAACGGGCCTGACGCTCGATCCGTTCAGAGGATCCTCGACCACAAAATACGGAAAACGCACGAAGCTTCAGAGAGTCTGCCAGGATTCTCGTACGAAGTTTCGTGCGTTTTCTTGTCTCGGCGTGCCCGCGTGACGCGGGGCAGACGACGGAATCAGTAGCCGTAGTAGGGGAGGAGCCCCGGCGCGGCATACGCCAGGGTGCTCAGGAGGAGCGGGACAGCGAGAAACGAGCCCGCAACGATCGAGCCCACTGCCATCCACCGGAGGCGCGGCTGAGACTGCATTCTCGCTCCTACGATGCCGATCGCGATCGCACAGAGCGCGAGGATCAACCGAATCAGCGGGAAACCGATCATCAGAGAGATATCGTAGGTCAGCATTGCCTGGTGCATGACAGCGGGAACGAAGAACTCGAGCACGGTGACCACGACGAGCAAAGAAAACGCGATGATTCCGGCGATGTTCACTTTGGGCTTCGCCCACTGGGAACTCTGCGCCACCGAGAACAGCGCTGGCGCGTATTGTGCCTGGGGTGCCTGTTCTAAGGGTTGCGATGCGGGCGCGTTCGGATGCGCGGCGATTGCTGGCGCGAACTCGGGATGCGCCTCGGCGATGCGCACGAGCTCGTCGCGCGTGGTCTCGGGGCGATGCACCGCAGCCCAAGCCTCGATCCGCTGTGCTTCGTATGGATGTGTACCGCTCGGCTGGGGGCTGTCCTGCTGGCTCATACCCGAAGCCTAACCGAATCGGAGCAAAAGCTCAGGACTGCGTCAGAAAAAGAGCGGCGCAGACAGTGAAGCGATGAATGTCGAAATGATCGAGAGGAGTCCCAGGCCGCTGACGACCAGTGAGCTGATCGCGGTCCATCGCAGGCGCGGTGCCTGCTTCTGCAGAGTGCCGGCGATAGCGAATCCTCCGGCGAGAAGCGCCCAGACGAGCGCGGATACGGTATAGAACATCGAGAGGTTCATGCTGCTGAGATCGAGGTCCATCGCCATACGCGACATGAGTATCGACGCAAACCCGTTTGTGAACGAGTGCAACACATGAATGCTGAGCGCGATGATGCCGAAGACGTTGAGTTTGTTGCCACG
>CALCJF010000050.1 GCA_937967375.1 uncultured Leucobacter sp.
ACCATGCCCGCGATCTGCTCGACGTGCGGCTTCTCGGTCTCGATCCACAGCAGGTCGGCGCCGTTCTGCAGCGAGGTGATGCAGTCGAGTACGCAGCGGTCTTCGCCGGTGCCCTTGCGGAACTGGTAGAGGTTCGATGCGAGGCGCTTCGGGCGCAGCAGCTTGCCGTCGCGCTTGATGATGACATCGCCGTTGCCGAGCTCGGCCTCGCTGATCTCTTCGACGTCGAGGAACCCGTTGTACTGGTCGCCCAGGTCGCCGGGGGTCTGGCTCACGGCGAGCTTCTGGGTCAGGCCGGCGCCGAGCGAGTCGGTGCGGGCGACGATCACGCCGTTGTCGATGCCGAGCTCGAGGAACGCGTAGCGCACCGCGTTGAGCTTCGCAATGAAGTCCTCGTGCGGCACGGTGACCTTGCCATCCTGGTGGCCGCACTGCTTCTCGTCAGAAACCTGATTCTCGATCTGAATCGCACAGGCGCCGGCCTCGATCATCTTCTTGGCGAGCAGGTAGGTCGCCTCGGGGTTGCCGAAGCCTGCGTCGATGTCAGCGATGATCGGCACGACGTGGGTCTCGAAGTTGTCGATCTGCGACTGGATGAACTCGACCGCAGTCTCGTCTCCGGCGACGCGGGCGTCATCGAGCTGCGTGAACAGCAGGTCGAGCTCGCGAGCGTCTGCCTGGCGCAGGAAGGTGTAGAGCTCTTCGATCAACGCAGGCACCGAGGTCTTCTCGTGCATCGACTGGTCGGGCAGCGGGCCGAACTCCGAGCGCAGAGCCGCGACCATCCAGCCCGAGAGGTAGAGGTAGCGCTTATTGGTGGTCTTCAGGTGCTTCTTGATCGAGATCAGCTTCTGCTGGCCAATGAAGCCGTGCCACACGCCGAGCGACTGCGTGTACACCGACGAGTCAGCATCGTACTCAGTCATGTCGCGGCGCATGATGTCTGCCGTGTACTGGGCGATCTCGAGGCCGGTCTTGAAGCGGTTCTGTGCCCGCATGCGTGCGACGTACTCGGGGTTGATCGCATCCCAGCTCGCGCCATTCTGCTCTTTCAGAGCCTGCACTGCCTCGATGTCGTTTTGGAACGCAGTCATGGTGATTCCTTTTGCGTAGTGGCCGCTAGCCACAAACGCTGTGGACTAGATGAACTACTTCTACCTTGGGCCACGGTCAAAGGGTCGATACACACAAATCAGGGGTGAATATTTGCAGTATTTCTACTTTTTGGAATTACCACGGGTTAGCCGATACCTCAGGGCGAGGAATTGCGGGCGCCGCGAGGCGTAGCTGGCGGGTCGCTCAGCCGAGCGCCGGCGCACCCGGCTCGCTATTTAGGTGACGCAACAGGCGGTGCTCTAGACCGAGACGAACGCCCGGCCATTCTGAGGCAATGATCGAGAACACGACTGTGTCTCGCGTGTACCCCGCGGCGGGGCGAAGGTGCGAGCGCAGCACGCCATCTTGCTTGGCGCCGAGACGCGCGATTGCGGCACGCGACTGGTGGTTGTTGAAGTCGGTGCGAAACTCAACCGCTGGGCACCCCCAGACATCGAATGCGTGGCTGAGCAGCAGCAGCTTCGACTCCGGGTTTGTTCCTGTGCCCTGCGAGCTCGCGGCGTTCCAGGTCGAGCCGATCTCGACGCGCGGCGTCGCCGCATCGATGTTCATGAACGTGGTCATGCCGATGATCGCACCGGTGTCGTTGCGACGGGTGGTGAACGGGATCATTGACCCCTTGCTCTGCAGATCGAGCCTACGCTCAATCTCGGCCTCCACCTGATCTGGCGCCGGAACCGAGGTGTACCAGAGCCGCCAGATGTCGCCGTCACGCACGGCCTCGGTCAAGCCGAGCCGATGCTCATGCGAGAGCGGCTCGAGGGTAACAAGTCGGCCGCTGAGTGTGCCCGGGTGCGCGAGAGTCATGTTGTCAGTCTGTCACTTCATCGTCTTGTTCACCGTCAGCGGCACCGAACGCGTCGAGTTCGAGCAGCACATCGTCGAGCACCGATGGTTCGGGCGCCCCAATTTCGAGCGTTTCGACGTCGCGCAACTTGCGCTCGACGGCGCGCGTGCGGCGCCCGGCCTCATCGACAGTGTTTTGCACAGTTTTGAGCTGCTTGCCAAGCTTGTCCCACACCTGCCCATACTTCTGAAACTCGGTCTTGGCCGCGCTGAGCACCTTCCACACTTCGCTGCTGCGCTTCTCGATTGCGAGAGTGCGAAAGCCCATCTGCAAGCTGGTGAGCAGCGCGGTGAGCGTAGTTGGGCCGACCACCACGATGCGGTGCTCGTTCTGCAGCTTCGTCGTGAGACCCGGTCGGCGCATCACCTCGGCAAACAGGCCCTCAGTCGGCAGGTACATGATGCCGAAGTCGGTGGTGTGCGGGGGCTCAACGTACTTGCTCGAGATGTTCTTCGCTTGGATCAACACAGCCCGTTCGATGTCACGCCCGGCCGCTTCGATCGCGGCGATGTCGCCCTGCTCCTGTGCTGTGAGCAGGCGCTCGTAGTCTTCCTGAGGAAACTTCGAGTCGATTGGCAGCCAGAGCGGCGCTTCCGTTTCATCTCGACCAGGTAGCTTGACCGCGAACTCGACGCGCTCGCTCGAGCCTGGGATCGTCGCGACGTTCTCTGCGTATTGATCTTGGGTCAGCACGTCTTCGAGCTGGCGGGCGAGCTGCACCTCGCCCCACCCGCCGCGGCTCTTCACGTTTGTGAGCACGCGCTTTAGTCCGCCCACGTCGGAGGCCAGAGTTTGCATCTCGCCGAGACCCTTCTGCACCTGCTCCAACCGCTCACTGACGAGCGAGAAGGATTCACCGAGGCGCTTCTCGAGGGTACCCTGCAACTTCTCGTCGACGGTCTCGCGCATCTTTTCGAGCTTCGCCTCGTTGCCCTGACGCAGCTTCTCAAGCTCTGTGGTCAGCGTGCGTTGCAGCTCGATCTGCTTGGTCGAGTTCGCTTCGGTGAGTGCCTGAATGCGCTTTGAGTTCTCTTCGAGCGAGGTCTTGAGGGTGCCCTGCAACTTCTCGTCGACCGTGACTCGCATCTGCTCGAGCTTTGCCTCGTTCTCGCCGCGCAGCACGTCGAAGCGTTGTTCGACAGAGGTGCGCAGATCGGCGAGCGACTTGCCGAGCACATCGTGCAGCTCTCGGTTCGAAAGCGCCCGCGCCTCACGCTCGCGAGCGAGCTCCGCCGCCTGCGCCTGGCTCGACACCTGCAGGGTTTGGGCGAGTTCGCCGCGCTGCGCCTGCAGGTCTTGACGAACCAGCCCGACCTGCCCTTGCAGTTCTTGCCGCAAATCGGCGGCGGCGAATGCACCCTGTGCGGCGTCGGCAGCATCTGGACCCCCGCCGCGTCGCCACCGCAGCAGCACGACAACGAGCAGACCGACGCTCAGCAGCAGGTTCAGCACGACCAGCACCACGAGCAGAGTTTCCATGTCTTCCTCAGTTCTCAGACGGTTTAGGTGCCCAGCGCCGCTGGTCGGCGCGAGCAAGTTCGACTATGCATTCGACACTACAAGTGGCCACCGACATTCAAGCCAGACGCCCCGCATCACGAAGTCAGAGCCCCAGAATCGTCCTGGCGATCACGAAGTAGACGATCAACCCCGTGGCGTCGACAAAGGTCGAGATGAACGGATTCGAGAACACAGCCGGGTCGACCTTTACGGCCCGCGCGAGCAGCGGCATGCTCCCGCCAACGGCTGCGGCGACCGTGCAGACTGCGAGCAGCGTCAGGCCGATCACGAGGCCGATTTCGACCGAATAGATCAGGCTGGCAATAGCGAATCCGAGCGTACCGAGCAGCAGGCCGAGCATCGACCCGGTGCGCAGCTCACGACTCAGCACCCGCAGAATGTCTCGCGGTCGCACGTCTCCGAGCGCGAGCGCCCTCGTCACTGTCGTCGCGGCCTGATTGCCCGTGTTGCCTCCGGTACCGATCAGTAGCGGCACAAACAGTGCGAGCACGGTGACCTGCTCAAGAGTCGCCTCGAACACTTCGAGCACCTGCACGGTGAGGGTTGCGCCGACGGCAAGCACCAGCAGCCACACCACCCGCGACCGCACAAGCGTGCGCACCGGCGTTGAGAGATAGGGCCGGCGCAGCGGCTCGGTGCCGCCCTGCCGCGCCGAGTCTTCACTCTCTTCGAACTCGAGAATGCGCACCGCATCATCGATTGTGAGCATGCCGACGAGGCGCTGCTCGCTATCGACGATCGGCAGAGCGAGCAGCGAAAGGTCAGTGCAGCGGCGGGCGGCATCTTCGGCGCTGTCAGCGGCCTTAGCAGTGTGTGCCTCATGCATCAGCGTCGAAATCTCGGCGTTGGGGTCGGTCGCGAGCAACTCGCGCAGGCTGACGATGCCCACGATGCGACGCGCATTGTCGAGCACCGGAATCGTGTACACCGTCTCGGCATCCGCGAGCCGGTCGCGCACGCGGTCGAGGGCGATTGCAACGGTGGCCCGCTCGCGCACCGACACGTACTCCGGAGTCATGCGCCGCCCGACGCTGCCCTGCGGGTAGCCGAGCAGCGCGGCGGTGAGGGCACGCTCGGGCCCGGGCAAGTCTCGCAGCAGTCGCGTCGCGAGCGCAGCCGGCACCTCTTCGAGCAGCCACGCACGATCATCGGGATCGAGTTCGGCGAAGAGACGGGCGACCTCGGCATCGTGCAGTCCCTCGAGCAGGTCGCTCTGCAGCGCCGGATCGAGCGCATCGAAGACGGCAACGGCCGCTTCCTTTGGCAGCAACCGAAAGAAGACGGCGCGCTGGCGCAGCGTCAGTCGCTCGAACACCGAGACCAGCTCTGCGTCGGGCACGGGTGCGAGGGTGGCGGCGAGCGCGGCCAGGTCTTGGCTCGCGAGCTGCTGCAAGATCTCGGCGGTCAGTTCGTCGATGACGTGGATCTGCTGGGTGGTCATGATGACGCTCCTTAAAGAAAGTGGGAGCGCACGCCTACCTAGTGCAAGCGAGGCGAAATGGCGAGCGCAATACCCGATTGATGACTGAAACTGTCACTGGGCATGAACTCACCTCGCTTCGGTAAAGGATCGGTTCGTAAAAGCAGAAGAACGACACTCACGATCCAAACGGCTATCTTAGCAGTTCGAGGATCGCCCTTCGTCGGCAGGGAGCAACGGGTGCGGGCGATCCACCGCAGAGTTCGGCAACGGTACCAAGGTGGCAACGGCACCGCTGAAACACGGCTCGAGCGGTTACAGTGGCCTCATGGCAACCATCATTCCGTTCGGGGGCAAGACCCCGCAGGTAGATCCCACCGCGTGGATTGCACCCAACGCCACGCTCATCGGCGACGTGCACATCGGGCCAGGCGCAAGCGTGTGGTTCGGCGTCGTGATGCGCGGCGACAGCGATCGCATCGAGCTCGGCGCAGGCAGCAATCTGCAAGATAACGTCGTCGTGCACACCGACGCCGGTGTGCCAACTATCATCGGCGAGAACGTGGGAGTCGGCCACCTCGCATTGCTGCACGGCACCCGTGTGGGCGCTGGCTCGCTCATCGGCATGGGCGCGAAGCTGCTCAACAATTCGGTCGTTGGCGAGGGCGGTTTTGTCGCCGCGGGCGCACTGGTGCTCGAGGGGCAACAGGTCGACGCGGGGCACCTCGCCGCCGGAGTGCCCGCAAAGGATCGTGGCCCAATGAATGACGAGCTTGCCGCGCGAGTGAAGCGCAACGCCTTCGAATATCAGGAGCTTTCCGAGCGGTATCGCGACGCCGGGGTCTGAGCGCCGCTAGGCTGAGTCCGTGAACGACACCGGAGCAGTCCCCGCAGTCAGCATCGACCTATCCGCGCATCCGCGCGGCTTCGCGTCCGACAACTATGCGGGCACGCACCCTGAGGTGCTGGCAGCCATCGCTGCGGCAAATGTGGGGCATGCCCCGGCATATGGCTCCGACGCGTGGACGGCACACTTTGCAGAGGTCGCCCGCGAGCTATTCGGGCCTGACACCGAGGCGTTTCCGGTGTTCAACGGCACCGGGGCGAACGTGCTGTCACTGCAGGCGGCTCTGCCGCGCTGGGGTGCCGTCGTCTGCGCCAAAAGCGCACACATCAATGTAGACGAGGCCGGTGCGCCCGAGAAGGTTGCCGGTCTCAAGCTGCTGCCCGTGCCGACAACCGACGGCAAGCTCACTCCAGAGCTTGTCGACGCCGAGGCATGGGGCTGGGGCGATGAGCACCGCGCGCAGCCGCTCGCCATCTCGATCTCACAAAGCACCGAATTCGGAACCGTGTACTCCCCCGACGAGATCCGCGCCCTTGCCGATCACGCTCACGCGCGCGGCATGGTACTGCACATGGACGGATCGCGACTTGGCAACGCCGCCGCGCATCTCAGCACATCGCTCGCCGCAATCACCAGCGATGCTGGCGTAGACGTGCTCAGCCTCGGCGGCACGAAGAATGGCTTGCTCGGCGCAGAGGCGGTGCTCGCGCTCAACCCACGGGCGGTGCCCGGCCTCAAGTATCTGCGCAAGCTGAACATGCAGCTCGGCTCGAAGATGCGCTTCGCCTCGGCCCAGCTGTCGGCACTCTACGAAGACGGGCTCTGGCTGCGCTCAGCAAGTCACTCGAACGCGATGGCCGCGCGCCTTCGCGCCGGCATCGAAGCGCTCATCTCCGACGGTCGCGGCGAAGGGATCACCCTGCCCTTTGCCACGCAGTCGAACGTCGTGTTTCCGACTCTGCCTGCAGAGACCAAGGCGCGCGCGCACGCCGCGTTCCACTTCTACGATTGGCCGGGTGATGCGACGCTCGTGCGGCTGATGTGCTCGTTCGACACGACAGAAGCAGACGTCGATGCGCTGCTCGCGGTGATCGCCGGCGAGTAATCCGGTCACCGCGTAGCGCGGCAAGACGAGAAAGATCGCGAGGCAAGCAAGACCGTTGGGGGCGCAAACCCCCAGCTACTCTCGGCGCTCTTCTCGCCCTGCAGATTGGCCGCGACTCGAGCCCAGCCGAAACTCCAGCTGGTCGAGAATCAGCCCAAGCCCCTCTTCGAACTCATCCGAGAACACGTAGTCGCGCCCGCTCGTCAGCTCTGCCACAAGCGCAGCGAGGTTCGGGTACTCGGCGATCATCGGCTCAAACTGGCGCGCAAAGTCGGCTGCGTTGTGCGCCTCGCCCGGATCGAATGGCAGCGTCTGCTCAGTCAGCACGAAGCCGTAGACGTAGGCGTCGATCACTGAGAACGCGTGAGAGGCCAGCATCAGGCCAAACCCTCCGCGGCGAAGGCACCCGATCACTTCGTCGTGGTGCCGCAGCAGCGCCGGCCCAGGATTGCTGCGCGACTCGATGAGGCCAAGCGCCCAGCTGTGCGCGGCGAGCACCTGGCGCGCCGATCGCGCACGCAACTCCATACCCGCGCGCCAGCCTCGGTCGCCGCCGGGCAGCTCTATCTGCAGGAACACCCAGTCGGCCAGCTCGTCGAGCAACGCCTCTTTGTTCGCGACGTGATGGTACAGCGACATCGCCTCGACAGAGAGCTCTTTGCCGACGTTGCGCATGCTGACCGCACCAAGCCCTCCGCGGTCGGCCACCCGAACCGCGGCATCGATGATTCGCGCTCGACTCAACGCTGCCCGTGCAGCCATCACTTCACCTCTTCCGATACTGCCCTTGCGAAGATTACGCCTGTAAGGTTATCGTATTCACATTGACTTACACTCGTAAGGAGAGTCATGAGAGCAGCAATGGCGGGGCGCTACGGGCCCCCAGAAACGATCCGCGTCACCGAAGTGCCCGACCCGGTACCGGGTGCAGGCGAGGCGCTCGTTCGCGTGCACGCTGCAGCCATCACGGCTGGCGACGCACGCATTCGGGCTGGCAGATTTCCGCAAGGCTTCGGCACGGTCGCGAGGGTCGGCATCGGACTGCGCGGGCCTCGTCGCCCGGTGCTCGGTGTCGTGTTCTCTGGCGTCATCGAACACCTCGGTTCCACGCGAGAAGGTACCGCCCGGTTTGCCGTGGGAGACGAGGTCACCGGCATGACCGGCGCGCGCATGGGCGCGCACGCCGAACTGGTAGCGGTTGCAACGAAAAGGATCACGCCCAAGCCCGCCGGGCTGTCGCACGCCGATGCGGCCGCGACCCTATTCGGCGGTACCACCGCTCTACACTTTCTCCGAGATCGCGCCGCACTCGGCGAAGGGCAACGGGTGCTCGTGAACGGCGCGTCGGGTTCGGTCGGTAGTGCCGCGGTGCAATTGGCGCATAACATGGGCGCCGTCGTGACCGGGGTTTGCAGCGAAGCCAATCGCGCGCTCGTCGCTTCGCTCGGCGCGAAAGAAACTATCGACTACGCGAAGCAACCTGTCTCGATCCTTCGAAGCAACTACGATCTCGTGTTCGATGCGGTCGGCAACATCACCAGGCAGCGCGGGCTCGAACTGATCACCCCGAGCGGCGGGCTCGTGCTCGCGGCAGCCGGCCTCGCCGACACTGTGCGTGCCGGAGGCCGGGTCTATGCGGGCGCCGCGCCCGAACGCCCGAGCGACTTCGCCACGCTGCTCGCGATGACGCAGTCGGGTAGCTTCAAACCGCTCACACGAGTGCTCGGCGGGCTCGACACGATTCACGAAGCGCACGCCATAGTCGACAGCGGCCATAAGGTGGGCAACCTCATCGTGTTGCCGCAGGAGGCATGACCGCACAGGCCAGGTGGCGCGAAGGCGCCACGCCTGCGCGCGATCCTCGTTGCGAAAACTACTGTGCCGAACGTCTCGCTATACGCGGCTTCGGCAGGTGCCAGCCGCGCGCTACCGAGAGCAGTCGAAGCGTAATTGCGCAGGCTCCACCGACGATCGAGGCGAGGCCCGATCCACCACCGAGCATAAGCACTGCGATCGCTACCGCGGCACCGAGTATCGCCGAGACCGCATAGAGCTCACGCGTGAGCACTCCAGGCACCGTGTTGACCAGTACATCTCGAATCACTCCGCCGCCAATCGCGGTCGTCGTGCCGACGAGGATCGCGGTGAGCGGGGTCTGCCCCGCCGCGAACGCGACCGCGGCCCCGTTCGCTGAGAAAAGCCCGAGGCCGAACGCATCGAACACCACCTCGAAGTAGCGAATGCGCGAAAGCTTCGGGTGCACGAAGAACACCACGAGCGACGCACCGACCGCGACGGCGAGATTGGGCCAGTAGACGAATGAGATCGGTGGGTGCACACCAAGCAGCAGGTCGCGAAGCACGCCACCGCCGACGCCCGTGAACCCGCCGACGACCGCGACGCCGAGCATGTCGAGGTTGCGGCGCACACCGACCAGGGCGCCCGAGATGGCAAAGGCGAGAATGCCGGCGAGCTGCAACACCTCAAAGACGAACTCACTCACGCAAAGATTCTATGCCGCAGACGCGACATTCATCGGCCCGATCCTCGGCACGCAGGCGCCTAGACAAACACGCCTTCGAGCGCGAGGCGACCGGCAATGACGAGCATCACCACGACGATGATCCAGTCGAGAATCTGCCACGAGCGCGGGGTCGCGAAGAAGCGAGTGAGCGCCCGGGCGCCGTATCCGAGCACGGCGAACCAGATGATGCTCGCAACGCCTCCCCCGACGGCGAACCACCAGCGTGCCGGGTCGCCCTGCGCGTTGCCAACCGACCCCATGAGCACCATGGTGTCGAGGTAGACGTGCGGATTCAGGTAGGTGATCGCCAGGCAGGTGAGCACCGCTCGCTTCAGCGAACCGGCCTCGCTGCCCGATCCGGCGGCATCGCCCTGAGCAGCGACGAGTACCCCAGGCCGCATGGCACGTCTCGCGGCGCCCCAGGCGTACCACAGCAAGAACGCGACGCCGCCCCAGCGAATCACCTCGAGCACAATCGGGGCACGCTCCACCACGAAGCCGATGCCCGCAATGCCGAGAATCTCGAGCAGCGCATCGGTGAGCCCACAGATCAGCACGATCGGCAGCACGTGCTGACGCAGAATGCCCTGGCGCAGCACGAACGCGTTCTGCGCGCCGATCGCCACGATAAGCGAGAGGCCGGTGCCGAAGCCGAGGAGCATGGGAGTGAGCATGCATTCGACGTTAGCGGCTCGTTGACGCAAGCAGCGACTCGAGAATGCCTAAAGATTCTGTTGCAAGTGAAGCAATGCTTAATATTAATGCATGGATCTTCCGGTCGAACACCTCGCCACGTTTGCGGCGATCGTCGACGAGGGCAGCTTCGAGGGCGCGGCCAGGCGCCTGCACATCACCCCATCAGCCGTGAGCCAACGTGTCAAGAACATGGAGCAGCGCCTGGGCTCGGTGCTGCTGCGGCGCAGCCGCCCGATCGAACTCACCCCTGCAGGCTCAACCGTGCTGCGCGTCGCGAGGCAGCTCGAGCGCATCACCGGCGACGCCGCGCGCGAACTCGGCATCGGACCGAGCGCTCGCACAGTGCTCCCGATCGTCGTCAACGCCGATTCGCTCGCAACCTGGTTCGTGCCGGCGATCGCCCGCGCTGCACGCGAGACCGGCGCCTACTTCGAGATCGTGCGCGCGGACGAGACGATCAGCACCGAACGGTTGCGCAGCGGCGAGGTCGTTGCCGCGCTCACCGCGACGAGAGAGCCAGTGGCTGGCTGCACGAGTACGCTGCTCGGCACCGACCGCTACCGCGCCGTTGCCGCGCCCGAGTTTGTCGCGCATTTTTTTAGCGAAGGGATCGGGGCCGAGACCCTGCGCGCCGCCCCCATGATCGAGTTCGACCGTCACGACATCTTTCAGCAGCGATTCATACGCCGCATCACCCGGGCAAAGGTGTCGCCACCTCGGCACATGGTGCCGTCGAGCCACGAGTTCGCACTCGCAATCGAGCTGGGCCTCGGGTGGGGTATGGTGCCCGAGCTGCAGTGTCGAGAAGCGCTCGACGCGGGCCGGCTCGTCGAGCTGCAGCCGGGTGCCGCCATCGAACTGCCGCTCTACTGGCAACGCTGGAATCTGCCCTCGCCTCTGATCGATCAGCTTTCGCACGTGGTGCGCGAAGAGGCGGCCACTGCGCTTCTGCAGCACTGACCGCCTCTCGCTGCCCGGCAGACGGGCTATTGATCGAGTCAGATCAAATCATGAGGAACCCTGCGATGAGGTATGCGATGAAGCTCAGCACCGCCGCCGCACCTGCATAGGGCAGAATCGAGGTCATGAGCGTGAGCGGGCGCACTCCAACCGACTTCGATGCCAGGATGATGCCGTCACCGTACAGGCAGGTGGTCGATCCGAGCGCCGCACCCGAGAAGACTGCCGTGCCCGCAAGCACGGGGTCGACCCCCAGGGCGATGGCGAGCGGCAGCACGACCGGGGTGATGACGGCCGCGAGATCCCAGAACGCCCCGGTCGCGTACGCGTACACACCGCAGACGAGGAAGACGATCGCGGGCAGCAGCGCGCCGCTCATGACTGGTTCGGTCACGCCGATGACCCACTCGGCAAGCTGCAGATCGACGTTGATCTGCTGCACCATGAAGGCGAGCGCGAACAGCACGATCACGTACCCCATGCTCATGATGCCCTCAAACGCACCCTCGGCGACCTGACGCAACGTCATTCGCTTCTGCACGAGGTAGAGCACAATCGCCACCGCAACCGCGGCGGCCGAACCCTTGACGATGTCGACCTCGGTGAGAATCGTCACCGCGATGAGCGTGGCAATCGGAATGAGGAAGTTGAACGGCAGTGGCCGGCGACCATCTTCGGCGGGCTGAGCGAGCTCGAAGGCACGCTCTTCTTCGGTGAGGTCGTCGGGCAGCGTCTCACCGGTCTCGTCGGCGCGCAGCTGCGCCTTGCGCAGCGGGCCGACGAGAGGCAGCACGCCGAGCGCGAGCAGCAGACCGATGATCAGCGCGAACCAGCCGAAGAACACGAATGGCAGACCGCTGAGGTATGCACCAAAGCCCGAGCCGCCCACGGTTACACCGTCTTGTTCGAGTAGCGCCGAGAAGAAGATCGCCCAGGTCGAGAATGGGATGATCACGGCGATCGGGGCAGAGGTGAGCTTCACGATTGTGCCGAGCATGCTGCGGGGCACGCGGTAACGATCGGTCACGCCCTTCATCGACGTGCCGACCGTGAGCGCGTTCAGGTAATCGTCGATGAAGAGTGCGATCGTGAGCAGCCAGGTCAGGAGTAGCGACTTGCGGCGCGTATTCACGAAACGTTCGGTCCAGCGGGCGAAGTCGCTCACGGCTCCCGAGATGTTGAAATAAGCGATCAGAATGCCGAAGAGCACAACGACCATCACGAGCCAGTGCACGGTCTCGTTCGAGAGCGAAGATCCGAACGTAGCGACGAGGGTGTCGAAGAACCCCCACCCGCCGATGAGAATCGTGCCGACGACTGTGCCTGCCAGCAGGCCGAGCAGTGCCCGCTTGGTCGTCACCGAAACGACGAGCACGGTCAAGACCGGCAGCAGCGCCAGCCAGGTGTTCTGTATCAAGGGTGTACCTTTCGATGGGTTGGTGGTGAAGAAAGACTGAGCGGCGAAGCAGGTGCTCTCAAGTTCGAGGCTGGCCTCACACTAGTTATCGAGTCGCTCGCCATCGAGGTAGGTTGCCAACACGGGTAGCTCGGCGAGATCGTCACCGGTAACGGCTGCCGGATCATCTGCCCAGAGCGCGAGGTCAGCGCGAGCACCCGACCGAATCACTCCGAGATCATCGTCTCCCTGCGCGATGGCGGCCGCTCGGGTGTAGCCGTGAAGCGCCTGCGCCGCGGTGAGCCGCTCGTGCGGCTCATATACGAACCCGTCACGATCACCCGGAGTGCGTCGCAGCACCGCCCAAGCCATGCCTTGACGCGCGTCGAGCTCGGCGATTGGCCAGTCTGACCCAAGGGCGAGTGGAGCCCCTGCGCGCAGCACCGAAGCGGCGCTCCAAGCCCGCGCCGCGCGCTCTGGCCCCAACCGCTCCGACCAAGCGTCGCTGCCGTCGGGCAGGCGCCACTGCATGTGCTGCAACTGCATCGAAGCGGTGATGCCGGTCGCACCAAGGCGTGCGATGTCGTGTGGGTCAAGGCATTCGAGATGCTCGATGCGGTGCACTGGCCGATTCTGCGCCCTGCACCCGACTGCCTCGTAGAGGCTGATGGTCTCTCCGATCGCGCGATCTCCAATGGCGTGGGTGGCAATCTGAAAGCCGGCCGCGGTGAATTCTTTGACCGTCTGTCGCAGCGCGTCCTGATCCACCCAGAACGGGTCGAGCCCTTCGCCATGAGTGTCGGGGGCATAGAGCCAGCCGGTGCCGGTATCGATCACCCCGTCGGCATAGAGCTTGATGCTGCCCCCACGCCAGCGCGCGCCACCACGGTGCAGCTGGCTCAGCGCGATGGCGCGATCCTCGGCGCCTGCCGAAGGTCGCACGTCGATGGCGCTCACAATACGCACGGGCAACCCGCCCGCGCTCCCGTCAAGCGCTTCAAGCAGGTCGAGGGTCGCGATCGAGCCATCCATGATGGTGCCGCCGGTGAGGCCCGAACGGCGCATGCGGGCGAAGATGCCGCGCGCGGTGTCGAGGGTCTCTTCTCTGCTCAGCTGGGGAATGTGCTGCAACACGAGCGCCCAGGCGCTCTCTTCGCGCAGCTCGCCCGTCGGAGCCCCCGCAGCGTCGAGCACGACCTCGGAAGTATCTTCAAAGCTGTATCCGCCGGTGATCCCTGCTCGTTGCAAGGCTGCAGTGTTGACCAATGCGGTGTGCACGTCGAAGAAGTAGAGCATCGCCGGCACATCACCGAGCGCCTCGTCGATAGTGCTGGCTGCGATCGGAGCGCCCTCGAGAGCCGCATAATCAAGGTTCCAGCCGCGCACCCAGCCATCGGTGGTCTCGCGGCGCACTCGCGCTGCTTCTGCGCGCAGCCGATCGCGCAGTTCGCGCAGTTCGGTAACTCCGCCGAGATCAATGCCCTGCACGATGTCGACACCCTGGATGGGATGCAGATGGGCGTCGATGAGCCCCGGGGTCACGGTCTGTCCGCGCGCGTCGTCAACTCGCGTCGAGGGGCCACGAAACGCCTCCGAGATCTCGCTGGAGTCACCCACGCCGAGAACCCGCCCGTTGGCGATCGCGAGAGAACCGATGCGCGCGTCAGTATCGCCCCCGTGGCTAGGCAGCACTGTGCGCACGCGAGCGCCCTCGATGATTACGTCTGCGTTCGTCACCGCGACTTCCCACCTCTCTGTAAGTCCAAGGCAGTAATTTACGGGTATTAAATAAAATCCGCAAGTGCGGCCACATTCGCAGTAGCATTAGCGGTGCGCTGGGTCGCGCACCGACACCGTCGAAACGAGCACGGCCACCGAACATCTCCGGGCCGAAGCGCACCCTCGAAAGGAAGCGAGATGTTAGACGAGGCCAGCAACAAGCCCTCGGCCGTCCGACGAAGAGCCGGCCGGCCCAGTACGTCGGTGCTCACACGCGAGCGGATCCTCGATGTCGCTTTCGAACTCGCCGATACTCGCGGCGGTGACTTCAGTGTTGCTGCCATCGCGCGCAGCCTCGGGGTGCAGCCACCGGCGATCTATAACTACTTTGCGAACAAGACCGACATCGTCGCCGGGATGCGCGGCGAGATCGGGCGCCGCATCGATTCTTCCGTGTTCGAACGCCTGCCCTGGTACGAAGCAATGCTGCCGTGGGCACGCAGTTACCTCGAGGCGATGGGTAGCCACCCTGGCATTATCGCGATTCTCGCAACGCTGCCTGTCGACAGCGAGCCGGAGTCGGTGCTCGAGTACGAGATGATCGTCGCATCATTCCGGCGCAGCGGGTATCCCGAGCATCGCATCGTTCCTGCGCTCGTCGCGATCGAATCATTCGTCATCGGTTCAGCGCTCGACTCTCTCACCCCAGAGGACAACCTGAGCCCTGCGGGGTCGCCGGAACTTGCGCCGCAGCTGCTCGCCGCGGAGGCGAACGCCAGGCAGCGAGCAGGGCGGGCCGGCCTCACCATGGCTCGATCGATTTTCGAGTTCGGGCTCGAGGCCCTCGTTGCAGGGCTTCGAGCTGTCGGAGATGCCGAGCGGCTAACCTAGCGCAACCCCGCCAGACGCCCCCTGCTCGGCACCCCGAGCCGACCACTCGCCGTCTTGCCGCGCGACGGGAACGAACATAGCGGCCACCGCAGTCGTGATTGGAACCGCGAGCACCAAGCCGATGCTGCCCGCAGCGGTTCTGACGATTTCGATCGCGATGTCCTCTTGCGTAAGCAGTATCAACATCGGGCGGTTGTAGAGGTAGAGCAGGATCAGCGCACCGATTGCCGCCCCCACGTACGCGAAGAAGACCGTGTATACGGTCGAGGCTATGTGGTCTCTGCCGATACGCATCGCGCTCGCGTAGATCTCTCGGCGAGTCAGCTGCGGCGCCGCAGCGCGCAGTTCCCAGACCGACGACGCCTGCGTGATGGTCACGTCGTTCAGCACTCCGAGGCCCGCGATCAAGATCGAGCAGGTCAGCAACCCGCGAAAGTCGATCTCGGAGACCATGCTCGACAGCAGACCAGACGTCTCGTCGCCCAATCCACTCAGCCGGGTCACCTGCACCGCCACCCACGACACGGCGGAGATGATCGCGATGCCCGCGAGCGTGCCAATTAACGCAGATGTGGTTCTCAGATTGAGCCCGTGCACGAAGAACAGGGTCACGAACATGATGGCGCTCGAAGCCACGATCCCGATGAGTAGGCCGGGGCCGCCGGCGACGAGCGCGGGTAGCACGAATCCCAGCAGCACTGCCGCGGCAACACCGAGAGCGGCGAGCGCGAGAAGGCCCCGCAATCGCCCAACCACAATCACAACCGCCGCGAACAGCAGCCCGATAACCGCGAGCGGGAGGTATCGGACGACACCGCTCACTTCGTAGTTCTTCGACAGCCCGTACCGCGACGATACATCTTGTGGTGCCGAGTCACCATTCGGAAACGTCGTGAGCTGCACCCGATCGCCGACCCTGAGGCCAGATGAGGCGAACGTGCCGCGTGCCTCAGTGTCGATGACGTGCCCGCTGTCGGGGCCGCTCAGCAGCCCCACGCTGAGAAGCTGGCACGCGGGCAGCATCGGCACCGGACGGTTGCGCTCAGTCTCTGGCGGCACGACCTCAGGAGTCTCGCATGCCTCAATGCCGAGAACCTCGCCCTGTGCAGATCCGACCTCGGCAGTCTGATAGCTCGCTCGCTCGGCTATCTCAGAAACCCTTTCATAGTCGGGCCATAGCCACACGAGGCCGAACACGGTACTCGCGGCGACAAGGATCAACAGCGCATATGCCGAATACCTCAGCCTTGCCGACGCATGCACTCCTGCGGCTGCCAGACCGTGCGTATGAGAATGCGCCTGGCTCAAGGCAAGCTCCCCAGCCCGCTCGGGTTGACTCACAGGCCGGGCCCTAGCGGTTGGTGTCGAAGACTGCGTTCTGGGCATCACTATCGAGGCGAAGCGCCTCGATGAGTTCAGCCGCGTGCTCGGTCGAAAGGATCACCCGTGCGTAGTCATCAAACTCACCGATCCAGCCGCCGCCGGTCTCTTCGGGCACGTCGAAGTCAAGCACGATCGCCGGCCGGCCTGAGAGGATCAGGCAGAAATCATTGCCCCCGAAACCCCGCCAAGTGCCGATCGCGAGTTTGGTGGGCAGGTGCGCGCCCGGTGAGCGAACACCACGCAGCCACACCCACGGGTCGTCGGTGATCAGGGCCGAAGTGATTCGCTCGCGGCTGAGCACGATGTCTCGCCTGCGCATAGCAAGCGTGCGCTCGGCTGCGCTGAGCTTGATCACCACTCGATCTGTGAATACCTCAATGCGCGCCATGACTCTAGTCTGCCCTGCACCACTGACATTCGCGGCATACTCTCGAAGTTCACACCGAATCGTTATTCGGTAGCACAGCCTGGGTGCTTCTAATCGAGCATGTCGCTCTGGTCGATGGCCGACTCGACCGTTTCGATCAGCGCGCGTTTCTGCTCAAGCGATGCCCCACTATTGTGCTTGAGGCCAGCAGCAACGGTCTCTTCGTGCGTGTGCGGCCCGACGCAGGCGACAATGGTGTCTTGCGGCAGTACCGGAAACTGTGCCGCGACCTCTTTGCCAATACGGGCAGAAGCGACGAGCAGGGCATTGATGCGCCCCGACTCGACGTCCTCCCGAATGTGGGCAGACACCGGCACACCAATGGTGCGGAACGCCACGACCTGGGTGACATCGTGACCGCGGTCGATCAGCCCCGATGTGAGAACTGGCTTCGCCACATCTGATCGCAGCGTCAGCACTTTCAGCACTTCGCCGGTGTCGATCTCGGGCCACACCTGCAGCAGGCCCTCGGTGGTGATGTTTGATTCGTCCGGGGTGCGGCTCACCTGATAGCCGGCCTCGATAAACGCCTGCTCGGTGGCCTCGCCTACGACCGCAACCCTGGTGCGCTCGTGAATCTTGGCCTTGTGATGCGCCAGCACGTCGACGACGGTCGCGCTTGTTGCGGTGATCCAGTCGTAGTATCCGTCTTCCAGCCTGCGCAACGCCTCGATGAGACGGTCTTCTTCGCTTGTGTGCGCGAAGTCAACGAGCGGAGCAATGACCGTGTTCGCGCCCTGCTCGCGCAGAGCTTGAGCCACAATCTCGCCCCAGGTGCCACCGCGGGGCACGAGCACCCTCAGCCCCGTTAGCGGCTTCTGCTCGATCGACATACACCCCACTTACGTTAGCGGACACACAAAAACAGCCTCAATTTGAGTCATCTACGACTCGAAATCTGGCCGGGAAGGAAGCACTTCCGTTGTCCCTATTCTTACCCCGTAGGCGAAACAACGCAAAACCAAGCGCTTCTAGAGCAGAAACGCAACACAACTGTGACCCTGCACGGCAGCGGCTCAAGCTACTGAAACGCCCGCACAACCTTCGAAGCGATCGCCCATACGGCGACACCGCACACCGCGGCAACTCCGACAACCGCTGCGCCGAATACCAGTGGGTTCTCGCGCTTCTCTGCGGCAATACGCTGTTTTGCACGCGCGACCCCGTCGTCGATGCGCTGGGCGTAGTCGAGTTGCACCCGAAGCTGGCCAAGCGTGTCATAGAGATCGGCGCGGGCCTCGCTCGCCTCGATGAGCCCGAGCTCGCGTTCGGACGGGGGCGATTGCCTGCCTTGGTGGCTTTGCTGAGTCATCGCCAGTTTCCTTTCTCGCCGTGCTGCGGCATGTGAGCCGAAGCATTGAAGCGAACCTCGCTCATCGTCTGCAGGTCACCTTCGACACGATCGATCGTGTCGTCGGGTGTCGGCACGCCACGCTTGATGAGAGCAATGCCAGCGAAGATCGCCCCGGCGGCGAGCAGCAGCAGCCCGAAGGCGACGACCAGTGCAGACAACCACACCGGCCACACCACTGCAATGCCGGCGACAGCAGCAGCAACAAGGCACCCGATCGCGAAGAACACGAAAAACAGCGCGACGATGATCGCCAGCAGCCCGATGCCGCCACGCTTCAGCTTCGCCGCGATCTCTCGTTTAGCGTTCTCGAACTCGGCCTTTGCCAGCCTGACGAACTGGTAAGGCAGCTTTGCGAGCAGCTCGAATGTGCCCGCTTGATCGTCGCGCCGACTCACGAGACTGCCTCGCCCGGCTTCTCTTCGTCAGCCTGTGCCGAGTTCGCAGAAGTTGCGGTCATGTTCTCGGCCGAGGCGGCTGAGCGCGGACTCTGCTCTTTCGGCGTCGCCTGGCGTGCGATGTTTGCAAACGCGTCAGCAGAGGCCCGGCGAATGAAAGTCTTTACCTCGTCGGCCCGTTCATCGAGTGCGCCCTTCACGAGGCCGACGCCTTTTTGCACCGGCTCGGTGTTCCACACGCGTTGCGCGCCACGCTTAATCTGCTCATAGCGCCCACGCCCCGCGCGAGATCCGAGCACATAGCCGACCGCTGCTCCAAGCACGAATGCGATCTTGCCTTTCATGATTCCTCCAGACCTCACGGGTTCTTTGCCCGCGATATTTCCAGCCTACCCCGCGCGCGAGACGAGTCATATTCCGTTTCTGCAATATGCAGACAACTGAGTCACCGCTCGCGTGCTTCAGTCGGTTAATCCGAGCAAGCGCCTTCGCAACTGCACCGCAGAGACATGGGCCACTGCCAACGCCTCTGCCTGATCGTCACCGTGCACTGCACGACCGACAACCGAGAGGGTCGGGTTCGACGCTTGCAGCGCTGCGAGCGCCTCAGCAGCTTCGTGACGCTGAGCTATTGTGCGGTAGGGCGCCGCGCGCACAGCGGTTTCGCTGAATCCTGCACCTTGCATTCCGTGAAGGCCCACGCTGGCGAGCGCCTCAGCTAGATGTCGAGAGCCCCCGCGTTGCAGGGCTTCGAACTCTGTCGCCTGTTCGGTCAAAGATGAGGCCCGAGACCGCACGTGCACGGTGTAGCCCGCTGGGACAGCCTCGCCTTGAAGTTCGGTCGAGGCTGATCTGTCAAGCCCCTTCGCGCCGAGGTGCGATTCCACCGAGACCACCCAATCTTCGATCTGAGCGATGGCATTGGATCCCTCTGCGATGCCTTCCGCCCGCTCTATGAACATCGAAGCATACAAGCGAGCCTCGCGTGGCATTACCGAGGCCACGTATGGCGTGAGCGCTTCGTTTGCCATTGCAGATTCGCCTGCGTCGGCAACGAGCGCGCCTGCGGCGATCGATTCGCCGCCTTCGAGCTGGATCCTCCAACTTTCCTCTTCGAAGGCGACCGAGACAGCTCGCTCCGATCGCAGTTCGACCCCGTAGCGCTCGAGGGTTCGGAGCACCGCACCAGCGAAATCTTCCGCGGCGCGAATCGGCATCACTCTGGTTTCACGTGCAACATTCCGATCGGCGTATGCAAACACCGCGGTGCTCAGCGAGCCCGCTCGTGAGAGTGCTTCATTGAGCCCCGGCGCGGCAACCGCAACCTCTACCTCGGTGGCCTTTGCCCCGAAACGTTCGAAAACTTGAGGTTCAACGAGTCGCTCGCGCACCTTTGCGCCCATACGCTTCTGCACCAGCGTGCCGAGCACTCGGGTCTTTCCAACCGTGAGCAGCGGCGTGACCCGGTCGAGGTACGCACGAAATGCTCCGCCTGAGCCCAGAGCGGCAGAGGTCTTCGCAGCGAGGGGAACCGCGGGTATTCCCAGCACATTTGGTTCATCCTGGAGTAGCCACTCAGAGCCCTGAAGCAGCATGGGCGACGAAACCGGCAGTTCGACTAACTCAACAGCAGCAGCCTCTTCGGCAGGAACGTGGTCGACGGCGGTGGCGACCCTTTTCGCGAAGGCTCTGATAACGCCGTCAGGGTCATGCTCGACCCAAAGCTTCGGTGCGACGGCCTCGGCATCGCCCAGCACGACCACACGAAGACCCACCTCGGCGAGATCGAGGGCCGTCTGCAGCGCTGGCAGGCTGCGGCCAGTCACCACTGCGTCAATCATGCGACCGCTCCCTCACTCGAAGGGGCCGACGGTGGCGCGGGCACGATCGGCACCAGCTTCTGCACGCGATCGATGCGTGTGCGACGACCGTCAATGCGCTTGAAGTCGCGATCGATCCACCAGGCGAAGAGCACCTGGCCGAGCACCGAGGCGAAGAGCGAGACCGCGCTGCCGCCCTCGGCCGTTTGCTTGGTTTCGCCGCCAAACGCGAGCGTCATCATCAAGAAGCCGACGAGGTTGTTGACCACGTGCAGCGTGATCGCCGCTTCAAGGCCGCCGGTACGCCAGACAAGCCATGCGGCGACCAGCGCCATTGACGCCACCGAGAGCATTCCCCAGATCTCGTAGATGTGGGCGAACGCGAACACGAAGCTCGGCAGGGCAACCGCGATGAGCGGGCTTCCGGTTCGCCACCGCATCAGTGCCGCAGAACCGAAGACCAACGCGCCAACGATCAAGACGTTGCTGCCCTTTTCGAGCAGGCCGGAGAGGCCCCCGATGAGATAGAACGACAGCGCCGCGACCGGCAGACCGACCGCGAGCACGACCACGAACCAGATCCGATTGCGCCACGCCCCGATAGCCTGCATAAAGGCGCCCCGAAACACGAGCTCTTCGGCGGTCGACTGCAGCGGCACGAGCAAGAGGATGATGAGCACCGACCAGAGTGCGGCGTTCACGTCGAATCCCGGGGGTTCCGCTGCGAGCTGGTTCTCTGACGGGGTGAGCAAGATACCGAGGCCAATACCCACCGCGTTGATAACCAGCAGCGCGACAAACGCCGGAAGAATCGCGCGGCCGACCCAACGCCAACGAATACGCAGCGCCACAGACCAGAGTCGGCCCACGGGGCTCAGGCCAACGCTCAGCATCGCCAGCAGTGCCGCAGGAATCATGAGCGCGATCGACCCGAGGGCGGTCACCATCGAGAGCGGGCGCTGCGTGTCGGGCGTCGCAAGCGCGAGCATGTCTTGCTGCGTCAGCGGCCCCGACGCCGTGGCAGCAGCAATGCCGAACATCACCAGGGTGAAGCCGGTCGAAAGCGTCAGATAGTAGAGCACGCCGAGCAGCAACCCGACAAGCGGCTTCCACCAGCGCGGACGCGGCACCCCGCGCAGCAGCTGGTGGTATTCGAGTGGCTCGGTCTCTTCCCACTGCACTTCGACCGCCTGCCGCGCCCATGCGGGCTGGGGTGTCGACTCCTGTGCAGGCGCGGGCGCCGGGGCAGCAGCCGGCGCAGGTGCAGGTGCCGACGTCGCGGGATCGTCGTGGTGGTCCGAACTGAGACTCATGCGCCTATTCTCCCAAAACCAGCGGGGTCACCGCTGTGAACGGAGCAGTGGGGTGGGTCTGCTCGCGCGAGCACACCCACCCCACTGGCGACGAACTGCTAGGAGCCGCGCAGGCGCTCCGCAAGGTAAGCGTGCAGCTCGGCGCGGGGCACGCGCGCCTGCTCCATGGTGTCGCGCTCGCGCACGGTCACCGCGTCGTCATCGAGCGAGTCGAAGTCCACCGTGACGCAGAATGGCGTGCCGATCTCGTCTTGGCGGCGGTAGCGGCGGCCGATGGCGCCGGCGTCATCGAAGTCGATGTTCCAGTCGTCGCGCAGGTCTGCTGCGATCTCGCGGGCGAGCGGCGAGAGACGCTCGTTGCGACTGAGCGGCAGCACGGCAGCCTTGATCGGTGCGAGGCGTGGGTCGAGGCCGAGCACGGTGCGAGTGTCGGTGCCGCCCTTTGCGTTCGGCACCTCTTCTTCGCGGTACGCATCCACGAGAAACGCCATGAGCGATCGGGTGAGGCCGGCGGCCGGTTCGATCACGTACGGCACGAAGCGCTCATCATTGGCCTGATCGTAGAACGAGAGATCCTTACCCGAGTGCTTCGTGTGGGTCGACAAGTCGAAGTCGGTGCGGTTCGCGATGCCCTCGAGCTCACCCCACTCGCCGCCGGTGAAGCCGAAGCGGTACTCGATGTCTGCGGTGCGCTTCGAGTAGTGCGAGAGCTTCTCTTTGGGGTGGTCGTAGAAGCGAAGGTTCTCGGGGTCGATGCCGAGGCCGACGTACCACGACATGCGCTCGTTCATCCAGTACTCTTGCCACTCCTCGTCGGTGCCAGGCACGACGAAGAACTCCATCTCCATCTGCTCGAACTCGCGGGTGCGGAAGATGAAGTT
>CALCJF010000051.1 GCA_937967375.1 uncultured Leucobacter sp.
TACGAGATCGTGATGTGACTGGAGTTCAGACGTGTGCTCTTCCGATCTACGGCAGTGCGCAGAATGCGGCTCGGTGTCGACCCGGTATCGGCGACGAGTTGTTCGGCCAGGTAGCCGGTGGTGACGCCGAGCTGCGCCGCGACGCTCGCGACGGTCAGTCTGGCGTCGGGGGCGCGCAGCACCCGCCGCAAGAACGAGCGGGTGAGTGACGAGTGGGCGAGGATCTCGGCCCGGCCCGAGGTCGCGCCCGCGCAATCGTGCAGTAGCGCGGCGAGCAGGTGGCGGGCGCTGTCGAGCGAGGCCGCAGAGGCGAGCGCGGTAAACAGCAGCCGAATCTGGGTGAGCGCCTCGGGGGAGGGCGCGATCGGGGCCGAGCCAAGCAGGAGGAGCTCTCGCAGCTGCTCGGGGAGCGTGCCGATGGGGTCGAGCACGTCTTCAGAGAACATCAGTGCCGAGCAGCGAAGCCCCGCGTCGGCCTGCCACTCGTGCACCTGGCCCGGAGCGAGCAGGTGCAGTTCGCCTGCACGGATGGGAATGGGCGAGAAGTCGATGCTGTGCGTGCCAGAGCCCGACTCAATGAGCACGAGCTGCGTGAAGGCGTGCCGGTGCGGCATCTGAAATGCGGCGTCGTTGTCGATCGGCTCGACGAGCAGCAGCGAGCCGCCGACCGAGCCCTCTCGGGGGGTGATGTCGTGCACCGGAAAGATGCTTGCAGGTGCGGTCATGGTAGCGGCTCCTTTCCGTGAGGCGTCGAATAGTAACGTTTGTTCGAACGCCGGGTTGGCGCTGCTTCTAGCTTTGTTGCGGGCACCGCATCGGGGTTTGTCATCGC
The DNA here is from genome assembly GCA_937967375.1 of uncultured Leucobacter sp. Classification (GTDB taxonomy): domain Bacteria; phylum Actinomycetota; class Actinomycetes; order Actinomycetales; family Microbacteriaceae; genus Leucobacter. The sequence goes on from CALCJF010000051.1 coordinate 833, forward strand.
GAGCATGCTGATTGACGGGGCGAGCAAGAACGATGCGCTCGCATTGTGCGTCGGCGCGCAACTGGCGACTATGAGTAGTGTTCGGGTGCCAGGCCCGCGCTGGTCTGTGGCAAAGCCGCGGCAGGCCGATGGAAGGAGTCAACTCGAATGACTGAGATGATTGCCCTCTCTGCGAGTAGCGGGGGAGAACGGGCGAGGCGTGCCGCGCGTGCACGATCGTGGAGGAAGTGGGGTGGGAAAGCCTTACAGGGCGTCATCACCCTGTTCTTCGTCTCGATCCTCATCTTCTTCGCCACCCAGGCGATGCCGGGTGACGTTGCGAAGGTGATCCTCGGCGTCAACGCGACACCCGAACGCATCGAGGTGGTGCGCGAGCAACTCGGGCTGAACCTGCCGCTGTGGCAGCAGTACCTGAACTGGTTGTTCGGCATCCTGCGTGGCGACTGGGGGGTGTCGCTCACCAACGGCATTCCGGTGGCCGACACGCTTTCGCTGCGGCTGCGCAACTCGCTGACGCTCGGCGTGATGGCACTCATCATCATGCTGCCGATCTCGCTCGTCGTCGGCATCATCGCCGCGCAGACCAAGGATCGCGCATTCGACAAGCTTTTCATGGGCACCTCGATGGTGGTCAACGCGGTGCCCGAGTTCGTGCTCGGAACGGTGTTGATCGCGCTGTTCGGCACAACGGTGTTTCGCATCTTTCCGCCCGTGGCATTCATTCCGCCGGCCGACATGCCGTGGTGGCACCCGCTCGCGCTCGTGCTTCCGGTGGCGACACTGGTGATCGGCGGCGTCGCGTACCTGTCGCGCCTCGTGCGTGTGTCGTTCATCGACGTCATGAATAGCGAGTACATTCAGACGGCCCAGCTCAAGGGCCTCAGCACCCGCCGTATTCTCTACCGGCACGCACTGCCGAACGCGCTCGCGCCGATCATTCCCGCGGCCTCGCTGGTCGCCGCATTCCTGATCGGTGGCACCGTCGTGATCGAGTACCTCTTCTCGTACCCCGGGATCGGCCTGACCCTTGTCGAATCGGTCGGCAACCGTGACCTGCCGCTCATTCAAGCGGTCGTGCTAATCATCGCGGCCGCCTACTTCGTGTTCAACTTCATCGCCGACCTGTTCACCAGCTCGGGTGCGAACGGCCGAAAGGGATAGCCATGACGCAGCAATATGAGGCCGCTGAACAGGTGGCAACCGCCCCGCGCGGCACCTCGCGCGCACTCGCGCGCTTTCTCGCATCGAAGCAGGTGCGGTGGGGCATCGCGCTCGTCGTCATCACGGCGCTACTCGCGGTGTTCGGGCGACTGCTTGCCCCCTATGGGCCGACCGATCCGATCACGACGCCGTACGCCCCGCCGGGCAACGGCCTGCTGCTCGGCTCAGACCAACTCGGGCGCGACGTGTTCTCACGGGTGCTCTCGGGTGGCCTCTACCTTGCCTGGATGGCGCCGCTGAGCGCCGTGCTCTCGGTGAGCATCGGCGCGGCGGTCGGCATGGTCGCCGCTTACTACCAGGGGTGGACCGACACCATTCTGATGCGGATCATGGACGTGCTGCTCGCGTTTCCGGGCCTGCTCATGGCGCTGATGTTCGTCTCGGTGCTTGGGCCGAGCCCGACGCTGCTCGTGTTTCTCGTGGTGCTGGCGCTCATTCCCGGCGTCGCCCGCGTCATTCGCGGCGCGGCAGGCCCCATCTGCAACCGCGAGTTCGTGCTCTGGGCGCAGTCGGTCGGCATTCCAGGCCGCAAGCTCATCGTGCGCGAGATCTTGCCGAACATCACCTCGCCGCTGCTCGTGGAACTCGGGGTGCGACTCATGTGGGCCGTCGGCATCCTCGCTTCGATCAGCTTTATCGGATACGGCATTCAGCCCCCGACGCCCGACTGGGGGTTGATGGTGAGCGAGAACCGAACCGGGCTCGCGACCCAGCCGTGGGCTGTGCTCGCACCCATCGTCGTGGTCGTGCTCTTCACGGTCGGCGGCAACCTGATCGCAGAGGGTGGCGCGCGCGTCATTGCTCGCACCGAGGGGAAGTAAACATGGCAGCAGTTACCGTGAGCGGGCTCGAAGTCATCGTCGAGGCGACGGGCAAGCCGATTATCGAAGAGGTCGAGCTCGCGCTCGAAGCAGGCGAGGTGCTCGGCATCGTCGGCGAGTCGGGCTCGGGCAAGAGCACGCTCTCGCTCGCGCTACTCGGCTACGCGCGCCCAGGCGCGCGAATCACCAAGGGCTCGATCGTCATCGAGGGCACCGACATTCTCGCGCTCGATGCGGCCGGCCTGCGTGCGGCGAGACGCAGTCTTGTCAGCTATGTCGCGCAAGATCCCGCCACCGCGCTGAACCCCTCGATGCGGCTCTCGACGCAGATGCTCGAGACGCTCGACCTGCCGCGCGACCAGGCGCTTGCACAGATTCGCGAGGTGCTCTCGGCAGTGGGGCTGCCAAACGACGATGCGTTCATCAAGCGCCGCGCGAGCGAGCTCTCGGGCGGCCAGCAGCAGCGCATCGCGATCGCGATGGCGGTGATCGCGAGGCCCAGGCTCATCGTGCTCGACGAGCCGACGACCGGTCTCGACGTGTCGACGCAGATGAAGGTGCTTGAGCTCGTCAAGAAGCTCTGCGCCGACTACCAGATCGCCTCGATCTACGTCACCCACGACCTGGCGGTTGTCGCCGAGGTCGCCGACTCGACCATCGTGATGAAAGACGGCCACGTCGTCGAGTCGGGTGGCGCGCGCCGGGTGCTGCTCGAGCCCCAGCACCCCTACTCGAAGCAACTCATCGCGGCGACGCCGTCTACCAAGGTGCGCTCGCCGTGGGAGGGCGAGCAGCTCGCCGTGGCGGCCGAGACCGATGTGCCGCTGCTACGGGTGAGCGACCTTACCGCGTCGTACGGACATACCGAGGTGCTGCACGGCATCGATCTCACGGTGCGCTCGGGTGAATGCCTCGCAATCGTGGGCGAGTCGGGCTCGGGCAAGAGCACGCTCTCGCGCTGCCTCATCGGCCTGCACCACAATTGGCAGGGCGAGGCGCGGCTGAACGGTTCGTCGCTCGCCGCGTCGTCGATGAAGCGCAGCCACGGGGATCGCCGCGCGATGCAGTACATCTTTCAGAATCCGTACGGCTCGTTGAACCCGAGGCACGACATCGAGACCATTCTGCGCACGCCGTTGTCGCTGTTTCACGACGTGCGCGGGCGCGAGGCGAGGCAGCGCATCGTCGAGGCACTCGAGCGAGTCGAGATGCCGGCGCGCATGGCCGAGATGTATCCCTCCGAGCTGTCGGGCGGGCAGCGGCAGCGCGTCGCGATCGCCAGGGCGCTACTTGCATCGCCTGACTTGCTCATCTGCGACGAGGTGACATCGGCGCTCGACGTGCTCGTGCAGTCGTCGGTCATCGACCTGCTGCGCGGCCTCTTGAAAGACGGCCTCGGAATGATCTTCGTGACGCATAACCTGGCCGTGGTGCGCAACATCGCGCACAACGTCGCCGTGCTGAACCGGGGCGACATCGTCGAGTACGACGACGTCGATACCGTGCTCGACACTCCGCGCGACGCGTACACGCAGAGCCTGCTGGCGAACACGCTCGACCTGCCGGTGGCGTAGGCGGGCAAACGAAATGGGGGCCGCGCCGCGGCCCCCATTTCGTTTGCCTACTCGGCGAGCAGCGCGAGCAACTGATCGTGAGGTAGGCCGTATCGGGTGGCGCCGTTGATGCCCACCATGGTGTCAGAGGCGAGCATGGCGTTCACGATCGCCTCTTCTGTCGCCTCGATTGCCGCATAGAAGAGCGGGTCGATGCGGTCGTTGCTGAGCGCGGTGAGCTCGTACGACACGGGACCCTCGCCGCCGCTGAAGCCCGCCGGAATCTGCCCGCTGCCCGTCGCGAAGCACAGGGTCAGATCGCCGCTGCCGTTCTCGCCGGCGCCGCCCACTCTGCCGATGCCGAGCGTCGAGCGCTGGGCCAGCCGCGCGCACTGGTGTGGCAGCAGCGGGGCATCGGTTGCGACGATCACGATGATCGAGCCGCTGCCCTCGGGCAGCTGCGTCGTGAAGCGGGCGTCGCGCACCTCGCCACCGGTCTCGTCGTCGCTCGGCAGAATGATGTGGGGCCCCACGAGCTTGCCGTCGATGCTGAGCCGGTCGCGGCGACCATGGTTGGCCTGCACGAGCACGCCGACCGTGTAGCCGCCGTCGGATTCGCTCACCACGCGCGACGCGGTGCCGATCCCGCCCTTGAAGCCATGCGCGATCATGCCGGTGCCGCTGCCGACGCTGCCCTCGGCCACATGGCCGTGGTGCGCGTTCGCGATCGCCTCGAAAACGTGCTCGGGACGCACGTGAAAACCGTTCAGGTCGTTCAGCGCGCCATCCCAGGTTTCTGCCACGACGGGCAGCGACCAGTACTCTTCGCCGGCGGGCCGGGTGGTGCCCTCGTGCGCCACGAGCGCGTCTCGCACCACGCCGACCGAGTGCGTGTTCGTGAGGCCGATATAGCTCGTGAGCTGCCCCGACTCGCGCACCCACTCGAGGCCAGTCATCTCACCGTTGCCGTTCAGGCGATGGGGCGCAGCGAAGATGGGGCGCTTCCACGGCTCCTCGCCAGGAATGATCACGGTTACCCCGGTGCGCACCGGGCCCTCGCCGCGCACCAGCTCGCCCTCGCCGGAGATCAGAGTCGTGTGCCCGACCCTCACTCCGGCGACGTCGGTGATGGCGTTGCGCGGCCCGCTCGGCAGGCTGCCCATAGTGAGCCCAAGGTCGCGCGCTTTGCGGCCCGAGCGGGTGCCGGCGTAGTCGTCCGAGCCAGTGCCCGTGGCCGTGCCTGAGTGCGTGGTCATGCTGCCTCCTCGGCGGTGTGTGACGCGCGCTTGACAAGAAGCGTGTCAGTGAGCTGTTCGAAGCCGACGAGTTTGCCTGCCCGCACGCGCCAGATGTGCACCGTGCGCGCGTCGAGTTCGCGGCCCGAGGCGCGATGGCTTGCCAGGTACCGGCCGAGTGCGACCACGGTGTCACCCTGTGCCACGTACTCGTCGACGTGCATGCCGAAGCCGCGCCACTCGCTGGTGATCGCGCCGAACACGCTCGAGGTGATCTCTTCGGGGCCGGTGTAGACCCCCGCAAGCGGAAACCCCGCCGCCTCGACCCAGGTGATCCCGGGATCGAAATCTGCCAGCATGCCGGGCAGATCGCCGCGGGCTGCCGCCGCGTAGTGCGCGGCCACCAGATCAATGTTGCTCAAGGTGCACTCCTGTTCTCTGCGTGTTCTCTAGTCTGGAAGAGACCGACGCGCCACGACAAGCCGCAGTGCCGCGCGGTGCAAGCGCTGTACCGGCAAAGACAAGTCGCGGTTTCGCTCGCTCGGTAACCTCGATGGTGACGCCGCGACCCGCGGTTCGAGGGGAGAGTTTCATGCACCACGAGGATCAGCCGGTCCCAGCCGCAGCGATCGCCGAGACCTTGGCGCGCGTTGCGGTGCGGCAACAGCGGCTCGACTCGCAGTTGCCAGTGCCGTCGTTCGCGGACGACGAAGCGCCAGAGCTCGTGGTTCAGCGCGACGGCACGCTGCACGCCTTCGCCACCACCCGCAGAGTGTCGCTCACGCCAGACCACCCCGATGCCCTGTGGGGAGCGTGCCGGCGCTCAGAGTTGCAGCTTCGCTGGGACGGCGACGTTGCGGCGGTAGGCGAGCTGCTCGATCGCTGGATCGCCGATGCCGCAGGCGAGCTCGGTGCCGAAGGCGACTGGGAGTCGAGCCTCGAGATCGAGGTGCCGAGTCGGGATTCCGAACTCGTGCTGCCCCTGTTGCAGCGCGGCTTCGTGGCGGTCGGAATTGTCGGCATTCGGCTCGGGCACGGTGCCGGGCGAGACGGTGCCGCGACCGCCGAGCAGGCCGCGCTCGCCCGTCTCGAGGCATCGGGAGTGGTTTTGCGCCAGGCCACACTTTCCGATGCACCCCTGCTCGGTGAGATGGACTCCGAACTGCTGCACCACGACGCCTTGCACGGCGCGGTCGAGGCTCGTGACGGCGCTGCCGCCGTGCTGCAGCGCGGCATCGAAGAGCGGCTCGCCATCGACCCCGAGTGGAGCTGGGTGATCGAACAGCACGGCAACGCTGTTGGCTACCTGAGCCTCGAGACGCGCCGCGACCGCCACGACGCGAAGTGCGCGGTGGGACCAGACATCGCCTACATCCAGGCGATGTACCTGCGCCCCACCGTGCGCGGGGGCGGCATCGGTGAGGCTGTCGTGCACTTCGCACACGCGAGGGCGCAGCTGGCGGGCTTCGGGCGCATGCTGCTCGGCTATGCGGCCCTCAACCCGCGCTCGGGTCCGTTCTGGTGCCGCATGGGTTACCGGCCGCTCTACACCTCGTGGCAGCGCAGGCCCGCGCGCAACCTCCACCCGGCGCACGGCTCTTGACCTCCCGGGCAGCGAAGTGCCGACACCGTTGAATGACCGCGCGACCCGCCGTAGCGTCGAAGATGGCGGCATCGATGCAGATGCCGCAAACGAAAGGAACAGTATGTCGAGCGAGTACCAGCGTCTCTTCGTGAGCGATATGCCCGTGATCAAGAGCGGCGAAATGAGCAACGAGGGCGAGGCGGCCGGCCTCGTGCAGCCCGAGAACATCGGCGAACCCTTCTGGCTGATGCACCCGGACTCGGTGCCCGAGAGCCAGATCAACATGAGTCACGTCTGGATCCATGAGACCGACGTGCCGGTGCACTGGGTGAATCCCCACGTGCACGACTACGACGAGATCCTGATCTGGACGGGCGGCGACCCCGAGAATCCCAAGGATCTCGGCGCCGAGATCTACATGGAGATCGAGGGCGAACGCCACATCATCACGACTTCGGGGTGCGTCTACATTCCCGCGGGTACCGTGCACTGCCCGCTCGGCTTTAACCGCGTCGATCGGCCGTTCCGGTTCAGCGCGCTGTCACTCGCGCCGAAGTACACGAGCCACAGCTAAGCGGTTCGCCCGCATCGAGCCACGAAGCGGCCGCAGATTCGAAAAGGATCGCGGCCGCTTCGTCATTACCGGCTCGGCGCGCCACCCCCGATCCCGCGAATGCGGGTCACAGAAGTGAATTATCGCTTCGCGTATCGACATTCTGTGACCCCAATCCCTCGGGTCTTGCGGGCGCACCGCGCATGAGAAAGCGGCCCCCGGCTCAGAAGAGCCAGGGGCCGCGGTGCTGCGCGTACCGCCTAGACGGTGGTGAACACCTTGCTCGTGATGCGCCACACGCCGTCGATCTTCACGAGACCGAAGTTGTTGCGAAAGTTGGCACCCAGGTAGGCCTGCTCTTCGAGCACCGCCGACGCGATGTTGCCGGTCACCTCGATGCTGTGAATCTCGTAGCTGTAGGCGGGATCTGGCGCTGGCGCCGTCGCGACCACGTTATCGGCGAACGAAGCCGCCGATTGCGTCACGAAGTCGGGGCCGAGGTAGCCCCACATCACCGCGTCGTCGCTGAACGCACGTTTGACTGTCGCGGCGTCATTGGTGCGAACGCCGGTCACATACAGCTCGACCGCTGCGCGTACCTCGTCGCTCATCAGAGCTTGCCCTCGGCCTTGAGCTGGTCGATGAGGCCCTCGTTCTCGTCCGAGGTGTAGTTCGGGCTGAGCGAGAGCGCGCTGAAGTTGAAGGGTCTCGTGACCTTGACGAAGCCCAGCGGGCAGTGTCGGGTGCCCGCCGGAATGTAGACCGAGCCTGAAGTGGTGACCGTGTGGCGCACGCCTTCGATGTCCATGTAAAGTTCTGCGCCGAGATCGGTGGGGTTGTCGGGGTCGGTGCCCGTCCAGATCAGAATCTCGTCGTAGTCGTGTTCGTGCTCGTTGACCCAGTGCTGGGGCTCGTCGGTCTCGAAGATCCAGGTGTGGCTCATGTGAATCTGGCTCTCGGGCACCTCCTCCTTGCGCACGAGGCCGAGCGGTTCGCCGGTGTTTGTCGGAGTAGGCAGGCCGGCAGCGTCACCCTCGTTGGTGAAGTCTGCTCCGATGTTCGGCAAGTCGGTGACAAAGAGGTGGTCGTACTTGGGTGTCATGATTCCTCCGAAGGTGAAGACGGGCACGCGGGCAGAGTGCTGCCGCTTCACTCAGGCTACGGAAGCGGCCGTCACCTGGCGATGCACGCAGGCCGGTGAGGCTGGGACATTTGCTTGAAGCGTCGAACCGGGGCGCACGCGTCAGTGTGAGTTCGTTACGCTCAGCTGCTTCGGCGGGCCCGAACCTCGGTCGGCGTGGTGTCGAAGTGCGCGCGAAACACCCTGCTGAAGTGCGCGGCATCGATGAAGCCGTAGCGCGCGGCGATCGCAGAGACCGGCTTGTCTGCGAACAGCGGGTTCATGAGGTCTTGCCTGCAGCGCTCGAGCCGCCGCGTGCGAATATAGCCAGAGACGGTGGTGCCCTGGCTGCGAAACAGCCCGTGCAGGTGCCGCGTCGAGATGTGGTGGGCGGCCGCGACCTGGTGCGGGTCGAGATCGGGTGAGCTCATATGCTCGTCGATGTAGTCGCGAATCTTGCGCAGCAGCACCTGGTGCGGGTCTTGCTCGAGTCGCTCGGCGCCGAGGGCGAGCGTGAGCAGCGTTTCGACCAGGTCGACCGAGGTGCGCGCCATGCGCATGTTGACCTCGTGAAACGACTGGTTGAGCGCGTGAGGCACCTGCAGCAGAAACTGCGAGGCCAGCGCGCCGGCGCGCGAATCGCCGGGAAGCCTGGTGGCCGTGAGCTCGCCGATCAGCTCCTGCGGCAACCCCAGCATGTCCTTGGGCAGCAGCATGACGAAGTTCTTCGAGTCGCTCGCGAAGTTCAACGAGAAGGGCTGGCCCGTGTCGTAGATGGTGATATCGCCCTCGTGCAACACGAGCTCGCGCCCGCCCTGCACGAGCATGCCCGATCCCTGCAACATGATGCCGACCATGTAGTGGTCGCCGCCCTGAGAGAGCTGGCTGGGCGTGCGCTCGACCTCGTGCGCCGAGGCATACAGCTCGGTGAACGCGACGCGGTCGATCTCGGCGGTGCGCAGATAGCCACGAAAGGCTCCCTGTTGTTCGCTGTTGATCGCGAGCGGAACGAACGCCGACGATGCCACCGCCGTGAAGGAGTTGAAATTCAGCAGGGGAGTGCTCGCGCCTGCGTTCGCGGGTGCGTGAACAGTAGAACCCATGGTCACCAATTCCTCGTTGAAGATGATGCTAAGGATGCCCGGAGTCGAGCCACTCTCTACGATACCTGCACACGGAGTGCAGAAAACGCGCCGTCAGATCACAGACCGGTAACAGAGAATTTGCATTGTCGAGGTAGACTAATATGATGCAGACTTCAGATGCCGCAGCAGGCGACGACCGCACGGCAGACCATATTCAGGCAGAGGCAAAACCTCTCACTCTCGAGGATCTCGAGATTCTAGACGACACCGCAGCTCCGACCGAGATCTTGGAGCACGCAGAGGCAGCACCCCAGGCGAGCGACGCCGAAGAAGCAGGCGAGCCAGAGGCCGCCGAGGCCGCCGAAGCCGCCGAGCAGGAAGCTCCTGCGGTCGCGGCGGAAGAAGCGTCCGTCGAGTCTGAGAAGCCCCGCAACGGTTTCGACAAGCTCGGCCTCGATGAGCGCGTGCTGCGCGCCATCAAGAGCGTCGGCTACGAGACCCCCTCGGCCATTCAAGAGGCCACCATTCCGGTGCTGCTCTCGGGCCGCGACGTTGTCGGCCTCGCTCAGACCGGCACGGGCAAGACGGCAGCGTTCGCGCTGCCGATCCTCTCGCGCATCGAACCCGGCCAGGGCGTGCCCCAGGCCCTCGTGCTCGCGCCCACCCGCGAACTCGCCCTGCAGGTCTGCGAGGCGTTTGAGAGCTACGCCAAGAACCAGAACGTGCACCTGCTGCCCGTCTACGGCGGCCAGGCCTACGGTCAGCAGCTCAGCGCGCTGCGCCGCGGCGTTGACATCGTGGTCGGCACCCCCGGCCGCATCATGGACCACCTGAAGCGCGGCTCGCTCGATCTCACCGAGATCAAATACCTCGTGCTCGACGAGGCCGACGAGATGCTCAAGATGGGCTTCGCCGAAGACGTCGAGACAATTCTCGCCGACACCCCTGACAGCAAGCAGGTCGCGCTGTTCTCGGCCACCATGCCCGCTCAGATCCGCCGCATCTCGCAGCAGTACCTGAACGATCCGCAAGAGATCAGGATTGCTGGCAAGACGCAGACCAGCGCGAACATCACGCAGCGCTACATCGTGGTCTCGTACATGCAGAAGCTCGATGCGCTCACTCGCGTGCTCGAGGTCGAGAATTTCGACGGCATGATCGTCTTCACCCGCACCCGCGGCGACAGCGAGCAGGTCGCTGAGAAGCTTCGCGCGCGCGGCTACTCTGCAGCTGCGATCAACGGCGACATTCCGCAGAACGTTCGCGAGCGAACCGTGCAGTCGCTGAAAGACGGCAAGCTCGACGTGCTCGTCGCCACCGACGTTGCGGCCCGCGGCCTCGACGTTGAGCGCATCAGCCACGTCGTCAACTACGACCTGCCGATCGACACCGAGAGCTATGTGCACCGCATCGGCCGCACCGGCCGTGCAGGCCGCAGCGGTGACGCAATCAGCTTTGTGACCCCGCGCGAGCGTCGCATGCTGAAAGCGATCGAGAAGGCGACGAAGCAGCCGCTCACACAGATGCCGCTGCCGGGCGTCGCCGAGGTCAACGCGACGCGCCTCTCGCGCTTCGACGACGAGATCACCGCTGCGCTCGGCGAGTCGAGCCGCATCGAGGCCTTCCGCGACATCATCGCCCACTACGTGCGTCACCACGACGTGCCCGAGACCGACGTTGCCGCAGCGCTTGCGGTCGTGGCCCAGGGTGAGACGCCGCTGCTGCTCGACGAAGCCGACGACGAGAAGTTCTCGCGGGATCGCGCGCAGGCTCGCAAGTTTCTCGAAGAAGACGGCGGGCGAGGATCGCGCGACGGCGGCCGTGGCGATCGTTTCGAGCGCGGCGATCGTCGTGACCGGGAAGACCGCGAGCCTCGCGAGCGTCGTGATGACCTGCAGATGTACCGCATCGATGTGGGCCACCGCCAGCGTGTCAAGCCGGGTCAGATCGTTGGCGCTATCGCCAACGAGGGTGGCCTGTCTCGTGACGACTTTGGTCGCATTCAGATTCGCGACGACTTCTCGCTCGTCGAGCTGCCGAAGAACCTGAGCGAGGAGGCGCTCGAGCGCCTCGCCGACGTGCGCATCAGCGGCCAGCTGATCGGCCTGAAGACCGACCGCGGCCCCGCGCCTCGCGGCAAGGGCTGGGAAGATCGCGGTGACCGTGGCGGTCGCGGCGGGTACGATCGCGGCGATCGTGGTGGTCGAGGCGGCTATGACCGCGGTGATCGCGGCGGCAATGACCGTGGTGGCTACGGCCGTGACCGTGATGATCGCGGCGGCCGCGGGGGCTACGACCGTGGCGATCGCGGCGGCTACCAGCGCGACGACCGTGGCGGCAATGACCGTGGTGGCTACGGCCGTGACCGTGATGATCGCGGCGGCCGTGGTGGCTACGACCGTGGCGATCGCGGCGGCTACCAGCGTGATGACCGTGGCGGCCGCGGCGGCTACGGCGACAATAACCGTGGAGATCGTGGCGGCTACGACCGTCGCGACGGAGGCGCAGACCGCGCCGACGGCAAGCGCAAGCCTCGCTGGTAAGGGTTTCGCGCGTCGGCGCGTGTGCCTGAGCCAGCAACGTAAAAGGATCCCCCAGCCGCGAGGCCGGGGGATCCTTTTTGCTTACGAAACTAGCCCTGGATCACCTGGGGCTGCGCGACCGCCTTGAGGCCGGCGACGCCGAACTCCTGGCCGTAGCCCGACTGCTTCGCGCCACCGAACGGCACGAAGGGGTTGATGGTGCCGTGCGAGTTGATCCACACGGTGCCGGCCTCGATGCGGGCCGCGACGCTGCGCGCGCGGTCGCGGTCAGACGACCACACCGAGCCGCCGAGGCCGACCTCAACCTCGTTCGCGAGCCGGATCGCCTCGTCGAGGTCGGTGTAGCGAATGATCGGCAGCGCGGGGCCAAACTGCTCCTCCTGCACCAGCTCGTTCTGCGGATCGATGTCGGCAATCAGCGTGGTGGGGTAGAAGTAGCCGGCAGCCTCGCGGTCGGGATTGCCGCCCATGACGACTCGGGCACCCGAAGCCTTGGCCGACTCGACGAGGCGATCGACCACGTTGAACTGCATCTCGTTCTGCAACGGGCCGAGCACGTTCTGCTCTTCGAGGCCGACGCCCATGGGCATCTGTGCTGCGAACGCCGAGAGTTCGTTCACCACGTCGTCGTAGATCGAATCGGGCACGTAGAGGCGCTTCAGCGCGGCGCAGGTCTGGCCGGTGTTGATGAACGCGCCCCAGAACAGGCCCTCGGCGATCGCCTTCGGGTCGACGTCGTCGAGCACGATACCCGCGTCGTTGCCACCCAGCTCGAGGGTCAGGCGCTTTACGTTGCCCGAGCTCGCCTCGATGATCTTCTTGCCAGTGCGGGTCGAGCCGGTGAACATGATCTTCGCGATCTTCTCGCTCTGCACCAGGTGGCCGCCGAGGTCGCCTGCGCCCGAGATGGTTTCGAGCACGCCGGCGGGCAGCACCGAGTTGATCACGTGGTTGAGTGCGAGGCCCGAGAGCGTGGTGTACTCAGAGGGCTTCTGCACGACAGTGTTGCCCATGCGCAGCGAGGGGATGATCTGCCAGATGGCGATCATCATCGGCCAGTTCCAGGGAGTAATCGCGCCGACCACGCCGAGCGGGCGGTAGTGCATTTCTGCGTAGGTCTCGCCGTCGTCGACGACGACCTCGACGGGCAGCGGAGTGCCTGCGGGCACGCGCGTCCATGCGACGCAGCCGCCAACCTCGAAGCGGGCATTGGGGCCGTTGAGCGGCTTGCCCTGCTCGCGAGAGAGAATCTCGGCGAGCGCCTCGGCGTTCGCCTCGATCGCGTCGGCGATCTTGTTCAGGTAGTCGACTCGTTCTTCGTCGCTGAGCGCTGCCCATGCGGGCTGTGCGGCCTCGGCGCGATCGATTGCGGCGTCGACGTCGGCAATGCTCTGCACCGGCACGCGGCCAATGAGCTCGCCGGTGGCGGGGTTGTGCACCTCGCGGCCGTCGGCGACGGTGATCGCCTCGAGCAGGCTTTCGTAGGTATGCATGTGGTGTTCTCCTTTGAAATGGATGGTGTGGAACGTCGAAAGAGTGGTCGGGGCTGCTACTTGCCGCAGCCGCAGTTCTCGCTGCCGCACTTGCAACCGTCACTGCAGCAGCCGCAACCGCCGTTGGAGCAGCAACCGGCTTCGCTCATGGCGCAGGCGGAGCGCGCATCTTGCGGCAGGTTCATGGTCGGGTTCTTGTCGAGGAAGCCGTGCGGCTTGAACCAGAAGCCCGAGTAGTCGACGGGCATGACCGGCCAATCCTCGGTGCGCGGAAAGTGCGTTGGGCCGAACTGGTGCCAGAGCACGAGGTCTTCGCCGTCGAGGCTGCGGTTCTTCTTCGTCCAGGTCGGCAGACCCTGCCAGCCAGAGCTCTGGCTGGGGAAGACGCCTGCCGGGAAGATCTCGTTCTCGGCGTATTGCGTGCCCCAGAGGTGCTTCGTGGCGAAGTTGGCGCGTGCGTATACCGAGGAGTCGGGCTGCGCGAGCAGCACCGACTTGCCCTCTGGAATGAGCCAGTACGCGGTCGGCTTGCCGGTGTGATTCTTGCGGTGTGCGCTGCGCACCTCCCACACGCGGCTGGCGAGGCCGTTTGCCAGCCGCTGCGCATCGAGCTCGCGCTTCAGCTGCGTGTTCGACCAGGTGAATGCGTTGCCGCGGGGGTTCAGGGGGCCGCGCGGGATCGGCACAGCCTCGATCTCATGCAGGGTGTTGTCTTCGCCGTCGATCGCCACGTCGAGGCGCGCCGAGAAGATGTGCTGGTGCACCGGGGCGAGTAGGCCGGGTGCCATCTCGGTGTTGTGCGCATTGGCAGCGCCGGGAATGCCGGAGCCCGCGAACACGACGCCGGTGGCCTTGGCCTCGACCTGAATCGAGCCGTCGAGGTAGAAGTACCAGAAGAAGCCGTAGTCGTAGTTGCCGACGGTCGCGAAATAGCTGATCACGAGGCGGCGGCTGCGGCGCACGTCGGGGTTGCCATCGAGGTCAGTGTGCTTCCACTGAATCCCGTAGTCCTCTTCGTGCATGCAGATGACCTGGTCGAGCTTCACCGGGTTGCCGTGGTCGTCGTTCACGAAACCGTCGAAGTAGTGAATGACGCCGAGGCAGTCGCAGCCCAGCGAGAGCGGGTTCGCGTTGCGGCCGAGCAGGTACTCGCCGGCATCGAAGTAGCTCACCCAGTAGCGGGTCTCATCGACATCGCCGTAGGGCACGACCATCTCAGGCACGCTTGCCCGGGTGAGCACCGGGCGATCCTCATCGCCGTCAGTCCACGAGATATTGCTCAGCACGAGCCCCTCGCGCGAGTTGAAGCCGACGTGCAGCTTCCAGTTCTCCCACTGCACGCTATTGCCGTCGACCGAGAAGCTCGGGCCCTCGGGCATCGTGATATCGATGGGCTTCAGGCTGGTGCGTTCGGGCCCCTGCGCCTCGAGGTTGTAGTTGCCGTGCGCCATCGGCGTTGCGGGTGCGTTCGGGTCGTCGTAGACCTTGAACACCTTGCGTTCGGTCATGTCCACCTTCACGATCAGGCCCTCAACCGGGTGGGCCCACGGGCTGTCGCCCTCGTTCGGGATCAGGTAGGTGAGTGAGCGCAGGTAGCGGCGGCCAGAATCTTCGGTTTCTTCTTCGAAGTAGCCGGGGGCGAGCGGTGAGCAGAACGCGGTGTCGATGTACTCGCCGTAGCCGCGGCGCTCCATTGACGCGCGCCACTCGGGGTTCGCCTTGACGAGGTCGCCGACCTCGAAGAACTCCTCCATCAGTACCGCGGCCTGACCCCGTTCGGGGGTGTGCGGCAGCACGGTCTGCTTCACGACGCTCTGCTTGGTGATCGAGACGATCACTTCGGTGTGGCTGCCGTCTGAGCGGTCGAGCAGCGTTACGAGCGCCTTGCGTTCGAAAGACTTGCCCGGCTTCCACTTCGCAAGCGTCGCCTTGCTCGGGTCGACCGGCAGCAGCATGGCCATGCGCACGTGTTCGGTCATGAGGCCTGCGGAAGCGAGCACGTCGCGAACCGTGGCGATTTCGCCCGCATTGAAAGGATCGAGCGGGTGCTGCGCCGTGGTGGGTGTGCTCACACGTTTGCCGCGGGTGTGCGTGGTGTCAGGAGTATGCGTCATTGGATCCTCTTACTTTTGCGACTTCAGGCTGTCGATGGCTCAAGTATCGCGCAGCAATGTGAGGGATCGCCGAAAGATGCGACGGTCGTGCACGCGCAGACAAGTGCCCGGCGCTGAGCGACGCAGTTTGTGAGGGGCGCCTAGAGCGCGCGCAGTTCGCTCGGCGAGATGTCGTAGCTCTGCTTGAACACCCTGCTGAAGTGCGCGGCGTCTACGAAGCCCCATCGAGTGGCGATGGCTGCGATGGTGCGGCCGCGCAGCGCTGGGTCGGTGAGATCCGCGCGGGCATGCTCAAGCCTGCGCTGCTTGATCACGGTCGAAACTGTGGTGTCGTGCTCGGCGAAGAGCGCGTGTAGGTGTCTGACTGAGATGTAGTGTGCGGCTGCGATGTTGCCAGGGGAGAGCTCGGAAGACCCGAGGTTCGCGTTGATGTAGCTGTAGATCTTTTGCAGCAGTACCTCGTGCGGGCCCCGCGGCGTTGTTTCGACGTCGAGGATCGCCGAGAGCATGGTGTTGATCAACTCGAGGCTGGTGTGCGCGAGCTTGGTGCGCGCAACCGCGGGGAGTTGAGGGAGTTGGGGTGAAGCCTGCGCGATAAACGGGGCGATCGCTTTCGCGAGATCGTGTTGCTCGCGAAGCGATACTGCGGTGAGCGCGTCGGTGAGAGGAGTCGGAAACTCGAGGCGGTCTTTCGGAAACATCATGATGAGGTTGCGAAACTGCTCGTTGAAGAGCAGCGAATAGGGCCGCGACGTGTCGTAGAACGAGAGGTCGCCCGGCTGCATCACGATCTCGCGGCCGTCTTGAATCAGAATTCCAGTGCCAGAAAGCAGCAGGCTCACCTTGTAGAAGCCGCTGCCGCCGTTCGCGATCGTCTGTTCGGTGCGCCGCACGAGCTGCGGCCTCGCGTCGACTTCGGTGAAAACAACGCCGTCGGCGCCGGCTGCTGAGAGCGTGGCGTGAAACGGAGCGTCCGAGTCGGTGTCGACCTGCAACGGCACGAACGATGAACTCACGGCGGCGCGAAACGAGTCGAGGTTGTCGACCCGGGTCACGCTTGGCGCCACATCGAGCGGAAGCTGCATGAATATCACCTCGGAGCTGATCCGAACCTCTTCGAACGGCAACTGAACAATCGTTCGGTTATGACAGGATGCTAACCGATCCGGCCGCCCTCGGCAAACACCCCGGCTACTGGGCGCGCAAGGCTTCGTCGACGATCTCGGCCACCGCGCCGTAGAGCGCATCGCGATCGCTCGTGACAAGGCCGATACGGGTGCGTCGGTCGAGCACGTCGTCGACGCTGCGTGCGCCCTCGGCTCGCACCGCGCACACGACGTCACCGCGGGTCACGTCAAGGCCGGCGACGAGGGCTTCGTCGGGGCGATCGCACGAGGCGGCGAGCGTCGAGGCTCTCTCTGAGGCAGGCAGCGCCGAGCCGGGGGCGCCCACGAGGGGCAACCACGGGGTGACGCACTCGATGGCGGTGAGTCCGGCCTGCGTGCAGGCCAGGGTGACCGCGTCTTCTGCCATTGCGCGGTAGGTGGTCAGCTTGCCGCCGAGCACGTTCACGATGCCGAGCTCTGAGACCGCCACGTGGTGTCGGCGCGAGATGTCGGCTGTCGAGGTCAGCCCGTCTCCGTCGCCGGGGGGCGCAATGAGCGGGCGAAGGCCCGCGAACGTGCCGCGCACGTCAGCCTGCGAGAGCGGGCGCTCCAGCGCGGTCGAGACGGTGTTGAGCAGAAAGTCGATCTCGTGCTGCTCGGCGAGCGGCACGTCGGGCACCGGGCCCGGCGCTGCCTCGTCGGTGAGGCCAACGATCACGCGGCCATGCCGCTGCGGCAGCGCGAACACGAAGCGGCTTGTCGAGCCGGGGTGGGGCACAGTGAGCGCCGCGGTCGGGTTTCCGAGGGTTGCCGCGTCGATCACCAGATGCGTACCTCGGCTGGGTCGCAGCTGCATGCCTGGGTCGACCTCAGCGGCCCACACGCCGGTCGCGTTCACGACTGCCCTGGCCAGTAGCCGCAGGGATTGTCCGCTCGCGGTGTCGGTGAGCGTTGCCCCGTCGCCGTTGACCTCGCTCGCGCGAACGCCGGTCAGGATGCGTGCGCCGTACGCCGCTGCGGTGCGGGCAACGGTGACGACCAGCTTGGCGTCGTCATCGAGTTGCCCGTCGGGAGAGAGGATCCCCCCACGCAGTCCCTGCCTTCGCAGTGCGGGGGCGAGACGCAGTGCTTCGTCAGCGCCAATTCGCCGCGGCGCGGGCAGCAACGTCGAGGGCGTGCCCGCCCAGCGGCGCAGGCCGTCGCCGAGCGCGAAGCCCACGCGCGTCGTCAGGCGCTGGGTGAGACTCACCCCCGGCACGAAGGGCATCAGCTGCGGCAGCGCGTGCGTGAGGTGCGGCGCGATCCTCGTCATGAGCAGGTGTCGCTCTCTGGCGCTCTCAGCAGCGACCGCCACGTCGCCCGAGGCAAGGTAGCGCAGTCCACCGTGCACGAGCTTCGAGCTCCATCGGCTCGTGCCGAAGGCGAGGTCGTGGGCCTCGACGAGCACAACGTCGAGCCCGCGGCTCGCCGCATCGAGCGCGACGCCTGTGCCCGTGATGCCGCCGCCGATGACGAGCAGATCGACAGGGCGGTCGATCGCGGCAAGCGCATCGAGTTCGCGCTCGCGACGCTTGGCGTACAGCCGCGACGAGGCCCGAGGTACGGGCATGCGCTGCGGAGGTGTGCGCGTCACTGTGGGCCCCCCTCTGGACGCAGGTAACCGTCGATGGCGGCGCGCAGCTGCCGATCGAGCTCGTCGTCGCCGATGATCGACGCGACCGCCCGGTGCGACAGGGTCGCCGATTGCGCAATGAGCAGCAGCATCACAGCGAGATCGTCGGGCGGGCCCTGGCGCACCGAGCCATCATGTTGGGCTGCGCGCACGGCGGTCGCGATCCAGCGCAGCATGAAACGCTGGCTCGAACCGATGCGTTCGAGACTGTACCTCGTGAACAGCTCAGGCTGGCGCTCGAGCAGGCCGCGAAAGAGCGCGTCGCCCCGAAACTGCGCCGAGAACCGCACGATCCCGTCGGCGAGCTCGTCTCTCGTCGTCGGGAGCTCGCCAAGGCGTTCGAAGAGCGACACAGTGGCACGCAGCAGAGTGGCGCGCACGATCTCATCGCTGCCCGGCCAGCTGCGATATACGGTGGGCCGGCTGACGCCTGCGGCCTTCGCGAGCGCCGTCACGCCCATGCCGTCGATACCGCGCGACGCGATGAGCTCCGCGGCCGCATCGAGCATGCGCAGCTCGGTGCTGCTCCACGCGGGCAGCTCGTAGGCGGTAAGGCCTGCCCCCTGGTGCTCGATCGGATCAGAAGCCCAGTCTGATACTTGACGATTTTGCATAATGTGTCACACTGTAACGCATGAATGTGACTTCTGTCTCAGAAACTTCGAAGCCAGTGGGCCCGACCGGCGCGCCCACGACCGTGCCGCCGACCGCAGACATGCGATGGAACGGGTGGGGCGATCCCGCGCTCGCCAAGGATCTGCCGCTCGCCGTGCGCGCGCTGCTGCCAATGAAACTCGGCCGCGTACCGAAAGCAGCACCTGCCGCGCGCCTCGAAGACGTCGTGCTCGAAGCCTCAGCGCTCAGCGACGAGGACCTCGCGGCGCTCGCCGCAGTGGTCGGGGGCGAGCACGTGAGCACTACGAACGAGGCGCGCGTGCGCCACGCCGGCGGGCGCTCGACCCCTGACCTGCTGCGCAAGCGCGAGCGTGAGCAGCAGGCCCCGGACGGCGTGGTCTCGCCGCACAGCCACGAAGAGGTGCTGGCGGTGCTCCAGCTCGCAGCCCAGCGCGACCTCGCCGTGATTCCTTTCGCCGGTGGCACGAGCGTTGTCGGAGCGCTCGACCCCGAGCGCGGGCCGCACCGCGCCGTGATCGCGCTGAACCTGCGCGGGCTCGGCGGCCTCGTGCACTTCGATGAGCTCAGCGGCGAGGCGCGCTTCGCCGCAGGCACAACGGGGCCAGAGGCCGAGCGCCTGCTCGCGGAGCGCGGCTTCGAGCTCGGGCACTTTCCGCAGAGCTTTCTCTATGCCACGCTCGGTGGCTTCGCCGCCGCGCGATCTTCGGGTCAGAACTCGGCGGGCAACGGGCGCTTCGACACCATGGTGCTCGGCATGCGCGTCGCGACGCCCACGGGCGACCTGTCGCTCGGCGTTGCACCCGGCACCTCGGTCGGCCCCGACCTCATGCGCATGTTCATCGGCTCAGAGGGCATCTTCGGCGTGATCACTGAGCTCACACTGCGGGTGCACCGCATCGCTGGGGCGCGAAGCTGCGAGGCGTGGACATTTCCCGACTTCGCGTCGGGCGCTGCAGCGCTGCGCCAGGTAGCACAGCTGGGCACCGGCCCGACAGTCATCCGGCTCTCTGACGAGGCCGAAACCGGCGTGAGCCTTGCGCAGCACGGCCGCATCGGCAAGGCGATCTCAGGCGGATGCAGCGCGGTGACGGTGTTCGAGGGCGAGACAGCAGATATCGAGGCGAGGCAGTCGCGCACCGCGGCCGTCATGCGCGCCGCAGGCGGCATCTCGGCGGGTGCTGAGCCCGCGGAATCGTGGATCAAAGGACGCTTCGGCGCGCCCTACCTGCGCGACTCGCTGCTCGACCATGGCGTCTTTTGCGAGACACTCGAGACCGCGACGACGTGGGCCAACCTCGAGGCATTGAAGCGTTCGGTGACCGAGACGATCGATAGCGGTTTTGCGTCGCGCGGCGCGAAGTCGCTCGTGCTCTGCCACGTTTCGCACATCTACCCGACGGGAGCGGCGCTCTACTTCACGATCGTCGCCGGCATCAAGGGCGACCAGCAGGGCGTCTGGGCTGCGGTGAAGGCGGGCGTCAACGACGCGATCGTCGCCGGCGGTGGTACGCTCAGTCACCACCACGGAGTCGGGCGAGACCACGCGCCGTGGCTCGAACGAGAGATCGGACACACCGGCATGCGAATGCTGCGCGCGCTCAAAGCAGAGCTCGACCCTACGGGCATAATGAACCCCGGGGCGCTGCTTGGCTGAGCAGCGCGGTGCGGGTGCCGCTCGCGCGCCGCGTGTCACCGTGCTCGTGAACCCCGCATCGGGAAAGGGAAGGGGCGCCGCTGCCGCAGGTGCGGCGGTGCAACGGCTGCGCGAACTTGGCGCCGAAGTATCAGTGCGTGAGGGCGACTCGGCACAAAGCACGCGATCGCATGCGGCGAGCGCCGTGAGCGAGCGCCCCGACGCGCTCGTCGTGGTCGGAGGCGACGGTACGCTGGCTTCGCTGCTCGAAGAGGTCGCCCACGCGAACATTCCGATCGCGCTTGTGCCGGCGGGCACGGGCAACGACTTTGCGCGCGCGCTGGGGCTACCGTTTGGGGGAACAGACACCGCGTCGGCGGCGGCCGAGCTTGCACTGTGCGGTGACATTCGCCATATCGACATCGCCAGCGCCAAGTGCCCAGACGGTGAGGCAAAGTTTCTCACCGTCGCGGCCCTCGGTTTCGACGCCCTGGTGAGCGAACGCACCAACCGCCTGAAGTGGCCGAAGGGTGCGTTGCGTTACTACCTCGCGTTGCTCATCGAACTCGCAAGGCTGCGCCCGTTGCGGTTCGAAATGAGCATTGACGGTGAAGCGAGCGAGGTGCGACCCGGGATTCTCGCTGCAGTCGGCAACACGCGAAGCTACGGCGGCGGCATGCCGATGTGTCCCGACGCTGATCCAAGCGATGGTCGCTTCGACGTGACGCTCGTCGGTCCTCTCGGAAGGCTGCGGTTGCTACGCCTCTTTCCTCTGCTACTGCGCGCTGCACATTCGAGTCGCCCTGAGGTGCTCACCCGTCGTTGTGAGCGTATTGAGATCGCGGCCCCCGGCCTTATCGTGTATGCCGATGGTGAGCGAGTCGGCACCGAATCGGTGCGCATCGGCATCGAGCCGGCGGCGTTGCGCGTATTCGTGCCGTCTGTTTCGGATAGTCCACCTCAACAAGGAGTAGCGCAATGAGCCGCAACGGTGACCGTTTCGATCACGATGTGGTGATCATTGGTTCTGGGTTCGGCGGTGCGGTTGCTGCGATGCGTTTGGCTGAGAAGGGATACCGGGTGCACGTCTACGAGGCGGGCCGTCGCTTCGAAGACGCTGATTTCGCCAAAACCAACTGGAATGTGCGGGGGTACCTGTGGGCGCCGGCGCTCGGCTGCTTTGGGGTGCAGCGCATTCACAAGCTACCTCACGTCATGATCCTTGCGGGCGCAGGGGTCGGCGGCGGCTCGCTGAACTACGCGAACACCCTGTACCAGCCGGGGGCAGAGTTCTTCGAGGATCGCCAGTGGCCTGCGGGCGACTGGCAGGCAGAGCTCGCGCCCCACTACGCAAAAGCCAAGCGCATGCTCGGTGTGGTCGAGCAATACCCGGCGGCGGGCCCAGATCGGAATAGCACACGTCTGAACTCCCAGTCACATCACGAGCTCGTATGCCGTCTTC
>CALCJF010000052.1 GCA_937967375.1 uncultured Leucobacter sp.
GACGGTGCTCGGAAACCTCGCAGCGATGCGGCAGGCCGCCGCCGAGAACGCGGTGGCGAAGCCGTCCGCGTCGATGAGTATCGAGATGAGCGACCAGTACCAGGGTCGCCTCACGATCAGCACCACGCCGGGGTCGCTGACGGGTGCAGTAACGCTCACCAATGCGACGTTTGCGAACGGTGCGACTACTGCGACACTCGGTGCGGGCACGCACGCGATCACCGGCACCCCCGCTGAGGGTGCGCCGGAGTACCGTGTGAGTGCGTCGTTCTCGTCACGGGCTGCGGGGATGGGTGCTGGGGTGGATATGTTCTACACTCCCGGCGAGCAGCGGATTCTCGCAGCAGCGAGTTTCGAGCCGGTGAGAGCCGCCGCGCAGTCTCCCGTGATCCCGCTCGATTTTCAGCCCGAGCTGACCACGCAGGTCGCATCGAAGTTCGTACAGGCGGGCGACCAGTTCGTTGACGGCGTGAACGTGACGGTGACGAAGCACTCGTGGATTCGCATCAACGGTTCCCCGATCCCGGTCGA
This sequence comes from uncultured Leucobacter sp., assembly GCA_937967375.1. Lineage (GTDB taxonomy): Bacteria > Actinomycetota > Actinomycetes > Actinomycetales > Microbacteriaceae > Leucobacter. The sequence goes on from CALCJF010000052.1 coordinate 532, forward strand.
GGCCGTCGGCACGCTCTACGGCCCGTTCGACGCGCAGCCCGCCGAGGCGAACGCGCCGCCGCGCGGTGCGCCTGTCACGGGCACGGAGAAGCTCACCCTGACCGGCCCCGGCAGTTACACGTCGCCGAGCACGATCACCGCACCCGAATCGGGTTTCTACACCTGGGTCTGGTCGATCGACAAAGAGGCGCAGGGAGGCAACGCGAAGTACATCACTGAGAGCTTCACCGATCGTTTCGGCCTCGTACCTGAGACGTCGGTGGTGCCGTTCCAGCCCGAGGCGGTCTCGCGCGCTGACCAACGGCTCGTGAACCCCGGCGATACCGTAACTGACACGATCACCGTGTCCTCGAGTAACGGGGTCTGGCTCAAGCACAACGGCGAGCACATCCCCGTGATCTTCGAGGGCACCGCCTATCAGGTGCCCGGCACGCTGCCTCCTGAGCAGGCCGGCCAGGTGCCCGCTGATGCGCGAGCAATCGAGACGGTCACGATCACCGCGACCGGCCCCCGCACCTACACCAGCCCTGAGATCGTTCTGCCGAACGCGGGGTTTGTGACCTGGGTGTGGGAGATGAAGCGCGCTGACCAGCCTGAATGGGTGCGCCCCTACCTCGCCGCTGATTGGGCCGATGACTACGGCATCAACATCGAGACGCACTCGGTGCGCTGGCCGATCAAGATCGTCTCCGAGGTCAAGGAATACAACGTGCATCTCAAAGGCGGTCGCGCGTTCGACCGGATCGAGATGAGCGGGTTCCCCGAGAATCACGGCGAGTTCGAGGGCGACGGGTACTGGGGTGCCGACCATGACGAGGTCGTGCACACGGTGTATGGCCCGTTCAAGACCGAGGACGAGCTGACCAATGACCTCGATCTTGAGGATGCCCCCGTTCTCACCTCGATCACGACGCCCGCACGGAACGGTACCTACCATCTCGGGTACACGGATGAGGATGCGATCAAGCCGGTGAAGCCCGGCTACTACGTCATCGTGTCGCATTTCGCTGGTGACGACCGGGTGCAGCCGCACACGACTTCGCCGGGCGATATTCGCGAGCGGTTCTTCGTGCCCGATGATCGACAGCCCGTGTCGGTGATCACGCAGGCGACACGCGAGGCGCGCGTCGGCGAACCGTTCGAGGATCTCGCACTCGTGCAAGGCACCGACATTCCCGAAGGCGCATACCTGATCTTCCGCGCTCACGGCCCGGTCGATCCCGAAGCCGAGCCGCAGTGCGACGCACCGTTCTTCGAGAGCGAGCAGATTCCTGTCACCCAGGCAGGCGTCTACCGCTCCGGCACCACGAGCGTCGACCAGCCCGGCCATGTCTACTGGGTCGAGACCCTGTACGACAAAGACGGCGAAGTGATCGCAGAGGGGCGCTGCGGCGCTCCGGGCGAGACCACCGTGATCACCGGGCAGCCCGAGGAAGTGAGCGTGGTCACGAACGCAGTGCCCGAGGTACTGCTCGGTGATCCCGCACACGACGTCGCTACCGTCACAGGTAACGTGCCCGAGGGTTCCACGCTGAAGTTCGAGGCGTACCGACAGGGCGGCAGCGAGGCGCTCTGCACCGCAGACGAGCTGGTCTTCACCTCAGAAACCATCGAGGTCGACAGGCCGGGCGACTACCGCTCGAACGATGTGGTGTTTGATCGCGTCGGCACCTACTACTGGGTGGAGACCCTGATCGGCCCCGACGGTGACGTGCTGCATCGTGGCCAGTGCGGTGCCCCGAACGAGACCACCAAGGTCGTGACCGAGCTGACCGCTCCGCCTGAGCTGGCGGTCACCGGCAGCGACAACGGCGGCATGTGGGCTCTCGGCATCGGCGCGGGCGTCGCGATTCTCGCCGCAGCAGGCGTGCTGTTGTTCGGGCGTCGCCTCGCTCAGCAGCGCGACGAGGCAGACGGTGCGGATGATGAGGATGCCGAAGTCGACAGGAAGGGTGGTGATGCTATCGACACATTCATGAACGACTAACACGCACACTCCCCCAGAGAGGCACGACCCCTGTACCGGGGCCGTGCCTCTTGTCATGCATGTGCCCCACTTCGTAGCCAGGACCCAGTTGAAGCCGGGCCCAACGGCAGGGTCTCAGCAGGGTCCTACACACTCGCGATCTCAGTCCGGCAGAGGGTCAGGCCAGCGCCACCAGCCACCGGCAATGCGCGAAGACGCTTATCTGAGAGGAGCTCAGTCGTCGAGGAAATCTCTCGCCGGAAAGTAACCGAGGCGCAGTAGTTCGGACCAGACTTCCTTCACGATATGGCGGTCGTCATCTGGTGCGATCTTCGCGGCTTCAACGATCGGTTGCAGGAACGATGGCAGGGTGGTTCGGCCCCGAAGCAGATGGAGCCCTACCTTCAGAAGAGCTGAGGGATGGTCTATTGGGAACTCGCCAGGATCGTAATAGTCGAAGCCTCGATCCTCGTCTGAGGGTGAAGCCTCAGGGCCTTGAATGAAGAGATCTACTGCACGATCAATATCGATGCTTGGGACTGTGATCCAGCTTAGAAGTGCACGTTGCTCGGTCCCTGTCAGTGGAGGTTGCTTGTCCAGTCGGTGCTTCCAATAGCTGTAGAGCACCTCTGGGAATGAATCGACGCGGGAAACCCTGTGTGCCACATTTCGTATCCAGCGCGCTCTCGTCGCGGCAGGAGCGTTTAAGGTGAAGGGGTCTGCCCAGGTGGATTCCTCGGGTTCGGTGTAGTAGGCGAACTGTGCCGAGTGCAGATCGATATACGCTTCGATCGAGCCGGGCAGCTCTGTTGATACTTGAAGCCATCCAGTACGTAACGCGCTTCTCGTGCTCACCATGAGTGCATCTGTCACGTTGTTGGCGGTAAAGATCCCGGCCCAAAAGCTCCTCGATTGTGGCGTATCAGCGATCTCGTTCAACTTGACGGCGATCTTGCGGTCAAACCATTCGTTATCCCAGTGCTGAATGTGTGCCGCATATCGCGCGAGCATCATCGGACTCGGATCTCTCACATCCTTGTCTTGGGCCTCTAAGAACTCGCTGAATGCCAGCAAATATGCCGGGTCGATGGATTCTTTCTTCTGCTCATGCATTGTTCGGAAGACGGTTTCCAAGAATGCGTTGGCGACGACTCCGCGAGCGGTTGAGTTTGCTTCGTTCGGGTCTCGAGGTTCGATGTCGCTATCGCCTTCAAGCAACGTGAGACGCCATAGACCGAACAGGAGCTTGCAACGTTCGTCTGGCTGTTCGAGGTCCTCCTCTTGTGTCGCAGTTGGGCGCATCAAGGTGTATGCGACGTTCTGGGCGATCGCTGAGGTTTGTTGTCTAGGAAGTTTCCTCAGCTGGGTCAGCAGTGGTTCAGCTTCCCAGTCTGCGCCTGGGCGTGTGAGGATGAGTAGCACGACGGCCCATGCACTGTACGAATAGAGGCCTTGCCTGAAAAACTCAGCGAGAAGCTCACCAGCGCTAAAGGGTTCATTCTCGAAGAAATCGTTCAGCTCGAGACTGAGTGTGTCTTGCTCAAATATGTCGTCAAGA
>CALCJF010000053.1 GCA_937967375.1 uncultured Leucobacter sp.
GCAACTGGACCTACTACCTTGACTACGACAACGAGCAGCAGCTCTACCCCACGCTCGAAGACTTCATGTCAACCACAGGCATCGATGTGCAGTATCTCGAAGACATCGATGACGCGAATACCTTCTACGGCACCATTAAAGATGCACTCAAGCTCGAGCAAGACACGGGTTACGACACCTTCTGTGTTGGCGACACCCTCATTCTGCGCCTGCTAGACAGCGGCGTGCTCCAAGAGTTCAATCACGCCAACATGCCCAATCTCTCGCAGCTACTTCCCCGTTTGCAGAACTCTTCGTATGATCCGAATCTTGCGCACTCGATTCCCTGGCAAACAGGAATGACCGGACTCTGCTACAACACCAAGCTCTATCCGCGCGGCGTCGAGTCGGTGCAAGATCTCATGCGCTCCGACCTCAGAGGCCGGGTCGGCGTGCTCTCGGTCATGTCGAACACCGTCGGGCTCATCATGCTTTCCCAGGGGGTCGACATCTCTGCCGAATGGGGCGAGAACGAGTTTCAGAATGCCATCGAGTATTTGGACGCGAATATCGACTCAGGCCAGATTGCTCAGGTAAAAGGGAACTCATACACACAAGATCTGCAGACCGGTGACCTGCTCGCGGGAATGTGCTGGTCTGGAGACATAGCGATGCTGAACGACGAAGCAGGCGAAGAGGTCTGGAAGTTCGTGGTGCCTGAAGCCGGAGCCTCATACTTTGTTGACAGTTTCGTCGTGCCGAGCGGAAGCACAAAGCGAGAAGAAGTCGAGCAGCTTATCGACTTCTACTACGACCCGGAGGTCGCAGCACGGGTGGCCGACTACGTTCGGTACGTGACCCCGGTCGCAGGAGCCCGCGAAGCGATGGAACGCGTGAACCCGTCGCTGGTCGATGATCAGCTCGTGTTTCCGACTGAGGAGATGTCAGAGCGACTTTACGAGTTCAGGCCACTGTCACGCTCAGAAGACCGAGAGTTCGAGGCCGCGTTTGCAAAGGTGATGGGACTCTAGCGTTCCGTGCCAGAATCGCCTATTCCTTGCAGCGTGCCAGGTGTCAGGTCGAGCTCCATCTCGGCCACGTCCCACACGACCTGGCGAAGCTCAGGGCGCACGACCCCGTCTTCCAGGAGAAACTGCATCAGGTATCCATCAATGGTCACGAGAATCCTCGTGGCGCTTCGCGCCGGATCGGTGCTGCGGAACGCCGCCGAGGCGCAGCCAAGCTGAATTACCTCTGCCATCCCGCTCCGGTCCATTGCCATTTGTGTGCTCACCGCGCTGCGCATCTCGGGTATTGTGCGTCCCAGCAGCATCGCATCAACCCAGACTCTTGCCTCGTCGACCGCATCGGGCGAAATGGACGCCCCGATGAGCCTGGCAAGCTGCACTGAGGCCGGTGCGTTCCGATCAAGAGGCCCGACACCGAATAGTTCACGGAACACAGCGACCCGCACCCCGTCGAGCGAGGTGAAGTAGTGATTGATCAACCCGGCAGAGACTTCGGCTCGCTGCCGCACGTCAAGCAGCGTGAGACCCACCAGGCCGACTTCTCTCGCGATATCGATCGCGCTCGAGAGAATCTCTGCTCGCCTCTCCTCGACGCTGAGGCGACGCCGAGGAGCTCCCTGAACCATACTCTGAGTCTATCCACCCCTTCCCAGAATCGAGCGAACGCTACATGCACAACGACGACACTCGGGTGATTCCCCCGGCCCCCCTCGCAGCAGGTGAGACGTGGTTCAAGGTGAAACGTTATCGAGCCGGATTGCACCTGGTTACCGAGCCCTATGTCGGCAACTTTCTTCGGGCCAATCTCTGGCTCGTCAGCGGCACTCACTCATCGCTGCTCATCGACTGCGGCCTCGGCATCGTTCCGCTTGCGCCGACGATCGCGGCGCTGACCGGGAACATGTGTCCGGTCGTGTTGTCGCACGGGCATCTCGATCACGCGGGCGCGGCTCACGAGTTCTCTGAGGTGTGGGGGCATCAGGCAGACGAGGTGCGTGCAGATCGCGCGCTCAGCCTGCTCAGCGCTGATCACGCTGCAGGCCTCGGCCTTAGCGATGTCAGCGTCAGCAGTGGCGACAGCGACTCGACCTGGCTGCTCTCGCGTATTCCGGCAGCGGGCTGGGATCCTCGTGGATATCGCCAGCGGGCTGCGACGCTGACCAGGCACTTGGGTGAGGGCGACACTATTGAACTCGGTGGTACTGAGCTTCGCGTGCTGCACCTGCCCGGTCACACACCGGGCAGCATTGCTCTCTACGACGAGGATCGCGAAGAGCTTTTCTCGGGAGATGTCGTATATGACGATGAACTGCTCGACACTCTCCCCGAATCTGACATCATCGCCTATCGCCGCAGCTTGCGGCGGCTGCGTTCGCTTCAAGTGCAGCGCGTGTTTCCCGGTCATGACGCGCCATTCGACGGGGTGCGGCTGCACGAGATCATCGACCGCTATCTCGAACAGACCGCCTGAGGTGCGCACGCAGCGGACGGATCGCGACACCTACAACGACAACGCGCCGGGCCCTTCGGTGACGAGCACCGCGAACTGTTCGGCGGTTAAGACCGGAATGCCGAGCTCCTCTGCCTTCGCAAGCTTCGAGCCGGCGCCGGGGCCCGCCGCAACATAGTCTGTCTTCTTCGAGACGCTCGACGCGGCTTTGCCGCCCGCAGCGATGATCGCCTCCTTCGCGCCGTCACGAGTGAATCCGTCGAGCGTGCCCGTCGCGACGATGGTGAGACCGGAAAGGACGCCGCCCTCGTCCGAGACCGCGCCTGGGCCCGCGTGCCCGGGCGTTGCCCACTGCACACCGGCTTCGGCCCAGCGCTCGACGATCTCACGATGCCACTCGACCTCGAACCACTCGCTGAGCGACGCAGCAATCGTCGGCCCAACGCCTTCGACCGCGGCGAGCTCATCGGGGGTCGCCGCACGTATCGCGTCGAGCGAGCCGAACCAATCGGCGAGCGCCCGGGCAGCGACCGGGCCGACGTGGCGAATATTGAGCGAGACGATGAGGCGCCACAGCGGCTTCGTCTTTGCCTTTTCAAGCTCGGCGAGCAGCGTTTCAGCGTCTTTCGAGGGCAGAATCTGCTCGTGGTCTTTGCGCACCTTCGCGGCGCGCCGCTCAGCCTGAGTCTTGTCTTCCCAGCCCGGAGGGTAGACCTTCTCAATCTTCTGAAACGGTTTGCGCAACCGAACCTCACCGGTCTTCTCGTCGAGCACCGGCTCGCCAGTCTCGCTGTCGCGCACGACGACCTCGATCGGAACGAGTTGCTCAAGTGTGAGATCGAAGAGCCCGGCCTCGGTCACGAGCGGCGGCTCGGCGGGCACGAGCGGCTGAGTCAGCGCCGCTGCGGTGATCTCGCCGAGCACCTCGATATCGAGACCGCCGCGCGAGCCGATGTGCTCCACGCGACCGCGCACCTGCGCCGGGCACGCCCGCGCGTTCGGGCAGCGCAGGTCGATGTCGCCCTCTTTCATGGGTCGCAGCTCGGCCCCGCATTCGGGACACTCTCGGGGCATGACCCACTCGCGCTGCGAGCCGTCACGACGCTCAAGCACCGCTCCGAGAATCTCGGGAATCACGTCGCCGGCCTTGCGCAGCACGACGGTATCACCGATGAGCACACCTTTCGCCTGCACCACCTGCTGATTGTGCAGCGTCGCCTGGCTCACCGTCGAGCCCGCAACCTTCACCGGCTGCATCACCGCATACGGTGTCGCACGACCGGTGCGACCGACCCCCACACGAATATCGAGCAGCGTCGTGTATACCTCTTCTGGCGGGTATTTGTAGGCAATCGCCCAGCGCGGGGCTCTGCTCGTCTCGCCGAGCTCGGCGTGCAGCTCGAGCTCATCGATCTTCACCACGATGCCGTCGATCTCGTGCTCGAAGCCGTGCCGGTTCTCGCCGCACTGCTCTACGAACGCGACTACCTCGTCTGCGCTCTCAAACACTCGCGCATGGGGCGACACCGGCAGCCCCCACTCGCCGAGCAGACGGTACGCGTCGCTCTGGTTCTCGAAATCGGGGTGTTGCCAGGCGCCGATGCCGTGCACGTAGAGGTCAAGTCGCCCGAGCCGGTCACGCATCAACTCAAGCTCGAACGGCGACTTCTTCTCGGCGCGCTGGCGCAGGCTGCCCGCCGCAGTGTTGCGGGCGTTGGCGAACTCCGGATAGCGCACCACCACTTTTTCGGGATCGACCCCGCGGGCAAGTTGCTCGGCCTCAGACTCGGCCTGCAACTCGTGCTGTCGCTCGTTGAGCGCGTCAAAGTTGGCTCCACTCAGAAAGACCTCGCCGCGCGCCTCGAAGAACTCGGGAATCTGCCCGCCGCCGAGCGGCGCAACGAGCACGCGAGGAATCGCGGGAATGAAATCAATGTTCTCAGTGATGTCCTCGCCGACATATCCGTTGCCACGAGTAGTGGCGGTCTCAAGCACCCCATCGCGATAGGCGAGGTTGATTGCGAGGCCATCGATCTTCAACTCGCTCAACCAACGCACCTCTCGGCCGGCGGCAGCGGCGGCCTTCTGCATCCACTCACGCAACTCGTCGAGGCTGAAGACGTTGTCGAGGCTAAGCATGCGCTCGGCATGCTCGTGCTCAGGAAACCCCACAGAGACGACCGCAGCCCCGACCTCGCGCGTGGGGCTGTCCTGCCCCCCGAGTTGCGGGTACGCGCGCTCAATGGCTTCGAGTGCGCGAAACATCGTGTCGTACTCTGCGTCAGAGACGAGGCTGACGCCTTCTGAGTAGTAGGTGGTGCGATAGCGCTCAATATCTGAGGCAAGCCGCTCTGCCTCGATTCGAGCCGTCTCGAAGTCGGTGGGCACCTCGAGTTCGGTGGGGACTGCCGCCTGGTTCTCGTTCACACCAACGATTCTATGGCGACCCTCTGACGCTCGGCAGAGTCGATATCGTCCGCCGCAATTGCCCGATCGATCGTGAACTGGCCCAGCACTCGAGTGCCGATGTACAGCACAGCACTCTGCCCCGGCGCGACACCGATCAGCGGCTCGGCGTGCTCGAGGTCGATATCGACCACGAGCTCGTGCGTAGCACCAGCACGGTGCTGCTCAGTGCGATCCTCGTCAAGAACTTCGCGCAGCGATGCGGTGGCCGGCACCGGGTCGGCATGCGCCCGAATCTGCACTTCGCAGGCAAAAGGATCAGCCAGATCGAATCCGGGCTCGCCCGTGAGGCTGTAGCGGCCGCCCGCGATCCGCGAAATCGCGAGGTGCTCCTTCGGGCCAACGACGACCTGGTTCGACACCGGCCGAATCGACAGCACATAGCGAGGCTTGCCGTCATTTGCGGGTCGTCCGATAGCGAGGCCGCGACGCTGACCCACGGTGTATCCGAGCGCACCGTCATGCTCGCCGAGCACTGCGCCGGCCTCGTCCACAATCTCGCCGGGCACTCGGTCGAGGCGCTCATCGAGCCAGCCTCGAGTGTCACCATCTGGAATAAAGCAGATGTCGTGGCTGTCGGGCTTTTGCGCTACCTGGATTCCGCGCTCGGCCGCCTCCGCACGAATGAGGTCTTTCGACGGCGTGTCACCGAGCGGAAAGTAGCAGTGCGCCAGCTGCTCTGCGGTGAGCACTCCGAGCACGTACGACTGATCTTTCGCCCAGGCGCTCGCGCGATGCAGCTCGCGTCCGTTCGGGCCGTCGATCACCGTCGCATAGTGGCCGGTCGCCACGGCGTCGAAACCGAGCGCGATTGCTTTGTCGAGCAGAGCCGCGAATTTGATCTTCTCATTGCAGCGCAGGCACGGGTTCGGGGTGCGGCCAGCAGCGTACTCGGCGATGAAGTCGTCGACCACGTCTTCTTTGAACCGCTCGCTGAAATCCCATACGTAGAAGGGAATCTCGAGCAGCCCGGCGACGCGTCGTGCGTCCATCGAATCCTCGATGGTGCAGCAGCCGCGCGACCCGGTACGCAGGGTGCCTGGCATGCGGCTCAGCGCCAGATGCACGCCAACCACCTCATGGCCTGCTTCGACCGCGCGGGCGGCTGCCACCGCGCTGTCGACGCCTCCGCTCATCGCAGCCAAAATCTTCATCAGAGCAGTCTACGCGAGTCCAGCAGTTCTGGCACGGGCCACCGCATTCGGCAACGCTTCGACGAGCGCGTCGACTTCTGCTTCGGTTGTGGTTGGTGAGAGCGTAAAGCGAAGAGATCCAATCGCCTCGTGCTCGGGAACTCCCATGGCGAGCAGCACGTGGGAAATCTCGGCGACACCTGCCTGGCACGCCGAACCCACCGAAGCCGAGACGCCGGCGGCGTCGAGCAGAAACACGAGCGAGTCGCCTTGGCAGCCGGGAAACGTGAAGTGCGCATTGCCCGCGAGCCTCGGATCCGCCGACTCAGTCCCGGCCGCGCGCGATCCCCGCAACACCGCGTCGGGCACTGCTTGCTGCACCCCGGCGATCAGCCGCTCGCGCACCTCGCGCAAGCGACCGAGCTTCGCGGCAAACTCATCGTCGCTCGCACCGTAGGCGTGATCCAACGCTGCCGCAAACGCTACCGCCCCAGCGACGTTCTGAGTGCCAGATCGCGCTCGCTGCTGACTGCCCCCATGCACGAGAGCCTCGGGGGTAGCGCCCCGGGCAATGAGCAGCGCGCCAACGCCCACGGGCCCACCGATCTTGTGCGCCGAAACCGAAAGCGCGTCGACACCGGCGGCCCCGAAATCAATAGCAACCTGCCCAAGCGCGGCAACCGCATCGACGTGGGTCAGCACTCCGGCCTCGCGCGCGGTGGCGGCAAGCTCCCGCACCGGCTGCAGCGAGCCGACCTCGTTGTTCGCCCAGAGAAACGACACGAGCGCGATACGCGACGCGCCGATCTCGGCAATCGCAGCGCGAAGGGTCTCTGGCTGCAGCACGCCGTCGCTATCGAGCGGCAGCAGCCGCAACTCAGCGCCTTGGAAGTCTCGCAACCACTCGGCTGCCTCGATGGTGGCGTGGTGCTCCCCCGTCGCGATGAGCAGCACGGGCGCCTCATTAGAGTTTCGGGCGTTGGCCCGTCGCACCGCGGCCCAATAGAAGCCCTTGATCGCGAGATTGATCGATTCGGTGCCGCCACCGGTGAGGGTCACCAGAGCCGGGTCAGCCCCGAGCCTGCGGGCGATGCGCTCTCGCGCCGCCTCGAGCTGCTCGCTCGCGAGCTGCCCGTGCGCGTGTGTCGACGCAGGGTTGCCGAGCAGATGAAGCGCCTCGGTGTATGCCTCGAGCACGGGGGGTGGCATCGGCGAGGTCGCAGCGTGGTCGAGATAGGCCCGCATTCGGTGCACCTAGTTCGTCAGTACAGCAGGTTCGCAAGTCGGGTGCGTGCAGCCGCAACACGAGGATCGGCCTGGCCGACGACCTCGAACAGCTCGAGCAGGCGCTCGCGAATGCGCGTGCGATCTTCGGTGTTTGCCACCGCGAAGAGATCAAGCAGACGCAAAAAGGCGTCTTCAATGTGCCCGCCCGAAAGATCGAGGTCGGCGACTCGCAGCTGGGCGTCGACATCGCTCGGGCCCGCGGCTGCGGCCATGCGAATCTCGTCGGCGCTGGCGCCCTGCAACCGCAGCAGCAACCGTGCCTGCACGAGCGCGGCACGAGCCTCATGATCGGCGGGAGCCTTGACGAGCACCTGTTCGTAGGCCTGCACTGCGGTGGCGAAATCGCCCCGCTCAAGCGCGTCGAGCGCCTCGGCGTGCGCGGGGTTCACTGGCGGTTCGACGGGACCGGTCGGGGCGCCCGCATCGGGTGCGTTCACACGGCCGGTGACACCCTGCTGTTCGCCAAGCTGCAGCAGTTGCGAGAAGAGATCGCGGATCTGATCGGCTGCCGCTGGGCCTTGGAACAGCGGCACGGGCCGCCCCGCGACGAGAGCCACGACAGTCGGCACCGTCTGCGCCTGAAACGCCTGCACGAGACCCGGGTTCGCCCCGACCTCGACCTGTGCGAGCACGAGTCGACCGTCGAACTCGCGCACTGCCGCGTCGAGCAGCGAGGCAAGCTGCCCGCTCGCAGCATCGCCGTCGGCGAGCAGCGCGATCACGACGGGCACGACAGACGAGAGCTGCGCAACCTGTTCGAAACTCTGGTCGCTGAGCGCAAACACGAGCGCCGGAACATCGACCACCTGGCCGCCAGTACCACCGGGTTGCGCGCCAGGCTGGCCCTGAGGCTGCTGGCCCCGCGAGGCGAGGTGGCTGAGATCGACGGCACCGCCGGCGAAGCGAGCTGGAATCTGCTGAGACATGACTTCTGTGTTTCCTTATGTTCGCGATGAACTAGCTGTTGCTGGCGCTCACGAGATCGCTCGTGTAGCCGAGCAACTGCATCTTCTCGCCCGAATCCTTGCCTGGCACAAAGAACAGCAGCTGATGCGCGACCACGCTGACCAGCTTCTCCTGCTGCCCTTCCAAGCCGCTGAGCGCCGTCAGGCTCTTCGGGACAGTTGGGCGCCAGCGGCTTCCTTCTGCGGGCGCCTCGGTACGGGTTTCGAGCACGGTGGTTGCGACGAACGCACCGCCGACGCCCGTCGAGAGGCTCACGATACCGGCATCGGACTGCGCCGCCGAGACGGAGTAGTTGATGCCTGAGCCTCCGGCTGCCGCCGCCTGTGCGGACTGCGCCACCCACGCCGAGCCGCTGCGCTCGATCAGGCTGTCGCCTTCAAGATTGAAATCGGCGGCCTGCTCGACGCTCGTACCTCCCGAGAGCACCGCAGCGTAGGCCGTACCCACCTCGGCGGGCGCCAGCAGCAGAGTCTGCAGGTCGTCTGCGAGCAACGCGGTTCCCTCTTCAGCGGGTGCTGCCTCGGGCATCGTGATGCCGCCACGCAGCGCGATGGTGCGCGAGACCAAGAAGTTCTCGTGCGGGCCCTGCTGCGTCATGATGAGGGCAAGCGATGGCGAGGCTTCGGCATCCGGCTCTTGTGCAACGTCGGACGCGGCGGCTTCACCGTCGGCTGTGGCAGCTTCACCGTCGGCCGGTGCGACTTCTTCGGCCTGCGAAGCAACCACCACAAAGATCGTGCGCGGCCAGCTTTCGGTGCTCTGCACAAGCTGGTAGCCAAGCTCCTGATCGGTGATGCTCGGTACGACGACCTCGTAGTCGCTCACGGCCTTGCGGATCGTGTAGTTCGCCTTGCGCTCGGTCAGCGCATCACCCGTGAACCGGGCTTCGAGACCGGTGGCATCGAGCGATTCGTCAGCGGCTCCCGAAATCGCCGAGATATCAGCAACGATGCGGCTGACCTGCGTCGGTGACACCGGAACCGGTGCGGCGTTAGGCACATTCGCAGGCGTCTGAGTTGTTGCTTCGTCACTGTTTCCCGAAGCGAAGTCAGGCCAGTAGTTCTGCGAACAACCGCTCAGAGCGAGGGTCGCAGTCACGGCAAGCACAGGCACGACTGCCCTGCGCTGCGCAGTTCGCCGCGTACCCGTACCCGAGGCACGCGAACCTTCGACAGCCGGGGTCGCGGCTGCGCTCGCCCCACGAGCCTTGCCTGAACGAGCAAACACATTGCGAATTCCCTGCAGGGGCCCCCTTCGTCCACGACGAGGGCCCAGACCACGGCGATCGTGATCCACTGCGAACAGATAGAGCAGCGCACCGATCAGCGCGAACGCTCCACCAGCGACCAGGAGAGGCCCTGCCCATGGAGTGCGTCGATCCTGCACCCATTCGATGGAGAGCTGTGCCGTCGCAGCTGGATCGGCTACCGACACGAGCACAGACTGATCTGCCGCGAGCGAAACAGGAAGGCGCACAGTTTGCACACCCGAAGTCTCTGGCGTTGAATCTGCATCAGAAGCTTGGGTATCAGTGCTCTCAGAGGTGGCCGTGTCCGAGGCGTCAGCAGTCGGGGCCGCGCCACGTTGCTCGAGCCACAGGTCACTGCCGTATGGCGATGGAGGAACGATTTTCTCTCCCGGTTCCGCCTCGATGAGTTCTGCGTACTCGTCGGCCGCGCCGCGATCTTCGGCGACCGACTCAAAAGTCAGGCTGCGATCCTTTGTGTGAGCCTGCACTTCAGCGTGCGCAAAAGGCGCGACCCAAGCCTCGACATCACGGGTCTGACCTACCGCGACGATTGCGCCTTCACCACGCATCACCACATTTGCCTGGCCTACCACTGCGTCAAAATGTGTCGCATCGATTACCGCAAGCCCATTCGGCGCATCGAACTGCTCGGTGTATGACACCTTGTGTGGTCCAGCCAAAAACGTGACCTGCCCGATACCGAGCACCAGCATGATGCCCGAAAGCACGAGTGCTGAAATCGCAAGCACAAATCGCACGTCTGCTTCTCCTGCATCTATCCAAATCGCGCAGCGCTCGAGGTGAGACAGCGCATATCAACCGTTAACGCTACCGGAGCACGCCGAGCTTCGCCTGAAAACCTGCATCGCCTAAGATAGGGGAATTGGGATTCGCACCCCACGCCGCAGCGAAAAAGCTCGGCTCGAGCAGCACCAGGAGCATCGGTGACAGAAGCAAATTCGCAATTCACGCAGGCGTTGCGCGGGTACAACCGCGCAGAGGTAGACGCACGAGTATCGGCAATGGCCGAGCACATCGCTTCGCTCCAAGCGCACATTCAGTCGCTGCAGCTCGCCCACCAAACCGCCGCGGGCGACGCAGAATCTCAGCGCGCGTTAATCGAAGACCTCCAAGCTCAGGTCGCTGAGCTCGGCGCGAGCGGCTACACGGGGCTCGGGCTGCGTGTCGAGAAGAGCCTGCACATGGCAGAGCAAACCGCACAGACGCTCATGGCTCAAGCTGACCTCGACGCCGAGAAGCTGCGCCGCCAGACCGAGGCCGAGACCGAGCGTCTGCTGCGCCAGGCGCAATCGCGCGCCGACGAGCTCGTGACCTCTGCCACGGAGCAGGCCGAGACCCTCATGAGCGAAGCTCGAAGCGAGGCGGAGCAGCTTGAAAGACATGCAAAGCAGCAGTCCGAGCTGACAACCACCGAGGCAGCCCAGGCAGCCGCCGCATTGAAGGCCGACACCGAGCTCGACATGAGTGCCTCGCTCGAGACCGCAAAGGCCGAGGCTCGCGCGATCCTCGCCGAGGCGACTGCTGAAGCCGAACGCGTCTCGAACGCTGCACGCGCCGAAGCAGACGAGCTGCGCGAACAGACCGAGCGTGCCGCGGCAGACTTTGCGCGCCAGCGCGAGAGCCACGAACGTGAGTCAGAGCTCGAGCGCACCCGTCTCACCACCGAAGCCGAGCGAGCACGAGCAGACTTCGCCGAGCGCACGCAGCGCGAAGAGGCAGAACTCGCGGCACGCTACGCGGCCCAAGAGAAGGCGCTGGGTGAAGAGATGAGTGCACTGCGCCTCACCCTCACCGATGAGATCGAAACCCTGCGCGCGAAGATCGCGCAAGAGCGCGTCGAGCACGAGCAGGCAATCGCGCACGAACTCGCGACGCACCGCGCGCGCCTCGAGGCAGAGACGCTCAGCCACGAAGAAACACTGGCCGCAAGCCAGGCTGAGGCTCGCGCAGACGCAGAGCGTGCTTCGGCTGCCCAGCTCGCCCAGCTCGCCTCGCTCGCCGCCCAGGCCGAACGCGAGCGCGAACGCCAGACCGCCGAGGCAGAGCAGCGCATTGCAGAGGCAACCGAGACCCAGGCCCAGCAGCTCGCTGAAGAGCTTGAGCAGCACGACAACACGCTGCGCGCCGAAATCTCCGAACACGAGACGGCGCTCGCGCGCGAACGAGACGCCCATGTCTCGCTGCTCGCGCGCGAGCGAGAGGCACACCAGACCACGATCGACGAAGAGCTGGCGGCGCATCGAACCCAGATCGCGCGCGAGCGAGACGCGCACGACACGCAAATCGCACGCGAACTCGAGACGCACAACACCGAGATCGCACGTGAACGCGAGACCCACGACACGCAAATTGCTGAAGAGCGTGCCGCACTCGAGCGCGCCACAAGCGATGCTGAGGCGAAGATCGTCAAAGAACGCGCCGAGCACGAGCGCCGCATTGCTGCTGAACGTGAGGCCCACGAGACTCGCATTGCCGATGAGCGCGAAGCCCACGACGCAAAGATCGCACACGAGCTCGAGGCCCACGAGGCAAAGATCGCGGGCGAGCGTGAGACACACGAACTCGGCATCGCCGACGAACGCGCGGCGCACGACCTCGCGGTGAGCGACGAGCGCGCACAGCACGAACAGCGAATCGCAGACGAAGTCGCAGCTCACGAGCACCGCATCAAGAGCGAGAGCGACGCGCACGAGACGCGCCTTGCAGACGAACGCGAGGCCCATGCACAGCAGCTCGCAGACGAGCGAGAAGCACAGCGAGTCGAGCTCGAGCGCGCACGCGCCGCACACGATCGCAGCATCGAGAAGCAACTGGCCACGCACGAAAGCGCGCTCGCCCTAGCCCTGAGCGCCCAGGAAGCGAAGCTGAGCGACGCACAGACCATGCACGAGCAGCGCCTCACCGCTGAAAGCGAAGAGCAGGCCGCGCGTCTTGCCAGCCTGACCGAAACCACTGCCGAGCGTCTGCGCATTCAGCGCGAGGAGGCGGCAACCAAGCTGGGCATCGACCGCGAGCAGTTCGAGCTGCAGGCCGAACGAGACCGGGTCAGCCTCGCCGACGATCTCGCGCGCGAGCGTGCCGATCACGAACGCAGGCTCTCGGCAGAGACCGAGGCGCAGCGCGAAGCACTGGGGCGCGAACGAGAAGCGGCGCTCGCCGAGGTCGATCGCGAGGTCGAGACCAAGCGTGCGCAGGTCACTGCAGAGCTCGATGCGCTGCGGGCGGACACAGTCGAGGAGCTTGCGCAGTACCGTGCGAACCTCGAGTCCGAGCTTGCCACCGCCAAGGCAGAGACCGAAGACCTGGTGCGCGATGAGCGTCAACGCATCGCGCACGAGGCCGACGAGTTCGCTCGAACCGCCGCCGAGCGCAAAGAGCAGCTTGAGCGCGAGATCGCCGATCGTCAGGCAGAGGCGACTGCCACCTCGAAGTCCCAGCTCGAGACCGCGCGATCCTCGCTCGCGGAGTTGCAGCAGCAGCTCGAGACCGCGCGCGCCGAGTACGACCGCGTGGTGAGTGGCGCGGCCGCCGATGCTCGCGAAATGCGACTCGCGGCCGAGCGCCAAGCCGCCGACGTCGTGCACGAAGCAGAGCAGCGCGCACACCATACCTTCACCGATGCCGAGAACCGCGCGCAGAAGGTGCTCGCGGCGGCGGAAGACCGAATGACACAGCTGAAGGTCGAACGTGTCGCGGTGGCTCGCTATTTCGAGAGCCTTGGCGAGGTAGTCACGAACGCGCGCAAGCTCGAACAGAGCGTGAAACCGTCGACCGAGGCACCGGTTCACACCTCCGGTGATGGTGACAGCGATACGAAGCCCGTCTCTCGCCTCGACGAAGCATGACCATCATTGCCGCAGCCGACGGTTCGGCTCTCGGAAATCCAGGCCCGGCGGGCTGGGCATGGTACATCGACAGCTCGCAGTGGCGCGCGGGAGGGTGGCCGCGCGCCACGAACAATCAAGGCGAGTTGATGGCCGTCATCGACCTTCTGCACGCCACCGCGCACCGCGCGAGCGAGCCGCTGACGGTGCTGTGCGATAGCCAATACGTCATTAACTCAGTCACGCAGTGGATGCCAGGATGGAAGCGTCGCGGTTGGCGCAAGGCCGACGGCAAGCCTGTGCTCAACCGGGAGCTGCTCGAGACGTTGGATCGGGCGATGCAGGGCAGACAGGTGCAGTTCGAGTGGGTCAAGGGCCATGCCGGCCATCCGCTCAACGAGGCCGCAGATGACCGGGCGCGCGCCGCAGCCACTGCCTACCAGCGGGGTCAGCAGCCGAACGCGGGCCCCGGACTCGC
Organism: uncultured Leucobacter sp.; assembly: GCA_937967375.1. GTDB lineage: Bacteria > Actinomycetota > Actinomycetes > Actinomycetales > Microbacteriaceae > Leucobacter. The sequence goes on from CALCJF010000053.1 coordinate 13,882, forward strand.
CGACGCCTTGCCCGCGCAAGAAGTGCCGCTTGTCGCCGAGCAACCGGACACCCTCTTCTAGGAGCCGGCCGCTCGGTCTCTCACGATGCCCTGGTCGAACATGCGGCTAGCCTGCTACGAGAGACGCCAGCAGTGGGAATGGTAGTGGCGACGCTGCTGCAGCGCCGCCTCGTCGCCAAACAGATGCTCGGCGCTCCACGCCACGATGTGTGCCTGGCCCGCAGGAATATCGACGGCGCAGTCTGGGCATCGATAGGCTTTCTCGGCACGATGCGCTGGAATCTCACGAACGAACCATTCGGTTCCACGACGAAACTGCTTGCTGGCTCCCCCGTATGCGAGCCTCGTCACATCGCGAGGTGGGTCTTGCGCAGCACGCTGGTACTTGCTCGGGCCACGCCTACGCGCCATGCGTGACATGCCAATCGCTTACCACCAGCTGTTAGCCACCCAGAAGTCGTAGGCCCCGGCCCAGCTGCCGTAGCGACCCGTGGCATATCCGTTCGCCCAAATCAGGTTCGCGACGGGGTCATAACCATTGCCGCCAGGAACCTTGCTGCAGGGAAGCGCCTGCACAAGCCCGCAGGCGCCGCTGCTCGAGTTCGTCGCGTTTGGGTTCCAGCCACTCTCACGGCTCACCACGTAGTCAACATAGCCCCAGTCGCTCTCGGGAATCCCCGCGGCGGCCATCCCATCCACTCGGCAGGTGAGCCGCCTCCGGTGTAACGCGGAATCTCACCCGACCCGCCGCCGGCCGCCGGCGCGGCAGGCTCCGGTGTCGGAGCGGGAAGCTCTTCGGCAGTCGGCAGCTCAAGATGAATGTCGGCCGATTCGACGTCCTCTGGCACGAACTGCTGATTGATGCGCTCGTAAAACGCCTCGTCAGCGAGCGCAGGCCGAACGTCGGCAAACGGGGCAATGATCGCCGTACCAGCGATGCCGACCACAGCAAGCGCCGCAAGGTAACCGCGGGCGCGTTTGAAGAGGGTTCGAGCACTTGAATTGGCAGTAACAGACATCACAATATAACGATTCTATCTCAGATTGGCGCTTCGGTCGAGTGAAGCGCCTTGCACTGTCTAACGAGTTGCGAGCAGCAGTTCAACCACCGCATCGAGCAGCGCGTCGACCTGATCCTCGTTGTAACCACGCCACTGTGAGTGAAACACCACTCCGCGAACCTCGGCGGTGGTCAGCTGATCATTGCCCGCGAACAGTGCAGATACGCGATCAAGAAACGCATCTACCTGAGACTTGCGATAGCCGCTCGCGAAAATACCACGGGTGCGAAAGCGTTTGCCTCGCGGCCTGTCGAGACGACCGCGCACCTCTCGCAGCAGCTGGCCGACCTCTGCCCACCACGCTTCTTCGCCGATCTGCGCCATACGCGCACGACGCTCTCGCTCATAGAAGACTTCTTCAAGGCGATCCATCGCAGCATCGACAAAACGAGCCGAGTAGCCGCGCTTCTTCAACGGAAACGCGAGCCCACGGATCTCCTGAGCTGTCACCGGCGAGAGCACGTCTGCGCCTTGATCGTACGTGTCTCTCGCACGCTCGAGAAACGCATCGACCTCCTCCGGGTGATAACCAAGCTGACCTCGCTCGGCCAGCGGAAACGAACTGTGTTCCGTCGAAGCCGGCGCCGATGTGCGACTCATGCAAATACTCCCAAGCTCAGCGCCACCCCGTATACGCCGATGGCAGAGGGCAGCAGAGAATCAAGTCTGTCGAGAAATCCCCCGTGGCCCGGGATCCAAGAACTCATGTCTTTCACACCCAGGTTGCGCTTAATCAGTGATTCCGTCAGGTCACCACCGGTGGCGGTGATCAACACGATCAGGCCAAGCAAGACGCCGACCCACCATGGCTGGTCGAGCGCGAGCAGCGAAATGGTCACGCCGGCGATCATGGCAACTAGAGCGGCCCCACCGAAGCCCTCCCAGGTCTTGTTCGGGCTGATCCTCGGCGTCATCTTGTGTTTTCCGAGCGTCACGCCAGCCGCATACGCACCCACGTCGACCGAAACCACCACAAGCACGAGGGCAAACACCCACCACTCACCGTTCGGAGCCTGCACGAGCAAGACCGCGGTCGAGGCGAGAAACGGCACGTAGACGAGCGCGAACAGGCCCGAAAACACATCGCGAATCAGTGTTTTCGGCGGCACTTCCCAGGCCGGAACGAGCCCCTCCACGAGGCGCCAGAGCACCAACAGCACGGAGGCGGCAAACAGCGCGAGCAGCAGGCCCTTCGCGCCGAAAAACGCGGCACCGGCAACGATGATCAGCCCACCGATAGCTGCGCCGACGCGCGGTACCCGACGACCGGCTACCCGAAACGCCGCGGCGAGTTCGACAAGCGCGACCGTCACCAGCGCAGCGACAAGTGCGATGAACGCCCACTTCACCGTGAACAACGTCACGACGAACACCGCGGCAAAAATAACTCCACTGAACACCGCAAGAAAGAGATTGCGGCCGGCCTTCTGCTCGATCTTGGCGTTGGTCGCCTCGAACTGGGCTTTCGCGCCGTCGATCTGCGCGCGCAACTCGCCTCGCAGCTCGTCTCGACGCTCGTGCCCCTGCATGGTGACTAGATCTCCAGCAGCTCTGCTTCTTTGTGCTTCAGCGAGTCATCGATCTGCTCGATAAACTGCTTGGTCACGGCGTCGAGCTCTTTCTCGGCGCGAGCAAGCTCGTCTTCGCCGACCTCGCTCTTCAGCGCGTCGAACGAATCCTTGCCGAAGCGACGCACGTTTCGCACGGCCACGCGCGCGTCTTCTGCGCGCGACTTCACGATCTTCACGAACTCCTTGCGGCGCTCCTCGGTGAGCTCGGGCAGGGTCACGCGGATCACATTGCCGTCGTTGCTCGGGTTTGCACCGAGGTTCGGCATATCGCGGATCGCCTGCTCGATGTCTTTCATCGCGCCCTTGTCGTAAGGGGTGATGAGCAGACTACGCGCGTCCTGGTTCGCGACCGAAGCGAGCTGAGGCAGCGGCGTTGGCGTGCCGTAGTAGTCGACCTGCACTCCCTGCAGCAGTGACGGGTTCGCGCGGCCCGTGCGCACCGTGGCAAAGCTCTCACGGGCGGCTTCGACGGCCTTGGTCATGCGGTCCTTGACGTCGGCGAAAACCTCATCGATCACGATTGCTCCTTCGGGGTCAGTTCAATATGAAAAGTCTAGTGGTGGGCGGGGGTGCGACGCGCATCGGCTCGCTTGTCAGCGCCCGCACGCTGCTCAGCTGTGAACGAGCGTGCCGAGCTGCTCGCCGCGGATAGCCGCGGTCACGTTGCCCGAGGGCTCCATACCGAACACGCGCATCGGCATGCCGTTGTCCATGCAGAGGCTGAACGAGGTCGAGTCAACCACCTTCAGGCCTTTGACGAGCGCATCGCCATAGGTAATCTCTTCGATCAGGGTCGCGCTGGGGTCCTTGTGCGGATCGGCGGTGTAGACGCCATCGACACCGTTCTTGGCGACCAACACCTCGTCGGCCTGAATCTCGAGCGCGCGCTGCGCAGCGACGGTATCGGTCGAGAAGTAGGGCAAGCCTGCTCCGGCACCGAAGATCACGACGCGGCCCTTCTCGAGGTGACGAATGGCGCGCAGCGGAATGTAGGTCTCGGCCACCTGCGTCATCGTGATGGCCGACTGCACGCGAGTCTCGACGCCCGCCTGCTCGAGAAAGTCTTGCAGCGCGAGCGAGTTCATGACCGTACCGAGCATGCCCATATAGTCGGCTCGCGCGCGATCCATGCCGCGCTGCGACAGCTCGGCACCGCGGAAGAAGTTGCCACCACCAACCACGATGGCGACCTCTGCACTCTCCATGGCCGCCGCGATCTCGCGCGCGATCTGACTCACCACATCGGGGTTCACGCCGAGCGTTCCCCCACCGAATGCCTCGCCAGAGAGCTTGAGCAGAACGCGACGCTTGCGAGGTGTTGACATGGATGAGCTCCTTGAGGTGTGGGGGTATCTTGATCAGCTTAATGCTCGCAGCGGCGAACACTGTGGGAATGGGGCGGGCACGACAAGAGCCCGGGACGCAAGCTTGCGACCCGGGCTCTCATGCGCGTGTTAGGCGCCAACCTTGCTGCGAGCGAAGCTCGTCACGGTGATGCCGGCGGCCTCTGCGACCTTTGCGACCTCGCGCTTGTCAGCGTCGAGTGCGTGCACCTGCTCGTTCAGAGCAACCTGCTTGAAGAACGCAGTGAGGCGACCCTCAACGATCTTCGGCAGCGCAGCCTCAGGCTTGCCCTCGTTCTTCGAGATCTCGGTGACGAGCGCGCGCTCCTTCTCGACCTCTGCCTCGGGAACCTCGTCGCGGCTCAGGTAGAGCGGGTCTGCGAACGAGATGTGCTGAGCGATGCTCAGAGCAGCCTTCTCGTCTGCGCCCTCGTAGCCAACGACCACGCCAATCTGCGGAGGCAGATCCTTCGAGGTGCGGTGCAGGTAGACCGCGGTCGCGGGAGCCTCGATACGAGAGACCTTGCGGATCTCGATGCGCTCGCCGATGATCGCCGACTCGTCGGTGATGACCTCGCCGACGGTCTTGCCGTCGAGCGGCGCTGCAAGTGCAGCCTCAACGTCAGCTGCGCCAGCGGCTGCAACTGCGTCGAGCACCTTCTCGCTGAGCGAAAGGAACTTCTCGTTCTTCGCCACGAAGTCGGTCTCGCACACGAGCTCGATCATGGTTGCGGCACCCTCGGTCTGACGAACGCCGACCATGCCCTCGCTCGCCTCGCGGCCCTCGCGCTTTGCAACGCCCTTGAGGCCCTTGAGACGCAGGATCTCGATGGCCTTTTCGATGTCGCCATCGGCCTCGACGAGTGCGTTCTTGCTATCGAGCATGCCAGCGCCGAGACGCTCGCGAAGCTCCTTCACAGCGGCCATGCTTACTGCAGCCATGTGTGACTCCTTCTCGGAAAGATTATGAAAGATGAAAAGAGGTGGTGAGATGCGACCGAGGTTACTCGGCGGCGGGAGCCTCAGCGGCCTCAGCCGGTGCTGCCTCTGCCTCAGCGGCGGGAGCCTCAGCCTGGTCAGCGTTCAGCAACTCGACCTCCCACTCAGCGAGCGGCTCAGCAGCCTCTGCCTCGCCCTCAACAGGCTTCTGGTGGCGCTCCATGAGGCCCTCAGCAACAGCGTCAGCGATCACGCGGGTCAGCAGCGCGACCGAGCGGATTGCGTCGTCGTTGCCCGGAATCGGGTAGGTGACCTCGTCAGGATCGCAGTTGGTGTCGAGGATGGCGATCACGGGGATGCCGAGCTTCTTCGCCTCGTCGATTGCGAGGTGCTCTTTCTTGGTGTCAACAACCCAGAGAGCCGAAGGGGTCTTGCCCATGTGGCGGATGCCGCCGAGCGACTTCTGCAGCTTGTCGAGCTCGCGCTTCTTGAGCAGCAGCTCCTTCTTGGTGAAGCCGCTGGTGCCGCCCTCGAAGTCGAGCTGCTCGAGCTCCTTCAT
>CALCJF010000054.1 GCA_937967375.1 uncultured Leucobacter sp.
TCCGACCGAGCTGTTCGACGAGATGGGCGAGCACCTGGCGAAGGTCGGTCACGAGTACGGCACCACGACCGGGCGCCTGCGCCGCTGCGGCTGGTACGACGCCCCGATCGCCCGCTATGCCGCGCGCATCAACGGTGTCACCGACTTCGTGCTCACCAAGCTCGACGTGCTCTCGGGTCTCGAGACGATTCCCGTCTGCGTCGCCTACGACGTGAACGGCGTGCGCCACGACGAGATGCCCGTGAACCAGAGCGACTTTCATCACGCGACGCCGATCTACGAAGAGTTCGCGGGGTGGAGTGAAGACATCACTGGAGCCCGCCGCTTCGAAGATCTGCCAGAGAACGCGCAGAAGTACATTCTCGCACTCGAGAAGATGAGCGGGGCGCGCATGTCGGCAATCGGGGTCGGCCCCGAGCGCGAGCAGGTCGTCGTGCGCCACGATCTGCTCGACTAAACGAGGATCGGAGAAGCACTGTGAGCGATCGATCGCCCGAGGCTACCTTGCTCGCGCTGCGCGCCAGCATCGACAACATCGACGCCGCGCTCATTCACATGCTCGCCGAGCGGTTTCGTTGCACGCAGCAGGTGGGTGAGCTGAAGGCCGAACACGGCATGCCCGCCAGCGATCCCGACCGTGAGGTGCGCCAGATCGCGCGCCTGCGCTCGCTCGCAGAGGACGCGCACCTCGACCCCGAGTTTGCCGAGAAGTGGTTCAACTTCGTCGTCGCCGAGGTGATTCATCACCACAAACTCGCGGCCAAGGGCTCGACGCCTTCGGAGTAGTTGAGATAGCCGCCTCTCAACGGAAATCACGGAAAACAACCGAAATCGCGGATGGATTCTCGAGATTGATCCACGCTTCGCGTTGATCTCCATAATTTCCGTTGCGGGTCTTGCCCTGCGCGCGGTAGCTCATCGTTCTGCTGTGGCCGTCGTCATCTGTAATACGACTTCGACTGTTCGAGAATTTTGCTTTATGCTGTCTGCGGGAGAAGTTAGTCGCGCGCGTTCTGGGGAGCTTGGGGAAGCTTAATCCGCGCGGGTAGCACCGTCAGCTAGGCGTACCTTGGTGTGCCTTGCGAAGTAACCATCATTAAGGGGGATGGCATGCTTCACGCGCGCCAAAATTCATCGCGCGAGAAAGGCCCCAAGGGCCTGCTCGCAAAACTCATCTCGGGAATCGCGGTCATCGCGATGAGCGTCGGCCTGGTGGCTGCCGGCTCGGCGACCGCAGCAAATGCGGCTACGGGTGTCACTGTGCAGGTCATGCACAACGGTTCGCCGATCCAAGAGAACGCCGAGGTGCGAACCGGCGATAATCTCAAACTGCAGCTGACCTATAACTCCACCGCGGTGGGTCAGGTTGTCGAGATCAAGATGGGGGCGGGCGTCAGCATCGCCGGGCCCTTCCCTGCCAACGAGGCGGTGCAGAGCATCGTTCCGAACGATACGGGTGATGGGGTCATCGTGACCTTCAAAGACCCGTGGCCCACCGGCGTTGCCCAGGGAATTCTCGACCTAGACTTCGATATGGTCCCGGTTGATGAGTCTGCTCCCGGAAAAATCACCTGGAGCGATGGAGATGATAGCGGTTCGACCGACGTGATCTTCATCAAAGACGGCGACTCGCACGAGAACGTCGGCGATGGGTTTGCTAAGGATGTCACCGCTGGGGGCAACCTCAGCAACTTCGTCAACACGGATGTTGACGGCAACTACCTCGGCCTCAAGCCTGGTATCGAGAGCCAGCTCATTACCTACACGCTCACGGTGAACACCCCCGCCGGTGCCAGCCGCGGTGCTCTTGCGATCTCGGATCTGCTGCCCACCGGTCTCGGCTATGTGCAGCCGCTCACGGTCACCGGCACCGAGACCACTTGGGATGAGAACGGTTACAACCCGAGCAGTGCCCCGCGAGCTTTCACTGTTCTCGATGAAACGGTGAACTCCTTCGACGGTGTCGTGGGCGGCACGCTGACCGGCCCCTCTGTGCTCAAGCTCACGTACCAGGTGCAGGTCACAGACCCCACGGCCCTCGACACCGCGCTTCAGGCAGCCTTCACCGCGAAGAACGGCGCGCCTGGCGACTACGGCATCTGGCTCACGAACACCGCAACTTTCGACGGTGACAGCACTGATGATGCCTCGGTGTACCTCGGAGGCAGAATTCTCGGCCCGGGCGCCGGCCAGGCGTTCGGCAAGAGCGGCGACCTCGGCACCGTCAACCTGCCCACGGGCACGACCGGTGCGCTCGACCCGGCGATTGACATCAACTACACCTTGCGCGCGAACTTGCAGCAGTGGGATCGCCACAGCGGCAACTTCGAGCTGAACAGCAACGTCGTGATCACCGACAACCTGCTTCCCCAGGCGAGCTGGAACTTCAGTGGCGACCTGCCGGTGAACGGTCTCTATGACAACAGCGGCAACCCGATTGCCAACCTCACGAACGCGGGCACCTGCCCCGCGACCGCGGCCGATTTCGGTGCGGACGCGAACGTTGGCAAGTACTGCTTCGACGGCAACAAGCTGATGGTCAACGTGGGCAAGTACCACAATGGCAACGCCGCAGATCCCGTCTACACGAACGCGACCATTGTTGCTCCCGCGAAGCTCAACACGGTTGCAGATCTGCCTACCGAAGGCAGCGTTGACGGCGGCGACCGTCTGCGCGTTCGAAACACCGCGACCTTCACCTGGGGCTCCTCGTCGCACGGCACCGGCAACACTGACGGCTATGTCGTGGTTCCCGACGCGGACAACAGCAGCGGCGTGAACGACAGCTCGGCGTTCGCAAAGACCGCGCCCAGCAGCGTGAACGCGACCCCGAATGCGGCAACCGAGGTGACTTACACGTTCAAGGTAGACACCGCTCGCACCGGCACCCCTGCAGCGAACACGCGCATCGTCGACTACGTCGATCCTCGCTTCTTCGACGTTGCAGCCGACCTCAGCAACGTCACCGTCACCGGCAACTACGCGGGTACCGGGCTTGCGCAGGGCGACTTCGACCTGGCGTTCGTCGCCGGGGCGAACGGCCAGCCCGGCGAACTCTCGATTCAGCTCAACGCCACTGGTGCTGCGAAGGCCACCGCTGCGGGCGGCAAGCTCGAGGTGTACCTGACACTGACGACGCGCGTGTTTGACGGGAAAGAGACCATCGACCTGGTGAACCGCGCCGACTTGTTCGGCGAAGGCGACAACCCGTTGTTCTGGTCGAGCTTCGAGTCGCAAGCAACCTCGTTCGGGGCTGAGGCTGAGACCCGCAAACACGTGTACGATCCGATCTCGAATGGCGGCGAATGGGCAAGCCTGTACGCACCTGGCGAGGCCTTCGACGCCGACAAGATCTACGTCTACCGCCTGCAGTTCATCGGTCACAATGGCTTCGGTAACACCGCCATCACGACCGAGAAAGACGTGCTGCCCGCTGGGCTGGAGTTTATCGGCTTCGTGACAGAAGAGAACAAGGCGACGGGCGCTGACGCAAGCCTCGACCCGGTCGATGTGAGCGGCAACCTGGTCGCTTCGTTCGACGAGGCCGAGGGCGTGCGGGGCACGATTTCGCTCTCGCAGAAGCCCGGCACTACCTTTACCTCTGGCGCGACCGCGAACGTGTACTTCGCCGCGAAGGTGACCGACCCGAACCAGCTGATCGTCAACAGCTTCGGCGACTCATCGACCACCATCGTGCCCGACCTGCCGAGCATCGACATCGAGAAGTGGACCGCCGATGGCGAGGGCTCCGGCCCCGCGTACGACGAGAATGGCGAGCTGCTTCGCGACGGTTACGACGGCGATCACGATGAAGCCCCGGGCAAGCCGCTCGAGGCCGGCGCGACGCAGCAGATCAACTTCACCGTTTCGAACAATGGCCCCGAGCCCCTCGTCGATATCGTGGTGAGCGATGAGCTGACTGACGGCAAGGGCACGATCGCCGATCTTGTCTGCACTTTCGTTCCTGCTGGCGATGGCGTTGACGAGGTAACCGGCACGGAGTGGGCTGGTCCGCTCGCACCGGGCGAGCGTTTCGAGTGCACGGGCACTCTGCCCGCGCTCGAGTCCGGCGACACCCACGCCGATACTGCATCAGTGACCGGTGCCGGTCAGTTCAGTGGCGTGCCCGTTGAAGATGCAGACGACTGGAACGGCTACGTTCCGGTGCCGAGCATCGACATCGAGAAGTGGATCGACGAGGGTGCTTCACCTGAGTACGACGAGTCGGGTGTGCTGCTGAACGATGGCTTCAAGGGCGACTACGACAAGGCGCCCGGCAAGCAGCTCACGGCCGACAAGTCGGAGAAGATTCGCTTCACCGTTTCGAACGATGGAGAAGAGCCGCTGGTCAACATTGTGGTCAGCGACGAGCTCACCTCGGGCACCGGCAAGATCTCTGACCTCGTCTGTACCTTCGTTCCCGCCTCCACCGATGGTGAGGGCACGATTGAGGCCGTCACCGGCACCGAGTGGGCGGGTCCGCTCTACGTCGGTGAGCAGTTCGAATGTGAGGGTACCCTGCCCGCACTGAAGCCAGGGCAGAAGCACTCTGACACCGCGAAGGTGACCGCGGTTGGCATGTACAGCGGCACAGATGTTGACGATGAGGATGACTGGCATGGCAACGTTCCGGCCGCGCTCGTCAACACCGGCGGTCAGTCGCTGCTCGGGCTCGCACTGCTCGGCGGCCTCGGCCTGCTCGGCGGCGGATTGCTGTTGCTGCGCAGGCGTGCAGCCAAGGCCTAACGCCGAGGCCTAACCGCAGACGCGAGAGGCGCACCTGACGAGCTCAGCTCGGAGGGTGCGCCTCTTTCGTCTATCGGGAGATGGCCGAGACGGTTAGCGCGAGGATCGCGCCAGCTCGATCGCCGCAATCACCCGCTCGCGCAGCGCATTGCCGCGCGCCGCAAACCCCCGCTGCAACTCGGCATACTCGCGCTTGCCCGCGGGTGTCTCGATCTCGACCGCGACAAGCCGCGATCCATCTGCACCCGAATAGGCGCTCACATCGTAGGGCGAAGCCCGCATGTCGACCTCGCGAATGTCGCGGGCAAGCTCGAATGCGTCGAGCAGCACCTCGCCGGGTACGATCGGCCCGAGCTTCACGGCCCACTTGTAGACATCCATGCCGGCGTGCAGGCAACCCGACTGCTCGAACTCGGGCTGATTCTCGCGGGTCGGGCGAAGCGCGTTCAGTGGCGCGGCGGGTTCGGTGAAGAAACGGTACGCGTCAAAGTGCGTGCAGCTGATCGGGTTCGACTCGACCACGAGATCGGTCGCCTCGTGCCCGATGCGCAGCGGCAAGCCGACGTGCCGCAACTGCTCAGGGGTGAGGCGATAGACCATCGCCCACTCGTGCAAGCCGAAACAGCCGAAGCGTGGGGTGTGCTCGATCGTCGCCCGCAGCAGCGTATCGACATAGGTCACGGTTGCGCCGCGCTTCTCGAAGAATGCGTCGAGGTCAACGATGGCGTCATTGGCCACTGCGGTGTAGTGGCGCCAGGCCTGACGATCCACTCCGCCGTCTTCGAGCAATACCCCGGCACCGGGATGCCAGCGACGCAGCTCTGCCGGTTTTACCGAATAATAGGTCCAGAGAAAATCTTCGACGGGGTGGCGCTCGCCACGAGACCGTCGGGAGAGGTGAGCGGTGGTGAGCGCATCGACTCGCGCGTGATGTGCGTGCTCGAGGCGTCGCCACTCGTCGTGGCTTAGCCTGGGCGTCGTGGGGTCGATCCTTGTCACTTGATCAAGGGTAGTCGAGGCCGTTTCTGCACCTTCACCGAAATAATCTTCACCCATAATTACCCCCTCTTCTCCTTGGATCGAATATCGCGCTGAGGGTACGTTTAAATACGAACCGCCTCTTGTGCGGTTCTCTCTAGTGCTCGTTGCGTTCCGATACCGGGGGGTTCGGAACGCAACGAGGCGCTTCTTCTTAGATCTTTTGGGGGATCAAAGTGGCTGAGGCTTCGGTGCTGAGTAATAGTCGTGCGCGCGCGTGGAAGCGCGTGCAGAAGTATGTCTCAGGAGGAGCCGCCGCGGCGTTGCTTGCCGGCATGCTGGTCGTTGCTGGTGTCGGGGTGCAGAGCGCGCTTGCTGCAGAGCCGGCACCTGACGTAACTGTGGCGCCGGCGAGCGCGCCGGTGCTCGGCGAAGACGTCACGCTCGACGTGACGATTGCGAACCCCGCTGGGTCGGCAGCCGTGTACAACCTCAGCGCTACGTTGCTACTGCCCGACACCGTCAGCATCGTGAGCGCCGGTGCTCTCGGCACGCCCTCAGCCGTCTACCCCGCAGGTGCAGTGCTGCCCGGCACCATGGCGGGCGGGGCAGATACCTGCGCCGCGCTCGGGTTGGTGAACCCGACTCCGCCTCAATCGGGCAAGTGTGCCGTGCCCGCAGGTAAGCAGTTCGCGGTCTTCCAGAACTTTTCTGATCTGCCAGCAACCGGTGAGGTAAGCACCAGCATCAAGTTGCGCCCGAAGGTGAACACGACCGACACGGGCGGCGTTGCAAACGGCTATGCCGTGGGCGACCCCATCGAAGTGACGATGAACGCCTACACGAGCTCGAACGAGCGCTTTGTGCCGGTATTCCCTGGCAGCACCGGCCTCGGAGGCGCTGTCGCGCAGCAGGCCACCTCGAGCTCAAGCCCGAAATCAATCGATCCCGAGATGCGCGCGCTGCGTATCGAGAAGAGCGAGCCGAGCCCCGAGAACGAGCTGTTGCGTGGCGTGCACGGCGACCGCACGACTGTCTACACCCTCACGGTGCATCACACTGGCGAGGGCGACCTCACTGACTCAACCATTGTCGACTACCTGCCCGCGGGTCTCGAATACCTCGGCTCGTGCACGAGCGGTGACAACACCACCGACGCGGGCAACGGATCCGGGGCAGACGAGTGGCCCGGTTCGGGGCCAATGGTCACCGGTGCAGCCGGTGCCAATTGCCTTGACGCGGCCTCTGTCGAAACCGTGCAGGGCACGCTCGACTCGAACGGCCAGTTCACCCCAGGTGCGGGTGCCGTCTACACCAAGGTGACATGGAACCTCGCCGATCTCGAAGGTTCGGCGGGCACCACCCAGAGCCTGCCGAACACTGCTGGCGTGCCAGGCATTACCACCATCAGCTACCGTGCAGGTGTGCCGCTCTTCGAGAACACTCTCGACTTTGGCGATAGCGCGCCCACCGCTGAAAGTGGCGCACAGGGCGCAAACCTCGACAACAACCGCGGCGCCTCGACCCGCCAAGGCAGCACTGATGCTGCCGATCACAACGCGGCGAAGGAAGCCGCCGCGCTGACGAATGTGGCTGTTGGCGGCGGCAACTGGCGCGGTGTTACGGGCACGTTGGACCCGGTTTGGAGCGAGGATCGCGGCGAGACTTCCGTGTACGTCTCCGACGTGCGCGTACTGAAGTCGGTGCGCATCGGTGACACCGACGGCTGGTCGAAGCAGGCCTCGTTCGAGCAGGGCAACATTGCCGACTACCGCCTGCAGATCTCGACGAGCGAATACGTGAACGCGGCCGTGGATGGCGCGCCGACGCACATCACCGACACGTTCGCGAACGGCCTCTGCCCCGTCTACCCGAGTGGTGTGGCGCAGCCGCAGTTCCTGCTCGGATCACCGACCGCACCTGCGACTCTCACCGAATGGAACGCCGCGTTGAGCGCGGCGGGTCTCTCCGAATGCGAGTGGGACGCGGCGAACAACGACGCCAGCGCCAAGCTCAGCGGCGCGACTGTGGCGAGCGTTGCCTTCGACTCATCCACTGGCCGATTCACTCAGCAGTTCGTGCTCAATACGCAAAATGCTGACGCGTTCGCCGCGCCGAATGCGGAGATCGAGATTATCTACTCGGCACGCCAGAACCAGAGCTACGTCACCGACGATGCCGACGGTAAGAACGGCGCGACGAGCTCGGGCGACACCGTTGTCAACAGCGCCGAGATCGAGGCGAAGACCACACCGCGCACCGAGACTGATGGGCTCGTCAACGACGGCGGGGCAGACGTTGGCGACGACTACTTCACCTGGGACGACTCGCAGGCAACAGTCGTGACCAACTTCAGCGACACCTCGAAGTCGGTGCTGCGCAACACGCCTGAGTTCGGTGCACTCGATGCAGCTGGCGTCGTGGCGCTCGACTACGGCAGCGGTGCGGTCACCGACCCTGCTGATCCTGCGTACCCGTGGACGGGGAAAGAATCCAAGCCGTTCGGCATCGGTGACCAGGTCTGGTTCAAGATTCACTGGGACACTGCGCGTGGTGCCGAGGTGCGCAACCCCGTGCTCACTGATTTCTTGCCGCAGGGCGTCAGGTTCGACCCGACCGGTCTCGACGCCGCGAACGAGTGGGGCGCCTCTTCAAACCTTCGGGTGGTCGCATCACAGAACGGCGTGCCCATTACGGTTGACGCCGGCAGCCCGCTTGAAGTTACCCCCGAGTGCAGCTACACCGACTCGGCGGCCGCTTTCGATGAGTTCGTCGGTAACGTCGCCCTGTCTGACAACAACAGTCGCCTCACCTGGACACTCGGTTCGGCTGATTGCTTCTCGAGCGGCCCCAGCGCCTCGAGCGATCGGTTCTGGCCTGGTGGCATCGATCTCGACTTCTACATCAAGGTCACCATCAGCGACGCGCAGGCGTTCGGTAAGACCGACCTGAGCCAGAACCTGGCGAAGTATCAGCAAGAGAACGTCGACGGCGAGATCTTCTTCCAGCGCCGCCAGGCAGAGATCGTTCCCGACATGTCGCCGCGCCTCGTCAAGGGCATCGCGAGTGTCGGTGCGGATAGCTACGGCGTAAACAGCAACGTCGACATGCAGGATCGCGGGCCAGTCGTGCAGGCCGACGCGCTGAAATTCCGTCTCGACGTGACTTCGCCCGCTTCAGTGACGACCGGCTACCAGATCTGGGATGCGCTGCCCGAAGGCATTCAGGCAGAGGACCTCGCGGGGTACAACGAGACCACCGACGCGATTACGGCGAACGCGGAAATCTGGGCCGACGATGCCCCGGCAACGGCAACCTCTGCATTTACCGCTCACGCCTACAACCCGGGAGACACTGATTTCGCCTCGTGGGGGCAGATCAACCCCGGCTACAGCGGCCGAAGCATCGTCGTTTGGACTGTGACAGCGCCTGTTCCTGGAACAACGCCGGCCACCGACACCGATGAGGCGATCCAGCGTGGAATCTCGCTGTTCTACACGATCAACGTGCCAGACGGCGACACCGATAGCGACCCCGCGCTGATTGCACAGCAGTTCACGAACACCGCGTCGATCGTGCAGTTCGACGTGCAGAACATTAACGACACCAGCACCGTCATTGCAAACGTTCCGACGGTCAGCCCGACCACTCAGGTGCCGACGGGCGGCAGCTCGGAAGGCGTCGATCATCAGAAGTCGAACGAGACCGCGCTCTCGGTGTCGACTCGTGCGGCGAGCTCCGTGCCCGATTCATACCCGGTCGCCGCCGACTTCATGACCGACCCGTCGGGTTTCATGTTGCCCGATGCCGAGATTGAAAAGGTGCTGGCGGCGACCGAGGTCGGCCCAGACCCTGCTTCTGATGCCCCCATTGGTGAGAACAATCTTGGTACGAACAACGGCAATGGCCAGATTGTTCAGGGCGAGTTTGCGACCTTCGATTACAAGGTGACGGTTCCCGCGTACACGAGCGTGCCGGCGGGCGCGGTGCTTGCCGACCGCGGCTACTTCACACTGGGTAGCGAGACTGGCACTCGCATCAACTACACGGTCGAACCGGCCGGTACCTCGGTGACGTATCCGAGCAACGCAAACGCGGGGAATTTCACCTTCGCGAACGCCACCGGTACGCTCACCTTCGACCAGCGATTCGATGCGGGCGACGAGGATCGCGTCTTCACCGTACACCTTCGCGTGCGCGTGGCAGACGGCCCGACTGCGGTCGGTGCGCTGTCGCACGGCAATACGCTCTACAACGTTGCGACGTTCACCTACAACAACGGCCAGGGTGCCGCCAAGGTGCTCGACGACGACGCCACCGCACAATACGTCGACCCGCAGCCGACGCTTTCGAAGGCAGTGAGCGGTGTCGAGGGCGCAAACGGCACCGTGACCTTTACGTTGACCGCTGGCAACACGAGCGGTCGCCCGACCCTCTTCGATTCGGTTGTCTACGACTGCCTGCCGGCCGGATTCACGATTCCCACCCCGAACTTCAACGCCTCGGCCGGAACGGCGACTGTCTCGGCAAACACCTGCTCGGTCACCGGAACGGGCGCGAACGTGCGCGTGAACTCGAACGACCCTGCCGGCACCGGCACGCTGATCGTCTGGAACGTCGGCGACATCGACGCAGGGGCTGCTGGCCAGCGCACGTTGACTTTTGACGCGGTGGTCGATCAGAATGCCGCTGGCGGCGCGAGCTACACGAACAGCGCACAGATCATCGGGCATACGCTGCCCGACACTCTGGCCGACGCGAGCGATCGCCGTGGCGACCGCACCACCGGTGCGCAGCGCGACGTGCCGATCGCGCCGGCAACGCAGGACAAGAGCGTCACACCGACCTCAGCCCCTGTGGGTGAGACAGTGACCTACACGCTCACCACGACGATCCCCGCGAACGCGAACTACTACTTCGTCGATCTGAAGGATCAGCTGCCACGCGGCGTTGAGTTTGTGACCGGGTCTGCTCAGGTGCTCAATGCGAGCGGTCTGACCATCAATCCTGTTCCGACAGTTGCACCTATCGCCTCTGGCCCTTACGGCCAGCAGTTGAACTGGGAGATCAACTCGGGAACGATCAGCACCTCGAGTTCTGCCCGTCAGATCGTCATCTCCTACCAGGCGAAGATTCGCGACGCCGTGGTGAGCGCGTCGCCCACGAACTTGGCGACGTTCTCGTGGAACACGAGTTCGACGACCAATGATCCCGCGAGTCGACTCTCGGACGACGGCACCGCTGCGGTGACGATTCTGAATCCGAACCTCGGCATTACGAAGGACGTGCGCTTCAACGATGCGCAGGGCACCACCGGATGGGGCCAGACAGCAACCGGAAACCCGGATCGCGGTCTTGAGTACAGGCTCGTCGTGCGCAACAGCGGAACCTCCGCTGCGCACCACTCCGTCGTGGTCGACACGCTGCCGGTCGGCGTGGTGAACCCGACCGCGTTCACCATCAACGGCGTCGCGATCTCCTCGCCGAACACTGCCGTGTACAACAGCACGAACCGCACCGTCACTTGGACCCTGCCCGGCGCGATCGTGAACGGTGGCAGCGTGACGCTCGGCTACACAGCTGGCTTTGCGCCGTCGAGCGCGCTCACGTCGGCTGCGAATGGTCAGGGCGCGTTGCAGACCAACCGGGCGAACGTGACGCACTACGAGTCCTTCGGATCCGACGGGCGCGTCTACACGCCGGGGCAGAACGGACAGGCAGCGGTCACCGACACCGCTGACGCGAGGCCGCAGTTCCCGAGAGTAACTCTCGCAAAGGCAGCGGTCGACACCACCAAGACCGCTTACGTCGGAGAGCCCTTCGCGTGGCGACTCACCGCGACGAACACGGGTCTGGGTTCGGCGCAGAAGGTCGTGCTGACCGACACGCTGCCGGCGAACTGGGAGTTCACCGCGGTGACCAGCATCACGGTAGGCGGGGTGGCGCAGCCGCTCACGAACCCGAGTGGTGGCCCCAACGGCCCGCTGGTGTGGACCTTCGGCTCTGATGCGATAGCGGGTGTGCCCGCCCCTTTGCTCGCGCAGAACCAGAGCATCGTGATCACCTACACGGCGACCCCGAAGAACCCGGAGGCGCTCACTGTGCCAGGTGTCGGCAGTTCCACGCCGCACGTGAACACGCTGTCGGCCGTCACGACAGACCGCACGAACGCCACCGCGAACCAGAGCGGCAGCCACACTGGTGCGAACGCTACCGACAGCGCCTTCCTGCGTGTCGCCGACCTGAAGCTCGTGAAGCAGGCCAAGGGGGGCACCACCGGTTCTGCTCCGGCAAACCATCCGTTGGCGGGCGTGCCCGCGAACCAGTGGGTGATCGGCCAGGCCGTCGAGAGCGGCGTGTACACGCAGCCCCAGTGGGAGATCACGGTTACGAACCACGGCCCCGACGATAGCTACGGTCCGTTCGCCATCATCGACACCCCGACCACCCCGGTTGGCGTGACGGTGGGCAGCTGGACAGCGGTCTACGTTGCGCCGAACGGCACTGAGACGGCCCTCGGCACCTTCAGCGGCACCTCGTTTAGCGTGGGTGGCAATACGACTCGTCTGCTTGCAGGCGGCACCGACAAGATCGTGCTGCGCGCGAACGTCACCGTCGGCACTTCGGCGACGCCGGGCGACGCGGTAAGTAACGAGGCGAGCGTGCTCGGTCGTACGTACGAGCGGCCCGAGACGCAGGGGCCGACCGCGACGAACCCGAACAGCGATGACGACAGTCGCACGCTTGTCGAGAGCGCCGACCTGCAGGTAGTGAAGGCGGTCAGCGCGACGCCGAACGCAGGCGGAGCGATCAGCTGGACGATCACGCCGAGCAACAACGGCCCTTCGGTGTCGCGTAACACCGCGGCGAGCCCGATCACGATTACCGACACGATCCCGGCGGGCGTGAACGGCGTTGCTGATCCTTCGAACGCGATGTGGCTGGCTACTGTGCCCGGTGGCTTCCCCGCCGATGCCGGTGACACGATCACCTTCACGCTGAATGCGAGCTACGCATCACTGTCAGTCGGCGCCCACCCGGCGATTGTGCTGAGCGGCACGGTAGATCCAGCGTGGACCCCGACCTCGGGCCCGCAGGGCGATGGCAGCATTCGCAATACCGCCGTGATCGCACCAGGCCAGGGGCTGACACCAGACCCCAAGGCGCCGAATAACACCAGCATGGTGCCGACGACGCCGACCTTCAACACGACTCTCGGGGTCTCGAAGGACCGTGTGGTCAACGTGAACGGCGAGTGGGTGCTCGCAGCATCGCAGACCCCGGTGCCCCAGGTACACGCGGGCGATCCGGTGCACTATCTGGTCACCGTGACGAACAATGGTGCGGCGGTTGCACGTGGCGTGACCGTGGTCGATGAGGTGCCGACTGGCCTCAGCTACGTTGGGTTCGAAGACGTTGCGCCCGCAACCTGGTCGCGCAGCGTGCACACGAACGGCACTTGGGATCAGTTCGGCCTGACGAGCGACAACGGCACGCTCCCCGTGGGGGCAACCCGATCGTTCGTGGTCGAGTACGGCACGAGCGCCTCTACCCCGGCAGATGTGAGCAACTGCGTACAAGCTGGATCGAGCGACAACAGCAGTGCGCCGCGCGACTGCGAGGGCTTCACCTCAGACAGGGTTTCTGACCTATCGCTTGAGAAGAATGTCATTGCCGCTCCCGGTGGTGCCGTGCAGCCCGACGGCACTGTCGTGTTTGCCGGTAACACGGTCACGTACCGCCTGACCGTCACTAATGAGGGCCCGAGCGACGCTGTCGGTGCGATCAGCGTGACCGATACCTTGCCAGCCAACTTCAGCTACGTCGCCGGCTCTGCGACCGTTGCCGGAAGCGCAGCGGAACCGACGGTGAGCGGCCAGGATCTCACCTGGGAGGTGCTGCCAGTCGGTGGCACATTGCCGGTGGCATCGGGCAGCAACATGATCACCATCGAACTGCAGGCGACTGTTTCCTCGACCCACGGCGCCGCAACCGGCATCGTGAACGAGGCCACTGTTACCGGCCAGAACGACCCCAACCCTGCAAACAACACCGATGACGCAACCGTGAACATCGAGACACTGGCCGAGATGTCGATCGTGAAAACTGTCGAAGACGGCCCCTGGCTGGCCGGCACCGAGGTGAGCTACACCCTCGCCGTGAGCAACAGCGGCCCGTCTGCTGCGCCGACCGCCCGGGTGGTTGACACGCTGCCAAGCGGTCTCACGATGGTCTCGATGACTGGTAACGACTGGAACTGCGTTGCCGTGCCAGGCACCCAGACCGGCATCTGCGACTATGACGGTGCTCACCCAGTTGGTGATTCGACGATCACGGTCGTCGCAAAGATTGCGAGCGGTCTGCCGACCGCCTCGCAGGCGAACCCGTTCACCAACGTTGCCGATCTCAGCTGGACCGATAGCCGCAGCTACCCGGATCCCGCAGACGATCCGCGCCACGACTCGAGCGAGGTCGACATCACCGTCACTACGCAGGCGGACCTCGGCATTGTGAAGACCGCAGTCGATCCGGCTGACAATACGACTGAGGTCACCTCGGCCGTCGCCGGCGAGCAGGCTCGCTACCGTCTCGACGTGACGAACTACGGGCCGAGCGATGCTGCGCCCGATCTCGTGGTGACCGACACGCTGCCGCTCGGTGTCGCCTACGTCGGACCAGTCGGTGCGACCGCTTCGAACTGGAACATCGAGGTGTCAGACTACGACCCGGCTGTGCCGCAGGTCGTGACGTTCACACGAGTGGCCGGTGCGACGAACGTGGGCCTGCCCATGATCGGTACAGACCCAACGGGCGCTCCGGCGATCCTCTTCGACGTGCTGCTCTCGTCTGGACTCGCCGCAACCTCGCTGCCAGATGTGCCGGCGTTGCTGAACACCGCGACCGTGACCTCGGCCACAGCCGAGCCTGCGGTCGATCCGCACCCGAACACCGATGACGCTGCGCTGAATATTGTGCGCTCGGCTGATCTCGAGATCACCAAGTCGCACCCTGTCAGCGACGACCGCGATCGCGTGATCGTGGGTGAAGCCCTGCCGTTCACCATCGACGTGACGAATCACGGCCCGTCGGTCTCGAGCGGCTTCACGATCACCGACACGATGCCCGTCGGCTTCGAGGTGACGAGCGCAGTCGGCCCCGTGCTCGATGACGGCGGCAACCCGACTGGCTGGGAGATCGTTTCGATCAGCCCCACGCCGTACGATGAGACGCAAACAACCAAGGTCGTCGCCACCTACACGGGCGTGACCGAGGTGGGTGCGAGCGTACCGCCGCTCGTGATCGACACCCTGGTGCACGAGCAGGCCTTTAGCGAGACCGATGGTGTGGCAGACGAAGTGATCAACCACGTCGAGATTACCGATGCGAATGAACCCGACCCGGTAGACCCGAACAATGAGTTCGATGACCCGATTCTTGTGCAGCCAGTGGTGACGCTGGTGATCGAGAAGACCGCCGTAGGCGAATTCAAGGTTGGCAAGGCAGGCATCTACTCGATCACTGTCGAGAACCTCGGCCCGCACACCGATCTTGGCCCGATCACCGTGACCGACCAACTGCCCGCTGGCTTGAGCTTCCGCGAATCGCCGAAGCTGCCCGAGGGTGCGACCGTTACGCACGAGAACGGTCTCGTTACCTGGACTCTCACCAAGCCTCTGGGCGTTGGTGAGAAGGTCGAGCTGTCGCTCGTGGTGAACGTCGGCCAGGCTGCCTACGATCAGCCCAAC
This sequence comes from uncultured Leucobacter sp., assembly GCA_937967375.1. Classification (GTDB taxonomy): domain Bacteria; phylum Actinomycetota; class Actinomycetes; order Actinomycetales; family Microbacteriaceae; genus Leucobacter. Next base: position 15,471 of record CALCJF010000054.1, read on the forward strand.
CACGAGATCACGAACACCGCAGTGGTCGACAGCGAGTCGCAGCTCACCGATGAATCGGTGCTCACCGACGACGCGGTGGTGAAGGTGAAGCCGGTCGACCCGCTGGTCGTCACCGGCGGTGATCTCGCGGGCGGCTTGCTGGCTGCAATCGCGATGCTGGTGCTGCTCGGTGGGGGTGTCTACATCGCGGGCCGTAGGCGCCAGCGGGCGCGGCACGCATAGCTTCTGTGCGCGGGCGGTGCGAGGGCTTCCTCGCGCCGCCCGCTGTCAGGGGCTACCGATACTCTGAGAACGTGAACTTCTGGAGCGAAATCGTCGGGCAACCCGAGGCGGTGCGCGTGCTCGACCAGGTCGCCGCTATCGGCGCCGAACGCGAGCTCTCGCATGCCTGGCTCATCACTGGGCCGCCCGGCTCGGGCCGGTCGAACCTGGCGCTTCGTTTCGCGGCCGCGCTGATCGCCCGCGACCCGTCCGACCGTGAGGCAGTGTTCGCCCAGGTGAACGCGCGCACCCACCCCGACGCGGCGGTGCTCACGACCCAGAAGGTGGTCATCGGCATCGACGACGTGCGCGACATCGTTGCGTCGGCGCACTTCGCCCCCGCCGAGGGGCGGCACCGTGTCATCGTGATCGAAGACGCAGATCGCATGCCAGAGCGCACCTCGAACGTGCTGCTGAAGGCGCTCGAAGAGCCGCCTGAGCGCACCGTGTGGGTGCTCTGCGCGCCAAGCGAGGCAGACCTGCTGCCCACCATTCGCTCGCGCGCACGTTCGCTGCGGCTCATCACGCCTGCCCCCGCAGACATCGCTCGCCTGCTGCACGAGCGCGACGGTGCCGACGTGCAGCTCGCCGAGCGCGCTGCCAGGCTTGCGCAGAGCCACATCGGCATGGCCCGCAGGCTCGCCTCAGACCCCGCCGCCCTCGAGCGCCGCGAACGCACGGTCGAGCTCGCGATGAGGGTCGAGACGCTCGGCGACGGCATGCGAGCGGCCGCAGAGCTGCTCAAGGTCGCGCAGGCAGACGCCGATGCGCTCACCGAGATGCTCGACGCAGGCGAGCGTGCCGACGCGATGCGCAATATGGGTCTCGCTCCGGGGGTAGCGATTCCGCCGGCGTTGCGCTCGCAGATCAAGGCTCTCGAAGAGGATCAAAAACGCCGGGCCACTCGCAGCCTGCGCGACGGGCTTGACCGCATCCTTACCGACCTGCTCTCCCTCTACCGAGATGTGCTGCTGACCGCGATGCATGCGGGGGCAGAACTCGTGAATCTCGAACAGCAGGCGCACATCGAACGTCTTGCGCAGAACTGGCACGAGCATCGTGCGCTCGATGTGATCGACGCGATCGAGGTCGCACGAATGCGGTTGGCGCGCGGCGTGACGCCGGGCCTCGTGCTCGAGGCCATGTTTGCGGCCATCGTCACCGAGTCTGTGTCGAAAGGCAGCAGATGAGTGGGGTCTCGCCCGGGGCAGGCGGGAGCGGGATGGGCCATGACGGTCCTTTGGATGCCGAACTGCACGATGACAGTCACGCAGTAGACCCCGCGGCCGACCGCGCGTACGAGCAGCGGCGTGCGCGCCAGCGCTCGCGCAACGCCTTGATCGCCGTCGTGCTTGTCGGTGCGCTCGTGCTCGGAGCGTGCGCACTGCTCTTCGGTATCTTCAACCGAGGCGGGGCAGAAGCGGTGCAACCCCCGCCGCCACCCACGGTGCAAGACGCGAACTTCGAGGCGCAGCAACCCCAGTGGGTCGACTGCTACAGCTCGCTGCAGTGTGCCAGGGTCAAGGCTCCTCTTGATTGGGCAAACACGAACGGCGAGCAGATCGAGCTCGCACTCGTGAAGCAACCGGCGCTCGGCGGTGCGCCGCAGGGGTCGCTCTTCGTGAACCCAGGCGGTCCGGGCGTATCGGGCGTGCAATACCTGTCTTCGGGCGTCGACGGGGCTGTCGGGCGCGCGCTGCAACAAGAGTTCGACGTGATCAGCTGGGATCCGAGAGGGGTTGGCCAGTCGAGCGCAGTGAGCTGCCTCGATGACGCCGAAATGGACGAGTGGCTTTTCGGCAAGGGCGCCACTGATGGCCTCGAACAGGGCACTCAGGAGTGGGTCGATGCCGCGCTGCAAGAGAACCAGAAGTACGGCGAGGCCTGCCTCAAGGCAACCGGCCCGTTGCTCGGCCACGTCGATACCGCTTCGACTGTGCAAGATCTCGACATGCTGCGAGCAATCGTCGGCGACGACCAGCTCAACTACCTCGGCTACTCATACGGCACCTATATCGGTGCGAGATATGCAGATGCCTACCCCGATCGCGTCGGAAAGGTCGTGCTCGACGGTGCGATGGACCCCACGAGCAGCGAGGCAGAGACCGTGCGCGAGCAGACTCGCGGTTTCGAACTCGCCCTGCGCGCCTACATGACCGACTGCCTCAGCCGCAAAGGCTGCCCGGTGTCGGGCAGTGTCGACGAAGCGATGGCGCAATGGCGTGTGATGCTCGACGCCGTCGAGGCGCAGCCGCTCACCGGCAGCGACGGTCGCACGCTGTCTTCGGGAACACTGCTCACCGCCATTATTACCCCGCTCTACTCGCAGGCGAACTGGCCCTATCTCGATCAGCTTTACACAACCGTGACAGAGGGCAGCGCAGACGTGGCGCTCAGTCTTGCCGACTTCTATTACGACAGGGTCGACGGGGTCTACCAGAGCAACCTCATCACCGCGTTTGGCGCTATCAACTGCCTCGACAGCCCGAGGCAACTGCCATTGAACCTTGACCAGATGCGAGCAGATGCCGCCGAGCTCGAGCAGATCGCACCGACGATCGGCGCGTTCCAAGGCTATGGCGACGTCGGCTGCGCGGCCTGGCCAGTCGAGGGGGTCGACAGTCGGCCGCCGGTGCGGGCCGCGGGGGCCGCGCCGATCCTCGTCATCGGCACAACCGGAGACCCCGCAACTCCGCTGCGCTGGGCTGAATCGCTCGCGGCCCAGCTCGAGAGCGGGGTGCTGCTCACCTACGAGGGCGAGGGGCACATCGCATACGGCAACAGCGATTGTGTGAACAGCATCGTCGACGAGTACTTCTTGACGGGGCGTACTCCAGAGAGCGGGGCTCGCTGCGGAGCGTAGCTGACTGATCGCTTCCCTCGGAAGGAATAGGTCGTGAGTCGAGCGTGTCTTTTCGCGGTGCCGATCGTGGTAAAGTATTGCCTTGTGCCGGGTGTACCCGGCAACGCCGCCTTAGCTCAGGGGTAGAGCAGTTCCCTCGTAAAGAACAGGTCTCGGGTTCAAATCCCGAAGGCGGCTCCATTGAAAACATTGGCCCCGGCCCTAGCCGCCGGGATGAGGCTATCTGCTCACATCTGGCGTTCATTTTTGGGTAAGCAGTCATGACGGGTTGACCGATCCCCATCTCGCGTTCGAACTCTTAGCCGTGCTAGCAAAGCCAAGGTCACTAGGATTCTGCCTATGGCTTCTGATTTGCCCATCGGCACATTGCTCAGCACTGGGCTGCCCGCGTTTCTTCAAGCACCACGACTCAACCGGCACACGTTCTGGTGTGGCCAGAGTGGTTCGGGTAAGACCTATGCACTTGGGGTGCTGCTCGAGCAGGTGCTTCTCCACACCGCACTCCCGATCGTCGTGCTCGACCCAAACTCGGACTTCGTGCACCTCGGGAGCGTCCGCGATGACGCTTCCGGCGATGAGGCTGTCGCGTTCGCGGATCGCAGCATTCGAGTGCTCAGCCCCACTGCTGAACGAGGTGACCGGCTGCTCGTCCGCTTTGTCGAGATGGACATCAGATCCCGTGCCGCAATGCTGCAACTCGACCCCATCCGTGACGCCGAGGAGTACAACGCGATGCTCCGCTTCGGTGTGCACAATCTCGGTGAAGTCGACGGGCCAGTCACCGAGTGGTTGCGCAGCACAGGTGACCCCGATTTTGCGCGGATTGCGACGCGGATCGAAAACCTAGGCCTGACTGACTGGGATATCTGGGCCTGGAATAACCGAGATGTCACCGAGATCGTGGCAGACCGTGCCGATGCGACGGTAATAGATCTGGGCAACTTCGCTGCGGCAGCGCAGGCCCAGGCTGTCGCGCTTGCTGTGCTTGATGATCTCTGGGCGCGGCGCCACGAGAGGATCGGCCGCCTCATCGTGATCGATGAGGCGCATAACCTGTGCTCGCCTGAGGCGGCGACTCCGCTGGCGCGGTTGCTGACCGAGCGAATCATCCAGATCGCCGCCGAAGGGCGCAAGTATGGGCTGTGGTTGCTGCTCTCGACACAGCGCCCATCGAAACTGCATCCAAATGTGATCTCTCAGTGCGACAACCTCGCATTGATGAAGATGAGCTCGACCAGAGATCTCGAAGAGCTCGGCCTCATCTTTGGGTTCGCCCCGCAAGAGCTGCTGGATCGCTCACCCACGTTCGCTCAGGGGCAGGCGCTTTTCGCGGGTGGCTTTGCCTCTGAGCCGCAACTTGTGCAAATGGGTGTGCGTCTCACGCAAGAGGGTGGTTCCGACGTACCGATTGTGTTCCGATAGATCAGGGCTCCCGTGTCGAAATTGGCCGTACGGTAAGCCTGGTCGGGCAGGGCCGGGCCGGGTCAGGAACTCTGCGCTCGCGGCATTCCCGAGTGAGGCGACCAAACTTGCGAGTGAACTTTGCGAGGGCTTCCGTCCACTGGCACGCCGAGCTTACGCGGGGCGTGTGGCTCTAGAACTCGCCTATTCTTAGACGGTGACCAAGAAATTCCCCATCGCCCGTTCCGTGCTGAGCGAAGAAGGCGTGTACGGTTCGATCATCGTCTCCGGCCTCATCGCAGCTTCAGGGGGATCTGAAGCGCCGGTGTGGCGAACGCTTTTGTTCATCGTGATCACGGTGGTGGTTTTCTGGGCAGCGCACGTCTACGCTCGCGCTGTCGCCTCTCATGGTGAGCCCACGCCAGACGGCACACCAAGATCAATCCAAGAATCTTTCAGGGAGGCGGTGGCGGGCTCCAAGGGACTCCTCGCCGCAACGATCGCCCCCGCTCTCGTGCTATTGCTGGGTGTGTTCGGGCTTATCCCTGACAACTCCGCGAAGTGGATTGCGCTTTGGGTGAGCGTAGCGGTGCTCGCGCTCGTCGGGTACATTGCTTACTCGCGAAAAGGCACACGATGGTGGGTAAGGATTCTTGGGGCGATTTCAACCGCCTCATTCGGGCTCGTAATAGTTCTCGCCAAAGCGATCATTTCGCACTAGGTTCGACCCTGACCTGAACGCAGAAAGTGTCCATTCAGGTTGGCACCTTTTCGTGTCTGGTCAGCAGGTCTAGGTGAATGGCGGGAGTCCGAGAGGCGAGATTGCAAATCTCGACATAAAACCGACTATACGAGCGTATAATCGGCCGCATGAACGCCAACCAGGCCGACGATGCCAGCGAATCGGCACCGCGAGACCGCCTGCGCGACGCGGCAATCGAAACGTTCGCTCGCCTCGGTCTCGGCGCGACCGTGCGGCAGCTTGCATCAGATGCGGGGGTGACCGCTGGCCTCGTCACTCACCATTTCGGTTCGAAAGATGCGCTGCGCCAGGCCTGCGATGACGAAGTGTTGCGGCGTATTCGCGCGCTGAAAGAAGAAGGGATCCACCGGTCGCCAGACGAGCAACTCGCCATGATCGGCACTCTCGATGAACAGGGCAGCACCCTCTCCTATCTGCTGCGCGTGATCCGGGCAGGTGATCCCGCTGCCACTGCTTTTCTGCAGCACGCGATTGCCGACGCTCATGCCTACATTGAGGCCGCTGTCGCTAAGGGAAGCGTCAAGCCGAGCAGAGACTCGTGGGGCCGAGCCCGCATGCTCGTGCTGAACCAGTTCGGTGGCATGTTGCTGCACGCAGATCTGGCTGGTATCGACCTCGCAGACGGGGCCGCCGTCATTGAGCATGTGGCACAGCAGCAGACGCTGCCTCTGCTGGAACTGTATGCGGACGGACTGCTCGCCGACCGCACACTGTTCGAGCGCTACCTCGCGCTCGGCGAGCACTCGCCCACATCGAAGGAGCAACCATGAACAATGCCATCGAGGCCGTCGGCCTCAGTAAACGATTCGGCAAGACGGTCGCGCTCGACGGCCTCGACCTCACCGTTCCCGAAGGCACGGTGCACGGCTTTCTCGGCCCCAACGGTTCTGGCAAGTCGACCACGATCCGTGTGCTGCTCGGTTTGATTCGCGCCGAAGGCGGCCGCGCGAGCGTGCTCGGCGGCGATCCTTGGCGAGACGCAGTCGCGCTGCACCGACGAATCGCGTACGTGCCCGGCGACATGAGTCTCTGGCCAAATCTGACCGGCGGCCAGGCCATCGACATCATTGCCTCGTTGCGAGGAGATCACGATGCCGCCCGCATCGCGACGTTCGTAGAGCGCTTCGATCTCGACCCGTCGAAGAAAGCCCGCAGCTATTCGAAGGGCAACCGTCAGAAGGTCGCGCTGGTTGCGGCCCTCGCCTCACGCGCGGAACTGCTCATCTTCGATGAACCGACGAGCGGCCTTGACCCGCTGATGGAACGGGTGTTTCAGAGCTGCGTTGAAGAGATCAAGGCGGCGGGGCGCACGGTGCTGCTCTCGAGCCACATCTTCTCGGAGGTGCAGCGGCTCTGCGACGCAGTTACCATCATTCGCAAGGGTCAGACCGTCGAGGTTTCTGCGGTGCAGGGCGAGGTCGATCTCGAAACGCGGTTTCTATCGCATTACGGTGCGGCAGGGTTCGTCGGCGACGGAGCAGCTGCCGGCGGGAGCCCGGGCGATGGCGTTGAGGTCGCGCGGGGCGCTCACCGGGCAGTCGGCGATGCAAAAGGCGCGGCATGAACACTCAGTTCGCCGGGCTCGGACGCATGGTCGCTTTCGACCTGCGGCGATCCTGGCTGCGCATGTTCGTCTGGGCGCTCGTGCTCGCGGTGCTCGTCGTCACCGTCGTCGAATACCAGAAGACCACGTTTCCGACACAGGCCGACCGCGACGCGTATGCGGCGATCGCGAACACGCCCTCGGTCGCCGCGCTCACGGGGCTTCCCTACGCGGCGGCGACTGCCGGGGGCATTCTGAACATCAAACTCTGGATGTCGAACGCGATCGCACTCGCGCTGGTGAGCGTCTTCTTGGTGACCCGAAATGGTCGGGCAGAAGAGGAGTCCGGTCGAGCCGAGTTGCTTCGTGCGGCGGCCGTCGGTCGACACACGCTCAGTTTTGCCGGCTGGATCGTCGCGTCGCTCTTTGCGGTCGTCACCGGGTTGCTTTGCGGGACGACGGCGGTCGCAGCCGGGTTGCCGGTGGCAGGGTCGATGCTCATGGGGCTCTCGTTCACCGGTGTGGCGATCGCGTTCATCGGGGTCGCTGCGATCACGGGCCAGCTCGCATCTACCGGTCGGGCCGCCAACTCGTGGGCCGGCATAGTGCTCGCGCTTGCCTACCTGCTTCGTGCAGTCGCCGATGTGAACGCCAAGGGTGACACCCCGCACTGGATCGCCTGGCTGTCACCGATCGGTTGGGGGCAGCAGACTCGGTCGTTCGGCGAAAACCGGTGGTGGGTGCTCCTTCTGCCGCTCGCCTTCGGCGTCATCTGCGGTTCGATCGCGCTCGCCCTCGAGCGCCGACGTGACCTCGGCGCCGGCATCGTGCCCGCGCGACCGGGGCCGAGCCACGCCTCGCCGTTGCTCGGCACGGCGCTCGGGCTTCCGCTGCGTCTGCAGCGCACCTCGCTTATCGCCTGGACCCTCGGGGTGGCCGTGGCCGGCCTCTTCTTCGGCGGCATCGCGAAACTCATGGAACAGCTCGTCACTGAGCTCGGGTCTTCGCCGATCGGCGCCGCGATCACGAGCGGCACCGACACCCCCGTCGACGGCCTGCTCGGGTTTCTGCTGCTCTTCATCGCAGTGCTGGTCACCGGTTTTGCGGTGCAATCCACGCTTGCCCTGCGCGCCGACGAGTCGGCCCACGGCGAGGTCGAGTGGTCGGCTGCGGTTTCGCGCTGGGCTTGGGTGGGGGCGAGGATCGCCATCCCTGCGGCGGCATCTGCCGTGATGCTGTTTCTCGGTGGGCTGATGCAGGGCGCAAGCTACGGTGCACAAACCGGCGACCCCGCGCAGGCCTGGCGGTTCGCGGCCGCGGCCCTCGCCTATTGGCCGACCGTGGCGCTCGTGATCGCGTTCGTGGCGGTGCTTGCCGGGCTGGTGCCGCGCGCCGCGGCCGCAGTTTCGTGGGCGGTCTACGGCGCACTCGTGCTGCTTGCGGCGCTCGGCGATGTGCTCGGCATTCCGCACGATGTGGTGCAGGCCACCCCGTTCTGGGCGGTGCCGCAGCCGGGCAGACCCGACCCTTCTTGGGGGCCGGTCTGGTTGATGGCGGCCGGCGCGGTCGTGCTCGCGATGCTCGCGCTGTGGCGCTACCGGCGCCGCGACCTCGTTGCCGATTAGCCGGCTAGTCGGTTAGCCAACTGCGACGCACCTCACACGTCGAGGCCGTCGTCAAACATCTCTTCGATGAGGGCGAGCGTCTCTACCCACCTGAGAATGCGCCCTACTCGCTTTGCCGAAATGCCTACCTCGGCGCCGATGCGCTCGAAGCTCCACCCGGCACAGCGCAGCTGCAGCATCAGGGCAGTTCGTTCGGCCATGACTTGAGGATAGGCCTGATTCCCGCCGGAGGATAGCCCCGGCGGGAACCGTTCACCGAGATTTTGCTCTCGCAGGGTGCGATCAGTTGTTCTTGTCCCTGAACCGCATGAGCGAGATCACCGCACCGGCCGCAACGGCTGCAACTCCGATAGCACCGAGGGGTGCCCAGGAGAAGCCGGTCTGGGCGAGTCGCTCGCTGCGATTCGCGGGCGCATCTGAACCGGTTTCGGGCTTCGTTGGAGTATGGCCAGTGGCGTCTCCGCCGGCACCACCCGAACCGCCTGCATCGCCCGAACCATCAGAACCGTTATCGCCTGGCGCGACAACCTCGTATTCAAAGGTTGCCTTGGTGCGGTTACCCGCGACGTCGGCCGATTCGACCACGACCTGCTTTTTGCCGAGCGATCCGGTGTCGAGCGCCAGCGAACCCTCCGTCGGGAGCAAGGGCAGTTCTTCGCCGCAGAAGTCGATTCCCGAGTGCGCATCGCTGCACTCGAATCCGACTCGTGCGCTGCTACCGAGTACCACCGACGTCGATGCGGCTGCCCGGCCATCGGCGGTGCCGACGTCACCCAACCGACTCGGTTTCAGCAACGAAAAGTGCACCTCTGGTTGCACGCCGTCAATGCGCACGGTGGCCTCGCCGCTGTTTAGGCCGCCGCGTGCGGTCGTTGCGGTGTAGCTGACCTGGGTGACTCCGTCGCCCTCGATGGTGAAGGCGACACCGTTCTCGTCGACCGCGCTGCCGCTTGCGGTGATCGGGCCACGGGTCGCCCAGTGCACGCCGGTGATGCGGTCGCCGACATCGGTGGTGCTGGCAGAAACAATCACGCCTACCGGACCGCGGTACCAACCCGAGGCGGGTTCTGGAGCAATGTTGAACTGCAACTCTGGGGTTTGCGGTTCGCGTTCTTTTACGACGTAGGTGAAGGTCCCGCTTGCCTCGTTGCCCGCGTAGTCGCGAGAGTGCAGCGTCACCGCGTGCTCGCCGAGCTCTTCGCTCGGCAGCACCTCATCGTCGGTGCCCGTTGCGTAGCAGCTCTGCACCCCCGAGTGCTCATCCCAGCAGTCAAGGCCGAGCGCGACTTGCGCGCCCTGGGTGATGATGCTCGGCGCTCCCGTTGCAATGCGTGGAGCCGCACCGTCGATTGCCATAAAGAGTGTTTTGGTCGCTCCGTTTCGCCCGTTGGTATCGGTTGCCCAGTATTCGATGGTGTGGCTTCCATTGCCTTCGACGTAGAACGTGGTGTCGTGACCCGCACGCTCCGTGGTGGTGTCGTCGACGACCACCGTGATCGAGCGCACGCCAGAGCCGGCATCTTCGGCGACGAAGCGCACGGGTTGGCGGGTGCGATACCAGCCGCTGGCAGGCAGGGCGCTGAGATTTGCGGTTACCTCAGGGCCCGTGGTTGCAGCTGTCGGCACTGCCGCGCTGCCGGGCGTGGCTGCGGCCGGAGCAGCCGGAGCGGTCGGTGTGGCGGCGGGGTTAGTTGGCTCGGGCCCGGGATCCGGAGCCGCCGCATCTGCGGCAGTTGGTGCCGCCGGCGCGGGAACCGCTGGGGGAGCCGATTCGAGCGCCGGCGCGTCGACCGCGGCGGCGGGCAGCTCGGTCTCGGGCGACACCGCCGCGAGGCCTGGCACCGATTCCGGGGCCGAATCCTGTGCAACCGGTTGAGCCACAGTGGTGTCGAGAGTGAGCCCTTCGCTCGCGAGCGCGGGGGCAAGCGGTGCGAAGGTGAGCGGGATGACCGCGGCCGTTCCGACGGCGGTCAGCAGCCGCCGAGGCAACCGTGACGAACGGGCCGCATTCGTGTGAGTGCGCATATGTGTTCTCCTTGGGGTGAGCCGCAACGATCAGCGCGCAGCGATGAGTCGGCCGCCTGCGATCAGCAGGGGCAGGTAGCAGGCGAAGGCGATCAGGGCACCGATTGCGCCGAGCCCGAGTGCGGGCACGACCCAGGGAAGAAAGCCGAGCGGCGCGATCCACCACGAGATGGCCTTCGCCCTAGCGAGCGCGAGCGAGAGCAGCCCGATACCGAGAATGCCGCCGATCATTCCCGACATGCGCCAGATCTCGAGGCTGCTCTCGAGAGCAGCCTCGTTCATTCGCACCGCGTCTTCGAGGGGCAGCGTATTGCCCGCCGAGACCAGAAACCAGTCAGAGAGCAGCAGCCCTGACATCTGAATCGCACCGATGCAGAGTATGGTCGCGGCGATCGGCAGGAACACGCGACCGCGAGCACCGCGCAGCAACCCCAGCATTGCGAACGCTGCGAGCGCGAGAGCGACCCAACCGTAGTGCAGCAGATTCGCCGACCAGAGGCTGAGCGCCGGATCGGCTGCAAGCGATTCGATATAGGCGTCTGTGCCTGGGCCGGCCTGTTCGGGCGAGGTCAGCATGCCGGCGGTCAAGAGCACTGGTGCCGCGAGCAGCGCCAGCCCGCCGAACCGCTGCAGCAGGGTCGGTCGAAACTCGCCGAGCGGCACGCCCTTGCTCTTGGCGATCGTAGCGGCACGCGGCGACCCGTCAGGGCTCCCGCTCTCGAGGGAGCTTTGCGCGGCTTCAAACCGGGAGGGGGTTGTGGAGACCTCGGCAGAGGAAAAGATGTTCATGATGGACCTTTCGGGTTGTTCTGAAGGGGTAACTCCAGATTCCCGGCTCCGCGACCCGGCCGAACAGGGGCGAAGGATCCTTGAAATGTCCCGTATCTGACCCGGGACCACGGTCGATGAGAGACCTCTTATGCGCGCCCGAATCCCGCATCTCGCGCTCGCAGGATGGCCTCGGTGCGATCGGCGACCTGCAGCTTCGAGAAGATATTCGACACGTTGTTGCGCACGGTTTTTGGTGAGAGAAACAGCACCTGCGCGATCTGCGGGTTCGTGCGGCCGGCTGCAAGCAGGTCGAGCACCTCGCGCTCCCGGGTTGTGAGCTGAGGAAACGCTAATACAGTCTGCACGGTCGGTGCGGCAGAGAAGAACTCTGCGACCCTGCGCGCGATAGCTGCTCCGAAGACCAGCTCGCCGCCGGCGACCGCGCGAATCGCTGCAAGAATCTGCTGTTGATCCGCTCCTTTCACCAGGTAGCCGCGTGCACCTGCACGCATCGCCGCGAACACCGTGCTGTCGTCTTCAGACATAGTGAGCACCAGCACAGCCAGGTGAGGCTGGCGGCCGGTGATGATCCTCGTCGCATCGATACCGTCCCTTCCTGGCATCTGCACATCCATCACAAAGACGTCGGCGTCAACGTCTTCTGCCGCCGCGATGGCTTCGTCGCCGGTGGCGGCGGTCGCGACGACCTCAATGCCGTCCATGCTCTCGAGCAGCATCGAGAGCCCATCGCGGTACACCGGGTGATCGTCTACCAGCACGACTCGGATGGTTTCTTCAGACATTGTTTCTTCTCTCATACGTGCCTCAGCGTGATGTGTCGCTAGGCGGCGGGAGCCGCGGGAGTCTCGGGCCACAGTGGTGCGTCGCGGCTGCCGAGCACCTCGTGCGCGAGTGGCAGCCTGGCGCGCACAATCGTGCCGCTGCCGCCACCGTCGTCATCGGCCGAGACGAAGGCGAGCGCCCCTCCCAGCTCGGCGGCGCGCTCGCGCATCGATCGACGGCCCACGCCAGGTACCGCACCGGGCGCGAGACCGATACCGTCGTCGCGCACTTCGATGTGCAGATTGTGCTCGTCGAAGTCGAATTGTGCCTGTGCCAACGACGCCCCCGCATGCCGGCTCACGTTAGTGAGCGCCTCTGAAACAATGCGATATGCAGCTACCTCGACTGCGGGTGAAAGCCCTCCGGGTGGCAGCGCACCGCTCACAGTGGCAGTAAGGCCGTTGCCGCTCAACCTGGCTGCGACCTGGCTGAGCGCGCTCAAGAGGCCGAGGTCATCGAGGGCAGGTGGCCGCAGGTCGTGCACGATTCTGCGAATCTCGTCGATGACGTCGCTCTGCTCGCGAATCGCGGTGTCGAGCGGTTCAAGCACACGCGTGGGATCTCGCTCGGCCCAGTTGCGGGCCGTCTCGAGGCGCAGCTTTACCCCACCGAGCAGAGGGCCGAGCCCGTCGTGCAGTTCTCGCCGCAGTCGAGAGCGCTCGGCCTCGCGCGCAAGCACCAGCTGCTCACGGATGGTCTGCAGCTCTCGCCCAAGCTCGGCGTTGCGCAGCGAGGCGAGCGAGAAGCGAATGAGGTCACCGAGCAGTTGCTGATCCCTGCTCGAAGAAAGTGGTCGCCGCCCCGGCGCCATATGAATGCGACCGATCTCGGCCTCGGCGTGCACGATCGGTAACTCGACGGTGCCGGCGGTGTGCATTCCATGTTCTGCGAAGATTGGCGTCTCTCGCATGCGTTCGAGCGTGACCCGCACAAATGGCGAAGCGAAGGCTTCGGCGATTGCTGCGGCGAGATTCTCTAGCTGCGCCTGCGCGTCAACCGAGCGGTCGAGCTTGTCGCCCAGCATCGAGACAACCGAGTAAGGGTCACCGCGGCGGCCGTTGATGAGACGGTTCGCGAAGTCGAAGAGCCTGCCGCGCAACGGGGCGAACGCGGCGGTGACCGCGACCGCCGCGAGCAGCATGGTGACACGGTCATTGAGGGCGCTGCCCGCGAGCCAGACCAGTAGCACGTCGACAAGAACGATTGCTGCGATCAGCACGCCGTAGACGAGAGTCCACGACAGCATCCGGTCGATGTCATAGAGCCGGTAGCGCGATACCGCGATTACGATCGAGGCGCAGACAAGCCCGATCGCAACCGCAAGCAGCACGTCGACGATGACGGTGGGAAGCGCCGGAAACAGAAACGTTGAGATGGCGATGAAGAGCAGACCAGACCACACGAGCCACCGCAGCTGCGCCTTCTCGAGCGACGTGGCACCGAACCTGCGGCTCACGCACACAGCGAGCGAAAACAACAGCGCGATCATCAGACACGGGGCACCGGCTGCGAGCAGCCACACCCAGACCGCATCGGGCAGCGGCAGCGTGGCAAGCTCTGGCTCGAAGGCTTCCATCGGCCCGGTGCGAGCCGGGTCGTCGGCGCTGAGGGCCGAAGCAGGCGCAAAGAGAAAGGTGAACGGCATCACCAGCCCGAACACGATGGCAATCCACGACAGCACGCCCCTCCAGCCAGGGCGCAGGCGACCGTCGGGAAAGAGCACGAGCAGCAGCACGAGCGGCAGCAGCAGCACCGAGCCGAACCGGCTGAAAAACCAGAATGCGGGCACGGCCCACCAGGCATCGCGATCGAAGTACCAGGCGTAGTTGACCGCGGCAGAGGCAAAGCCGTCGAGCACCCAGAGCATGCCGAAGCCGCTGAGCACCCAGGCGATGGGCTGCGTCGGCAGTCGCCAGAGCAGCAGTAGGCCGGGCACGAGCATGGCTGCTCCCGGCAGCACCCCAGACCAGCCCGCAGAGAGTGGCGGCGTTGGGTGCTGTGACAGCACCGCGATGTCGAGCAGAATGGCGCTGACCGCAGCGATGCCCGAGACGCACAGAATCGTCAGGGTCATCACCACCCCAACCCGTGCGCGCGCGTTCATAGGACTCATGCTGGCAGAGCAGTTGTCCCGTTGTCACGGGACAACTGTCCCGAGTCTGGTCCGATCCCCTTGCCGAGGCTGTGAGAGTAGATACTCTGGTGCTTGCTTTCGTATTCAGCGCTGTGGCTGCCCACGAGAGCCTCCATGCCAACCGACGAGAGAGGTCGAGACAATGCATGCCAATGAAGGCGCAATGCCCGCCCAGTCTGCCTGGCTCCCCGCAGACTTCGTGCACCCACTGCGCGTCGAGTTCGACAGCAACATCTACCTGCGGCCGATCCGCGCCGAAGACGTCGACATCGACCTGGTCGCAGTGAGCGAGAACCGAGAGATGCTGTGGGCGCAGTACGGCGCGGCCTGGGATTGGCCGCCGGAGCAGCTGAGCCGCGAGTCCGATATCGAAGATCTGGCGAGGCACGCCGAAGAGGCCGAGCGTCACGAGTCATTCAACTATGCGATCCTCAGCGGCGAAGACGGCGCGCCAGGGCAACGGCTGCTCGGCTGCGTGTACGTCGACCCGCCCGAGGTGCCGCATGACGATGGGTCGCCCTGCGAGGCAGAGGTCTCATGGTGGTGCGTTGCTGATGCTCCGGCGGCGCTCGCAGAGAGGCTCGGTGCGTTCGTTCGTGCCTGGATCGCGGCAGAGTGGCCGTTTGAGGCGCCGTGCACACCGTTCAACGAGTAGGTGCAGTGCGCTTCGGGCGGCTCTCAGCTGCTTGTTGTCGCTGGATCGTATCGCCGGTTCACTCGGTTTGTGGGTCACAAAATGCGGTATTGGGGCCTCTTTGCGCGCTTTTGTGACTCTCAAACGGTGCGGGACATGAATTGGGGCTGAGATGGGGTCGGCTGACGCGGGACTTGAACCGGAACTTGAGGCGTGGCGGGAGCACGACGCCGGGCCGCGGGAGAGCGGCGAAGCGGTCGCTCACACCGAACCGACCGTATGCGCCCACACCACGAGCTGCACCCGGTCGCGCGCCCCGATCTTCTGCAGCAGGTTCGAAACGTGCGTCTTCACGGTGGCCTCGCCGAGAAACAGTTCGCTCGCGATCTCGCCGTTCGAATGCCCGGTAGCGAGCAGCGACAGCACCTCGCGTTCGCGTTCGGTGAGCCCGGCGGTGTTCAGCGCCTCTTGATTCGCGAGCAACGCGCGGCCGGCATCGGCTGGGCTGTCGGCGCTTGAAGCATCGCTCGCCGCAGTTTCCGAGGCGCCACCCGCAGAGAGCTCAGCCGCGCGCTGCATCACCGCGCGCGTTACGTCAGGGCCGAGCAGCGCCCCGCCGCCAGCGAGCGTGCGAATCGCGTCGATCAGCTGTTCGGCGCGCGACGTCTTCAACAGAAAGCCGCTCACCCCAGCCGCGAGCGCGTCGAACAGATACTGTTCGTGACCGAAGGTCGTGAGCACGAGCACCGAGGGGGTGGCCGGCGCCGGCGCAGATCCAGCGGCAGCGGGTGGTTCAGATCGATTCGCGGCGAGGATCAGCCTGCTCGCTTCGATGCCGTTCATGATGGGCATCTCGACGTCCATGCAGATCACGTCGGGCGCGAGCGAGGCTGCGAGCTTGACCGCCTCCTCGCCGTTCGCCGCCTCGCCGACCACCTCGAAGTCGGCCTGGGTCTCGAGAATCACCCGAAAGCCCGAACGAACGAGCGCCTGATCGTCGACCAGCAGTACCCGGATCATGCGTCGATCCCTTTCGTCGTGTGAGCTCATGCGGTCGTGTCTCGGGCTGCCACGGCCTCGGCTGCGGCCTCGTCAGGCGCGTCGGTAATGCCAAGCGGCACCGTCGCGCGAACCATGAAGCCGTTGGTTCCCGGGCCCCGGGTGGCCTCGCGGCGACCGGCCTCAATCCTGCCACCAACCGCGCCCAGTCGCTCGCGCATACCGCGCAGCCCGAGCCCCGACGAGGCGCGCACCGAGGCGGGCAGGTGGGCCGCAGTGGATCCGCTCGCTAGCGTCTGGCGCACTCCGTTGTCTGCCACCTCGAGTTCGACGCGATCCTCGCCGAATCTCAACCGAACCTCTGCGCTCGCGCCCTTGCCCGCGTGCTTGCGCACGTTTGTGAGCGCCTCTTGTGCGACGCGATAGAGCGCCACATCGACGAGCAGGGGCAGCGCGCGAGGCTCGCCCGCGACGATCAGCGTGGTCGGTGTGCCCGACGACTGAGCCTCGGCCACCAGGGCCGGCAGACGTGCGACGCCGACGGTTGAGCCGGGCTCGTCGGCCTCGGGGGTGCGCAGCGTATGCACGAGCGCGCGCAGCTCGCCGACCGCGGTGTGCGCGCTCTCTTCGACGATCTCGAGCGCCTGCTTCGCAGCAGCGGGATCGCGGTCGAGCGACATGCGTGCGGCGGCGGCCTGCAGCCCCATGACCGAGACGTGGTGCGCGACGACGTCATGCAGTTCGCGCGCGATACCCAGCCGGTCGAGGGCAACTGCCTGCTCGGCGCTCGTGCGGCGCTCGTGCTCGAGTTCTCGCCCCTGTGCTTCGAGCACTGCGCGCATGTGCGCGGCACGCCACGAGTTCAGCCCGAAGAACAGGGCGCCCGAGAAGTAGAAGAGGTTCATGATGATCTGCAGCGCTGCGAACGTCGCGAAAGCCGAGAACAGGCCGACCCGCGAGACTCCGGGCATCCACTCGGGGTCTGACGACGAGATGATGAGCGAAACAATCAGCCACGCGACCATCGACACGGCAATGATGATGAGACTCGAGATGGCGAGCGTGCGGTTCGACTCCCAGGCGCCGACGGTATAGAGCGCGATGAAGAAGCAGATGTTGATCATGAGGGCCTCGGGCACGCCGAACTGGCCGCACACGAAGAAGCCGATGCCCACGACAACTGCGACGGGCACCGGGTAGCGGCGGCGCAGCGCGAGCGGCAGGGTGCAGAGGCCGAGCCCCAGCACCCACACCCAGACCGGCGCGATCTCGTTGAACATGCCGGTGCGCTGGTAGAGCAGCGAAGTCGTGACGGAGCCGATTGCCAGCAGCGCGGCGAGCATCGCGTCAGCGCGCAACATCGCTCTGGTCGCGCGCGGTCGCACCCAGCCGAGTTCTGTCGATCGCATCATATGACCAGGCTAGCTTTCTGGCTCGTGTGCCGCCTCATTCGTGAGGGGGAGCGAGCTCCCCCTGCCGCCACCGAGCTTCAGCCTCAAGGGGGATTTGCCACACCGGGCACCCCCCGTAACGTGAGAAGTACCTTCAGGCAGGCCGACCCCCGAGCTTGCCTATAGCCCACACCAGACTCAGGAGGCAGCATGATCGAGCTGAACGGGATCACCCGCAGCTTCGGCGACCGGCAGGTGCTCAACGACGTGACATTCAGCGTCGCGGGTGGCCGCATGACCGGATTCGTTGGAGGCAACGGCGCAGGTAAGACCACTACGATGCGCATCATTCTTGGCGTGCTCGCGCAGGGTTCGGGCACCGTCACGCTCGACGGACAAACGATTACCGCAGGCGATCGCTCGCGCTTTGGCTACATGCCTGAGGAGCGTGGGCTCTACCCCAAGATGAAGGTCGCCGAACAGCTCGTCTACCTCGGCAAGCTGCACGGGCTGAGCGCTGCTGCGGCGAAGAACGAGGTCGACGACCTGCTCGAGCGGCTGGGGCTCGCGGAGCGCGGGGGAGACACCCTCGAGAGCCTGTCGCTCGGCAACCAGCAGCGCGCGCAGATTGCCGCAGCTCTCGTGCACCGCCCAATCGCGCTCGTGCTCGACGAGCCCTTCTCGGGCCTCGATCCGATGGCCGTCGACGTGGTGCTCGGCGTGCTGCGCGACTATGCGGCGCAGGGCGTTCCCGTGCTGTTCTCTTCGCACCAGCTCGATATCGTCGAGCGCCTCTGCGACGACGTCACCGTGATCGGCGGCGGCCGCATCCTCGCGTCGGGATCGCGGGAATCACTGCGCGCCCAGCACTCGGGGCGCGAGTTCGAGATCGAGCTCACCGGCGCCGCGGCTGACGCGGGCTGGGTGCGCGACCAGGCAGGCATCTCGCTCACCCACCTCGATGGCGGCTATGCCCGCTTCGAAGCAGAGAGCGACGCCGCGGCGCAGGCCGTGCTCGCCCGCGCCGTGTCAGATTCAGCAGAGGGCGCTCAGGTGCTGCGCTTCGGAAAGCTCACCCCATCGCTCGCCCAGATTTTCAAGGAGGTCGTCAAGTGACCACGCAACTGCAACACCCTCAGGCCGGGCAGTCGCACTCCCGTCAGCTCGGAGCCGCGCAGGCGGCCTGGCTGGTCGCCGAGCGAGAGATCACCACCAAGCTTCGCAGCAAGGCGTTTCTCATCTCGACCGGCGTGCTGCTCTTGCTCGTGCTCGGCACCGTGCTCTTCGGCGGAATCTCGTCGAAGATGGGCGGCTTCGGCGGTGAGACCAAGGTGGCGGTGGTCGCCGAGACCGCCGACCACGTGAACCCCGAGACGTTCGAGGTTGTGAAGGTCGCCGACCGTGCTGCCGCCGAGCAGGCGGTGCTCAGCGAGAAGGTAGACGCGGCCGTCGTGCCGGGCGGTGA
Source organism: uncultured Leucobacter sp. (assembly GCA_937967375.1). Lineage (GTDB taxonomy): Bacteria > Actinomycetota > Actinomycetes > Actinomycetales > Microbacteriaceae > Leucobacter. The sequence goes on from CALCJF010000054.1 coordinate 34,189, forward strand.
CACCCCCGTCGGGCTTACTGTGCTGGCGGCAGACAGCCCGCCCATGAGTCTCGTGCAGGCGCTTTCTGCTTCGCCGCAGGTCGAGCTGCTCAAGCCCACCACCGAGAACCCGATGCTGGCCTACTTCATCGCGATCGCCTTCGGCATTGTGTTCATGATGAGCGCGATCACCTTCGGCACGACGATCGCGCAGAGCGTCGTCGAAGAGAAGCAGACGCGCATCGTCGAGATCTTGCTCGCAACCGTGTCGGCGCGTACGATCCTCGCCGGCAAGATTCTGGGCAACAGCATCCTCGCCCTCGGCCAGGTCGTTGCGATCGCGGCGCTCACCTCGGTCGGCATGCTGGCCACGGGGCAAGATCTGCTGCTCGGTGAGCTCGGCACCGCGCTCATCTGGTTCGCGATTCTCTTCGCATTCGGCTTCGTGCTGCTCGCCGCCCTCTACGCTGCGCTCGCCTCGCTCGTGTCGCGCCAAGAAGATGTCGCATCTGCCGTGAGCCCGGTGATGTGGCTCGTGATGATTCCCTACATCGCGATCATCATGTTCAACACGAACCCGAAGGTGCTCGCGATCATGAGCTACATTCCGTTCTCGGCCCCGGTGGGCATGCCGATGCGTCTCTACCTCGGCATCGCCGAGTGGTGGGAGCCGATCGCGTCGCTCGGTATTTTGATCGTTGCGATCGCCATCGTGTGGTGGCTCGGAGCGCGCATCTACGAGCGCTCGATTCTGCGCACGGGCGCCAAGGTCAAGCTGAAAGACGCGCTCGCCGCCAAGGAGTAACGCGGCTGAGCACACGAGTGGCAGCCCGGTTCGCCGGGTGGCCACTTGTGTTTTTTGGGGCGAGGATCGGGCGATCCTCGCCCTTGCTGTTGCTTGCTGGCCGCTGTCGCTTGGCGGCGCTATTCGCGGCCGCGCAGGCGGTCGATATCGCGGCGATCCCGTTTCGTCGGGCGGCCGGCGCCGCGCTCGCGAGTGACGTCAGACGGGCGTTCGACCTTTGGCGGGGGCGGCGGGGTGAGATCTTCGAAGAGCGTCGCGGCCTCGGTCGCGCTGCCGCGCCTGGTCGCGAGTGCCGCCACCCGGTAGATCTTCTCGAAGCCGTGCAGGCGCACCCGCACGATGTCGCCCACGCTGACCGGCTGCGCGGGCTTCGCGGGGGCGTCGTTGACGCGCACGTGCCCGGCCTTCACTGCTGCTGTGGCCTGGCTGCGGGTCTTCGCGAGGCGAACCGCCCAGACCCACGCATCAACTCGAACCGGCATGCACCGAGCATACTGTGTGGGCAATCGGCGCCTGAGCACTCGTTCCCTCCTCGTTATTGGAATTTCCAATAACCAAGAGGGGGCGGCGGGCACTCCGCTCGGCGGGTCTCCCCGTCGCAAACACGCAAGAATGGTCTGGTGGAGTACCAGACCATTCTTGCGTCAGCAGCCGCCGAGCTCGAGATCTCGCGCTCGCGGTTTCTGACGCGCATCGAGCGGGTCGAGACCGAGGCCGAGGCGCGGGCGGTCATCGCCGACGCGCGCGAGCAGCATCCGCGGGCGCGCCACCACTGCAGCGCGTTCGTGCTCGGCGCCGGCCAGCGCACTCAGCGCTCGAACGACGACGGCGAACCGAGCGGTACCGCGGGCGCCCCCATGCTTGACGCGCTCACGAGTGCCGGTCTCAGCGACGTGGTCGCCGTCGTGACCAGGTACTTCGGTGGGGTGCTGCTTGGGGCTGGCGGCCTCACCAGGGCCTATCGGGCGGCCGTGGCCGAGGCGGTGCTCGGGGCTGAGCGCGTCACTCGCGCGCCCCGGCAGCGGGTGGCGATCCTCGCCCCATATGACGTGGCAGCGCAGCTCGAAGCCGAGGCCCGTCGGCGCGGCTGGACCATCGGCGAGGCCCGCTACGGTGAGGCCGTCGAGCGCGACTTCGCGGTTGCCGAGCAAGAGGTCGAGGCGCTGCGCGCGGTCGCGGCCGAACTGAGCGCGGGCACTGCGCGGGTCACGCTTGGTGAGGTGTCATACGTCGATCTGGCGTGAATCGGCGCCTCGACCACCACACCACGAGCAGCGAAACCAGCAAGAACGTGACGGCGATCAGGGCGACGTAGAAGGCGACTGCGCCATACCCCTGGCTTGGGTTGAGAAAGGGGTACGGCACCCAGCCGTCGGTCGCGCCGCGAGCGAGCACTACGATCACCCAGGCGATCGGGTAGATCAGCTGCAGCAGTGCGATGCGCCAGGGCAGGGGCTCGCGATCGCGCGCGAATGCCCAGTCGATGGCGACGAGGATCGGCCCACCGTAGTGCATCACCCAGTTCGCCCAGGGCACCGGCGCCCCGCCTTCGAGACCGAGCGGTGCGAGCAGGGTGGCGTAGACGACGCCGACGATCACCATGCAGACGGTCGCGAGGCTGCGCAGCGCCACGATCCAGCGTGCCTGCGGGCCACTGCGCATGAACCCGGCGATGCCGGCGATCGCCGCCACGATCGTGAGGATGCTGTTCGACTGAATCGTGAAGTAACCGAAGAAGTTGAACGGGTTGACCGGCCCGCGCGAGGCGGTCTCGGCGTAGGTCACGACGATTGCGACAAGCGTGGTCGCGGCCCAGAGTGTGCGAGCAGATGCGAGGGCGGGTCTCGCCCATGAGGTGTGGTTCACAGGCTCAGCGTAGCCGAGGCGGCGCTCGAGGTTAGTGAATCTCGGTGCTTGCCAGGCCGACATCTGCCCGAAGTGCATGGTTTCGCCCGAAGTGCATGGTCTTGAGTCGAAAATTCATGTACTCCGGCACTGAACCTGTACACCGGGGTTTGCATGGGGCGAGGGCGTGCGGCGACGGCCTCTAGCCGAAGATCATCGGTCGGTCGAAGTCGTCTTCGAAGGTATCGCCGAGCAGTGTCGGGTCGATGTCGCAGACCACTGGCACGTGGTCGCTCGGGCCGTCGCCCTTGCGCTCTTCGCGGTGAATCGACGCCGCCGTCACCGTGTCGGCGAATGCCTGCGACCCCATGATGAAGTCAATGCGCATGCCCTCGTTCTTCTGAAAGCGGCCCGCCTTGTAGTCCCAGAACGTGAAGCCCTCTGGCACGAGCGGGCGCACGACGTCTTGCACGGTCGGTGAGAAGCTTGCGAACATCGAGCGCTCGTCGGGCGAGACGTGCGTGCTCAGACCCTCGACGAAGGTTGGGTCGCCCATGTCGGCCTCGAACGGCGCAATGTTCCAGTCGCCCATCAAAGCGAGCGGCAGCTCGGGGTGCTCGTCGATCCAGCGCTCTGCGTTCGCGCGAAGTGCCGAGAGCCACTCGAGCTTGTATGCGAAATGTGGGTCGTCAAGCGAGCGACCGTTTGGTACGTAGAGGCTCCAGAGACGCAGGTCGCCAACCGTCACGCCGAGCGCGCGGGCCTCGAGCGGCAGCTCGTTCGGGCCGATGCCCTGCACGGCCTCTTGCCCCTTGATCGGCTTGCCGAAGCCGGGCATGCCCTCGAAGCCGCGCTCGACGTCGGTCATCTCGTGGCGGCTCGCGAAGGCGACGCCGTTCCACTGGTTGAGCCCGTGAATCTCGAGGTGGTAGCCGGCCTGCTCGAACAGCTCGACGGGAAACTGCTCGGGCTTGCACTTGATCTCTTGCATCGCCAGCACGTCGATGTTTTCGCGCACGAGCCAGTCGACGACTCGGGGGGCTCGGGTGCGAATGGAGTTGACGTTCCAGGTGGCGATGCGCATGCCCTCAAGCGTAGCGTTCGCGGGTTCGCGCGGGTTACTGTGCGGCGGGCGCGAGGTCGTACGTCACCCAGGGGGTCTGGGTCGACACCCGGTCATAGAGGCTGCGCGCGGTCGCGTTGTCTCCCGCGGTGATCCAGCGCACCACGGTCGCATTCTCGTCACGAGCGATCTCGGCGAGCCGGGTGAGCAGCGCGCTGCCGACTCCTCTGCCGCGAGCCTCAGAAGAGGTGAAGAGGTCGTCGAGATAGATGCCGTGCGAGGCCGAGAGGGGCCTCGCGAAGGTGCGATAGTGCGCGAGCCCGAGCGGCACCCCGTCGACCAGCGCGACGAGCCCGCGGGTTTCGTGGCCCTCGTCGTGCAGCCACGACCACACGGTGTCGATGGCCTCGTCACTGTGCGGCACCTTGTAGAAGTCGCGGTAACCGCGATAGAGCGCACGCCATGAGGCGCGATCCTCTTCGCTCACTGCCCTCACCACGACGCCACTGTCTGTTGCGGTGCCAACTTCGCTGCTCATCGCTTGCTCCTTTGCACGTATCGTGCTGCCATCTTATGATGCGCGTGTCTCGCTCAACTCTTCGCTTCGCCCCAGAATCTGGGGATGCAGCGCGAGCACGAGGTTCGCGATTGCCGGGGTCGAGCCGATCGGTGCGCCGAGGATCTGTTCGATGCGCGAGAGCCGATAGCGGATGGTGTTCGGGTGCACGAAGAGTGCGTCGGCGGCGAGGGCGATGTTCTGCTCTGCGGCGAGATAGGTGATGAGCGTATCGAGCAGCGTCGTCTGCTGCAACGGCGCGAGCACCTCTTTGATGTGGTCTTGCAGGGCGCGCTGGTCGACGTGCGAGAGCATCCAGGTCGTGAGGTCGATGCGGTCGATGCGAACGGGCTTGTGCAGCGCCGCACTGGGGTGGGCGCCCGCGCGGGTCTTCGCGATGCCCAGGGCGGTCTCGGCCTCGTGCACCGAGGCGGGTACCTGCGCGAGGGCCGAGAACGGGGCAGATGCGCCGACCAGCATCTTGCCGTCGAGCGAGTCGATCCACTGCTCGCTCGCGGCGTTGTCTTGCACGAGTGCGGCAACCGTCGCGGGTGCGTCGACGTCGACGCGACGCAACATGATGAGCAGGGGCACCCCCTCGGCTCGAGCCTTGGTGAGCAGCGCGGTGGTGTGAGCCTCGTGCGCAGATGCCTCGTCAACGGGACTGCATTCAAGAGCGCGCAGCTGGGTATACGCCGGAAAACGAAAGTGACCGAGCCTGGCCCAAAACCTGTGCTCTCGGGCGGGCAGAATCCCGTCGTGCAGTGCCGCGAGCAATTGCTCATTGTCGCGCCGATCACGCTGGCTCGCCCCGTGTTGAATGCCGTACACCGCACCCAGCAGCCGCTCGGCGGTGTCGAGCAACACCTCGCCGATCTCGTCGAGGGTCTGATTGCCACGGCTCGCGATCGCGAGCACGTGGATGCCATCGCGCAGGGCGACCCGCCTGGTGCGCACGTGCCAGCGCCCGATCTCGAGTGCGAGGTCTTGCTGGTTGGTGCTTGAGACTTCGTTCCAGATCAACTGCGCGGGGGCCTCGCCGGTGCTCGCGATGACGTTGCCCTCGAAGTCGTAGATGATCGCGGTGCCGCGGCAGAGCACTCCCATTCGGTTCGCGAGGGTGCGAACTGGGTCTAGCGACGACACCGCGCCGAGCAGATTATTGGTGATGTCGAGCTGGGTCTGGGCCTGCTCGAGGCGTGCTTCGACTGAGCCTGAGGCGACCGCGTCGGGTGGCGTTTCTGGGTGCTTTTGTGCCATCACCATGAGAACCTGCCCAAGAGTTGTGCGAAACCGAGATTTCGCGACCGCTGTCATCGAACTTTTTGTAAATTCTACAATCCGGGTCTGGGAATGCTGAGATTTCTCTAGTGACCACACTCAGCGCGGGCGTCATCGTTGAGCTACGGAATCAACGACGAACTCCAGGAGGGGCAATGAGCAGTGTCCGTGTCGCAGTAGACGTGGGTGGAACTTTCACCGACGTCTGCATCTTCGACGATGAGACCCAGCAGATGCGGGTCACCAAGGTGCCATCAACACCGCACGATCCGATGATCGCGGTCATGAACGGTGTTGAGCGGGGCGAGATCGACCTGAACGAGGTGAAACTCTTCTCGCACGGCACCACAGTCGCAACGAACGCGCTCATCACGCGCAACTTTCCGGCCGCCGCGCTCGTCACGACCAAGGGCTTTCGCGATGTGCTCGAGATTCGCGATGGCACGAAAGACGATCTATGGGATGCGTATAACGACGTCTCGGAGCCCTATATTCGTCGCCGCGACCGCTTCGAGGTCAACGAGCGCATCGACTACATGGGCCGCACGATTGTGCCGCTCGACGAGGCAGAGGCGCGCGAACTCGCCGAGCTGCTGAAGCGTCGCGGAGTGAAGACGATCGCGGTCTGCTTCGTCAACTCCTACGCCGACCCGCGTCACGAGAGCCGCATGCGCGAGATTCTCGAAGAGGTCATTCCCGATGCAACAGTGTCGACCTCGGCAGAGATTCTGCCCGAGATCTTCGAGTACCCGCGCTTCAACACAGCGGTCTCGAACGCGGTGCTCGCGCCCCTCGTTTCTGGTTACGTGAACCGGCTCGCCAGCGAGCTCAAAGTCGGCGGCTACGACGGCGACCTCCTGCTACTGCACTCGGGTGGCGGGTCGATGACGCCGCGCATGGTCGAGAAATTTCCGGTGCGTCTCGCGGCGTCTGGCATCGCGGCTGGCGCGATCTCGGCGAAGCACATCGCTCAGCAGTGCGGCTATGAGAACGCGGTCAGCCTCGACATGGGCGGCACCTCGACAGACATCGCGCTCGTCGCGGGCGGCGAGCTTCGCGTGTCGCAGGAGTGGCAGGTCGAGTACGGCCACCCGATCATCTTCCCCTCGATCGAGGTGCTGACCATCGGTGCCGGTGGCGGTTCTCTTGCGCACATCGACATCGCCGGCTCACTGCGAAACGGCCCGCAATCAGCTGGTGCCGATCCTGGCCCCGCATGCTACGACACGGGTGGCGATCAGCCGACGAATACCGACGCGAACGTCGTGCTCGGGCGCCTCGGCACCTCGCTCGCAGGCGGCGTGAAGCAGCTCAATCGCTCGCTCTCTGAAGAGGCGATTCGACGGGTCATCGCCGAGCCGCTCGGCATGGGGCTCGAAGAGGCCGCGCAGGCGATCGTCTCGGTTGCCAACGCCAACATGGCCGACGCGGTGCGCCTCGTGTCGATTCGACGCGGCTATGACCCGCGCGACTTCGCGCTGCTCGCTTTCGGCGGTGCCGGCGCCCTGCACGGTGCCGATGTGGCGCGCGAGCTCGGCATTCCCACGGTCGTGGTGCCGCCGAACCCCGGCGTGACCTCGGCAATGGGTTGCCTGCTTGTCGACATTCAGCACGATCTCGCGCAGATGTACACGGGCCTCGCTTCGTCGGCTGACGAAGACGGCATCGAAGAGGCGTTCGTCGCACTCGAGACCGAGGCCGCGGCGCGACTGCGGCACGAGGGTGTCTCGCAAGAGAACGCGATGCTGCAGCGGAAGATCTCGATGCGCTACTCGGGCCAGTGGCGTTCGCTGCAGGTGCCGATGGGTGCCGGCCCTGATGCCCTGAAGCGTGCAGTGCAGACGTTCCACGAGCAGTACGAACGCGAGTTCTCGTTCCGCCAAGACGATGCTCCGGTCGAGGTGTACCAGCTGCACCTGACCGCGGTCGGCAAGACGCCGAAGCCTGCGTTCCGCCCCGCCGAAGTGGTCGCACAGGGTGCCCCCGAAGCTGCCGAGCGCCGCGACGTGTACTTCGGCACGCACGGCTGGGTCGACACCCCGGTCTACGAGCGAGACGAGCTTGCAGCTGGCACCTCATTCGAGGGCCCTGCAATCATCAACCAGCTCGACTCCACCACCGTTGTGCCGCCGGCCACCCGTGCCGAGATCGATGAGTGGCTCAACATTCGCATCTACCTTGAGGGGAGCAACTGATGAATACGACAGCCGCAAGTCGAGAGCTTGATCCGGTCACCTTTGAGGTGCTGAAGAACGCCTTCGCAACCAGCGTCGACCTGATGAGCGAGCAGATTCTGCGCACCTGCTACTCGTTCGTGATTTACTCGCGCGACTTCTCGTCGGCGCTCTGCGACAAGAACGGCAACACCGTGATGCAGGGTTCTGCAGACATCGCAGTGCACGTCGGCACGCTGCACTTTCAGTGCAAGTCGGTGATCGAAGAGTTCGGCGACGACATTCACGAGGGCGATGTGTTCGCGGTGAATGACCCTTACCGGGGTGGCACCCACCTGAACGATGTGTCGTTCATTCGCCCCGTATTCTCCGAGGGCCGCATCATCGCCTTCGCGCAGAACAAGGGCCACTGGGCGGACATCGGTGGCCCCGTGCCTGGCTCGTTCAACGTCGCAGCAACCGAGCACTTCGGTGAGGGCCTGCGCATCACCCCGGTGCGCATCTGGTCGAAGGGCAACTACCTGCACGACGTGGCTCAGCTTCTCGTGTCGAACACCCGCGCCCCCGAGCAGGCCATGGGCGACTTGCACGCACAATCAGAGGCGACCGCCGTGTGCGAGCGCGAAATCCTGCGCCTTGTCGAGCGCTACGGCACCGAAACCGTTGAGATCGCGATGCAAGAAACGCAGGACTACGTCGAGCGCACAGTGCTGCGCCGGCTCGAGGATCTGCCGCGCGGCACCTGGAGCACCGTCGACTATCTCGACCTCGATCCGGGCGCGCCCGAGGGGCTCGTGCCCGTCGAGATCACGATGACTCTCGACGGCAAGGGCATTCACTACTCGCTCAGGGGCGGCGCCGCGATCAAGGCGTTCTTGAACTCGGGCTACGGCACGACGTTCTCGGCGATCTATGCGGGCACGAAGACCTTCTTCCCAGACGTGCCGCTGAACTCGGGCTTCTACGCGGCGGTGACCGCCGAGATCGGGCCAGAGGGCACCGTGATCAACGCGGGCTGGCCACTCGCCGTCACGGGCACCGTGTCGGGCCCGTACGAGAAGATCATGAACGGCATCTTCGAACTCTGGTCGAAGGTGATGCCCGAACGCGCCATGGCCTGTGCCTTCAACCTCGAGTACCTGCTCGTGGGCGGCCGCGACGCCCGCTCAGAGTCGAAGCCGTACTTCATGTGGTACGACTGGATGGCCGGCGGCTGGGGAGGCCGAGTCAGCAAGGATGGCTCGAGCGCAACGGCTCCCGTGTTCGGCGTGGGCCTCGCCGTGCAGGCTTGCGAGGGTCAGGAGCGCCTGACTCCGGTGGTGACCACGATGCACCAGATCGGTCGCGACTCGGGCGGCCCCGGCCGCTTCCGCGGCGGCTGCGGCGTCGAGAAGGGCGGCACGCTCACCGACGCCGACGCCTCGGTCATGAGCTACTGCTGCGACCGTGCGCGCTCGATCACCTGGGGCATCGAGGGCGGCCTGCCTTCGATTCCGCACGGCGTCTGGATGAATAAAGACACCGAGCGCGAGCGCTTCCTCGGATCGATCTTCTCGTCGGTGCCGGTCGAGCCGGGCGACACCTTCTTCCGCCCCTCGGCCGGTGGCGGTGGCTTCGGTGATCCGCTCGATCGCACCCCCGAAGAGGTGCTCGAAGACATCATCGACGACTACGTCTCGATTGAGCGCGCGGCGATCGACTACGGCGTCGTGATCGTCGAGATCGACCGCGGCCTCGACCAGTTCGAGATCGACTACGACGCAACGAAAGAGAAGCGCGCGTGGATTCGCGAGCATCGCGATTCGTGGCTGCAGGCCGACCCGGCTGAGATCGCAGAGAAGTACCGCTCGGGCGAGCTCGACCTGCTCGATGTGATTCGTCAGCACGGCGTGATCCTCGACTGGGGAACAGGCGAACTGCTCGAAGAGACCACTCGGCAGTACCGCGAGCAGATGCAGCGCAGGTCTGCAGATCACTGGCAGTCGTCTGAGGCGCTCGTCGGCGCTCGGTAGCCACCGACGCCGCCGTGGCTTGGGTGCGGGCGAACGGGTAATTCGTTCGCCCGCCCTCAAATCACTCCCGTGCATTTGCCACATTAGAACGTCGTTGTTCTGGCATCTGCACCATTCACATTGATCCATAAGCTTTACACAATAGTCAGCGTGCCACCGGGGCGGGGAGCCGAGCCGAAGCGGCCTGAACTCGATCCGACACGTCGGAGAGAGCGCTTGCCAACGAAAGCCAAGCGCGCGCGGGACACGAACTTTTCACAACTCTGGATACCAATGGAGGTACGCAAATTGAGTTTCAATCTGACCGGTAGCAACGACGATGTCGAGGCTACCGATGCACTGGCTCGCGAGGGCAACGACGAGGACCAGATGGGCCGTGGCTCACTTGCGATGGCCTTCTACGGCGTTGCAAGCGCGATGTTCTTCGTCTACATCGGCGCGGCAATGGCGATGGCCTACGGCACGGTCAACGCGATCATCGGCATTGTGCTGACGATCATCGCGTACGGCCTCATCAACGCGGTGCTCTCGAAGTACGCAATCAACAACCGCACGACGGTTGCGCAGTTCTCTCGCACCATTCTCGGCACCGCGGGATCGACGATCGCGACCATCATCTTCGCGCTCGTCGCGATCTACTATGCAGTCTTCGAAGGCTCGATCATTGCCTACGCATTCCAGACCGCATTCGGCGGTGAAATGTGGCTGTGGAGCCTGATCGTCGTAATCTACTCGACGCCGCTCATCATCGGCGGCGTTCGCCGTTTTCTCGACAAGATCAACGGCTGGCTCATGCCGATCTACTTCTTCGGTCTGATCGCGGCAGTGATCTGGGCGAGCGTACAGTACCCCGAGAACGCCGGCAATTGGATGACCCACGCGGTCGACGCGGTGCCCTTCGCCTCAGGCGGCCCCGGCTGGCTCGCCACCTTCGCGGGCTACATGGGCGTGTGGATCATGATGATGTTCACTATGGACTACGCAGCACTCGGCAAGCGCAAGGACGTGAAGTTTCACCAGCACGTCACCTTCGGCTGGGTCTTCTACGTGCTCGCTTACGGCTTCGCGGCCTTCGTCGGCATCTTCCTCACCTTCACCATCCCCGGCATGGATGTGTCTGAGACAGGCGTCGCCGGCGGCATCGTGAATATGATGGGCATTCTCGGCCTGATCGTCGTCTTCGTGTCGCAGACCCGCATCAACACGGCGAACTACTACCTCGGCGCCGCGAACCTGCGCGCTTTTGGTGAGCGCCTGCGCATCAACCTGCCGAACATCGTCTGGGTGCTGATCTCGTCGCTGATCATCTACCTGCTGATGCTGCTGCCGATCGTGCAGTACATTCTGCTCGCACTCGCGTGGCAGGGCGTGCTCGTGACGGCCTGGGTCGCTATTGCCCTGACCCACATTCTGATGTCGCGCGGCCAGAACCAAGAGCACGCGGCGATCGACGACAAGCACTACCGCCCGTTCAACTCGAACGGTCTGATCGCCTGGATCATCGGCACCGTCATCGGTCTCGTGTTCCTGCAGTTCGGCAACATCAGCCCGGATCTCGCCGGTATCGGTGCGACCTGGGGCCCGATTCTCACGGTGGTCGCGTCCGCCGTGGTCTACGCGATCCTGTGGAAGGCGAACCCCACGAGCCGCACCGGCCTCATCAAGGTGGTTGGCCAGTAACGACTCGCATCGCAGGCAGGCGCCGCTCATTCCGGTTGGAGTGGGCGGCGCCTGTTCGCGCGAGTAGGCCTCGAGGTTAGTACGCCTCGAGGTCGACGAGGCGCAACGCCATGAGGCAGGTGGCGCGCCCGTCGAGGCTGCTCAGCGAGACGCCGAGCAACTCTTCGATGTTCTTCAACCGATAACTCAGCGAGTTGCGGTGGATGAAGAGCTCTTCGCAGGTTCTCGACGGCTGCGCGTCGTGTCGCAGCCAGGTGCGCAGGGTGGGCAGCAGCTCGGTTGCGCGCTGCTCGTCGTGGGCGATAAGCGGGGTCAGAAACTGCAGGGCCGCCTCGCGAGCGCCGCGGCCGGCCGCGGCGGCAACGACGGCGCTCAGGCCGAGCCGCGGCGCCATGGTCGGCCTCGAGATGTGTTTGACCATGTCGATCGCGTGCACGAGCGCGATGCGCAGCTCATCGATCGTTTTCGATGGCGAGCGCAGCACGAGCGGCAGGTCGGGGTCGATCTGCAGGAGGCCCTGTGCGGTCTCATCGAACTCGGTTCTCGGGTGCTGCATGAGGGCGAACAGCCGGTCGTCGAACTCGGCGATGCGCACCTCGTGAAAGCCGTCGTGCAGGGCTCGGCGCAGCTTCCATGCCGTCGCGGCGTAGTCGCCAGACATGTTGGCCACCACCAGGGCGGTTTCGGCACGCTGGCTGAGGCCCAGGTCTTGAAACGCCTTCGCCACGTCGCCCCTCGTCACCTCTGACCAGGCGACGCAGCGACTGACGAAGCGCATCATGTCTTGATGGCTGCTCGCGTCGATCGCGACGCTGCGGTTCAGGTGGATCGCGACGATCGACGAGGCGGGTGCGAGCAGCGTCTCGAGTTCGGCCGCAGACCCGTAGAGTCGCACCACGAGTTGGCACGGGCGGCTCAGGCCCATCGGCAGCGGAATGGTGAGCGTGTCGGGCTGCTGCGCGGTGACGCTCAAGCGCTCGTGCCAGGTGACCGACTCCGGGTACTGAGCGATGAGCGTGTCGAAGGCGTCGTAGATGGCGACGGGGCTTTTCACGGTGCTGTTGATCGCCGCGAGCAGGGTCGACACCTCGGCCCCCTGGCTCGCGAGCCTGGCGCACTCGTCGGCGAGCGACCAGCCGCGATCCTGCAGGTTGAACTGCTCTGCCTGCAACATCGTCTCGATGTACTGGAAGACCTTCAGCATCGCCACGGTCGCCGGCACCTCAAGCAGGGGTACATCATGCATGGTGCACGCGGCCACCAGGCCCTTCGGTAGCTCTTTATAGGCGGGGCCGACCGCGAAGGCCACCGCGGCCACCGGCACGCGAGTCAGGCGTTCGACGTACGCATCCCAAATGCTCGCGTCGGTGAAGTTCATGCCGATGCCCGAGGTGAGCAGCAGTACGTTCTCGTCGAGAAACGGGGTGGGGTCGAGATATTCGGCCGGGGCGCACCGACTGATCTCGTGCGCCAAGCGTTTCGTGCTCGACGGCGTCTCAAGGCCGATCTGGAGTGATGGGTCGGCCAGCAGATCTGCTACACGCATATAATTTCGTTTCTCGCACTTGCACAAGTTGAATGCATACATTCTGGCATATGCACAGTCCGAATTGTCGAGTCAATCGCGTAGCTTGTAGGCATGACTACCAATGCTGTTAGTGCTCTCACACTCAACTCCGACATGGGGGAGTCGTTCGCCCTTCACTCTTTCGGCAACGATCCCGCGCTGATGCGCATCATCGACGTCGCCAACGTCGCGTGCGGCTTTCACGCCGGCGACCCGAACGTGCTCGAAGAGACCGTGAGGCTCGCGCACGAGAACGGCGTGAGCGTCGGCGCACACCCCGGCCTGCCCGACCTGGTCGGCTTCGGCCGCCGCGAGATGAAGCTCACGCCAGAAGAGGTCGAGAACCTGATTCGCTATCAGGTCGGCGCGCTCAGCGGCTACCTGAAGAAGTACGATCTGCCGCTCAACCACATCAAGCCCCACGGCTCGCTCTACGGCATGCTCGCCCGAGACGAAGAACTGATGCTCGGCGCGGTGAAGGTCGCAAAAGACTACGGGGTGCCGCTGTTCGGCATCGCGGGCAGCGCCCACCAGACCGTGTCTGAGCGCGAGGGCGTGCAGTTCGTCGGCGAGCTCTACGTCGACCTCGACTACAACAGCGAGGGCGGCCTCATCATTCTTCGCCAGCCGCACAAGACCGACCCCGCCGCGGCGGCAGAGCGCGTGCGTCGCGTGCTGCAAGACGGCGTGGTGCTCGCGAACGACGGCACCGAGCTCAACATCTCGTTCTCGAGCGTCTGCGTGCACTCAGACACACCGAATGCCGTCGAGGTCGCCGAGGCAGTGCGCGAAGCGCTGGGGGCCTAACGGCGCAGATCGCCGCACCGCTGGTCGATTGCCGCGATCCCACTTCATTTCACCATCACACCAACCCCATCAACGAAAGAATTTCGCATGAGCCATCAGATCATCGCCCCGCTTCCCGGCATCTTCTACCGCCGCCCGGCACCCGACAAGCCAGTGCTTGTCGAGGTTGGCGACACCGTCGAGGCAGGGCAGGCCATCGGTCTCATCGAGATCATGAAGCAGTTCAACGAGGTACGCGCAGACGTTGCGGGCAAGATCGTCGAGTTTCATGTCGAAGACAACGGCATGATCGGCCCCGGCGACGTCATCGCCACCATCGAATAGCAGTTCTCGGTCGGCGCAGAGAGAGGCCAGCACGTGAAGAAAGTTCTTATCGCCAATCGCGGCGAGATCGCGGTGCGCATTATTCGCACCGCGAAAGAGATGGGGATCGCCACGGTCGCCGTCGTGAGCGAGGCAGACAAGGGGTCGAACGCCGAGCGCTTCGCCGACGAGTCGGTGGTTGTGGGCCCGGCGCCCGCAGGGCTCAGCTATCTCAACCACGATGCGATCCTCGCCGCCGCCGCCGAAACCGGTGCCGACGCGATTCATCCCGGGTACGGCTTCTTGTCGGAGAACGCGGCGTTTGCCCGCAAGGTGATCGCCGCCGGGCTGACCTGGGTCGGCCCGAGCCCGGACGCGATCGACCTGATGGGCGACAAGTCGCGCGCTCGGCAGGCTGCCATGGCTGCCGGCGTTCCCGTGCTCGCGGGCACCGAGGGCGCGCTCGACACTGCGGGCGACATCGAGGCGATTGCCGCTGAGATCGGCTACCCGCTCGTGGTGAAGGCATCGGCCGGCGGCGGTGGCCGCGGCATTCGACGCATCGACGCGCCCGAAGACCTGCGCAAGACCGTCGAGGTGGCGCAGGCCGAGGCACAGGCGGCCTTTAATTCGAACGAGGTCTACTTCGAGCGCTTCGTGACGCACGCGCGCCACGTCGAGGTGCAGATCTTCGGCGACGGCGAGACCTGGGTGCACCTCGGTGACCGCGACTGCTCGATGCAGCGTCGCCAGCAGAAGGTGATCGAAGAGGCGCCGGCCCCCGGCATTCCCGACGAGCTGCGGCAGCGCATGCGCGACACTTCGGTCGAGCTCGCTCGCCAGTCGGGCTACCTCGGCGCGGGCACCGTCGAGTTTCTCTACGATCCGGTGCGCCAGGAGGTCGCGTTCATCGAGATGAACACCCGCCTGCAGGTCGAGCACCCCATCAGCGAAGCGATCACCGGCATCGACCTGGTGCGCGAGCAGCTGCGGGTGGCTGCCGGCGAGAAGCTCGGCTACACCCAAGACGACATCACGTTCTCGGGGCACGCCTTCGAGTTTCGAATCAATGCCGAAGACCCCGACAACAACTTCATGCCGAGCCCCGGCCTCATCGAGAAGCTCGAGCTGGCGGGCGGCCCAGGCGTGCGCAGCGACTTCGGCTTCTCGGCAGGCCAGACGGTGATGCCGTTCTACGACTCGCTCATCGGCAAGCTCGTGGTCTGGGCCGCCGACCGAGACCAAGCGCTCGCTCGCGCAGAGCGTGTGCTCGGCGAGACCCACATCGTGGGCATCAAGACCACGGTGCCGCTCATGCGCAGGCTCATCGCGCTTGACGACTTTGCGCAGGCGAGCCACTACACGACCTACATCGAATCAGTTCCAGGCTTGTTGGGAGAGAAAGCATGACGCTACCAGAACGCGCTCGCTACAGCTGGGGCGGCGACGAGTTTCTGCTCGTCGAGATCGCACCAGATATGTCGCTCGAGGCGAATTTCGTTGCGAACTCGATCGCGACCGGGCTTGAAAACCGCGGGCTCGACGGCATCGTCGACATCTGCCCCGCGAACGCCTCGCTGCTTATTCGCTTCAACCCTGACGAGCTCGAGCACGGCACGCTGAAGAGCACCGTCGAGCAGCTCGAGAACGAGGTGCGTCAGTCAACGGTGCAAGAGCTTGAGACCCGCATCATCGAGGTGCCGGTCTGGTACAACGACCCGTACACGACCGAGACCGGCGAGCGCTTTCGCAAGGGTTACCACCAGCAGCCCGAGGGCACCGACCTCGACTACGCCGCGGCGGTCAACGGCCTCGCGAACGCCGAAGAGTTCATTCAGCGCCACCACGAGACCCCGTGGCTCGTATCAATGGTCGGCTTCGTGGCCGGCCTGCCGTTTCTCTTTCAGCTCACGCCGCGCGAGCGCCAGCTCGAGGTGCCCAAGTACCTGAGCCCCCGCACCGACACCCCGCCGCTCACCATAGGCATCGGTGGTTGCTTCACCGCGCACTACTCGGTTCGCGGCGCCGGCGGGTACCAGATGCTCGGCATTACTCCGACGCCGATCTATGATCCCTCGCAGACGCTCCCCGATTTCGAAGACTTCATGGTGCTCTTCCGCACCGGCGACATCGTGAAGTACCGCCCGGTCGATGAGGCCGAATACCGCGCCATCGAGGCAGAGGTCGCGGCCGGCACCTACCGTTACAAGCAGGCCCCCGTGACCTTCACGCTTTCGAAGGCGCTCGAAGATCCCGATGGCTACAACCGCACACTTCTGGAGGCCCTCAATGTCGCTTGAGATTCTCACCCCGGGCCTCGCCACGACGGTGCAAGACCGTGGTCGCTTTGGCTATTATCGCTTCGGCATTCCGCAGGGCGGGTCGATGGATCAGTATTCGGCCGCGCTGGCGAATCGTCTGGTGGGCAACACCCCTGACGACGCGGTGCTCGAATGCACCTACATGGGGCCCAGCATCAAGACAGATGCTGACGCGGTGATCGCCGTGACCGGCGCTCCGATCGAGGTCAAGGTCAATGGCGAGGTCGTAGATCAGTATTCGAGGATCGAGCTCGCCGCAGGCGACGAGCTGTCGTTCGGCATGCTGGGGGGCGGCAGCAAGTTCTTCATCGCGGTCGCGGGTGGCATTGACGTGCCCGAAGCACTCGGCTCGCGTTCGACCTACCCGATCGGCAAGATCGGCGGTTTCGAGGGGCGCGGCCTGCAGGCGGGCGACGTGCTGCCCGTCGGATCTGCGGCGCACGGAACGTTGCCTCAGCTCGATTCGATTCCCGAGGATCTGCGCCCGAGCTATGCGCGCGAGATGCAAGTGCGCGTCATGGTCGGCCTCTACGACCACAAGCTCACCGACGAGGGCCTCAAGAACTTCACCGAGGCAGAGTGGACGCTCACCCCGGTCGCAGATCGTATGGGTTTGCGGTTCGACGGTCCCGGTGCGCCGTGGAAGCAGGAAGAGCAGCCATTCGGTGCGGGCCAGGATCCCTCGAACATCACCGATGCTGGCTATGCGGTCGGCTCGATTCAGATTCCCGGCGGCACGCAGCCGATCGTGCTGCACGTCGATGCGGTCTCGGGCGGCGGCTACGGCCAGGCCGGCACCGTGATCAGCGCCGACATGGATCTCTTCGGGCGCATGGCCCCGGGTACCAAGGTTCGTTTTGTGCCGGTCACGATGGACGAGGCGCTCGCCGCCCGCGCCGAGCGGCAGACGCTGCTCGAACGCGTCTGGTCGTAACTCTCATGACAACTCCAACCGAGAAGAGGGTCTGAAATGCCACTGGTAACCGTGAAGATGTTCGAGCACCGCCTGCAAGACGACCCCGAACTGGCGCAGCGGCTCGCCGTCGCGATCGACGAGGTCGTGGCTGAACACTGCACCGGCCCGAACGGCAAGCGCCCAGACACCTGGGTGACCGTCGAGGGCGTGCCGCGCACGCAGTGGACCTTCAACGGCGAGCTGCGGTAGCGGCTTCTTTCAGAGAGTTTCTGTAGCGAAAGTGTAGTTGCCGCGTCGCAGCTACACTTTCGTGACGGGTACTTTTGGCGCGCTGTCGGCCGCTGCCCATACGCTTGGTCATATGGGCAAGAAAAAGACCGAGGCAGAGAAAGCTGACGAAGAGCGGCGGTATGCGCTTGCGCGCGCTGCGGCGACCGACGATGAGTTCGAACCGTTCTTCACAGACCCCAATCAGGCGATTCGCAACGTCGCGGCGATGAACCCAGACGCGAGTGACGCGGTGCTCGCGAGGTTTGCAAGTGATCGTTTTTGGAGCACCAGGATCGCCGTGGCTGAGCACACGAACGCGTCACGGACGACGGTGCTCAGCCTGCTCGTGGCCGATCCGCGCAAACGCGGTGTGGTGCACCACGCGGCGAGGCGACGCCTCGAGAGCGAGGGCGTCGAGTTCGGCGAAGATGGGATGCCCGTCGACGCGTAGCACTCGCCCGGTTCCGGAAGCCTCGGAGTGAGCGGTGAAACCGCGAACGGAGGGGCCGACGGGAATCGAACCCGCGTTCTCAGCTTGGGAAGCTGATGTCTTACCATTAGACGACGGCCCCGGGTGGGGCTGAGCCTCAACTGTTCAACCCTAGCAGAGCTAGGAAGGCAAACGACCTGAGGCAAGCCCGAGCCTACTCGGTGGGCGCCTCTTCTGCAGGCGCCGCGGGCTGGCACACGGCCCGCTCTGCAAGCGCTGCGCCCTGATCCTCGGCGGTCCACTCGACCCCGTCGCCCGCGAGGGCCGCGAGCTGGAACGCGAGCGCTCGTGCAAACGCGCTGCCAGCACTTGAGTTGTTGAGTGTGACAACCACCGAGAACTTGCCCGCGGGGTCATGGTACGCGGCGGTGATGGTTCCCGTCATTGAGCCGCTCATGCCGTAGAGAGGTCCCTGCTTCTCTAGACCGAAGGTCCAGCCGTCGACCGGTGGCGCAGGCGCTTCTTCGCCCTCTGCCGGAGGGGCGGGAGGCGGCGCCGAGAGCGAGGTCACGCGCTCGGCCGATCCCTTGCCGAACTCGCCGCCGACGTAGCGCTCGTAGAAGTTCTTCAGGTCGGTGACGGTGGTCACTGTTGCGCCGGCGCCACCGAGCATCGAGGGTGACACCTCGGGCACGGCGACAGGCTCGACCGCGACGGTCTCGCCCTCGGCCTCGCCCGGAACGCTGCACACGGGGGCTCCACCCGACGACGGGTAGGTGAGCCCGGTCATGCTGCCGTCGGGCAGCGTCGTCTGCGTTGCGGGGTCGCCCGGAAACCTGCTGTTGCCCATGCCTGCTGGCGCGAACACGTGGTCTTCGAGCAGCTGCGAAACCTGGGTGCCGGTCAGTTGCCGAAGGGCGCGTGCGAGCATCAGGCTGCCCGTGTCCGAGACCTGCTGGCCCGCGCCCGGCTCGTTGACGGGGGAGTGCGCAAGCGCTTGCGCGAGCAGTTCGCGGTCAGACCAGGGTCTAGTCGGGTTGTTCGCGTAAATGTCGGTCAGGGCTGTCGACTTGAAGTCGGCAAGGCCCGAGGTTGCGTCGCACAGTTGCCCGTAGGTGATGTCTTCGATGCCGACCTGACGTGGCAGATCTTTTGAGATCTTGCGGTCAAGCTTCAGCTCGCCCTGGTCGACGAGGCTCAAGAGCAGCGCGCACATGACCGGCTGCGAGGCCTGCGCAGCGCGAATCTGCGAGTTCGCGCTGATCCCTTCGCCGTACGCGTGCACGTACTCGCCCGAGCTCGTCCAGACCCCCACAATCGCCGCGCTCGAACCGCTGAGCTGCATCGCGTTCGCGACCGCGTCGTCGATGCTGCCCGCGAGACCGGCGTCGATCGAGTTGACTTCGCCTGGGCCTGCACCCGTGCCCCCGCCCGTGCACCCGGTGAGTGCGAGTGCGGCTGCGGCGAGCAGCGAGATGGCGACGACGCCTGCGCGTCGTTTGCGTAATGCAGCCACTGGACCCCGATCTCTCGTGTGGGCATAAAACATTGCGAGTCTACCCCGGCGGGCTGGGAGCAAGTCGTGTCCGGCCGCGAAGCCATACATATTTATATGGCGAGGATGAGCCCAGTTCATCAGACGAATGAGGCGTTGTGAGGCAAACCTTACTACGATGGAGCGGTGAGTAACTTTGACGCGAGCGTGATCGCCGCCGTGACCGGACACATGAATGGCGACCACCCTGAAGACAACCTGCTGATCGTTCGTGCCTTCGGCTACCCCGAGGCGACCGGCAGCACCATGACCGGCCTCGACAACACGGCCGGTGTCTGGCGCGTCGAAGACGCAAGTGGAGCGCACGAGGTGCGCGTCGAGTGGCCGAGCGGTGCGATCAGCGAGCGCCCCGAGATTCGCCGTGAGGTTGTCGCGCTCTACAAGACTGCCTGCGAGAAGCTCGGCGTGCCTGCGCGTGAAGAGCACGCCCCCGCGAGTGATGCGGCTGCACACGACCACGGTGGTACGAGCCCGCACGGCCACGGCGGCGCGAGCGCGCACGGCAACCCCCACGCGAAGCCCGAAGACGATGGCTCGTTCTCGTACGCGATTCGCACCGCGACCTGGGGCGACCACTCTGACAGCGAGGGCTCGAGCGTGATGGAAGACATCATGCGCATGCGCGCCACCCGCGAAGAGTATGTCGACCTCGTGGTGCAGCACTACTTCATGTACGAGGCGCTCGAAGAGGCATCGAAAGCGCTTGCATCCGACCCCCGCTTCGCGGCGTTGCACCCCGCTGCGATCGTGCGCGAGCAGACCCTCGTCGAAGACCTCGAGTTTCTTGTCGGTGAGAACTGGCGCGAAGTGATCTCGCCGGTGCCCGCGACCGCAGCCTATGCCGACCGCATTCGCGAGATCGCAGCTGAGGGCTGGCTGCCCGGCATCATTGCGCACCACTACACCCGCTACCTCGGCGATCTCTCGGGCGGGCAGATGATCGCGAAGCGCGTGAAGAAGCAGTTCGGTTTCGAGCACGCGGGCATCGCGTTTTACGACTTCACCGAGCTCGGCGATCTGGGGGAGTTCAAGCAGGCCTATCGTGCCGTGCTCGACGTGCTCGGCGAGAGCCTCGACGAGGCAGAGCGCGAGCGCATGGTCGCCGAGGTGCGCGCCGCGTACCGCTTCAATTCAGACGTGTTTGTCGACATGAAGCAGGCGAACGAGGCGCGCAAGGCCTAGGGAACGGCGAAGCCGCGATCCTTTTCGTGCGGTAAAAGCGCCAGCCTCGGCCCCTGCGCGGGGTAAAGTCGATAACTATGACTGCACTTCCCCCCGAAACCCCGCACACGCAGCCGCCGATCTACTCGCCGCAGGCCGGCGATAGCGCGGCCGCATACCCACCCCCGTACGTCGCATCCCCGAGCGGCGCGAAGTTCTGGGCACTGCTCTTTCTGTTCTACATTCCCTACGTCGGCCTGCTCGTCGGCATCATCGTCTCGCTCGTACAGCGCGCGAACGCGAAAGCGTCGCCCTACCCCACCATTCGTGAGAACGCGCGCTGGGCGGCGAACTGGGCGCTGAGCTATGCGCTTTATTTCGTCGTGCTGCTTGCGTTGTTCATCGCCCTGGGCGTGCTGACCTCTCAGCCACCCGCTGATGGGATGGGGCCCGCCGAGCCGTCACTGATCATCGCTTTGCCGGGCACCGCGATCTTCGCCGTCGGCGTGTACTGCCTGGTCACGATGATTCGCGGCTGCGTGGTCGGTGGCCAGCGCGTGCACCGACCGGCACTCGCGATTCCCTTCTTCCGCGGGTAATTTTCGAAGAGGATCCGCCGACCTCGGAGCGCAGCAAGCCGCCCGGTAGCACCGCTCAAAGAGGTTTTTCACAAGAAAAACTGGCCGTATCGCACGGCATCTCTCTATAATTGATTCCGTTCTTGATTCATTGAGAACGTTGCGCTGGCGAATTGGTTCTCGCTTAGTGTTTAGACCCCCCCGCGAACCGCTTCTGGCATTGCTGGACCCTCCGTAGGGGATCTCGACGCTCATCGCGCGCGTTTTCAAGATCTCGAGAGCATAAGGCAAATGCGTAGGTGAGGAGCGGGAATGAAGTTCTCGATGGAAGATCAGACACTGGTGAAGTTGGGCCAGCGTTCTCAAACGGAATCTGAAGATCTCGCCACGCTGGTGCGTCAGCTCGTCGAGGCGGCTGAGCCGCTCGAGGGCGTGTTTAACGGACCTGCCCGTGCGAAGTTCAACGAGTTCAAGGCCAAGACTGACGACATTTCTACGTCATTGAACAACGCGCTCGCAGGCATTGTCGGTGCGATTTCTGGCCAGAACCTCGCGTTCGTGACCGCAGCCGAAGACGGTGCCGGTGCACACCAGTCTGCACAGGGCTCAACTGACTTCAGCAGCGAAGCCGTGCTCGCACGCATCTCGGGCCAGGCATCGGTATAACGCCGACGCGAGGATTAAGGATTTCATGATGAGTGGATACTCGAACCAGCAGGATCGTAACGATTACAGCGTTGGCGCATCGCAGTCGGCGCAGGCGAACTTCGAGCAGGCTGCTGCTCGCCTCGAGGCGGCGCTGCAGCGTCGTGACCAAGATGTGAAGGCAGCAATGGCTGACTATCAGGCAGACGGTGTATCTGAAGAGTACGCGACGCTAGAGAAGCAGTGGAGCGACGCCGGCATGCAGGTGCGTCAGGTTATTTCGACGATCCGCGGATCGCTGGAGCAGAACGACGAGATCGCGGTGACTGCGCTGCAGCGGGCGCGGGCAGCGCTTCCGATCTAATGGTGGTCTCTGTTCATCCGCTTGCGGATGAGTGGACGGATGAGTACTCGCTGTTCGTGATCGAACACGACCTGGCGACGTACTCCCGTCCGCTTCGCCATTTCTTGAGCGACTGCCGTGCGTCTCGCGTGCGGCCGGTGCTGCTGACCCGGCCAGGGGTGGTCATCAGTCCCCAGCTCTACACTGCAATGGCCGAGAGCGGGGCGCACTGGGCGTTTCGCGACGAAGAGGGTGTTTTTGACGCGCGCTCGGGTCTTCGAATCCGGGCGATCGCTGATCTCTGGAACGGCGGGGGCGGGGCTGATCGCCACGCGTCGACCCAGGCACCTGGCACGGTCGTGCCAACACTGATGTTCGATCTCTATGCCGGTGACCGCGCGACGAGCGACACCCTGGTCGGCCCGCTCGCTGATCACGTGGTGCGAGGTCTCGGCGGTGACGAGCTCGGCCGGTTCGGGCGAGACGAGCCCCTCACGTACGAGTGGAATCATCGCGAGCTCACGGCGCAGGTGCAGGCGCAGATGCCCGCCAGCGACCCGATGCTTGTGTCTTCGAACGGAGGCGTCTGGGCCTCGCTCACGGTTGCGCGCACGAGCGACGGACTCGTGGAGAGAGTCCGCGGTGGCTTGCCCATGCCTGGACTCGCGCAGCTTCCGCAGAGCGAGTGGCGCGATGCGGTGATGCCGTCATTGACCACCACGCTCGAAGGCCTGGTCGCCGACTTTCGGCCGAGGGTGGCGCTCATCTCCTCGGGCATGCTGCAGCAGGTAGGGGACCGGTACGGCTTCTGTGTGGGTGCGCAGCCGGTCGATGCGCCTCTTGCGGTGCTGATCGGCCCGCGCGCGGTGCGCGACCTGCGGCTCGACTTCGATGCGCTCTCGCAAAGACACGATGTCACCGTGCTGGGGCCGGGCCGGGTGCCGAGTGCGCTCGTGCGAATGACCGGCCGCGATCCTCTTTGGAGCCAACTTCGCGCGTTTGCGTTCGATCTTGAGCAGGAACGCCTTGGCGCAGTGCTCGCGACTGAAATTCAGGGGTGGGCGTAATGGCTGTCGAACTCGTGCTTCTGAGCGACATCGCGCTGACTCCCGACACGATGGCCGAAGTCGCCCGCGGGGTGATACCGGATGGTACAGGGATCTCGTATCGCGGCGGCGAGATCACCCAGTTCGTCGACGCGGCAGGTGAGGCGGTGCTCACGGTGTTCGATTCGATGCCGGTGCATTTCTCGAGCGAGGCCGCGGCCCAACTGCACGATCCACCGTCTGCCTTTGCGCTCTGGACCGAGATCACGATTCCGTTTCAACACAGCGCGCAGGGTCAGCCCCTGGCTGCCGCGTTCGCGAGTGCGGTCGGCGGCGTATTGAAGGAGAAGCGGTAATGCGCATGCATGGAGAGGGAGTGGTGACGGATGTCTAGCTGGAAGATGGAGCCGGTGCAGCTCTCGACAACCCTCACCGACACCGGTACGGCCTACCAGTCGCTGCTCGGCATCATTACCGAACAGACGATCACTGAGGTGTTCAGCGGTCTGACCTGGGGTGGCGGTTTCACGGCCTGCGTCTCGACGGCATTGAACGAGGTGCTGAGCGAACAGCAGAACGTGAACATGAAGAACATCGCAAACCACATCGGTGCCGGCGTGAGCGGCGTCGGCAACTCGGCTCGCGCATTGCAGGCGGGCAACGAAGATATGGCGGCCACGTTTCAGTCTGAGATGGCTACTGCCGCCACCACCGGCGACTTCTCGTACTTCGAGGCGCACGGGTACAAGGCGGAGTAGCAGATGTCAGGGCAATATTCCGGTGAGGTGTGCGTTGCAGACGATGGGCTGATCAACCCTACGAATTTTCCGTGCAAGTCGGCGACGCTTGATACGTCGTTGATTACGGGTAGTGGTGACAAGGTCGCAGCTATCGGCACGCAGGTGCTTACCACGACGCAGGCGGCGGAGACTTCGTGGAAGGGGTTGCAGTCGCCCGGGGTGTTCGAGACTCCCGACAGTGAGGTTGTGTATGCCCTGATGCAGCCCGCTGTGAAGGGTGCGACCGACATGAACGGCGTGACGGGGCGCTTGAGCACTGCGTTGCACACGTATGCCGCTGAGCTGGAAGCGATCAAGCCCGATCTCGCTGATCTCGAGGAGCGTGCGGCAGCGTTTCGCGAGCGAGCACTGAAAGGCTACGAAGTCAGCAACTGGGAGGCTCACGGGCTCGGCTTCATCGTGAACCTAGAGAACCCGACTGACAAGACGACGATCTCGTGGAGCGAGCACGGGCCCGCAGTAGAGAAGAACAAGTCGCTTCTTCACGAGCACAATGCGATTCTTGAGCGTATCTCTGCGGCTGCGACGACCTGCGCGAACGCGATCCAGCGTGAGCTGAAGATGGTGTGCGTCGCTCCTGCTGAGAAGATCACGGCCGAGATGCTCGAGGCCTCCGACTTGTCGGTGTGGGGCAAGGCATCTGAGGAGAAGCGTAACTGCACTGAGTCGGTGGGTCACGGGCTCGGAAACTTCTGGCACAACACCTGGACCGGGGCGGCGTCGCTCATCGGTCGTGATGCGACTACCGGTGAGTGGAGCTGGGAGACAGCGGGCAAGACCTGGTGGGGCGTTGGCGACTTCGCGCTCTCGACGGTGATCGTGCTGGTTCCGGGAGTGAATATCGCCGCGGCCGTGTTGTCCGGTCAAGACAGCGAACTCGGCAACTTCATGAACGACCGGTATAACACCGCGGTGAGCAGCTGGGGCGGGCTGATCGGTTGGGATCAGCAGGCGCACCTTGCGGGCGAGAACGGTTGGCACAAGTACGAAGAAGACGGCATCGCCGCGCTGACTGAGTCGGTGGCCAACGTAGGTACGTTCTTCATTCCGGTGGCCGGCGCAGCGAGCGGCGGCACGAAGGCAGTGCTTGCCGGCACTCGCGTGGGATCGTTTGTGGTGAAGGCCGGAACCCATCTCGCGGAGTTCGTGATTCCTGCTGGTTCGTACCTGGTCAAGGGCGCCGTGAAGGTGATTGACCTGGGCGTTGATCTGACCAAGGGTGGTTGGAAGGGGCTGATCGATTCGCTCACCCCTGGCCCGATTCGCCCGAACGCGTTGCCGGGTATCACGGGTGTGGCGACCGAGGCTTCTCATGTGCCGTTGCCGTCGAAGACGCCGGTGTCGAGCTCGCTCGGTCTTGAGGGTGCGCCTCCGGTGCATGGGTCGAATACGCCGGGCAGCGGGCATGTGCCCGATGGTGGGCACGCGCCCGACGGTGGGCACGCGCCGGATTCAACGCCTGATTCTGCCGGAGGGGTTCCGGAACACGATGGCAAGGGACACGCCCCCGAGACTGACGGATCGGCCCCGACCCCAGATGGCGGCGGGCCCGGGACCAACCCAGACAGCGGCCATTCGCCGAACACCAAGGACTGGAGCGATCTTTCTCCCGAAGAGTTCTACGAACGGGCTGCTGAAGAGCAGAGCAACTCCGCAAAGTCGTGGGACGACAACTCGGCCGCAACAGAGTATGGCCAAAAGTACTGGAACTCGCTCAAAGGCGAGTTTTCTAAGGACACCGAGAATGCGCTGTGGGATTACACGCTAGAACAGCCCGGGGAACGGGGTATCACGTATCACGACATCAACGGAATTCTTCGCGCGGGTGGTGAGATTCCCGAGAACCTCAAATCGCACATCGACCTTATTGACGCTGCGCTGAACAAGAGGCCGCTCCCGGAAGATGTCGTTGTCACCCGCGGCACCGGCGTATCGCACTGGAAAGTTGAGCCGGGCGATGCCGTAGGCACCAAGTTCGTTGAAGACTCATACATGTCGACATCGCTGGGAGGCCCCGCCGCTGCGTTTGCTGACAAGACGGCGATTCTGCACCTCACCGTACCGAAGGGCACCCCCGCGCTCTGGATTGAAAAGTTTTCGGCTTTCGGTGGAGGAGAACGAGAGCTGCTGCTTGGCAGGGGGCTGGAGTGGACGGCCCAAAGAGTAGTTAAGATCGACGGTCAGTGGCATGTGTTCGGGAAGGTGAGCTAGTGAGTTATTTTGATGACGACTTGCAACCGCGTTTAGCGAGTGAGCCGTTCACCTACAACTTCTCGGCGCTGAAAAGTGTGTTTGCGGTGCCGATCAAGTTCGAGAACGACTTGGTGGGGTACTTCTTCCATGGTTCCGATGAAGAACCTGACTCTGCAGGGGTGCTCCTGAAACCGGGGTACGACTTTCAATCTGAAGAAGGAGATTACTGGAGGCGGCAGCTGAAGGAATCTTTCTCTAAGGGCCTATCGGCTCGTGAGGCTGTCTCTTCGTTGTTGGGGGCATCAGGGCCGGGAGCTGCTGGGACGGTGGGTCAGGCGCTGGTTGAGCGTAGCGGGAAGTCTGAGCTTGAGGACGAGCTGGATCCCGAGGGGGCTCGTCGTCGGGCGGAGGCGGCGACGCGTTCGCGTGCCCGGCGTGCGCCGGCTGAGCTTCCGGTGCTGACGCTTCGGGGTGAGATGGATGCCGTACTGCGCGGCGAGATCTCTTCGTCTGAGCAGGTGCGGCAGCGGGTCGCTGAGTTCGATGAGGTGCTCAGACGGCAGCCCACCCCGGAAGCGATTATCGTGACGCTGACTCCGGCTGTTGCGAGGATTCCGGCGGGTCTTGAGCGCGGGTCGAGGGTGTTCGAGCCGAGTTTCACGACCTCGTATCTGATGGGTACGAAGGATCGGCCCGAGGGAGTTCCTATGGTGGTTCGCTTGGCGGTTCCTGCCGGGGTTCCTGCGTATTTTCAGGCTCCTGCTGTTGAGGGCGAGCCCGGGGTGTTGATGCTCGGGCGTGGTCTTGAGTGGGAAGTGCAGCGGGTTGCGAGTTTTCCTGAGCAGACTTTCATTTTTGCGGAGGTCGTGAGTGTGCGGCCAGAACCGATTCCGTAAGGCAATTTTCAGAAACAGACGTCTAAACGTCTACGGAGTTTCTGATTGTATTTCGAGGCGCACGGGTACAGGGCGGAGTAGCAGATGTTGACCAGCGGTGGTGGCGGTAGCTACGGAGACGACCTGATCAATCCGACGTATTTTCCGTGCAAATCGGCGACGCTTGATACGTCGTTGATTACGGGTAGCGGTGACAAGGTCGCAGCGATCGGCACTCAGGTGCTTACCACGACGCAGGCGGCTGAGACTTCGTGGAAGGGTTTGCAGTCGCCCGGGGTGTTCGAGACTCCCGACAGTGAGGTCGTGTATGCCCTGATGCAGCCCGCGGTCAAGGGTGCGACCGATATGAACGGTGTGACGGGGCGCTTGAGCACTGCGTTGCATACGTATGCGGCTGAGCTGGAGGCGATCAAGCCCGATCTCGCTGATCTCGAGGAGCGTGCGACGAAGTTTCGCGAGCGTGCGCAAAAAGGGTACGAGGTCAGCAACTGGGAGGCTAGGGGCTGGCTCTCGAACTTCGAAACGGGGCTTGACGGGAACGCGGTGCCCAGGGCTGATGCAGATGAGATGACGACGATCTCGTGGAAGGAGCATGGGCCTGCGCGTGACAAGAACGAGTCGCTCCTTCACGAGTACGACATGATTCTTGAGCGTATCTCTGCGGCTGCGACGACCTGCGCGAACGCGATCCAGCGT
>CALCJF010000055.1 GCA_937967375.1 uncultured Leucobacter sp.
GCTGCCCAGCTTCAGCTGGTCTTCAAATGGGGTGCTGCCCTCAGGCAGAAACCGCAACAGGTCTGCGGCAGCGGATGCTCCCACGGCAGCATAGACGGCCGCGTGGTCAACGAACGTCTCGCGGCGTGCGGGCTCGGCCGCCTCGCTCACTTCTTCTGCTCCTTGCCCTCGACATCTCCCGAGAGCGCAGCGATGAATGCCTCTTGCGGCACCTCGACTCGACCGACCATCTTCATGCGCTTCTTGCCTTCTTTCTGCTTTTCCAGCAGTTTGCGCTTACGGCTGATATCGCCACCGTAGCACTTGGCAAGCACGTCCTTGCGAATCGCGCGAATTGTTTCGCGAGCGATGACCCGCGCACCGATCGCCGCCTGAATCGGCACCTCGAACTGCTGGCGCGGGATCAGCTTGCGCAGCCGCTCGGTCATCATCGTGCCGTAGTGGTACGCGCTGTCTCGGTGCACGATGGCGCTGAATGCGTCGACCTTGTCGCCCTGCAGCAGAATGTCGACCTTCACGAGATCTGCCTCTTGCTCGCCCATCGGCTCGTAGTCGAGGCTCGCGTAGCCCTGCGTGCGGCTCTTCAGATGGTCGAAGAAGTCAAACACGATCTCGCCGAGCGGCATCGCATAGCGCAGCTCGACACGCTCACCGAGGTACTCCATGCCCATCAGGCTGCCCCGCCTCGACTGGCAGAGCTCCATGATGGTGCCGACGTAGTCTTTAGGGGCGAGGATCGCGACGCGCACCATGGGCTCGCGCACACTGCCGATCTTGCCGTCCGGGTACTCGCTCGGGTTGGTCACTGTGACATCGACACCGTCTTCGCGCGTGACCTGGTAGACCACGCTCGGAGCGGTCGCGATGAGATCGAGATCGAACTCGCGGCGCAGGCGCTCGCTGATGATCTCGAGGTGCAACAGGCCGAGAAAGCCGCAGCGAAAGCCGAAGCCGAGCGCGACAGAGGTCTCTGGCTCGTATTGCAGCGCGGCGTCAGACAACTTGAGTTTGTCGAGGGCCTCGCGCAGCACCGGGTAATCGCTGCCGTCAATCGGGTACAGACCCGAGAACACCATGGGCTTCGGGTCGGTGTAGCCGGGCAGCGCTTCTTCGGCCGGCTTCAGCTTAGTCGTAACTGTGTCGCCGACCTTTGACTGGCGCACGTCTTTCACGCCGGTGATGAGGTAGCCGACCTCGCCGACAGCGAGACCCTTCGTCGGGGTAGGGCCAGGTGCCGACACGCCGATCTCGAGGGCCTCGTGCTCGGCCTTCGTCGACATCATCTGAATCTTCTCGCGCGGGGTGAGCCGCCCGTCGACCATTCGCACATAGGTAACCACACCGCGATACGGGTCGTAGACCGAGTCAAAGATCATGGCGCGAGCTGGCGCGTTCGCATCACCGACCGGAGCCGGCACCCGCTCAACGACGCGGTCGAGCAGCTCTACGACACCCATACCCGTTTTGCCCGACACCTTCAAGATATCGTCAGGGTCGCCGCCGATCAGATCGGCAATCTCGCGGGCCACGCGCTCGGGATCTGCCGCAGGCAGGTCGATCTTGTTGAGCACCGGAATGATCTCGAGATCGTTCTCCATCGCGAGATAAAGGTTGGCGAGCGTCTGCGCCTCTATGCCCTGAGCGGCATCGACGAGCAGAATCGCGCCCTCGCACGCGGCGAGCGAGCGAGACACCTCGTAGCTGAAGTCGACGTGCCCCGGCGTGTCGATCATGTTGAGGGCGAAGCTTCGCGATTTGCCGGTCTCGGCATCAACGTGATCCCAGTGCATGCGCACAGCCTGCGACTTGATGGTGATACCGCGCTCACGCTCGATGTCCATGTTGTCGAGGTACTGGGCGCGCATGTCGCGGTCAGACACGGTGCCGGTGATCTGCAGCATGCGATCGGCCAGCGTCGACTTACCGTGGTCGATGTGCGCGATGATACAGAAATTGCGGATCTGCCCCGGGTCGGTTGCGGCCGGAGCTGGAGGGTTCACACTGCGAGGAGACATACGAAAGCCATTCTCTCAGACAAAAGCCCCCGCTCCTATTGGAGCAGGGGCTTTTGCGAAACTGATCGCGATTAGAGCGCGGCAACCTTTACTGCAAGCTTCGACTTGCGGTTTGCAGCCTGGTTCTTGTGGATGACGCCCTTCGACACAGCCTTGTCGAGCTTCTTCGATGCGTGCTGCACCTTCTGCTCGGCAACAGCCTTGTCGCCAGCCGCGATGGCCGCACGTGCTGCACGAACGACCGTGCGCAGCTCGCTCTTGTACGCACGGTTGCGCTCCGTCGCCTTCTGGTTGGTCTTGATGCGCTTGATCTGCGACTTGATGTTTGCCACTTGGGTGGTGTCCTTCGTGTTGAAGCTAATTCGGATGATCTTGGGCAGTGAGAGAGGGCACCGCTCAAGGGGTGTGGATCGCTCCACACGCAAGCCAAGAAACTACTCTAGCACTAATTCAGCGGTGCCGCAGTTTGACAGGATCGTCGCGCCAGGGCTCTACTGCTGCCTTGCCCTCTTCGGTGAGCCTGATCGGTCGAAGCGTGGTGCCGTCGACCACGACGGCCACGGTCACAGCACGCGCGACCACGGTTCGTTCCGGGATCGACCCGTCGATGATCTCGTAGTGGATCTCGAGGGTCGATCCGCCGAGCCCCCCGATCCAGAGCTCAACCGTGATGGGTTGATCCGAGTACTCGAGCACTCGCAAGAACTCGATGTGCTGGCTCGCGACGAGCATCTTGAGCCCGTCTGGGGTGTCGCCGCGAAAGTGGTGCTCCATGCCGGTTTGTTCGCGCGCGCTCCCCCGCCAGAAGACGCGCACGCGCGCCTCTTCGAGATATCGGGCGTATGACACATTGTTGATGTGTCCGTACGAATCCTGCTCGCCCCAACGCAGCTGCAGGTCGACATGAACCCGTGCCACTGGCTAGTCTCGCGTGAGCTTGCGGTAGGTCACGCGCGAGGGCTTCGCAGCCTCGGGCCCGAGGCGCTCGACCTTGTTCGCTTCGTAGGCCTCGAAGTTGCCCTCGAACCAGTACCACTTGGCGGGGTTCTCTTCGGTGCCCTCGTAGGCGAGAATGTGCGTGGCGATGCGATCCAGGAACCAACGATCGTGGGTGATGACCACTGCGCAACCCGGAAACTCGAGCAGCGCGTTCTCGAGCGACTGCAGAGTCTCGACGTCGAGGTCGTTCGTCGGCTCATCGAGCAGCAACAGGTTGCCGCCCTGCTTGAGCGTCAGCGCGAGGTTCAGGCGGTTTCGCTCACCACCCGAAAGCACACCGGCCTTCTTCTGCTGATCCGGGCCCTTGAAACCAAACTTCGACACATACGCGCGCGACGGAATCTCGGTCTTGCCAACCGTGATGATGTCGAGCCCGTCAGAGACAACCTCCCAGAGGTTCTTCTCTGGGTCAATGTTTGCTCGGTTCTGGTCGACGTAGCTGATCTTGACAGTCTCGCCGATCTTGAGATCGCCAGCGTCGAGCGGTTCGAGGCCCACAATCGTCTTGAACAGCGTCGTCTTGCCGACGCCGTTCGGGCCGATCACGCCGACGATGCCGTTCGGCGGCAGGCTGAACGAGAGCCCGTCGATGAGCGTGCGCCCGTCGAAGCCCTTCACCAGGTTCTTCGCCTCGATCACCACGTTGCCGAGGCGCGGGCCGGCGGGAATCTGAATCTCTTCGAAGTCGAGTTTGCGCGTGCGCTCGGCCTCGGTGGCCATCTCTTCGTAACGCGCAAGACGAGCCTTCGACTTTGCCTGGCGTCCCTTCGTGTTCGAGCGAACCCACTCAAGCTCCTCTTTGAGGCGCTTCTGCAGCTTTTGATCCTTCTTACCCTGCACTTCAAGGCGGGCGGCCTTCTGCTCGAGGTAGGTCGAGTAGTTGCCCTCGTAGCCGATGAGACGACCGCGGTCGACCTCGGCGATCCATTCAGCAACGTTGTCGAGGAAGTACCGGTCGTGCGTGATCGCGATGACTGCGCCGGGGTACTTCTGCAGGTGCTGCTCGAGCCAGAGCACGCTCTCAGCATCGAGGTGGTTCGTGGGCTCGTCGAGCAGCAGCAGGTCGGGCTTCTGCAGCAGCAGCTTCGCGAGGGCAACGCGGCGCTTCTCGCCGCCCGAGAGCGGGCCGACCATCGCGTCTGCCGGCGGGGTTCGCAGCGCATCCATCGCCTGCTCGAGCTGGTTGTCGAGATCCCAGCCGTCGACTGCGTCGATCTCTTCCTGCAGTGTGCCCATCTCGGCGAGCAGCGCGTCGAAGTCGGCGTCTGGCTCGGCCATGAGCGCTGAGATCTCGTTGAAGCGATCGAGCTTCGCTTTCGTCGCAACGCCCTCTTCGATGTTCTGCAGCACGGTCTTCGACTCGTCGAGCTCGGGCTCCTGCATCAGAATGCCGACAGTGAAGCCTGGTGCGAGCGAGGCCCCGCCGTTTGACGGGGTATCGAGGCCCGCCATGATCTTCAGGATCGTCGACTTGCCGGCACCGTTCGGGCCGACCATGCCGATCTTGGCCCCGGGAAGAAACGCCATGGTGACGTCGTCGAGGATGAGCTTTTCGCCGACCGCTTTGCGGGCGCGAA
>CALCJF010000056.1 GCA_937967375.1 uncultured Leucobacter sp.
CGTGGCTGACGACGTGCTCGCCTACATCGTCGATCTCGCCCGAGCCACCAGATCGGCGCCATCGGTTGAACTCGGTGCGAGCCCGCGCGCCTCGGCAGCGCTGCTCGCTGCCGCGAAGGCCTGGGCATGGCTCAGCGGTTCGGCAGCCGTCACCCCAGACCACGTGCAGGCCATGCTGACTCCGGTCTGGCGACATCGTATTTCGCTGCGCCCAGATGCGCAGATGGAGGGCGTCTCAGCCGACACCGTGCTGGCCGCGATTGTGCGTCAGACCGCCGTTCCGATCTAACGAGCCGCAATGTTCTTTACTGCCCGCCTCGTGTTGCTCACCGGTCTCGGTGTCGTGCCTCTCGTGCTGCTCGGCACCCTCGGCACCTCGCCGTGGCTCGTGCTGCTGGTCTGGTTGCTGCTCGTCACGGTGCTTGTCACTGTCGACGTATTGAGCGCCGCGAACCCTCGGCAACTTGAAGTTACGCGGCGTGGGCCCGAGCGTGCGCGCAGATTCGAGGCGACAGCGACGGCAGTGATCGCACGCAATCTCGGCGGGCGACGACTGCTCGGCAGCGTGCGCGACGCCTGGCAGCCAACCGCTGGCGCGACACCCGCGCGCGCCTCGCTCGATTTGCCACCCGGCGAGGCCAGATCGGTGAGCTTCACCCTGCTCCCCCGCCGCCGGGGTGAGCTGCGCAGCGAGTTCGTGATGGTTCGCTCGTTCGGTCCGCTCGGCCTCGCAGGCAGGCAGGCGAAGCACGAGGTCGCGGGGCGTCTCACCGTGCTGCCGGAGTTTCACTCACGCAAGCACCTGCCGTCGCGCCTCGCCCGCCTTCGCGAGCTCGACGGCAACACCAGCGTGCAAGTGCGCGGGCAGGGCACCGAGTTTGACTCGCTGCGCGAGTACGTGCGCGGCGACGACGTGCGTTCAATCGATTGGCGCGCCACCGCTCGCAACACCACGACGATGTTGCGCACCTGGCGGCCTGAGCGGGATCGGCATGTGGTGATCCTTGTAGATACCGGGCGAACCGCAGCCGCGAGAGTTGGCGACTCGACCAGGCTCGACGCTTCTCTCGAAGCGGCGCTGCTGCTCGGTGCACTCGCCTCGCAGGGCGGCGATCACGTGCATCTGCTGATGATCGATCGATCGATGCGGGCTCGCGTCACGGGCATCGATGGTGCTCCCCTGCTCGCGGCGATGAGCGCGGCCATGGCCCCCGTGTTTCCGCGGCTCGTCGACACCGACTGGGGTGCGGCCTTCGCGGCGATCCGCAGCGTCACTACCCGTCCCTCGCTCGTCGTGGTGCTCACCGCCCAAGATTCGGTCGAGGGCGCTCGAGGGTTTCTCTCGGCGCTCCCGCAGCCGAACCGCGGCACCACGATGCTCGTCGCGGCCGCAAGCGACGGCGACCTCGAACGACTCTCGCGCGACGCCGAGACCCGCGAGGCGATCTACCTCGCGGCCGCGGCCGAGCGCACCCTCGCAGAGGCCGCGCAGGTGGCTGAGGCCGTGCAGCGCGCGGGCGGTGAAGCGCTCAGCGCCGACCCAGAGCAACTGCCTCAGAAGATCGCCGACCGCTACCTGGCGCTCAAGGCAGCGGGCCGGCTGTAGTGGCGCACTAGCCGGCCACCAGCCGCGGGGTGCCTGCCTCGAACTCGACGAGATCGCCGGTCTCGCCGTGCCGCACAGCCCTGCGGCCGACGAAGAGCATGTACCAGAGAAACACTCCGAGCGCTGCTGCACCGATGGCGATCTTCACTGGCCAGGGCAGCCACCAGCCGGTCACGAAACCCTCAACCAGCCCCGCAAGCGCGAGCGCGAACACGAGGCCGATCGCGACGGTTGCGAGCGAGCGCCCACCGGCGGCGAGCGCCTCGGCCCTGCTGCGATGGCCTGGCGCCACCCAGGCCCAGAACAGGTGCAGGCCGCCGGCAGCCGCGACGAAGAGCGCGGTCAGCTCAAGCATGCCGTGGGGCAAGATGTGCAGCAGCATGACATCGAAGTTGCCGTAGGCCGCCATGCTGCCCGCAGCCAGGCCGAGGTTCATCGCGTTCTGCACCATCGAGAACACCGGCCAGATGCCGGTGACCCCGAAGAGCACGCACTGCACGGCGATCCAAGCGTTATTCGTCCACACCATTCCAGCGAACACGGCAGCGGGGTTCTCGGTGTAGTACCCGGTGAAGTCCTCTTCGGCGTAGGCCTTCAGAGTCTCGGCGTCCCAGATCGCGTCGACGACCGCGGGGTTCAGCACGATCCAGAGCGCGACGATGGTGGCAATGGCGAGAAAGCCGACCGCAATCCATGCCGTCGTCTTGCGCAGCCGGTAGAGCGCCGCAGGGAGCTGCCAGACGAAGAAATCGCCGATCCTCACCAGCACGTTCTGAGGCGAACCGGTGAGTCGCAGCCTCGCCGCAGCCAGCACAGTTGAAAGATAGGTGCCCTGGGGCGATTCGCCGACGGTGCTCTTGAGTTCGGCAAGGTCTGCTGAGGCGGAGCGGTATCTCGCGACGAGCTCGTCGACTTCTGTGCCCGTCAGGTGCGCGTTGCGACTCAGCTCGTTCAAGCGTTGCCACTCATGCAAGCGATTCTCGGCTAGCGCATCTGCGTCCACCTGATTAACTGTAGTCATGTCTGCCGAGTTTCGCCCCGTGCCGATGCCTCCCCGCGCCACGACCCACGGTGTTGTGCACATCGATCCCGTGCACGAACTCCTCTCAGGCGAGGCGGTAGCGATCGAAGTGCAGCCGGTCGGCGTGGTATTTCGGGCACTCGGTGCGCTGATCGACATTGCGCTTTCGTTCGCGGTGCTGCTGCTGTTCGGGTGGCTCGGTTCGTGGGCAGGCGAGTTCGGGCTGCTTGACGAGGCGACTTCGAGGATCCTCATGGTCATCACGATCGTGATCGCCCTGGTGGTGCTGCCATGCACAATTGAAATCGCCATGCGCGGTCGCAGCCTCGGCAAGCTCGCGATCGGCGGCAGGGTCGTGCGCACAGATGGCGGTGCCATCACCATGCGGCACTCGATCATCCGCGCCCTGACCGGGGTGCTCGAGACCTATATGACGCTCGGTGCCGTCGCGATCGTCTCAGGGGCATTCTCGCCCCGGTCGCAGCGCCTCGGCGACCTACTCGCGGGCACGTACTGCCAGCGGGTACGCACGAAACCGCTGGCGATTTCTCCGGCAGTGCTGCCACCCCAGCTTGAGGGTTGGGCACAGCTCGCAGACGTCGCGCTGCTGCCAGACCGGCTCAGTCGCAGAATCACCCAGTTTCTCGCGCATGCGCCCGCGATGGAACCGGCCGCTCGGCTGCACGTTGCCGCGTCGCTGCTCGCCGAGACCGCGCCCTTCGTGTCGCCGACGCCGACGGCTCACCCCGAGCTCGCACTTCAGGCCATCCTTTTCGTGAGGAGGCAGCGTGAATCGCGAGCCCTGCAGATCGCCTATGCCCGCGTGAATCAGCTCAGCGCGGCAGTCAGAACCGGCTGATCGAGCCAATCAAGCTGATCCGGCGCTGCTCGCTCGCAGCGTAGCGGTGCGCGCGGCGAATGTCGGGGGCTCGGCGTACGCTTGAAGCATGAATGACCAGAGCACTTCCCAGGCCGCGTCAGAAACCACCGCGACCGAAGAGACCATCATTTTCGGCGCCGACTGGTGCGGTGATTGCCGCCGCGCGAAGCGCGTCTTCGACGCCGCTGGCGCCAGCTACCGGTACATCGATCTCGTCGCAGACCCCGAGGCCGCCGACGTCGCCCGAGACATCAGCGGGCGCACCAACATTCCGGTCATTCTCTACCGCGATGGCAGCCACCAGGTAGAGCCGTCGAACGCAGATATGCAGCACAAGATCGACGAGCTCGGGCTCGCCGCGAGCACCTCGGCGTGAGGCTTCCCGAGCCGGTCACGCTGAGCTCTGGTCTTGTCGCAGAGTTCGAAGAGGATCGATGGGTTCCCGGCGCGATCCAGTTGCTCGTTGACGGCACCCCGCAATCACACGTCAACCTGCGCGACCCGAGCGAGGTCTTCTTCGAGTACGTGCGCCGCATCGCACACGCGGTCGACCTGTTTCGCACGCCGGGGCAGCCGATCTCGGCGCTGCACCTCGGCGGCGGCGCGTTTACGCTGCCTCGCTATGTCGAGGCGACCCGCCCGGGCAGCAGGCAACAGGTCATCGAGCTCGAGAGCGCCCTCGTCGATCTGGTGCGAGAGGCGGCACCTCTGCCGAAGCGGGCAAGCATTCGGGTGCGCCACGGCGACGCTCGAGAGGCGCTCGGCAAACTACCTCAGGGCATGCACGGCGCGATCGATCTCGTCGTGGTCGACATCTTCGCCGGGGCGCGCACCCCGGCGCACGTGTCGAGCATCGAATTCTATGAGCTGATCGCTCCCTTGCTCGCCCCCGATGGGCTGGTGGTAGTCAACACGACCGATGGCGCGGGCCAGGCGTTCACCCGCTCGCAGGTGGCGACGCTCGGTGCGGTGTTCGGCGCGGTTGCGGCTGTTGGCGAACCGCAAACCCTCAAAGGTCGTCGTTTTGGCAATGTCGTGCTGCTCGCGTCGAACTCTGACGTCGATCAAGAGCTCGAGTGGCTGCCCAGGCTGCTTGCGGGCGGCCCGCACCCGGCACGCATGCTCGTGCGCCGCGAACTCGACGAATGGCTTCGCGGCGCCCGCGCCGTGACCGACGTCGAAGCGGTGCCGAGCCCAGAGCCGCCGGCAGAGGTGTTCGGCCGTGGCTAGGGTGCGCCGTGGCTGAACTCGACCGGGTTCAGGTCTGGGCCGAGGCACTCATTCGGCTGCATCTTGACCCTTTGCATGGGCAGGGCAGCTGGTCGTTTGGCTTCGATCATGCGAAGCGAAGGGCCGGGCTATGCAACTACACCGATCGCCGCATCACCGTCTCTCGCTACCTCGCGGCCAAATTCGATGATGACGAGATTCACCAGATTCTGCTGCACGAAGTAGCCCATGCGATCGCCGGCTCAGAGGCTGCCCACGGCCCGAAGTGGAAGCGCGTTGCGCGCGAGCTCGGCTACGTCGGTGGTCGCACCCACGACGGCGAGATCGCTCACGAACTCGCTCCCTGGTTGGGGATCTGCCCGGCAGGGCACGAACACGCGAAGTTTCGGCGGCCGAGCCGCGAGACCTCCTGCGCGAAGTGCTCGCGCTCATTTTCGCGCAGCCACCTCATCGTGTGGCGCAAGCGCTAACCGCTCAGACTTGTGCCACTCAGGCTTCGAAAGCCCGGGCCAGTGGGCCCGGCACGGAGTTTGGTGAACGCGATGCGTTCACCCCTGAAAATTCCCGGGCCCGTCGGCCCGGCACGATCTTTGCTGAACGCTCTCGCGTTCAGCCTTCAAAAGATCGTGCCCACTCCCGCACGCGATCGGTGCTCTCCTGCTCTGAGAGATCCTCGACCCGCGTCATGACCGACCAGCGCACCCCGAACGGATCCCGGATGCTCGCATAGCGGTCGCCCGACACGAAGTCAGCCGGCGGCTCGCGCACCACGGCGCCCGCCGCGACCGCGCGCTCGACCACGGCATCGACATCTGGCACGTAGATGCCCATCGAATAGCAGTCGTCTTCGCCCTCGGGCGACGCGACCAGGTGGTAGTCGGGCATGGGCTCGCCCAGCTGCAGGTGCCCGGTTCCGAAGTCGAGGTCGGCATGCGCGATGATGCCGCCCATCTCGGTGGCGTCGATGAGTCGCGCCCCGAACACGTTGCGGTAGAACTCGATCGCCTCGGCGGCGCGCGGGATCGCAAGGAACGGCGTCAGGCTCGTCGACCCATGAGGCATTCCGTTAGTGGTGTGGTCGCCGGTTGCGGCGCGGTGCTCTGAAGTGCTCATGGCTTCAGCGTAGGATCAGGATCGCGTGCGCAGCTTGCAAATTTGCGCCACATTCGACGGCGAGTACGGCGCAGGTAGGGGCCATGGGACAGCAGGAACAGCACAGCTCGCAGCAACAGCACAGCTCGCAGCAACAGCACAGCTCGCAGCAACAGCGGGGCGTTCTGTACCCGAAGAGACTGCCGGAGTTTCACCGTTACGCCCCAGCAGCACATCTCGCGCACGCGGTGCGCTGGTTCTGGATTCCCGAGTGGCAGCTTGAAGCGGGCGAGCGTTCAGTGCAGCAGACGCTCCCGTTTCCGGCATGCAACCTCGCGATCGAAGCAAACGGCATCGCGTTTGTCGGCCCGCCGACGAGGCGTTCCGAGCGAACACTCGAAGGGACGGGTTGGTGCGTCGGCGCATTGCTGCGCCCGGCCGCAGCGAGCGTGCTCGCGGCGGGTCTCGGCCGAAAGCTCGACGGGCTGCAAGACAGCGCACTGCAGTTCGACGCGCCTCCCCTGCTGCTCGAGATCGTCGGTGCGATGACAAGCGCCGACCTCATGCCTGAGGCTCGGCGAGAGCAAGCAATGGTCGCCCTCGGCAGATGGCTGAGTGCGCGGGTGCCTCAGCCCGAAACAGGCTCAGACGCCGCACTTGCGAACAGACTCGAGGAGATACTGGCCGATCCCACGCTCATTCGAGCTGACCAGCTCGCGCCGCTGCTGCACACGTCGCCGCGCACCCTGCAACGCCTCGCCGAGCGCTACTTCGGGCTCTCGCTGCACTCGATGATTCGCCGCCGCCGTCTGCAAGAGGGGGCAGCTCGCCTGCGTGAACAGCGGGGCCTCAGCATTGCGGCGCTTGCAAATGAGCTGGGGTATGCCGACCACGCGCACTTCACGAAAGATTTCAAAGCGCTGCTCGGGGTCACCCCGAGCGCATACCGGGGCAGCGCGGCCGAGTAGTCGCGCCGCCCCGTTCCTCGCAGCTAGCGGGCCGCACCCTTCAGTGTGCCGACCGTGGCCGCCGCCGGGTCGTACGCCAGGCAGAGCACCTCGCGGTCGCCATCGGACCACGAGCCCTCGGTCGGGTACATCGGCCAGTACTCGAGCACCGAGTCTTGGTATCCGATTCCTATGAACGTT
The DNA here is from genome assembly GCA_937967375.1 of uncultured Leucobacter sp. Classification (GTDB taxonomy): domain Bacteria; phylum Actinomycetota; class Actinomycetes; order Actinomycetales; family Microbacteriaceae; genus Leucobacter. The sequence continues at coordinate 6,978 of CALCJF010000056.1, forward strand.
TCGAAGGCTGGCACACACTTCTGCTCAGCCTCGGCGATGATCGCGTCTTCGCCCGGAAACTCTTCGCTTTCCACCATGTACGAGAAATACACCTCATCGGTGTGAGACTGATCGCAGGGAATCATGGGCAGGCCCGAGATCTCGCCTGACATCGAGCTGTCGGTATCAACGCAGTCGCCGACTCGCAGACTGAACACGTCGGCGTTGTCTTGTTTCTCAACGACCTCACCGGTGTTCGCATCGCGAGAGGGCTGCGAGCTCGGCAAGAACTGGTTCAGCGCCGAGCAACCGGTGAGGCCGAGAGCCGCGAACGCGAGCGCCGAGACGGCGAGCACGCGCAGCGCGCGGGGAGCAGCCTGAGTTTTGGGGGCAGAGAGAAATGCATGATTCATCGGGGGGTCCTCACTTGTATGTTGAGTTATTCACCGTCTGCTCGATGACACCCATGAGGTGACCCATCGTTGCGGCGAATACGCAGTACACAAACTAGCGTATGAAAACTACTCAGCGGTAGCCTTGGCGCTCTCCGAAACCCGCAACGAGGTCAACAACCGACCGAAGCCAACGCCTGTCGCAGCAGTCGGCCGCGACCACCGGCAAGCTCGTCGAGCGTGTCGGGCACGAGTGCCTCCTCCGGCGACATCCACGTCATCTCGAGCGCGTCCTGCCTCGGGCTGCACGACCCGGTGACCGGCACCACGAACACGAGCGAGACCGCGTGCTGACGTTCATCGACATACGGGGAAATGCCTGGAAGCGGAAAGAACTCGGCGACCTGCGCGGGCACGGGCGACGCAGGGATGAGCGGAAACGCCATTGGACCGAGATCGTTCTCGAGGTGCCGAAAGAGCGCATCGCGCACAGTTTCGCCGAAGCGCACCCGCCCGGCGACGAGCGCTCGCGTCATGACCCCCTCGGGGGTCGAGCGCAAGAGCAGCCCAACCTCGTTCACCTGCCCTTGCCCATCGACTCGCACCGGCACCGCCTCGACGTAGAGCACCGGCATGCGCCCGCGCACGAAAGCGAGCTCGTCGTCGCTCAGCCAACCCGGGTTGGTATTCACTGGAGGCAAGTCTTCGGGATCGGTCGGCTCTGGCAGTTCGGCAGTATCGATGGCCATGGTGTTATTCTGCCGCATTTCGGCGAGGGATCGGCCCGCGGCGAGCGCGGGTTCTCCTGTTCGGCGAACGCCGGTTCAGGCCGACGGCCGCAAGCTCTGCGTGCGCATCACCTCGTGCAGTATCGGGTACTCGGCGCCGTGCGCCGCCGCATAGTAGTGCGGGGCAAGATGACTCGAACCCTCGGCAACCTGCACGCCATCCCTGTAGCCGTAAAAGGAACCACCGGCCCGCCTGATGATGAAGCAGCCGGCCGCGACATCCCACGGGTTCGTCTCGAACGAGATCGTTGCGTCGACCCAGCCAGCCGCCACCCAGGCGAGGGCGATACAGGTGCTGTGCACTCCGCGCACTTGCCCGAACGCGCGAGTGATCTCGGCATACTGCGCGAGCGCGAGCTCTTCGAAGTGCACCAGGTCGCGCGCCAGCGGAAAGTTCAGCGCGACGGTCGCGCTGCCCTCGTCACTGTGGCCGAGGCTGCGCATCGGGCGATCCTCGCCCCTGCCAAACTGTTCGCGCAGAAACGCGCCGCGCTCGTCGGCCCAGAACAACTGCCCACTCGCGGGGTCGTAGATGACGCCGGCGATCAGCTCGCCGCCGCGCGCAACTGCAATGCTCACCGCCCAGAGTGCGATGCCGCGGGCATAGTTTGCCGTGCCGTCAATCGGATCGACGTACCAGGTGAGCGGCCCGATGCCGGCGTGCGCACCGTCCTCCTCGCCGACAATGCTCGAGTCAGAATATGCGTCGAGGATCACCCGGCGAATGTGCAGCTCGCACTCGCGGTCGTAGCGAGTCACAAGGTCGTGCTTGTCTGATTTGAGATCTATCTCAAGATCTGGCGCGCGAAACCCTTCAAGCGCGATCGCCCCGGCCTCGAGCGCCGCCCTGATCGCAACATCGGTGATCGCCGCTACGTTTGCCCCGGATTGCTCGCTCACAACACGAGGGTACCTTGGGCCGCCGCCGCCGACGCAGCTCTCAGTATGCGGCGAGGAGTAAAGTGGTGAGTTGGCGTATTGCCAGATGTGAACGAGAACGACGAAAGCTTGGTGCGATGAGTGTGAAGGTGGCCCTGGCGGGCATTGGCAATTGCGTGAGTTCGCTCGTGCAGGGCGTCGAGTACTATCGCGGAGCCTCCGATGACGAACAGGTTCCCGGTCTCATGCACGTGCGTCTTGGCGGCTACCACGTCTCAGATCTGCAGTTCGTCGCGGCCTTCGAGGTCGACGCAGACAAGGTCGGCAAAGACCTCTCCGAGGCGATCTGGGCAGGCCACAACAACACCATCAAGTTCTCTGAAGTGCCCCATCTCGGCCTTGAGGTGCTGCGCGGCCCGACGCTCGACGGGCTCGGCGAATACTACCGAGACGCCGTCGAAGAGTCGCCCGTTGATCCCGTTGATGTTGCCCAGGCGCTGCGCGACTCCGGCGCCGATGTGCTCGCCTGCTACCTGCCCGTCGGCAGTGAAGCGGCGGTGAAGTTCTATGCTCAGGCGGCCCTCGACGCGGGCGTCGCCTTCGTGAATGCCGTGCCCGTGTTCGTCGCGAGCGACCCCGAGTGGGCAGCGAAGTTCGTCGAGGCGGGTCTGCCGATCGTCGGCGACGACATCAAGAGCCAAGTCGGCGCGACCATCACCCACCGCGTCATGGCGCACCTGATGGAGAGCCGCGGCATTGCGCTCGACCACACCTACCAGCTGAACGTCGGCGGCAACATGGACTTCAAGAACATGCTCGAGCGCAGCCGCCTGAAGTCGAAGAAGATCTCGAAGACCCAGGCGGTCACCTCGAACATCTCGGCGAACCTCGACGCCGACGACGTGCACATCGGCCCGAGCGATCACGTGCCTTGGCTCGAGGATCGCAAGTTCGCATTCGTACGCCTCGAAGGGCGCGGCTTCGGCGACGTACCGATGAGCCTCGAGTACAAGCTCGAGGTCTGGGATTCGCCCAACTCGGCAGGCACCATGATCGATGCGATTCGCAGCGCGAAGGTCGCAAAGGATCTCGGCCAGGCCGGGCCGGTCGAAGCGGCCTCGGCCTACTTCATGAAGTCTCCGCCGGTGCAGAAGGCAGACCACGTCGCTCGCGAGGAGCTCGAGAACTTTCTGCAGCAGGCCTAAGCCGTAAACTCGGCCGCTCAGCGCCCCATGCGGCGCTGGCGGCGCGAGTAGTCGCGCAGTGCGCGCAAGAAATCGACCTCGCGCAGATCGGGGTACAGCGCTTCTACAAAGTAGAACTCGCTGTGCGCCGACTGCCAGATCATGAAGTCGCTGAGCCGCTGCTCGCCAGAGGTGCGAATCACGAGGTCTGGGTCGGCCTGCCCGCGAGTCCAGAGGTGTTCGCCGATCATTTCGGGTGTCAACCGCTCTGCCAGCGTGTCGAGCGTGCCGCCCGAGGCCTGGTGCTCAGCGATCACGCTGCGCATCGCCGCGGTGATCTCGCTGCGCCCGCCATAGCCGACCGCAAGGTTCACGTGCAAGCCGGTGCGATCGGCGCTCACCCGCTCCGCTTCGGCGAGCGCCAACGAGAGCCCTTCGGGTAACCCCTCGCAGCTGCCGACGTGTTTCACTCGCCAGCCGTCGATCTCGCTCAGGCTGCGCGCGAGCTCGGCGATGATGCCGAAGAGATCCTCGAGCTCTTGCGTGTCGCGCCCACGCAGGTTGTCGCTCGAGAGCAGATAGAGCGTGACCACCTCGACCCCGGCGTCTTCGCACCAGTGCAGAAATTCCGGAATCTTGCGCGCACCCGCGCGGTGCCCGACGGCGACGCGCTCCTGCAGCCGCTGCTTCGCCCAGCGACGATTTCCGTCGACGATGACCGCGATGTGATGTGGCACGTTCGCCGGGTCGAGCTCGCGCCGCAGGCGTCGCTGGTACAGGCGGTACAGCGGCCCGGGTCTCGGCTCGGTGCGCTCGGGGTTCACCCCCCTGAGTGTAGTGGCTGCAGGTGAAGCTCGCCGGTACACTCGTGCTCATGACAGAGCAGAGCGCGGGCGAGGCGAACGAAGCGAGCACGGCGAACCCGGCATCGGGGCACGACGAGCTAGACGAGTTTCGTTACCTTGCTTCTGACGCCGCGCGCGTCGATCGTCAGACGCCACTCCCCCAGGTGCGCCGAGTCGAGGTGCCTGCCGGCGACGGCCGCACCATTTCGGCCCTCAACTACGGGTCAAACTCGCCAGCGGGCGACGCTGACGCCCCGCAGTACGTGTTTCTGCACGGCATGGGCCTCAATGCGCACGGCTTCGACCCCGTCGCGCTCGCCCTCGACGCCCCGGCGCTCGCGCTCGACCTGCCGGGGCACGGCCGCAGCGACTGGCGCGAAGACGCGAACTACCGTCCAGACCTGCTGGCGGCAGATGTGCTCATCACGCTCGAGCATCTCGCCCCCGAGCCGTTTGTGTTGGTCGGGCACTCGCTGGGCGGGCTCGTCGCCGCGATCGCCGCACCGATGCTCGGCGCACGGCTGCGCGGCCTCGTGATCGTCGATATCACCCCTGGCATCAGCCCGCAGGGCGACGCGGGCTCGATCGGCGACTTCATCTCGGGTCAGCGCGACTTCGCGACGCAAGAAGAGATGGTCGATCGTGCGATCGCCTACGGCATCGGCGAGGATCGCGCAGCGCTCGCGCGCGGCGTCGCGTTCAACGCGCGGCAGCGACCTGACGGGCGCTGGGAGTGGGCCCACCACTTCGCTCACATGGAGGCCGCACCCATGGATGGCATGGGTGAGGGCACCCCGTTCGCCCCGATCTGGGCTCCCCTGGAAGCGGTGCAGCGGGGCGGCACGAGAGTTTCTTTGGTGCGAGGATCAGACGGCCTCATTGGCCCCGAGCTGGTGATCGAGTGGCGCACTCGGATGCCCGGCAGCGAGGTGGTCACTGTTGCCGGGCCACATAATGTGCACGAGGCTTCACCCGCCGAGCTTGCGGCGGCGGTTCTCGCGCTCTCTCAGTAACTGATTTTGCAGCGCCAGCGCGGGCACTGACCGGCCGCGATCCTCTTCGTTTACTTATGGTCACCCCCGCTCGCGCTTATGGGTAATGTCACAAACTGTTAACAAGCTGTTCCACGGGAAGACAATTACGCAAAAGCGGCGTAATCTCGGCTCTTGACGCACGAGCACTGCCGCCCGCCGTCTATCAATTCAGCGCGCGGCACCGGCCGCGCACGACCCGAGGAGCCACTGACGTGACCGAGTCGAACACGAGCGCCCCAGCCGAGGCGCCCGAGTACCGCAAGCGCGGCCGCTCGAAGACACCCCTGATCATTACGATCGCAGTCATCGCCGTCGCAGCAATCGTCGCCGCGCTGGTCTTCTGGCTCGGCCGCGACCAGGGTGCAAGCACTCCGGGCAACGGCGAGAACGGTTCAGGCAAAGAGCTTGTCGTCGGCCTGCAGCTCGAGCCAAGCAACCTCGACATCCGCTCGACCGGCGGCGTCGCGCTCGACCAGATACTCATCGACAACGTCTACCAGGGCCTCATCGGCCTGAAGTCGGGCACCGTCGACGAGTTTGTGCCGGTGCTCGCAGAAGAACTGCCAGAGCAGAGCGACGACGGCTTGACCTACACCTTCACACTGCGCGAGGGTGTCACCTTCGCATCGGGCAGCAAGCTCACCGCCGGGGACGTGGTCGACTCGCTCAGCGCGGCGGAGGGCCCCGCATCGCTCAGCACCGCGCTCGGAGCCCCGGTCACCGTGACCTCACCTGATGAAAGCACCGTGGTGCTCGAGCTCTCCGCACCGAACAGCCAGCTGCTGTGGCAGCTCGCAAACCGTCCGGGTCTCGTGTTCGAAACCGCCTACACGGGCGATCTCGCAAGCACGAGCAACGGCACCGGCCCCTTCGCACTCAAGCAGTGGAAGCAGGGTGACAGCATCACTTTCGCCGCCAACCCCGAGTACTGGGGCGAGAAGCCCGCGGTCGAGACGGTCGTGTGGCGCTACATTCCCGACGCAAACGCGGCCACGAACGCGGCGCTCGAGGGCGACCTCGACGTGCTCGCCCCTGTCACATCGAACATGGTGTCGCAGTTTGAGGGCACCGACTTTGCGATCGAGCACGCCGACAGCACCGACGTCTTCACACTCGCGTTCAACTCGCAAAAGGCCCCGTTGAACGACGTGCGCGTGCGCACTGCGCTCTCGATGGCGATCGACGGAAACTCGATCGTTGAGGCCTTCTACGGCGACGGCAAGGTGCTCGGTGGCCCGATCACCGACCTCGAGCCGGCCTACGAAGATCTCACTTCGGTGAACGCCTACGACCCCGAGGCCGCGAAGGCTCTGCTCGCAGAGGCTGGCTACGCTGAGGGCCTCGAGCTCACCGTGACGATTCCGAGCTTCTACGCGAGCGACGCCATCAATCAGGTGGTCACCCAGTTCGATGCGATCGGCGTGAAACTGAACGTGAACCCGGTCGAGTTCGGCACCTGGCTGAGCGACGTCTACTCGGCGCCCGAAGACGGCAGCCCGAGGCAGTACGATCTGAGCTACGTCAACCACGCAGAGGCGAACGACTTCGTCAACTACACGAACCCCGACTACTACTTCGGCTACAACAACCCCGAGGTGCAGGATCTGTATGCTCAGTCGATCGCGACCACCGACCCCGATCAGGCGGTCGAGCTGGTGCAGCAGGCTGCCCGCATTGTCGCCGCTGAGGCGCCGGCGAAGTGGCTGATCAACTACACCCCGGCAAACGCCGTCGCGAAGCACGTGCAGGGCTTCCCGAACAGCAACACCAACTCGCGAATCAACCTCGCGGGAGTGAGCGTCAGCTAACCGCTGCGTCGAGCGATCCGCCCGGGTGCCCGAAAGGTGCCCGGGCGATTGCTTTTCGGCAGACATTGCGCCCTGAGTGCGGGGCCTGCGCATCTCGCACCTGTGCCGAGAAAGGGCTTTTCGTAGCCCGCGGGCCCGAATTTCCTTCCTCGAGGCACACCCCGCCGCACCGGCAGGCGCAGGTGTTCCACGAGCCGCCCCAAAGCCTTCCAGCCGATAGGATTTAGGGATGATCCGCTTCCTCGCAGTCAGGGCACTGACGCTTCTCGCGGGTCTTTTTTTGGCGAGCCTCATCATTTTCGTCTCCTTGCGCCTATTGCCAGGCGACGTGGCGCAGGTAATCGGCGGCACGAGCGCCTCTCCCGCCCAGGTAGAAGCTATTCGCGAACGCCTCGGCTTGAACGTGCCGCTGCCCATGCAATATCTCGACTGGCTCGGCGGGGTGTTCACCGGCCAGCTCGGCAGCTCAATCGTCTCAGGAACGTCGATCGCCGCCGAGATCGCCGAGAAGGCGCAGGTCACCGTACCGCTGACGCTCTACTCGCTCGCCATCGCGCTCATCGTGGCTTTACCGCTCGGGGTGTTCGCGGCATACCGCAGGCAGGCGTTGCCGAGCCGCGTGCTTTCCGTGCTGGGCGTGATCGCCGCAGCGGTACCAGCCGTGTGGGCCGGCTTGCTCGGCATCGTGCTGTTCTCGACATGGCTCGGCTGGCTGCCCTCTCAGGGGTTTCCTCGCGATGGCTGGGCCGATCCTTTAGCCGCAATGCGGTCGCTCACCCTGCCAGCCCTGACCATCGGCCTGATCGAGGGCGCGGTGCTGTTTCGCTTCGTGAAGAGCGCGACACTGAGCGCAATCGGTGCCGAGCACGTGCGCACCGCAATGTCGCGCGGGTACACCCGACTCGGCGCGCTCGTGCGGCACGGTCTGCCCGGTGTCGGGCTCTCGGTCGTCTCGATGCTCGGCCTGCAGGTGGCCGGGCTGCTCGTCGGCGCCGTCGTCATCGAGCAGCTCTTCAGCCTGCCGGGCCTTGGTCGCATGCTGGTCGTTGACGTTGGTCAGCGCGACCTGATCAAAGTGCAGAGCACGCTCTTCGTGCTCACCGCGGTGATCCTGGCGCTCGGCGCGCTCGTCGATGTCGTGCACCGCATGATCGACCCGAGACTCAGGGTGGAAGAGCAATGAGCGGCCAGCGCGGTGGCACCATGCGCCACCTCACTCGCTCACCCCGCGGCGCATTCGCGCTCGCGGTGCTCGCCCTGCTTGCGGTCACTGCGCTCGTCTCGCTGTTCTGGCTGCCCGCGAATCCGAACCAGTCGAACATCTCTGAGGCGTGGCAGTCGCCGTCGCTCACGCATTGGCTCGGCACTGACAGCAGCGGCCGAGACATTGCCTCACGGCTGATGGCCGGGGCAAGGGTCACCGTGCTCGTGGTGCTCGGCGCGGCGCTCGTATCTGGCGTCATCGGCCTCGGGCTCGCCGTCATCTCGGCGCTCGGCCCGAGGCAGCTGCGCGAGCCGCTCATCATTTTCATCGATGTGTTGATCGCGTTTCCGACGCTGCTGCTCGCGATCATGCTCGCAGCCGTGTTCGGCAGCGGGATCCCGGTCGTGATCGTGTCAGTCGGCATCGGCTACGGGGTGCAGATCGCGCGCGTGGTGCGCGCAGAGCTCAGGCAGATCAACGCCGAAGATTTCATTCTCGCCGCCAAGGCCTCAGGGCTGTCACGGTGGGCGATTCTTCGCATGCACCTGCTGCCGAACGCAGCGCCAGTGTTCGTCGTGCAGCTTTCGCTCGCGATGGGCCTCGCAATTCTCGCCGAGGCGGGCCTCAGCTACCTTGGCTTCGGCGCTCCCCCGAGCGTTCCCTCGTGGGGCCTCATGCTTCAGGAGTCGCAGTCTCAGATCGCGATACACCCGGCTGTCGTGATGTGGCCAGGGCTCGCAATCACGCTGACGGTACTCGCGTTCTACCTCTTGGGCGACGCGCTCCGCGAGGCGATGGATCCGCGCCTGCGCTTCGGCGAGCGCAGTGCTCACCGCGCGCAGTCAGGGGGCCCCGCATGAGCGATCGAACTCGGTCGGCATCGGAGGCCGCGGCAACGCCCATATTCGCGCCCCCTCTCGAGGTGGCAGATCTCAGGGTCACGATCGGCGGCATCGAGCTGCTGCACGGCATCTCATTCTCGCTGGCGCCGGGTGAACGCCTTGGATTCATCGGCGGTTCAGGTTCGGGCAAGACCCTCACCGCGCTTGCTGTGGCTGGGCTACTGCCAGAAGACGCGGTGGTGCGGGGCTCCATTCGGCTCGGCGAGACCGAGCTCGTGGGCATGCCCGAGGCCGAGCTGGCGTCGCTTCGCGGGGACCGCATCGGCATGGTGTTTCAAGAACCGAAGACCGCACTCAACCCGTTGCATCGGCTCGGTCGGCAGATGACCGAAGCACTCGCGCTGCACTACTCGCTTACCCGCGCTGAACGCAAAGCGGCGGCGCTGCGCCTCGCTGCTCGGGTGGGCTTGAAAGACCCCGAGCGCATGGTTCGCGCCTACCCGCACGAGGTGAGTGGCGGCCAGCGCCAGCGCGCCGCCATTGCGGCGGCAATTTCGGCAAGGCCGGGCGTGTTGCTTGCTGACGAGCCGACGACAGCGCTCGATGTGACGGTGCAAAAGGGGGTGCTGCAGCTCTTTCGCGAACTGACCGAGGGAGACGACACCTCGCTCGTATTCATCACCCACGACCTGGCGGTCATGGCAGAGGTAGCCGAGCGTGTACTCGTATTCGATGGCGGCAACGTGATCGAGCAGGGCACGGTCGGGCAAATTCTCGACAGCCCGTCGCACCCGATCACCAGGGCGCTTATTCGCGCAGCAGGGGGCGACTCATGAGAGAACCGTTGCTGCACGAGGCGCCCCTGCTCGAAGGACTCGGGGTCTCGAAGAGGTACCGCACGCCGGCTGCTCGACTGTTTACCCGCGAGGGCGGCCTGTGGGGGCTCGGCAACGCCGAGGGCGAGACTGTCGACTTCGAGGTGCGACGCGGCGAAAGCGTCGCGATCGTGGGCGAATCAGGGTCTGGCAAGTCGACCCTGCTCGGCATGCTGCTCGGTCTCGGCACACCGACCACGGGTGAGGTCAGGTTCGATGGGTCCCTCGTGTTTCCGCGCAGCCGCCGCGACCGCATGCTCTGGCTGCGTCGCCGCACAGGCATCGTGTTTCAAGACCCGTACTCGTCGTTCAATCCGCGGCGCACCATCGGGCAGACCGTTGCCGAACCGCTCATCGCGACCAGCGCGCCGGGCAACCACCGCGAGGCAGTCACGGCGATCCTCGACCGAATGGAGCTACCGAAAGGCTCCGCCGACCGGTACCCGCACGAGTTCTCCGGCGGGCAACGCCAACGCATCGCGCTCGCCCGCGCGCTCGTGCACGGCCCCGAGCTGCTGGTAGCAGACGAACCAGTGAGCGCTCTCGACGTGCTCGTGCGCAGCCGCCTGCTCGACCTGCTCTCTGAGCTGCGTGACGAGATGGGTCTGACGCTCATCACTGTTACCCACGACCTCTCAGTGGTGCCCCGGCTCGCCGAGCGCGTCGCGGTGATGCGAGACGGCGTCTTCGTCGAGCAGGGCAGCGTCGAGGCGATTTTCGAGCGCCCGCAGGAGGGCTATACACGAGAGCTCATCGAAGCGCTGCCGCGCCTGCCATAGGCGATTCTTCTATTACACTTGTCGCGGGAGCCAGTTTTCGGAACTAACACGAGGAACTGTAGATGAGCGAGACGCCACAGGCGAACTGGTACCCAGATCCCTACGGGGGCGCAGAATTGCGCTGGTGGGACGGCACTCAGTGGACCGAACACACGCATACCGCGCAACTGGCTGAGACGCCGCAGGCTGCACCGTCGGCAACCGCGCAGCAGGTAGCCGATCACCAGGCCACCGAGCAGCAGACACCAGCGCCGGCATCCGAACAGCCCGCCCCCAAGCGCAAGAAGACCTGGCTCATCGTCACCGCCAGTGTCGCTGCACTCGCTCTGGTCACCGCGGGCGCCGTCGCGATCCCCGCAATCATAGGTGGCCAGAACACCTCGGCTTCCACAGAGCCGGTCATCGCGAACGGCGTCAAGTATCTGCCGCCCATCACACTCGACCTCACGAAAGAGAAAGAGGTCAAGTTCGATCTAAACACCGACTACATCGAGCTCGCAAAACGCCTTGAAAGTGAGGGCGAACCTGTCGGCTACGACCACGGCATCATCGACCTCTATGCAGACCGCGACTTAACGATACCTGTCGATGCTTTTGTCAGCGGCTTCGACGGCGAGGTCACGGTGAGCCCGCTGCAATCTACCAACACCGCATCAAAAGCCAACGACATCTACGACGAATCGCTCGGGCTCGATACTCCCTACTACGACAAAGATGTTCCCTGGTCCGAGTTCGCCGCGTACTGGGTGAAGCGAAGCTACGACGCAGACGGCAAGAAACTCAAGCTGCCAGAAGTCACCCCCGTTATTCCGAAGTACGAAAAGGATCGCCCCCAGTCGATCGATGTCTCATTCGCAAAGGGCGCGACCGATGGCTCGGTCAAGGTGACCTGGGTCGCGCCAGAGGGCGCTGACAAAAACACCGAATATCTCATTCTGAAGTCGGGGCCCACAATGTTCTCGGCTACCGAGAACGAGGGGTGGCGAACCGACATCATCGGCAAGGTTACCGGCGAGACGTCATACGACTCAAGCGACCACCAGGAGTTCAACTCGACTCAGAACGCGGGCTTCAACCTGTTCAGCAACAACTCTGCTGACTGGGAGCAGTACGGGCCCGAGGGCAGCGCAAATGGTCAGCTGAACGCTACGAACGCCCGCATCAGCGTGGTTGCGAAGCAGGGCAAAGTTTACTCCCCGTCAGCACCAGCTGCCCCTGACTCGGGCGTACGCTCGTTGCCGCTTGAGATCGCCGAATGGCAGATCAGAGAGACTCGCGACGAAACCCAGAAGTGGAACACGGGTGACCTGACCGACCTCGAAACCTGGATTCCGGTGACCACCCTCGACGGCGCCACCCGTTCTATGCAGATTCAGATCGACCCCGACAGCTTGAACCCCGACATCGTCATTCAGAATTACGGCCCTGACGGCGGCTTCGTGTACCCAGACGGGGTGGGCATGACGGCTACGATCCTCGGCACCACACTGACCGAGAAATACGCTTCGTACGTGCCGGCAGGCATGTCGAAGGCGGACTGGATGCAGCAGCTCAAGACGCACATCGCGAACTTCAACGCGCGCTCCATCTCGGAGCAGGCAAAAACCGGCGCAGTACTGACCTCCGTCGAAGATGCTGACCGATCGATCGACGTTGAGAAGTACCGCGCGATGACCGCAGCGACCAAAACGCCGAAAGTTGACTTTCCGGTGTTTGGCACCCACCCGATGGTCAAGCACATTGCCGCGAACATGTACGAAGGCGAGCCGGCGATCGATGTCTCGAAGTGGCGCGACGAGCCCGGCGCACCCACACCCTACGCTGCCTACCGCGAGGCGATGACGCAAAACCCGCTGCTGAACTACGGTACCCCTGTGGTGAGTTACGACGGCCAGAAGATCTACATCGATTACATCTTCGACCAGACCGACCGCGAGGCGGCGATGCAGCTCAGCTACGACAAGGCAAAGGAGGTCGCAGCATCGGTCGAGGGCAAGAGCGACGAAGAGAAGGCGAAAGAGATCAACCAGTGGGTGATCGACAACACCGAGTACGACTACGACAGCCTGGCCGAGCTCGTCGGAGACAAGTTCTTCGCCACCATTGACCACCCGCTCGGGCGCATCGACCCCGACTCGGAGTACACGGCGTGGAGCCCCATCGGGGTGTTCCGTGACGGCACCGCGGTATGCATGGGCTACGCGCAGGCATACACGCTTATCGCTCGCGAAGCCGGGCTTGACAGCGTTATCGTGCTCGGCGACGTCACCGACGGTGGCGGACACGCGTGGAACCGCGTGAACATCGACGGCACCTGGAAGTCGCTCGATCCGACGTGGAACGACAGCGACACCTCACCCAACAAATATCTGCTGATCAACGAGAGCGACTACGTCGACAGCGCCACGCGCACGACGGAGCCGACCGACAATTGGATTCTCGAGATCAACCAGTCGAAGTACGACACCCCGTAGCAACCGCGGCTGAGCCCGGCCCTGAATCTTCAGGTGCCGGGCTCAGCCGTATCGGTCGGTGGGCCAACTCAGCGCGCTTGTCGGCGCGGGAAGCTACTCAGTGGAGCTCGCGCAGCGACGCCACGATCGTGTCACGCAGCGAGTCTGGCGCGGGGCCCTCACACGCACGGCGCACCGCTACCGTGAGGTTCTCGAATACCTGCTGCTCGTCGCGGCACTCGGTGCAGTTCTCGAGGTGCTCCCTGATCGGCCCGCAATCGGTTTCACGAAGCTCACCGCGAATCAGCTCTTCAAGGTTGGCGCGAGCGTGCTCGCATCCGCATCCGCTCATTGTGTTGCCCCTTCCTCTGCAAATTTCGAATGTGCTGGCGACCGCTCGCCGCTGCCGTTCGGGGTGCCGATCCCCTGCTCTCGCGCATAGTCACCGAGTGCCTGCCGCAACCGCGACCTGCCGCGATGCAGCCGGCTCATCACCGTGCCGATCGGCCGCTCGACGATGTCGGCGATCTCTTGGTAGCTGAAGCCCTCGACGTCAGCGAGGTACACCACCATTCTGAAGTCTTCCGGCAGCGCGTTCAGCGCCTCGGTCACTACCCCGGCAGGCGTGCGATCGATCGCCTCCGCCTCGGCCGATCGCGACGACATCGCAGTCGTCGACTCTGCACCGCCGAGCTGCCAATCCTCAAGATCGTCAACCGCCCCGAGGTACGGCTCGCGCTGCTTCTTGCGGTACACGTTGATGTAGCTGTTCGTCATGATGCGATACAGCCAAGCCTTGAGGTTCGTACCCTCGGTGAAGGTGCCGAACGAGGCGAACGCCTTCGCAAACGTCTCTTGCACCAGGTCTTGCGCGTCCTGCGGGTTGCGCGTCATCTTCATCGCAGCGCCGTAGAGCTGATCGAGATAGGGCAGCGCATCTCGCGTAAACCGCTGCTCGAGTTCGAGGCGCTCGGTCGCGTTTGGCTTGGTCGTCACGGTGTTCAAGCCTACGCGAGAAACCGCGAGGATCGCGATGGCCACGCGAGCGCGCCACTCCAGTGCGTCGAGCGCGATCGTTGCACCCGCCGGGGTCGCCGCCGAAGCTTGTACTGTCACAGCGGTCCTCCTCAGGTCTTGTCAGTGCCGCCAGCTAGAATCAAGAACAGTTAGCACCACGTTTCTATTCCACCGGAGGCCGCTTCAATGCTCGTTGGAAAAATGAATCCCGGCAGGGATGACGAAGATCCAGCGAGCCAGGGCGACGGCGCAGGTGGGCAGCAGGCCTGGCAGGCTCCGCTCTCGAGCGGCCCTCTCGCCGCCAGTGTCGCCCTGCCAGGGTCGAAGTCGCTCACCGGGCGCGAGCTGATCCTCGCTTCCCTTGCGAACGCTCCCGGCACGCTGCGGGTGCCGCTGCACTCGCGCGACACCCAGCTCATGACCGAGGGCCTGCGGGCGCTCGGAGTGCAGATCGATGAGCTCGCATCGCCGACGAACGTCTTTGGCCCAGACCTTCGCATCACTCCCGCAGAAGAGCTCACCGGCTCGACCAGCATCGGCTGCGGGCTGGCAGGCACCGTCATGCGGTTTTTGCCCGCGGTCGCAGCGCTCGCGCTCGGCCCCGTGTCGTTCGACGGTGACCCCTACGCCCGAAAGCGCCCTATGCGGCCCGTGCTCGACGCACTGCGCGCGCTCGGCGCCGATATCTCTGACGACGGTCGCGGCGCACTGCCTTTCACCGTGCACGGCACGGGGTCACTGCGGGGTGGCCGTGTCGAGCTCGATGCCTCGCTCTCGAGCCAGTTTGTCTCGGGCCTCCTGCTTGCCGCCCCTCGATTCGATGAGGGGGTGCACGTGGTGCACACGGGCGACCGCCTGCCGAGCGTGCCTCACATCGAGATGACGCTCGAGGCGCTGCGCCGGCGCGGTGTGGTCGCCGAGACCGTCGTACCCGGCGAGTGGCGGGTGCAGCCGGGGCCGATCCTCGCAGCCGATCTGACGATCGAGCCCGATCTCTCGAACGCAGCACCGTTCTTGGCCGCTGCGCTGGTCGCCGGCGGGTCGGTCTCTGTGCCGCACTGGCCGGTCTCGACCACGCAGGTCGGCAACCAACTGCGCACCCTGCTCGAGGCTTTCGGTGCGCGCGTCGACGCGACGCAGACCGACGACACGCAAACCGTCTCCGTTCATGGCGACGGCGGGTTGCACGGCGTTGACCTCTCGCTGCCCGAGGCCGGCGAACTCGCGCCGACGCTCGTGGGTCTCGCCGCGCTCGCCGCGCACGGAACGGGTGCCGGTGACGGCGTCGCAAGCCGCATCGTCGGTATCGGGCACATCAGGCACCACGAGACCGACCGCATCGCAGCTCTGGTGCGCGAGATCAACGGGCTCGGCGGCCGCGCCGAAGAGCTCGAAGACGGCATCGCACTGCACCCGGCGACCATGCACAGCGGCACCTGGGGCGCATACGCAGACCACCGCATGGCGACGACCGGTGCACTCATCGGGCTGCGCGTCGCAGGGGTGAGCGTCGACGATATCGGCAGCACCTCAAAGACGCTGCCCCAGTTCACCGAGCTGTGGCAGGGCATGCTCGTGGGTGGTACCGGCGCCGCTCCCGGGCGACGCGTGCGTCGAGACAGCGACACAGGCACTTTCGAAGGTGGTGAGCTGCTCGGTGACGTGTTGGGTGGCTTCATCTCGAGTGGGGGCACGGTGCTGCGCGGCACGGGCAAAGTCGCGGGCTCAATTGCGCGGGGCATCGGCGAAATCTTCGATGGAGACTAACGCCCAATGAGCTGGCTCACACCCGACGATGATGACGATCTCGACGGCCCCTACGCCGAATACGCAGACCACGCGGTGCGGCAACGGCCGAACCCGAAGGCAAACAAGCCCCGCACCAAGCGCAGGCCCGAGCATGCCGATTCGGTAACGGGAATGGTGACGGCGGTCGACCGCGGCCGCTACACCGCACTCATCGAGGCTGGCGCTGATCCTCGCGCTCAGAAAGAACGCACCATCACCGCTGCCCGCGCCCGCGAGCTGCGCAAGACCCCCATCGTTATCGGCGACCGCGTCGGGCTCGTGGGCGACGTTTCGGGCGATGAGGGCACGCTCGCCCGCATCGTGTCGATCGAACCAAGGCGCACTATGCTGCGCCGCAGCGCCGACGACAGCGATCAGGTCGAGCGAATCATGGTCGCGAACGCCGACCAGATGCTTATCGTCGTCGCCTCGGCGAACCCCGAGCCGCGCGTGCGGCTCGTCGACCGTTACTTGGTCGCCGCCTACGACGCGGGCATCGAGCCGATCATCTGCATGACAAAGGTCGATCAGGCAGACCCCAGTGAGTTTCTCGAGCACTTCGCGGCGCTCGACGTGCCGGTCTTTCGTACGGCGTCTGGCCCCCATGTGGCAGCCGACGCGGTGCGTGAAGAAGATCAGCCCATCGAGGCGATTCAAGAGGTGCTCGCGGGCAAGACCACGGTGTTCGTCGGGCACTCCGGTGTCGGCAAGTCGACGCTCATCAACGTGCTCGTTCCCGACGCCGATCGCGCCACGGGGCACGTGAACGAGGTGACCGGCCGTGGCCGCCACACCTCGTCGTCATCGGTCGCCTACCGGGCAGCCACTCCCGAAGCTGCGGGAGCAGATCACGGCTGGGTCATCGACACCCCCGGCGTGCGCTCGTTTGGCCTCGGGCACGTGACGAGCGAGAGCGTGCTGCGCGGATTCACCGACCTCGCGCCCTTTCTCGACGAGTGCCCGCGCGGCTGCACGCACCTCGAGGGCGCACCAGACTGCGAGCTCGACGCGGCCATCGCCGACGGCAGGCTCGACGAGATCGGTGCTCGCCGCGTGGAGTCGCTGCGACGGCTGCTGCGCTGATCCTCGCTGTCGTCCGTACCGCCGCCGCCTCCACTGCCGCTTGCAGGCCTGTCTCCACTTGCCGGAACGCTGCCCGCCTGCTGCCCACGACCCACCGTGTCTTGCCTACCCGCCGCCCCGACCGGCGCGCACGTTCCGTACGAGAAATGCACTGCGTACGAGAAATTCACAATAATTCACGCACGCAGTGCACATCACGCACGTAACGGACGCCCGGCAACGGACCCAAACAAGCCGATAGGCTGAATGCATGACTGAACGCGTGATTCTCGAGCCCGGCCAACAGGCACCGAACTTCTCGCTCCAGGATCAACGCGGCGACACGGTCAAGCTGAGCGAGTTGCGCGGCAAGCGGGTAGTGCTCTTCGCCTACCCGCAGGCAATGACCCCAGCCTGCACGAAGGAGGCCTGCGAGTTTCAAGACGCGACCTCCCCGCTCGAGGCCGCCGGCTACACCGTGCTCGGCATCTCGCCCGACGATACTGAAAAGCTCGCGCGCTTCGCCGAGCGCGATTCGCTCGAGTACCCGCTGCTGAGCGACCCGGATCACCGCACTCTGAGCAAGTATGGCGCCTACGGCGAGAAGCAGAATTATGGGCGCACATACGTCGGGGTCATTCGTTCGACGTTCGTCATCGACGCGAGGGGCAAGATCGAGCACGCCCTCTACAACGTCAAGGCAACGGGGCACGTCGCCCGAGTACGCAAGCTACTCGGTGTCTGACGCCGTCTGAGACTCCCCCGCCGACTCCCCCACAGCCTCAGGTGTGAGCACCGGCCTGGCAAGAATCGCGGCGAAAAAGCCGAGGAGCGCCAGTGCGATGATTCCGAAGCCGACCCACCACGGGCCGATCGCGAGCTGCAGACACCCGGTGCCCGCGGCGAAGAGCAGCACGTGCAAGGTAACGGCTGATCCTCGGACCCAGCTGACCCGCGACCTCACCGAGGCTACCAGCGTCACCACCACCCATACCAGGCAGATCGCCGAAACCACGACGAGACTGTAGTTTTGTGCGACACCTGACGACGAGCCGAGCGCCGCGAGCAAGGTAAAGAGCGTCACCCACGCCAGCAACAGCGTTTCAACAGCAAGACATGCAACGAGCAGACCCCAGCCCAACTGAGATCTGCGGTAAAGGGCGGGTGAACCCGTCATTTCGGCCACCTTTCAGGCGTATGAAGAAATAACTCTTGTATAACTGCTTCTTTCATGGAACCATATATTCATAAGAGTTTCGCGCACGTCGTGGTGGGCACTCTCAGTCCCGTACGACACTCGCCGCGCGAATCAGGCTACTGGCCAGACGAAATACAGTTGCGCGCGCAAAAAACACAAGGAGGAATCATGGATTGGCGCGAGCAGGCTGCCTGTCTGACCGTTGACCCCGAGCTCTTTTTCCCGGTGGGCAACACTGGCCCGGCGGTCGATCAGATCGAGCGCGCGAAGGCCGTATGTGCCCGCTGCAAGGTCACCGAGATGTGCCTGCAGTACGCCATGGACACAGGCCAGGATTCAGGCGTATGGGGTGGCCTCAGCGAAGACGAGCGTCGCGCACTGAAGCGTCGCGCAGCACGCGCGCGCCGCGCCAGCTAGATTTCGATCCCCAAAGGATCGCGAAAGCCCCGGGCAATACCCGGGGCTTTCGTTCTGCCCGCCTTTCCGCGAGACGTCAGGCGAGGCCCGCCGCTGAGAGGGCGTCGAAGCCATCATCGGTGAACATGCGCTGCAGTTGACGCCTGCGCACACCCGTGTTGCTGCCCTCGATGATCGGATATGCGAGTGCATCGTTGAGGCGTTGCACGAGCCCGAAGTTCGCGTCGTAGGCACTCACCCCGACGACCTTTATTAGATCGTTCACTACCGCGAGCCCGGTCTCAGAGCCAAAGATCTTGGCGTGCAGCGCGAGCTCGGCGCCGGCCGGATCCTGCGCGATCACCGCGTCGAGTGCCCGCCAGGAGAGCAACCGCATCGCCTCGATCTTTCCCTTCGTGTCGGCGAGCACGTCGGCCACGGCCTGATGTTCGATGATCGGCACCGCTCCCCCACGCTTCTGCATGGTGGCGAAGTCGTACGCGAGCTGCCAGGCGCCGCGCGCTGCGGCCGTCGCGAAAGTGCCGATCGATGCTCCGCTCGCCATGAACGCATTCAACGTCAGGCTGACGCCCGCCCCCTCTTCTCCGAGCAGGTTCGACCTGGGCACCCGCACATTTTTGAGCTTCACCCGCGCGGTCATGCAGCCCTTCAGTCCGACGAGATCGTAGTACTCCTCGACCTCGATGCGCCCCGCGAGATGCTGCTTCTCGGCGACGATGAGCGAGACTCCGCCCGGTGTGCGGCACACGATCGTCATGAGGTCTGGGCCATCGCCGTCCCATCCCGGCAGAAGCGACGACCACGCCTTGCGCCCATTGATCACCCACTCGTCACCGTCGGGCACGGCGGTAGTGAGCACACCGTCAGCGGGAGCGGGCGCACCGAAATTCGCGCTACCCGCGGGCTCGCTGAATGCCATCGCGGCGACGGGAGCTCCACTCGACGCTAGGAACGGCGCGACGAACTGAGCGATCTGCTCGGGAGTGCCGACTTCGTAGACGGGAGCCAGCGCGATCAACGGCCCCGCCATGGTGATCAAGAAGTCGGGTGACTCTGTCGCGATCTCCTCGATGAAGATCGCGGCATCGACGCCGTTGGTGGCGGTGCCACCGAACGGAGCCGGAATCAGCCCTCGCAGCATCCCCGCCTCGACGGCCGCTTCCATCGCCGGACGAAGCAGCAGCGCACGGGCAAGGGGATCCTGCTCCGCGCGAACTTCTGCCATCATCGGCCGCAACACTGCCTGCGCAAATCTGCGCACGTCAGACCTCAGCTGCTGCTGCTCGGGGCTGAGCGAAAACGAAACAGACATTTCAATGTCTCCTCTCTGAGACTCTGCGCCAGGCCCCACGGCGAGGCGCCCTCACGCAACGCGGCCGCGCTGCCTGCATCACAGTTTCGTAGAACCACGGCTTCCGGGCTATGCCGTTCGTGCGGGCGCACTCTGCATTTCGTGCGAGATTCGCTTAGGCCTGAAACCTGCTCGGCGCGGCTCCGGTGACACGCCGGAACGCACGCCCGAACGAACTCGGATCCGGGTACCCGACGGCTTCGCCGACCGCGGTGATCGAGAGCGCGCCGCCGCGCAGCAGTTCGATCGCACGCTGCATTCTCAACTCGCGCAGCGTCGCGGCGAAGGTGAGTTCTTCGCCGTCAAAGAGCGCGTGCAGCGTTCGCGGCGAGAGCGCAAACGCTCGGCTGACCGAGTTCACCGACAGCGTGGGATCGGCCAGATGCCGCTGCAGGTGGCGCACGATGAGCGCTCGCAGCCCTTCGGAAGGAACCTCGGCAGCGTCAAACTGACGTTCGGCAAGGGCCCCGGCAATCGCTGCGGTAAACGCAAGCGAAAGGTCGGCCGTAACCACGGGGGTGAGCTGATGGTCCATGGCCCAAAGCGCGTTCGTAAGGGCGATGGCGGCGGCGCCAGCGCCTGTGGCGTCAATCGCCCTACCGAGCGGCATGCGATGACCGCGTGTTCGATCGTTGAGCATCTCGTGCGGCAGCCGAAACGAGAGCATGCTCCAGTCGTCGTCGAAGTCGAGGTAGAACGGCTCGGTCGTATCGAGCACCGTGAACTGACCCGGAGCGACGATCGATTCGCTGCCGAAGTGGCGCACCGCGCATCGACCCGCAAGCTGCAGGTTCACAAAATAGTAGGGAGCATCTGTCGCCGACACCTCAGCGGGACCGTGATGAGTCGCCTGCTTTTGCGAGCTCACGGCGGCGCGATTCAGCTCGCCGAGTGCGCGTGTCTGCACCTTCGATGCGAAACCTTCTGCACCGTGCTGTGCGATTGGAAGCAACGGCACGAAGGCCCGGCAGATCACGTCATGGTAGTACTCGAACTGCTCCCGCTCAGGAAGCGCTCGGGTATCCCACACGCTCATGCCAGCTGCCTCGCTTTCCGCACAGCTCAATCATACGATCGCTCCGAGTCGCGAGGAACCAGGTGCGCAAAACTCCGGGACGGCTCACCTCAGACAAACCCGCAGGGAACCCAGGGCTCTTGGTTACCCGCACGGCATCGGGCAGCGCCCGGCTCGTGAAGAGTGCACGAATTGCGGCCTCAGGTACGCTCTGACCGCAATTCGCGCACTATTGCAGTTGATTAGTCGGTGCCGGCGTCGAACGCCGCCGACAGGCCGAGCTCGTCTGCCTCTTCGTCGATGCCGGTGACCGCGTCAGCGATCTGCTCAGCCCCACCGGCCTCAAGCTGACCCACTACGTCGGCGGTCGAAACGCCCACTAGGCCCATGGCGGCGTACTGCTCGAGGCGTGCGCGCGAATCGGCGATGTCGAGGTTGCGCATGGTCAGCTGGCCGATGCGGTCTTCGGGACCGAACGCAGCGCCCACGGTGCGCTCCATCGAGAGCTTCTCGGGGTGGTAGCTCAGGTTCGGGCCAGTGGTGTTCAAGATCGTGTAGTCGTCGCCGCGGCGCAGACGCAGCGTGACCTCGCCAGTGACGGCCGAGCCAACCCAGCGCTGCAGCGACTCGCTCAGCATGAGCGCCTGCGGATCGAACCAGCGGCCCTCGTACATGAGGCGGCCAAGCTTGCGGCCCTCGTTGTGGTAGCTCGCAACAGTGTCTTCGTTATGGATCGCGTTGACGAGGCGCTCGTAGGTGATGTGCAGCAGTGCCATGCCGGGAGCCTCGTAGATGCCGCGAGACTTTGCTTCGATAATGCGGTTCTCGATCTGGTCGCTCACGCCGAGACCGTGACGGCCGCCGATCGCGTTCGCCTCGTATACGAGCGCCACGGGGTCGTCGAACTCGACACCGTTGATGGCGACAGGGCGGCCCGCTTCGAAGCGCACCGAAACCTCTTCGGTCGCAACCTCGACGTCGTCGCGCCACGCAGCAACACCCATGATGGGTTCGACGATGTCGAGGCCGGTGTCGAGAAACTCGAGGCGCTTCGCCTCGTGCGTTGCCCCCCAGATGTTGGCATCGGTTGAGTACGCTTTCTCAGCCGAATCGCGGTAGGGGTAGCCGTGTGCGACGAGCCACTCGCTCATCTCCTGGCGGCCGCCGAGCTCCTCTACGAACTGGGCGTCGAGCCACGGCTTGTAGATGCGCAGCGACGGGTTCGCCATGAGACCGTAGCGGTAGAAGCGCTCGATGTCGTTGCCCTTGTAGGTCGAGCCGTCGCCCCAGATATCGACGCCGTCTTCTTTCATGGCGCGCACGAGCAGCGTGCCTGTGACGGCACGACCGAGCGGGGTCGTGTTGAAGTAGGTCTTGCCGCCCGAACGCACGTTGAACGCGCCGGTCGCGAGCGCGATGAAGCCCTGCTCCACGAGGGGGCGCTTCGCGTCGACGAAACGGGCGATCTCTGCGCCGTATTCCTTGGCGCGAGCGGTCACTCCGTCGAGGTC
Organism: uncultured Leucobacter sp.; assembly: GCA_937967375.1. Lineage (GTDB taxonomy): Bacteria > Actinomycetota > Actinomycetes > Actinomycetales > Microbacteriaceae > Leucobacter. Next base: position 29,399 of record CALCJF010000056.1, read on the forward strand.
GGGCTCGTCGTATTGGCCGATGTCGGCGGTGTAGGTGCAGGGCACAGCGCCCTTGTCTCGCATCCACGCAACGGCACAAGAGGTATCGAGGCCACCAGAGAACGCAATGCCGACGCGCTCGCCGACAGGAAGGGAAGACAGAACCTTAGACATGGTTTCTATCCTATGGGCTCAGCGGGTCACTCTGCGCCGACCTTCAGAAGCCACCGTGCACTGAACTGCGAGGCGATCTCCCCGCAGTTCAGCCGTTGAAGCTCGAGGGGTCGGGTCCAAAGTTCTGTTGTGCATCGAGCGAGTCGATCGCGGCCATCTGATCTGCCGAGAGCTCGAAGTCGAACACATTCGCGTTCTCGATGAGGCGCGAGCGGCTCGAAGTCTTCGGAAACACGATGGTGCCGTGCTGCAGGTGCCAGCGAATGACTACCTGTGCGGCAGTCTTACCGTGTGCGACGGCCGCGCTGGCGACCTCGGAACGCTCGAGCAGGTCGCTCTTGCCCTGGCTGAGCGGCCCCCACGCCTCGATGGCGATCCCACGCTCTGCGCAAAACTCGCGAAGCTCGCGGCGCTGGTGCAACGGGTGCAACTCAACCTGGTTCACGGCCGGCACGACGCCGGTCTCGTGCAGCAGCTCGTTCAGGTGCGCGATCTCGAAGTTCGAGACGCCAATCGAATCGCACTGCGCCGAGCCGACGATCTCTACCAGGCCACGCCAAGCGGTGACCGCGGTGCGCTTCGCCGGAACCGGCCAGTGCACGAGGTAGAGATCGACCTTCTCGAGCCCAAGACGCTCGAGGCTGGCCTCGAACGCGCCGTGTGGGTCTTCTTGGTCGGTGTTCCACAGCTTGGTGGTGATGAAGAGCTCGTCGCGATCGATCCCGCTCGCCGCGATCGCGCGACCAACCTCTTCTTCGTTCTCGTAGATGCGTGCCGTATCGATGTGCCGGTAGCCGACCTCGAGAGCCTCGCTCACGATTCGTTCGGTGTCACCTGGCTCAACCTTGAACACGCCAAGGCCTAACTGCGGAATCAGGTTTCCGTCGTTCAGTTCAATGCTCGGGATCTGCAACTCGCTCATTCCGGCTCCTCGTTCGACATTTTCCGCAACAGTGTAGACCCCATAATAGAAGTGTCATGCTCTCCGCGCCGAACATTCAGTTTCCAGAAGACCTGCCAGTCTCGCAGATGCGCGACGAGATCGAAGCCGCAATTCGCGACCATCAGGTCGTCATCGTCGCCGGTGAGACAGGGTCGGGCAAGACGACTCAGCTACCGAAGATCGCACTGGCACTCGGACGCGAGCGCATCGCACACACGCAGCCGAGGCGCATCGCGGCGCGCACCATCGCCGAGCGCATCGCCGACGAGCTGGGCAGCGATCTCGGCGGCCTCGTCGGCTATCAGGTGCGGTTCACCGACAAAATCAGCTCGCACACCAAGATTCGCCTGATGACCGACGGCATTCTGCTGAACGCGATCCACCGCGACCGCGACCTGAAGGCCTACGACACGATCATCATCGACGAGGCGCACGAGCGCAGCCTCAACATCGACTTCCTGCTCGGCTACCTGAAGACACTGCTGCCCCGCCGCCCCGACCTGAAGGTCATCATCACGTCGGCGACCATCGACCCCGAGTCGTTCGCCGCGCACTTCGCCGATGCGAGTGGCACGCCGGCTCCGATCATCGAGGTGTCGGGGCGCACGTATCCGGTCGAGATTCGGTATCGTCCGCTGGTCGAAGAGGTATCGATCGAGGATCCGAAGACCCATACGGTCAAGATTCGTAAGACCGAGCGCGACCTGTTCGACGCGATCGGCGACGCGGTTGCCGAGCTGGGCCGCGAGACCCCCGGTGACGTGCTTGTGTTCTTGAGCGGCGAGGCCGAGATTCGCGACGCGGCAGATGCCCTGAACGGTCGGTTCAGGGCAGCGAGAGGATCAGCCGCACTCGAGGTGCTGCCCCTCTACGGGCGTTTGAGCGCCGCCGAACAGCATCGCGTCTTCGAGCTGAATAAGAGCGGTGCGAGGCGCGTCGTGCTCGCCACGAACGTGGCCGAGACGAGCCTCACCGTGCCGGGCATTCGCTACGTAGTCGACGCCGGCACCGCGCGCATCTCGCGCTACAGCTCGCGCAGCAAGGTGCAGCGCCTGCCGATCGAGGCGATCTCGCAGGCGAGTGCGAATCAGCGCTCGGGGCGCTCTGGCCGCACCAGCCCCGGCATCGCCATCAGGCTCTACGCCGAAGACGACTTCGACGCCCGCCCGGAGTTCACCGAGCCCGAGGTCTTGCGCACGGGTCTCGCGAGCGTCACTCTGCAGATGCTCGCGCTCGATCTCGGCGACATCGGCGAGTTTCCGTTTCTCACCCCGCCAGACAAGCGCGATATTCGCGATGGCCTCGCGCTGCTCGAGGAGCTCGGTGCGGTGCGCGGTGCGCGGGCCCAGGGCGGTTCGGGCAAGGGTTCGAACAGCCGCACACCACAGCAGGCGAAGATCACGAGGATCGGCCGCGAGCTCTCGCGGCTGCCCATCGAGCCGCGCTTCGCCCGCATGGTCGTCGAAGCGCGCGAGCACGGGGTGACCGACGAGGTCGTCGCGATCGTCGCCGGGCTCACCGTGCAAGACGTGCGCGAGCGGCCGGCTGAGCAGCGCGGCCGAGCAGACGAATTTCACGGCCGCTTCGCTGATCCTCTTGGCGATCTCATGACGCTGCTGAACCTCTGGAACTATCTGCAGAAGCAGCAGAAAAAGCTCTCTTCGAGCGCGTTTCGCAGGCTCTGCAAGGCCGAGTTCTTGAACTTCTTGCGCGTGCGCGAGTGGATGGATCTCTACCGCCAGATCTCGCGCACCGCCAGATCATCGTCCCGCCCCACCCCTTCCCCACATTCCCCACATTCCCCACAAGAATCCGGGTCACAAAGTGCGGTTCTGAAGGGGCCAAACCGTGCTTTTGTGACTCCGATTTCGGGTGAGGAGAGCACGGGTGGCACCGCCGACGCAGTGCACAGGTCGGTGCTTGCGGGCCTGCTGTCACACCTCGGCGTGCGCGACGACCTGCAGGATCGCCGTACCTCCTCAGACCGAGGTAGGGGCGGCGCTGCGGCTCCATCTCGTCGCAAGCCGGCGCAAGAATACGTGGGCGCGCGCGGCACCCGCTTCGCGCTGCACCCGGGCTCGGTGCTCTCGAAGCGGCCGCCCGAGGTCGTGATGAGCGTCGAACTCGTCGAGACGAGCCGACTCTTCGCCCGCGGCAACGCGACGGTCGACCCGGCCTGGGCCGAGGCGCTCGCCGGGCCACTCGCGAAGCGTCAGCTGAGCGAGCCGCGCTGGGAGAAGAAGCAAGGCGCCGCCGTCGCCTATGAACGGGTCACCCTCTACGGCGTGCCGATCGTCGAGCGCCGTCGGGTGCAGCTGTCGCGCTTCGATCGTGAGCAGGCCCGCGAGCTGTTCATTCGGCACGCCCTCGTCGAGGGCGAGTGGGAGTCGCCGCAGGCGTTCGACCGGGCAAACCGGCAGCTGCGCCGCGAACTGGCGCAGCTCGAGGAGCGCACTCGTCAGCGAGGTCTGGTCGGCGACGACGACGCAGTCTTCGAGTTCTACGACGCCCGCATACCCGCCGAGGTCACGAGCACGCGCGACTTCGAGGGCTGGTGGAAGAAGACACAGCGCGAGCAGCCGAAACTGCTCAATATGCGCCGCGAAGATTTGCTCGAAGACGAAGATCCGCAGGCCGCGAACGAGACCGAGTTTCCGCGCGAGTGGCGGCACGGCGACCAGACGTTGAAGCTGCGATACCGCTTCGAGCCCGGCGCCGCCGACGATGGGGTCACCGTGTCGGTGCCGCTCCCCCTGCTGCCCCGAGTCGAGGGAGCCGAGTTCGAGAAGCTCGTGCCGGGCCTGCGCGAGGAGCTCACCACCGCGCTTATTCGCTCGCTGCCGAAGGCGATTCGCAAGCACGTCGTGCCCGCAGCCGACTGGGCGCGCACCCTGCTCGCAGCCGTCGAGCCCAGGCTCGAGCGCGACGAGGGCGCGTTGACAGAGCTGCTCGCCGACGAGATTCGGCGTCGCACCAGCGTACAGGTGTCGGCGGCAGACTTCGACACGGAGCGGCTGCCCGCGCACCTCACCCCGACGTTTCGCGTGATCGACGCCCGCGGCCGCACCGTCGGCACGGGCAAAGACCTCGCAGCGCTGCAGCGCACCCACCGTGACCAGGCAACCAAGGGGGTCGCTCGCGTCGCGCAGGCGGCACTGCCGAAGAGCGACCTCGAGCGCACCGGGCTCACTGAGTGGAGCTTCGGTGACCTGCCAAGGCACGTCGACACCGCCTATGCCGGCGGGCGCAGTGGCGCCGGAACCGTGCGCGCGTACCCGGCACTCGTCGACCGTCGCACTTCGGTCGAGCTGCGCCTCGTTGCCGACGCTGACGAGCAGGCACGACTCACTCGCCGTGGCGTGCGGCGCCTGCTGGCGCTCAGCTCCCCCAGCCCAGCAAGCTACGTGCGCGACCATCTCTCGAATCAAGAGAAGCTGCTGTTGAGCGCTGGCCCCTACCGTTCGCTCGATGACGCGATCGCCGACGTATCACTCGCTGTCGCCGACCGCGCGATCCGCCGCGTCGCCCCGAATGGTCTCGTCTGGCGTGCCGACGACTTCGAGCAGATCGCGAACGACTACGCGCGCGCCCTCATCGACGACATCTACGGCGGCATCGCGCTCACCGCGAAGGTGCTGAACGAGGCACGACTCGCGAACAAGGCGATCGATGGCGCGAAGAGTCTGCACGTGCTCGGCCAGGTGACCGACGCGAAGTCGCAGCTGAACGGGCTTGTCTACGCCTCGCAGAACGGCGGCGGCTTCGTCTCGCAGGCAGGCCTCGACCGCCTCGAGCGTGTGCCCGTCTATCTGCAGGCGATCCTCGTCAGAATGAAGGCGCTTACCGAAAACCCGGGCCGCGATCGCGCCTGGCAAAACGACGTTGACCGCGCGCTCGCAATGTTCGCTGATGCTGGCGGCCAGATACCGCTGCCAACCGACGCCCCCGAGCACCTCGTGCGCGCGCGTTGGCTGATCGAAGAATTGCGGGTGAGCCTGTTCGCGCAGCAGTTGCGCACTGCAGAGCCGGTGTCGCTGCAGCGGGTGCAGAAGGTGTTCACCGGCGGCTGACCTCAGTCTGGCCCACAGCGGGCCCGGCTGGGTCACGGCTGGCCGGTCTGCCCCCCCCCTCTCGTGTGTCGGCAAATGTGCCAGAACGCGGCTCGAGAAGGCATATTTGCCGACACGCAACGAGGTTTTGACCGAGGTACGGGCAAGAAGACCCAGCAAGAGGAGCTGCAAGGATCCCGGGTGGGGGAATGAAAAAACCGGGCGCGAGAAAGGGAGTTTCGCGGGATCGGGCGATCCTCAGCCCCGGGATTTCCCGCACGAATGCCTGCTTGGGCATCGCGTCGGACACTAGACTCTCGTAGTGGGTATTTATCGTGATCTGGCGCGCCAGCCAGGAGTCGTTCGCATTCTGCTCTCTCAACTGACCGCACGATTTCCGTTCGGCATGCTGTCGATCACGGTGCTGCTGCACATTCAGCTGCTCTACGGCAACTACACCTCAGCGGGTGTGATTCTCGCTGCTCAGAGCGTGGGTCAGGCGATCGCCGGCCCGTTGACGAGCCGACTCATGGGCCGCCTCGGCATGCGCCAGGTGCTCCTCGTCACCACCGCGATCTGCGCATCGCTGCTGGTGCTGGTTGCGCTTACCATGCTGCCGCTGGCGATCGTGACGGTAATCGCGTTCGTGATCGGCCTCACGACTCCCCCTGTCACCCCTGCCGTACGCACCATTTACCCCAAGCTCGTGCCCGGCAACCAGATCACCGGCCTGTTCTCGCTCGACGCCTCGGCGCAAGAGATCATCTGGATCATCGGCCCGGTGGCCGCGGTCTTTGTCTCGACGCAAATCAGCACGGTGTGGGGGCTGCTGCTCGCCGCCGCGTTCATGGTCGGCGGCGGCATCTGGTTTATCACCAGCCCCCAGCTGGGCAGCGTGCGCATTCCGCCCTCGCGTCGCCGGCTCGGCGCGGTGCTCAGATACCCCACAGTGCTGGTGTCGAGTGCCGTCGGATTCTTCTTCGTGGCCTCGTTCGCGGCGCTCGAGGCCGGTGTCGTAGGTGCCTTCGGCCACGGCGGTGTCGCGTCGGGCATCATTCTCGCGATCTTCTCGGCCGGCTCCATCGTGGGCGGGCTCATGTTCGGGCACCGCGACGTCACCCCGTGGTCGATGGTGTTTCGCTCGCTTATCGTGCTGGCGGGCACCGCACTGTGCCTCATCAGCCTCAACCCCATCTGGCTCAGCGTCGTGCTATTTCTCGGCGGCATCGGGGTCGCACCGATGTTTGCCGCGCTCTTCACCGTCGTGAGCTCGACCGTGCGATTCTCCGAGACCGCAGAGGCCTACGGTTGGGTCGGCACGGGCCAGCTCGTCGGCGTGGCCCTAGGGTCGGCGCTCGCCGGCATAGCGATCGACTCTGCCGGTGGCTTCGGCGGGATCCTCGTCTCTGTAATCTTCTTGGTCGCAACCGTGGCCTCGGCCGCATTCGGCGCCCGCTGGATGCCCGATCTTCGCGGCAAAGACGCGAGCCCGCTGCCCGACACTGCGCCCATCACGCTGCCACACAAGGGCTGATTGGGCTACTGATTTCGTCGTTATCTCTCGAAGACACAGACGAATTCATCTGTTGCTGAGCGAATCATGCGACTTTTCCGAAAGAATGGAGCTGCGCAGCATCTTGTGTCAGACTTGCTGATGCACCCCAACAACGAAGTTCACCTATAAGGAGTGATCTGCTCATGCTCAAGTACGCCGTCGTAAACCCGGCAACCGGTGAAACCATCAAGGAGTACCCGACCGCCACCGCAGCAGAGATCGAGGCGGCGCTCGCCGACACTCAGCAGGCCTACGCCGAGTGGTCACGCAAGACCACCGTTGCCGAGCGCGCGGCCCTCGCCCAGCGCGCAGCAGAGCTGTTCGAGGAGCGCAAAGAAGAGCTCGGCGCCATCATCAACCGCGAAATGGGCAAGCCCCTCGATCAGGCCATCGGCGAGGCAGAGTTCTCGGGAGGCATCACAGCCGCGTTCGCGAAGAACGCCGAGAAGTGGCTCGCAGACGAGCAGCTCGAGGTCGAAGACGGCCTGAAGAGCTTCTTCCGTTTCCAGGGCATCGGCGTCGTGCTCGGCATCATGCCGTGGAACTACCCCTACTACCAGGTCGCTCGCTTCGCTGTGCCGAACCTGATCCTCGGCAACACCGTCATTCTGAAGCACGCCGAGCAGTGCCCCGAGTCGGCACTCGCACTCGAGCAGATCTTCCTCGACGCGGGCTTCCCGAAGGGCGCATACGTCAACGTCTTCGCCTCGCACGACCAGATCTCGACCATCATCGCTGACGACCGGGTGCAGGGCGTCTCGCTCACCGGTTCGGAGCGCGCAGGCTCGATCATCGGTGAGCAGGCCGGCCGCGCACTCAAGAAGTGCGTGCTCGAGCTCGGCGGCAGCGACGTCTTCCTGGTGCTCGACACCAAAGACATCGATCACGCGGTCGCACACGCGGTCGGCGGCCGCATGGAGAACACCGGCCAGGCGTGCAACGGCTCGAAGCGCATCGTCGTGCTCGACAGCGTCTACGACGAGTTCGCACCGAAGTTCCTTGAGGCAATCAGCGGACAGTCGCTCGAGGAGGGCAACTACGGCCCGCTGTCGTCGACAAAGGCAACCGAGGGCCTGACCGCACAGGTGCAGGGCGCGCTCGACCAGGGTGCAGAGGTGCTCGTCGGCAACAACACCCCGAACGGCAACTTCTACACCCCGACCGTCATCGGTGGCGTCACCGCTTCGATGGATGTCTACAGCCAGGAGCTCTTCGGCCCCGTCGCTCAGCTCTACAAGGTGTCGAGCGACGAAGAGGCGATCACCCTCGCCAACAGCTCGCCCTACGGCCTCGGCTCGGTCGTGATCTGCGACGATCTCGAGCGCGCTGAGCGCGTCGGCAACCAGCTCGACGTGGGCATGGTCTTCATCGGTGCTGCTGGTCTCGAGGGCACCGACGTGCCCTTCGGCGGCGTGAAGAAGTCGGGCTACGGCCGTGAGCTCGGTAAGGGCGGCATGCTCGAGTTCGCGAACAAGAAGCTGTTCCGTTTCGCGGGCTAATTTTTCGCACTGCGAGGATCACGAGAGCCCCTGCTTCGGCAGGGGCTCTCGTCGTTTTCAAGCCCGCGCTTTGCAGTCTGTGCTCGCCCACAGGCTCTCGTGAAGATCTTTGTCCGCTGAAACAGGCGCGTGCGAGGCACTTCTCGCTAGCGTGAACCGCAGAAGCCTTGCACGGAGGGAGCTCGCAGCGTGGCGAGAGTTGAAGAGACAGCATTGCAGGAAATCTGCGAGCGATTGCGCCAGCAGTTCGGCGTCACGGGCGCTACCGTAGCCGTCGTGCATCACGGCGAGCTTTCAGTCGCTGCCGCTGGCATCGCGAATCGCGACCTCGATCAGCCCATGCGCTCGAGCACGCTGATGCAGATCGGTTCGACCACGAAGGTGTACACCGCAGCCATGCTGCTGCAACTCGCGGCGCTCGACCGCATCGACATCGATGCACCGGTCGCGGAGGTTCTTCCCGAGTTCGCCCTCGCGAGCGATCCCGAGGCAAACCTCATCACTCCGCGCCACCTCATGTCGATGACGAGCGGGCTCGACAACGGACCCTACGCCGACACCGGCCGGGGCGACGACTGCGTCGAGCGCTATGTCAGATTGCTGAGCGACATTCCGCTGCTGTTCACGCCCGGGTCAGCCTACAGCTACAGCAACTCTTCGACCGTCATCTCAGGTCTGCTCATCGAGCGTCTCACCGGTGCGTGCTGGGACGAAGCACTGGCGTCGCTGATCCTCGAACCCGCGGGGCTTACCGAGTCGGCGAGCCTTGCTGAGCGCCTTCCGTACCACCACGTCGCCGTCGGCCACGAGCCTGGACCAGACGGAGCGGTGATCGCACAGGACTGGACGTTCTCGCGCGGCATGGGCCCGAGCGGGTCTACCCTCGCCACCACCGCCGCAGATCTCGCACGATTCGGTCAGCTTCTGCTCGACGGCGGCGTCGGCCGCGACGGTGCCCGCGTGCTCGCCGAGTCGGCGGTGCGCGAGTTGCAGTCACCGCAGATCAATGTTCCGGCGCGCTGGTTCGCCGAGCAGTGGTGCGTCGGACCCTATCGAAAGGTGTGGGAGGGCATCGAGGTCTTCGGACACGGAGGCACCACCATGCAATCGTCATCGACGCTGACGTGGATCCCCGAGCTCGGCCTCTCGGTCTCAGTGATCGTGAACAATCCCTCGCTCGGGTACCCGTTCGCGCACGCTCTGCTCGACGAGCTTCTGCTGACCCAGTTCTCGTTGGAAAAGCCGAAGCGGCCGGTGCACAACCCGAACGCTTCGTTCGATGCGGCGCAATACGTCGGCGAGTATCGCGCCCTCGAGACCAGCTATCGCGTCACCTCGGGTGTTGCGGGGCGGCTGTTGCTCGAAATGGAATCGACCTCGCTCGGGTCGCACACAATGATCGAAACCGAACTGCTGCCCATTGACAACCACCGCTTTCTCGCGGTCGACGACAGGGTGACCTCGTTTCACAACTGGGATCTCGCGTTCTCCGAGCCGCAGGGCGGGCAGTCGAAGCTGCTGCATAACGGGGCGTTCGCGGCCGCCCGGGTGTGACGCGCTTATTGCGCAACGGTCGCTAGCGCTCGATGAGTCGCAACTGCAGCATCGCGGCGAAGCGCTCGTCGGCATCGCCCAGATCGATGCCAGCGATCTCGGTCGCCCGGCGCAGCCGGTATCGAAAGGTGTTGGGGTGCACGTAGAGCGCCGTCGCGGCTTGCCCCACGTCACCGAAGTAGTCGAACCACGCGCGCAGCGTCTCTACGAGGTGCCCTCGGTGCTTACGATCGTGTTCGATGAGTGTAGAGATCGGCCCGGTAATCTCGTCGCCGCGAACGACCATCAGGTCTCGCAGTTCGAGCGTCAGCACCAGTGCGTGCACATCGGCGAGACGCGCAACCCTCGGCTCCGCTCTGCCGACATCGGCGCGAGATGCTGGCTTCGGTTCTTGGAGTGCGCGCAGCACTCTTCGCACCGTGGCCCGCGATCTTGCGAGCCCCGCAAGATCGTGCGCGGGTGGTCCGACCGCAATGGAGGCGGAGGTGCGCCCGCCGACCCTGTCGAGAAAGTCTTCCATCGTCTGCACCGCGCGATCCCCCACCGGATCATTCGGCGCCGGCAGAATGCCGAATACTGTGTCGCCCAGAAGCGCAACGGCTGAACCTGGGCGCAGCGCAGAAAGGTGCACCGCGAATGCGTCTGCGAGCCGCTCTCGGTCTGCCATCGCGGTCTGCTCGGCTACCTCGGCACTCGCCACGGGCGTATCGGTGAGCACAGCAGCCACGACGCACACGGGTTGCCCCATCAGGTTCAGTCGCGAGAGCGCATCACTCGCCCCTGCCCCGCCCTCGAGCGCCGTGCTGAGCAGTTCGGCACGTAGGCGCCGCTGCACGTCGGCGCCAGCACGCACGCGCAGCAGGTGCAGCGCCACAAGCTTCGCCGCATCGCGCAAGGTCGTGGTGCGCTCTTGGGTGAGCGGCCCTTCCATCGCTGCCCAGATCGAACCGAGCACCTCATCGCCGGCGCGCACGCCGATGGCCACGCGCTGAGTTGAACGCTCGTCTTCGAACTCAATCGAGCTCACGACGACCGGATCCTCACTGCGATACAGATCGCGAAACACGCCCCGCTCTGTGAGCACCTGAGTGTATCTCGCGGGCACTCGCCTGCCGACGATCGTCTCGGCCCGCCCCGAATCGATATGTTGCTGCCCCTCAGAGAACGCGAGCACGCGCGACGAGCGATCCTCGATCGTGACCGGAGCCGAAAGCAGCGACGAAATCGCATTGGCGACCGCGAACAGGTCACCCGAAGGAATACCACCGAGCGAGTCGACTCGTGCCTCACCGATATCGTCTTCGGCGAGCAGCGAGCGCAGCAGCGCAGCCAGCTGGGTCCAAGTTGCGCCGCGCGCAAGGCCGAGCAGCACGATGCCGTGCTCGTCAGCCACGCGGCGAACCTCGTCAGTGAGCTCGATCGGCGAGCGAACGACCACGGCCGCGGGGGCCTCTGACCCGAGTGTCTCGAGCATCGCCACGAGCTGCTCTGGGCCGTGCACCCCTACCCCGAGCACGATGGCGTGCTCGGGGTAGATCGGCTCGTCGACGGGATCGTATATGCCTACCCCACCCACGTTCACGCTCTCGTCGATATGACCGTGAGCGAGTTCGAGCAGGGTCATGCCGAGGTCGTCGAGCACTCGCCCAAGACTGAACCTCGTGAATCTCGGCTCGTGGGCGGCACTCATGAATGGAAGCATAGCGTTTGTCGGTTAGACAGCGACCCATTCGACAGCGGTAGTGAACTCCTCGAGAAGTTCCGGGATCGGGGTGACCCCGAGTCCGGGCCCAGTGGGCACAGTCAGGTGTCCGTCTTCCATCACCCACGGCTCGGTGATGTCGGTTGCATAGAATCGACCGCTTGCCGAGACATCGCCGGGCAGGGTGAACCCTGGCAGTGACGCAAGAGCGATGTTCGCCGCGCGTCCGAGTCCGGTTTCGAGCATGCCGCCGCACCACACTGGCACGCCGGCCGCAGCCGCGAGATCATGAATGCGACGCGCCTCGAGGTACCCGCCGACGCGCCCCGGCTTGATGTTGATCACGCTCGTCGCACCGAGCCTGATCGCAGCGGCCGCCGTCTGCGCCGAGGTGACCGATTCGTCGAGGCAGATCGGGGTCTTCATCATCTTCGCGAGGTCGGCGTGCCCCACGATGTCTTCTTCTTCAAGCGGCTGCTCGATCAGCAGCAGGTCGAAGTCGTCGAGCTTCGCCAAGTGGCGGGCGTCGCGCAGTGTGTAAGCAGTGTTCGCGTCAACCTGCAGCAGCACGTCGTCGCCGAACTTCTCGCGCACCGCGCGCACGACTTCGACGTCCCAACCAGGCTCGATCTTGAGCTTGATGCGCACGTAGCCCTCATCGATGTAGCCGCCGACCGCGTCGAGCAGCTCAGGCAGCGAGTCCATGATGCCGACCGACACTCCACACGGCACCCGTTCGTGCACCGAACCGAGCTCGCGAGCGAACGACCGGCCTTCGGCCCGAAGCTCGGCATCGAGCAGCGACGTTTCGAGCACGGCTTTCGCCATCGGGTGACCCTTGAACTTGTGCAACGCTTGCGCGACCCCGTTCGCATCGCTCACGCCAGCAACCGCGGGAATGAAGTACCGTTTCAGCACATCGATCGCACCCTCGGTGTACTCGGGCGAGTAGACGGGTTGCGGCAGCGTGACACACTCGGCCCACCCCTCGGCACCGTCGGTGACTGCCTTCACGATCAAGATGTCGCGTTCGGTCTGCGTACCGAAAGAGGTGCGGAACGGTGAAACGATCGGCAACGCAATACGTCGCAGCTCGAACCCTTCGATCTTCATGATTATTTCTCTCCCTTGTCTGTGGCTTGATTCAAGATGTACCCGGTGCCACGCTCGAACCCGATGATCTGCCCGCCTGCGCCAAGCAGATTGGTCAGCCGCTCGCGCACACTCAGGCGCCACTGTTTGGCCTGTTCCGGGTCGCTCGTGCGCATCGCTTCAATATCGTCAGGAATGGCGACGGTTGAGCTGCCCGAGGGAACCGGAAGCCTGGTGTCATGTGCAAGCAGCGCAAACACAGCTGGATCGCGCAGATGCCAGCGAACCAACAGCCGATCGCTCGAATCACCGGCGTTGATCGAGTCTGACATCGGACCATAGAAGTTCTCGAGATACTCGACCGGTGTTGCGCCGAGCTTTCTGATGTTGAAGTTCGCATTGCGCGAGATGAGCGGATCGTAGGTCCACTCAATGGTGTCGATTCCCTTGCTGAGTGCCCACGCGCGCTGGTGCAGCTTCAGGGCGTAACCCACCGATTTACCCACGAGGTTCGAGGTCACGCCAGAGATGTGGCTGTGCAGGGTGCGCCGCTCGGGGCTCGAGTGCAGACCCAGCGATGCGCCGATCAGCTCACCGTCAACGAATGCGCCAGCTATGTAATTGCCGGTCTTGCCAAGCACCCGCAGGAACTCCTTCGGCAGCACCGAGTTCTCTTTGCTGCGGCCCCAGATGTGGTCGAGCAGGTCGATGACCTGAGCCTCCTCGGCGGCACCACTCATCTCACGAATGACCGTACCTGCAAGCTCAGCGGCACGCTCAGCATCGACCGTTGCCTGCTGCAGCACGTCGTCGTGCAGCCTCTCTTCGCTCATCACTTTCCTTCTTCCCTTTCGCCTGCCAGCTCGGCGACGAGCGCAACAAGCAGCCTGGTGCGAGGCTCGATCTCTGCGACCAGTACGTGTTCCGATTCGGCGTGTGCGCCGCCACCGACAGCACCGAGCCCGTCGAGAGTCGGCACCCCGATGCCTGCGGTGTAGTTTCCGTCGCTCGCGCCGCCGACGGCCACGCCAGTGAGCGGCTCAAGGCCAAGCCGGGCCGCAATCACGGTCGCACGCTCGAAGAGCGCTTCGGACGCGCTGCGTTCAAGTGGCAGCCGGTTCATTCCCCCGAGTACCTCGACGCTGGCTCCTTCGAGCACCGGTCGCAGATCGCGCATGGCGAGATCAACTCGGTGCTGCTCGGCGGCGGTGCGCACGCGCACGTCGACCTTGAGCGTAGCCCGCGCCGGCACCGTGTTGCTGGTAGTGCCAGATACTGCAAGCGTCGGAGTCACCGTAGTGCCGAGTTCGGGGTTCGCGAACGCCGCAATCGCAAGCACCTGGTGGGCCAGCTCAATCGAGGCGTTGACCCCCTTCTCGGGCTCGAGCCCGGCGTGGGCCGCCGCACCGGTCACGACTACCTCGTAGAGCGACACACCCTTGCGCTCGAGCTTCAGCGCCCCGCCGTCAGCCGAGGCCTCGAGCACGAGCGCGGCCCCTGCCCCGGCGGCCGTGTCTTCGATCAGTTGCCGCGAGTTTGGCGAGCCGAGCTCTTCGTCGCCCGTCACGAGCAGCGTGACACCGTCGCGATCCTCGAGCGCCGCAATCGCATGCATCGCCATCGCCAGGCCAGTCTTCATGTCGAAGCATCCGGGCCCAGTGAGCACACCTTCGCTCACGATATACGGCAGGCGGTCGATCGTGCCAAGCGGCCACACGGTGTCGTGATGCGCCAGCAGCAGCACCCTGGCAGGCCCGCCGAATCTCCACCGCAGATGGCTCACGCCACCCACCTCGATGCGCTCGGCGGCCACGCCGAGAATGGCCTCGCCAAGCTCTGCCACGAGGTTCGCCGACGCCCTCACCGCATCGACGTCAGAAGACGGCGATTCGCATGCAACGAGAGTGTGGATCGTGCTGATGATGTCATCGAGCTGCACCGGTTTCGGCATCATGTCGATTGACCTTTCTGAGTAGGCGCGACGGTTGGTTCAGCGCAGCTGACCGCGCAGGCCGCGACCTGGATACGCGTCGATCACGATGTCGCCCTCGCGCACGACGAACTCGCCGCTCACGAGCACATAGTCGATGCCGATCGAGGGCCTGGTGCTGTCGATGTATGTCGCCTGATCAGTCACTCGCTCGGGATCGATGACGGTGATGTCGGCATCGGCTCCGATGCCGAGATGCCCCTTCGCCGCAAACGCCGGCGTGGTCGAGTCCATCACACGCGCTGGCAGGTAGCTGCAGCGACGAAACGCCTCAAGCCAGCTCCAGGCACCCTGCTCACGCACCATCATTCTGATCGATCGCGCATAGGTTCCCGAGGTGCGGGGGTGAGTCATGCCACCCGCCGGCAACGGCCATTCGCGGCTGTCGATGCTGCCGTCGGGCCACTCCACCGGCCCGGCATCCGAAGCGACGATGCCGTCGGGAAACGCGAGCGAGCGCTGGAGCAACGCCGCATCTGCCGGGTTCGACTCGTCGAGAAACTCAACGATGCACGAGGCACCCGGATCCGTGCTGCGCACGTGGCGCAGATGCGCCTCATCGCGAATGCGCTCCCCTGTCGCCACGAGCACGAGGTTCGTGGGCGATAGGCCCCAGACCGGCAGGCGCTCGGGCGCGAGGAAGGCCGCCCCGATGCCGGTGCAGCCGGCACCGTAGGGGTACGCCTCGACCGTGATCGAAGCACCGCCCTGGCGCGCCTTCTCGATGGTGCCGAGGGTGCGGTCGATGTGACGCCGTGATGTGCTGTTCACGTGGCAGTGATGCACCTGGCCGCCAAGATCCATTGCCGTGCGGGCAGCCTCCTCCGTTCCGTCAATCGGCGTGGTCGAGTCTGATTCGGTGATCTCACGCACGTGGGTGAAGGTCGGCACGCCAGCTCGGGCCGCGAGTTCGTTGACTGCGCGGTATTCACGAGGATCGGTGCGCGGGGCATAGCCCTGCAGAATGCCAATGCCGAGTGCACCGTCTTCAAGCTCGCTCTCAAGTCTCCCGAGCCATGCCCGCAGCTGTGTGGGCGACGAGTCACCCTGCCACGCAGGGTCGGCGAGGATCGCGAGACCCGCGACGAAGTCGGCCTCAGCGGGCACCCCCGAAAGTACCTCGGCACGCGCCATGCCCCACGAGGCCGAGAACCCGAAGTTGATGGGTCGACCCTCTTTCTGGGCGTTGGCATAGGCCAACTCGACGGGCAGGAGGCCCGCCTCGAGCTCGAGCGCCGTGGTCACGCCGTCTCGAGCTTGCAGGCGCTGGCCCGCAATCGTGTTGACGTGGCTATGCAAGTCGACAAAGCCGGGGCCCACAATCTTTCCCGTCACGTCGACGAGCTGCGCCCCTTCGGCGCGAGCGTCGGCCTCAAGGCCGACGCCAACGGCGGCGACCTTGCCATCCACGATGAGCACGTCGGCGATCTGATCCGACCCGGTGCCCGGGTCGATCACGCGACCTCCGCGAAGCAGTACCCGGTTCATGATGCGTTCCCTTCGTTCCCGACACCAACACCGGTTTCGTTCGTGTCTTCTTTTCTGCGCAGGCACCGAATATCGGCGTATGCGCACTGCTGTCCGTCGACCTCGGTGAAGGTGATCTGCACCCATGGCGAGAGATCGTCAGCACGCGCCACGAAACGGTTCGGGGTCCCGGTCGGAAGCAACTGCACGGTATCTGGCTCCGCCCCGTCTGGGTCGAGCAAGCGCTTCACGCGTGCCTCGATGGTGCCATCGTCGCGCTTCTTCACCTCAAGCGAGGTGCTGAAGTCGGCGTAGTGGCCGAGCAGCGAGTCGTCGATAGCGGCTTCACTTGCCGGGCCCACTGGCCGCGAACCCGTGCTCGGGTTCGTGCCTGCGAACTCACGCGCGAATGCGCCGAAGATCTCCGGGCCAGCAGCCTCGGCCGATCCCCCGTTGCAAAAGACGACAAAGGCGAGCCCATCGTCGGGCAGCACTTGCAGCCAAGCCTTGTTGCCGATGGTGGTGCCGCCGTGCCAGAAGACGCGGTGCCCGTTCCAATCGTCGAGCATCCATCCGAGGCCCCAGCGAGGAGCGGCGGCGTCGGCGGCCGCATCGAGGGTGACCTGGGTTTCTGCCATGAGGCGCACGGACTCGGGGCCCAGCAGCGCCTCGCCGGCCACCCCCGCGCCGTCGCGAAGAAATGCCCCGCCGAAGTCGAGCAGATTGTCAACGCTGCTCGTGATGAGGCCAGCGGGGCCCATCGACCTGACGATTGCCGACGCGGGTGCGAGCGTCCAGTCGCGCTTGCCCGGCTCGCGCACATGGCCGTGCTGCGAGCGGTAGCTGATGATCTGCTCGGGCAGCGTCAAGAACTGGTGCAGGCCGAGCCTACGGCTGATGCGATCTTGCAGCGACGCATCCCAGGTGCGGCCATCGAGCACCTCGATGATTCTGCCCGCGAGCACCCAGCCCGAGTTGCAGTACGCCCACCCCGTGCCCGGAGAGAACAGCGACCGGGTGTCTTTCATCAACGCAGCGTACTTCTCAAGGCAATCGTCGCCACGACCTGTGTCGGTGAACACGTCGCCGTCGATACCCGACGTGTGCGTCAGCAGGTGCCGAACGGTGATGCGAGAGGCGTCGACCTCTGCGAATTCGAGATCGGTGAGAATCTCGCTGATCGGAGTATCGAGATCGAGCTTGCCCTCTTCTCGCAGCTGCATGATCATCGTCGCGGTCACGACCTTGGTGATCGAACCGATCTGACAGATCGTGTCGTTCGTGCTCTCGACCCCGGTGCGCAGGTTGGTCACGCCGGTGCTGGCCACGAAGCGCTGCGTGGTTCCGGTCTCTCGATCGATACGCAGCACCCCGGCAACAATGCCTGGAACGTGATGACGCCTCGCGGTATCGGCAAGAAGCTGCTGCCATCGGTGTGCGTCAAACGTCAGCGGGCTGGGAATGCTGTGCATCGATCTCTCCGTTTCTTCGTACTTCGTTGTTTCGAGTTCGGGGCATTGGGCCGCGCTCCGCCCTGGAGCGGGCGCGACCCAGCACCCGAGTGCGCTACTTGACCAGGATCACGCCGGTCACGAAGGCATCGAGGCTCGTTACCGGCACGACCGCCTTCACGCCATTGCTGTAGACGACCTCTGGGCGCATTGCGAAAGGCACGTAGTCGGCCGACTTGTACATCTCGGACTCCGCCTGCTCCCAGCCGGGGCAAGCCTCAGCACCCGAGAACTGAGCCGTATCAG
Source organism: uncultured Leucobacter sp. (assembly GCA_937967375.1). Classification (GTDB taxonomy): domain Bacteria; phylum Actinomycetota; class Actinomycetes; order Actinomycetales; family Microbacteriaceae; genus Leucobacter. Next base: position 47,160 of record CALCJF010000056.1, read on the forward strand.
CGACAATCTTGTCGAACTCGGGGTTCGAGATGGCACCCATGTTGTTGCCTGCAGGGGGCAGTGCGCCACTGAAGAAGCTCGCGAGCACGTTCGGCACCGGGTAATTCGGGGCGACCCAGATCACATCGAGCTCAGAAGATGCACCCTCAGCGAACACGCGCTCGTTGAAGGCACCGTAGTCGCTGCCGAGGTGGTTCACCTGCACACCGATCTTCGTCCACTGCTCACCGATCATCTCGGCCGTTGCGGCGTTCTCGCTCCAGCGGGTCTGCCACGCGAAGTCGAGTGCGAGCGGCTGCCCATCCTTCGCACGGATGCCGTCCGCGCCCTTCGTCCAGCCCGCGGCGTCGAGCATGGCCTCGGCCTCGGCGACGTCGGTGCCCGGCAGGTTCGGCGTGGCCGCGTCGTACTGGCAGATCTGTGGCGGTGTCACTGCGAGGCGCTGTGCACGTTCGCCCTTGTCCGAGGTCTGCACCTTCATCAGGGCGTCAAGGTCGAGCGCCTTCGTCAGAGCTATGCGCACGTTCTCGTCGGCGGTTGGCATACCCTCTGCCTGGCTGTAGACGAAGCCGCCGCTCAGCAGCATGGTCTTCGAGAGCGAATCGACGCTCTGAGCCACGCGCTCGCCGTCGGGGCCGGGCACGGTTGCGATGTTCAGCTCGCCCGAGAGCAGCAGGTTCGCTCGTGTGCTGTCGTTCTCTACGACGCTGATGACGACCTCCTTCGGCACGCCGGGGGTCTTGCCATTCGGCGCACCCTCGGGGCCCCAGGTGTAGTCGTCGCGCCGCTCGAGCGTGTAGTGATCGCCGGGAACGGCCTCGGTCAGCTCGAACATGCCCGAGCCGTTCGTGGCCGCCGCTGCGCTCTTCGGGTCGTCGAGCGCCGCCTGGCAGTAGATCGGGTGCAGCCCGATCTGAGTGAGCAAGAACGAGTTCGGGGTGCTCGTGGTGAGCGTTACGGTATTCGCGTCGTTCTCGATCACCGCGTCAGCCGGAATCACGAGCCCGACGAAGCTCGATCCGTTTGCGGGGTCGAGGATCCACCGGTAGTTGTTGGCCACGGTCTCTGCGGTGAGTGGCGTGCCGTCAGAACACACCGCGTCGTCACGAATGGTGAACTTCAGCGATGTTGGCGTCTCTTCCCAATCGGTAGCGAGCCATCCTTTGGCCTCGCCCTTTTCGTCGAAGTAGACGGGCGATTCGTAAGCCCAGGGATAGAGGTAGCTGAGCGTCGCGCTCGAGTTCAGCGGCCTGAACAGGTTTCCGGGATCCTCCTGCAGCGCAAGGCGCAGGGTGCCGTCGATGACGGGTTCGCCGTCGCCGCTACCCGAGTTGCCACCGCCCGAACAGGCGGTGAGCGCGAGTGCTCCAACCGCCACCAAAGCGGCAATCGTGTGTTTCTTCATTGGTGAACCTCCGTGTTCGAACTCAAAGAGCGTTGCATGCGTGTGACGGTCATCGTTGACTCCACTCCCTCATCATCTCTAGCCCGGCGGCTATTGATCTTCGGTGCAGCGAACAAAAACCGAAGCCTTGTTTGTTGCGGGAGAACAGATATTCCGATGCGCTACAGCGTTGGTACCGCCGCGATCAGTTGCCGGGTGTACTCCTGTTGCGGGGATTCCATCACCTCGGTCGTCTCGCCGACCTCGATCAATCGACCGTGCCGCATCACCGCAACGCGGTCGCAAACGATTCTGACGACGGCAAGATTATGGCTAATGAACAGCACCGAGAATCCGAGCTCTTGCTGCAGCCCCTTGAGCAGATTGAGCACTGCACCCTGCACCGATACGTCGAGCGCAGAGGTGATCTCGTCTGCGAGAATCACCGAGGGCTTCGCGGCGATTGCCCTCGCAACCGCGATCCTTTGCCGCTGCCCACCCGAGAGCTGCGCAGGCATGCGCTCCGCCGCCTCTGCAGGCAGAGCCACGGCTCGCAGCAGGTTCGCTATCTCGTCTCGCCGTGCGCGCTGCTTCGGCAACGCTGTGCCCTCGCGGCGATGCGCCGCCTGCAGCGCCTCGTCGAGTGACTGCCCGATGGTTCTGCGGGGATTAAAGCACGACTGAGGGTCTTGAAAGATCATCTGAACCCGGCGCCGCTCCCGCAGGGCAGCACCGCGGGCGTTCGAGATCTCGGTCTCGCCCAGCGCAATCCTTCCAGACGAAGGTTCTGTGAGCCCTACCGCTGCCCGCGCGAGGGTCGACTTTCCCGAACCGGACTCGCCGACTAGGCCGAGAATCTCGCCGGGTTCGACCGCGAGATCGACACCGTCGACCGCGGTGAACGCGGTTGAGCCGTGCCCGTAGGTCACGCTCACCGAGTCAAATGCGAGCCTGGTGCTCATCGCGCATCTCCTTCAAATTCAAGCAGTCGAATGGCCGCAGTCGGAGGCCTGACCGCCTCGACCACCTCGATGGGTGACGTGCCCGAGAAGTCTGCGTCGTCGGGAATCGAAGCCATCGGTTCACCTCGCGGCGAGCGCATGGTCGGCACCGTCGTCATGAGCGCGCGGGTATAGGGGTGGCTCGCGTTGCCCGCTCGAAGGTCCTCGGCGGTGATGTCTTCGACCAGGCGCCCGCGATACATCACGAGCACTCTGGTGCAGAGCGAGGTGACCACCGCGATGTCGTGCGACACGAACATGATCGCGGTGCCCTCTGCTTCGTTGATCTTGCGCAGCAACTGCAGAATGCCCTCTTGCACCGTGACGTCGAGTGCGGTCGTAGGTTCATCGGCGAGGATCAACGCGGGTGTGCCCATGAGCCCTGCGGCGATCATTGCGCGCTGACGCATGCCACCCGAGTACTCATGCGGGTATTGCTTATAGCGTCGCTCGGCGTTCGGAATCTGCACGTCTCTCAGCCGGTCAATCGCGGCGTCGCGCGCCTGCGAGCGGTTCATGTCGAGATGCAGGAGGCCGGTCTCGGCGACCTGCACCCCAACGTGCAGGGCTGGGTTCAGCGACGACATGGGGTCTTGAAACACCATGGCGAGGCGACGCCCAAAGTGATGGTCGAGCGACCTCGGGTGGCCCTCCTCGCTGAGCACGAGCCGCTCGCCGTCGAACTCGGCAGAGTCAGCGGTCACGTGCAACGGGGCCTCGAGCAACCCCGCGACCGACATCAAGGTCAGGCTCTTGCCTGATCCCGATTCTCCAACGACACCTACGATCTCGCCGCGCGCAATATCGAACGAAACTCCGTCGACCAGGGTGCGCAGCCGCTTCTCCCCCTCCGGCGCGTACACCTTGAGATTGCGCACCGAAAGCACGTTGTCGGCTTCTCCTTCGGGCACTGAAATCGTTCCAGTGGTCACTACTGGTTCATTACCACGGCTCGGTGCGAGCCTGCGCAACACACGAGAGGAAAGACCGCGGTGCCCGCTCGGGGTGAGCGCCTTGCCAAGCACCTCGCCGAGCAACACGAAGGCGAGCCCCGCGAGAATGATCGCGATTCCAGGCACGAGCGCCGCGGCCGGCGTCACGAAGATGCGCAGAATTCCCTCGTTGAGCATGCGACCCCAGTCGTACTCTGGAATCTGAATACCGAGGCCGAGAAACGAGAGCCCAGCAAACGACACGAGTGTGCCGCCGGCGGTGAGCGTTGCGTTGACGATCAGCGGGTCGCGAACGTTGGGCAGCACATGCCTGAACACGATTTTTGACTTTGGAATGCCGAGCACGAGCGCCGCCGACACGTAATCCCTGCCCCAGACCGAGGCCGCCAGGTTATGCGTCAGCCTGCCATAGTTCGGCATGATCGCGATCGCGATCGCGAGGCTCGCGGCCAACCCGCTCTGACCGAGGATGACCGAGAACGCGATGGCGAGCAGCAGGCCCGGAAACGCGACGCCGATGTTGATGCCGGCGACGATCAGCCTGGCGGGCTGGCCTCCG
>CALCJF010000057.1 GCA_937967375.1 uncultured Leucobacter sp.
GCACGTTCGCGAGCGCGGACTGCGCCGTGCGCAGCAGAGCGACCTCGACCTCGGTCGGAAGCAGGGGCAGCGACTCGTCGGCGTGCAGTTCGACCTGCAGACCGGTTTCTATGGCGACCCGCTCGAGCAAGCGACCGAGCGCAGCGGCGAGCGCGTCGGATTCGAGATCTGACGGGGCGAGTGCGGCGATGATCCTGCGCACCTCGCCCAGATTGTCGCTCGCGAGCGCCTCAACCTGTGAAAACGTGAGCTTTGATTCGCCGTCGGTCGTGCGCAGCCCGGCAGCGTGCGAAAGCAGCCTGATGGACGACAGCCCTTGAGCGACGGTGTCGTGAATGTCGCGTGAGAGCCGCGTGCGCTCCGAGATCACCCCTGAGTGCCGCTGGGCGAGGGCGAGTTCGTCTTGCAGCTCGGCCATCTCGTGCTGTGCGTTCGTGAGCGAAGCCACCAGCCGCTCCCGCTCGGCGGCGTCGCGCAGCAGCTGCAGGTAACCCCGTGAAATGCCGAACGCGAAGACGCCGCCGATGACCGGCCCGAGCACGTTCGCATAGCTCGTGTTGCCGTGGTGCAGAATCGGCGCGACGATCACGATGGCGAGCACTACGCCTGAGAACAGCAGGCCCCAGCGCAGCGGCAGCAGGTGGCCAGCCAACAGCCAGAGCAAGAACGCGAGCCAGACGAACTCGGCCGAGACGACGACCACGGCGAGCCAGATCACCGCGAAACCGAGCAGCCACCAGACGACGAGTCGGCTCGAGTTTGAGTTCGCACTCGCAGCGAGGATCGTGCCCGCGGTGTGCCACGCGAGCACCGCGATGCCGCACACGACGGCCGCGGGCGTGGGCGTGCCGTCGCCGATCGCCCGCACCACGCCGACCGCGGTGAGCAGCAGCACGATGAGGTGCTGGCCGAGCTGCATCGCCCGCACCGTCGCACTCGCCCTGGCGGGCGCTGCCCCTCCGGTGCGCGTCAGCGGAGCGTTCACGAGACTCATAGCTCTATTCTCCCCGTCACTTCCCGGCGCCGCTGAGTTTTCCCGGCCACCAGATACGGTCGCCCAGCAACCCGAATACGGCAGGCACGATGACGACGCGCACCAGCAGGGTGTCGACGAGCACGCCAATTCCGACGATGAGGCCAAGCTGGCCGAGCGTGATGAGCGGCAGCACCCCGAGCGCGGCGAAGACCCCGGCGAGCACGATGCCCGCGCTCGTGATGACGCCGCCGGTGTGTGCCACAGCCTCGATCATGCCCGGCCCGGTGCCCCGCGTGATCGCCTCAGCGCGGGCGCGGTGCGCGAGAAAGATCGTGTAGTCGATGCCGAGTGCAACGAGGAACAGGAACGAGAGCAGCGGTACCTGCAGATCCAATGCTTCCTGGCCCAGCACGACCCGGCTCAACCAGGCCCCGGCGCCAATCGCAGCAAGCGCACTTGCGCAGTTGATTGCGAGCAGCAGCACTGGGGCGATGAGCGAGCGCAACAGCAGCACGAGCACCACGAAGCTCACCGCGAGCACGAGCGGGGCGATCAGCAGCAGGTCTCGCTGATTGCCGTCTCGCGCATCGACATCGGTCGCGACTGCACCGCCGACAAGTGCGTTCGCCCCGGGAACCGCGTGCACCGCATCGCGCAACTCGCCAATCTGCTCGAGGCTCTGCTGCGAGCTCGGCAGGTACTCGCTCGTCACCATGATCTTCACAAGTGTGCCGTCTTCGCTCCTGCCCGCCGGGTGCGCCCTGACGACACCCTCGACGTCTCCCGCCGCGGTGACGACGGCTTCGGAGGCATCGCTGTCAGCGACGACGAGGATCGGCTGGGCCTCGCCGGGGGCAAAGTGCGCCGACAGCACCTCGAGCCCCGCGGCCGACTCGGACTGCACCCTGAACTTCTCGATCTGGTCGAGGCCGACGGAGGTGCCGAAGAGGCCGGCGGCCATCGTGGCGATCAAGACGAGACCCACCACGAGGCTGCGAACCGGGCGACCGACCACCCGGGTGGCGATCGCTCGCCAGGCGCGGCCCTGCGGCTTCGCGTCTCCCGGGCGCGGAACGAACGGCCAGAAGATGCCTCGGCCACAGACTGCGAGCGCGGGCGGCAGCACGAGCAGCACGGCGGCGAGCGCAATCAGCAGCCCAATGGCCGATGAGATGCCGAGCCCGTGCGTTCCGGGAATCACCGCGAGCACCAGGGTCAGCAGCGCGAGCACGACCGTGATGTTCGATGCGAGAATCGCGGGCGCCGTCCCCCGCACAGCCTGGCTCAACGCCCGGCGGTGATCCTCGTTCCTTGAAAGCTCTTCGCGATATCGCGAGATCAGCAGCAGCGCGTAGTTCGTGCCGGCGCCGAAGACGAGCACGCTGATGATGCCGGCGTCGAATTGCAGACCCCAGAGACTGCCCGCGGCCGCGGTCATGCGCCCGGCGAGGCCGTCGGCGAGCGCCACGACGGCAAGCGGGATCAGCCACAGAATCGGCGAGCGGTAGGTGACGATGAGCAGCACCGCGACAATCAGGATGGTGACGAGCAACAGGGTGAAGTCGGCACCCTCGAACGACGCCGCGATGTCGGCGCCGAAGGCTGGACCGCCCGTCACCTGCAGCTGCAGGCCTGCTGGTGTGTGGTCTGCAAGCTGAGAGCGCAGTGCCTCAATCGCACCGGCCGTTTCGGTGTTGCTTTCGCCAACGTCGATCGGAGTGACAAGCACCGCCGCTTCGCCGTCGTCGCTGAGCATCGGCTCGGGCGCGCGGGCGGGTTGCTCGGCGGCGTTTGCGTCGTTGGTGTCGGCTGTGTCGTTTGGTGCTTCCGCGCCGTTCGTGTCGTTCGCTTCGAAAAGGATCGGCGCGAGCGCCCGCAGCGCCTCCGTATCTGCCGCGGTGAGTTCGCCGCCGTCACTGCGCGACGCGACGACGAGTACCGATTGCTGATCGGCACCCGGAAACTTGTCGAGCAGTTCGGTGGCTTTTGCCGACTCAGAGGCTGCTGGCGCCTGCGCGTTGCGGGCGGGGGCTTCGGCGCCACCGAACGCGCCGAACAGCGCGATCATGACGAGCAGCCCGATCGAGAGCGACACCCACGCCCCGCGGCGAGATGTCAGCAGGTCCGCGAGGTGGGTGCGAGGGGTGTTTCGAGCCATACCTCCACTTCAGCAGCCGCGCGAAGGGAGGGCATCGCGCAAGCTGGTGAATCGAAGATCAGCCTTTCGGCCGATGCGCTTGCCGGCAACACTTTGCGCTGATCCCACATGCTCGCGAAATCTGGCGGGCCCGGCCGTGCCGATGCTAGCGATCGCGCCATTCTTCAGCGAGGATCGCGTACAGCACGCCGTCAACCCAGCCGAGGTCGCGGTGCAGCGAGTCTTTGACCGAGTACGATTCGCGGCGCATGCCGACCCGCTCCATGAGGCGCCACGACGGCTCGTTTGCCGCGAACGCGCCAGCTTCGACGCGGTGCATGCCGAGATGCTCGAAGCACACCCCGATGAGTGCTGCAACCGCCTCCGTAGCAAAGCCTCTGCCGCCGACTTCCGGCGCGAACGTCCATCCCAGCTCGGCCTGCACGGCGATGGTCTGATCCTTGACCTCGCGCTGCCCCCAGCCGTCGCTCGTGCGCAGCATGAGATCGCCGATGATTTCGCCCTCAAGCTCAACTACGAGATAGTCGGCATGCTTCGCCGCGTAGGTTTCGTTCCAGTCTTCGCGGTCGACCGGGTGCCAGCCGAGCCACATGCCAACCTCGGGCAGACTGCGATGCCGCCAGAGTGCCCCGCTGTCGCCGAGTTCTGCCGGGCGCAGCGTAAGGCGCTCGGTGTGCAGTGGCCAGATGTTCAGCTTGCGAAAGGCGGGGGCGGTGTCGGCGTTCTGGGGCATGCTTCCAAGTTATCTGACGCACAGAGGCTGATGTTTCATGTGAAACATCAGCCTGTTGCCAAGGTACACCAACACGAGAAACTCCAAGGGTGAGTTGGGCGCCGAAGCGCTCACCGATTGTGCAAGTATTTTGGGCAGGCGAACTGCAATAACCGGCTCACAGACCAATGACGGAACGAACACATGGCTGACACTCAGGCGGGCTGGTACGACGACGGGCCTGGCACCCAGCGCTGGTGGGACGGGCAGAACTGGACCGATCAGGTGAAGCCCCCTGAGCCACCCGCTGGCGGTATCAGCGGCATGATCGAGCACATCGAGAAAGAGGCTGTCTCGGGCGCCCAGGTGCGCCCGGCCGCGAACGGCATGAGCTACGTCGTGCTGCAGGTCATTCTCAAAGAGAAGTTCTGGGGCACCGGCTCGGGCAACCTCACCGAACTTGAAGGTGTCATCAACAAGCAGGCGGCGCTCGGTTACCGGCTACACACCATCAGCACCGCGTCTTCTGGCAGCAAGGGTCTCGGCGGCGGCGACCGCATTCAGGCGACGCTGGTGTTCGAGCGCCTCTAATGCGGCTCGCGCGAAGGCTCAGTTCGCGCTCAATTGCCCGATCGCGCCGGCCACTCAGTCTCGTGCCACGGGCCGCGCTGTGCGTAGAGTATGCGCAGGTCGGCCCGAAGGTCGAGGGTGCTGCGCGAGCTCGCCCGGATTTCTAGTTCAATGAGCGCGGTGCCGAAGCTGAGCCAGTCGGCGTAGCTGTCTCGCAGCAGCTCGGCAGCAGTAGCGAGTCTGCGACGCGCCTTGCCCGCGCTGATGTGCCGCGCGGCGACGCCGAGGCGCAGCAGCATCGCTAGCTTGGCTACCAGCATCGGGCGCAGGTCGGCCTCGCCTGTGGTTGCCACATCGCCCTCGGGCTCGCTGCGCGTTGCTCCTTCTCCCCCAGGCTCTTGACTCAGCTGTAGTTCGATATTGGCGATCGCGATGCGCCACTCGTTTGCGCGCACCGTGCCCCAGCTCTGGGCAACGCCGAGCAGTCGCCTGCGCCAGTCGTCGCCGCAGAAGGCTGGCACGAGGCTCCATCGATTGTGCAACAGACCCGCCTGCTCGACGTAGAGTGCGGCAAGGCCGAGCAGCCAGGCCTCATACGGGTCGAGCACGGGCGATGCCCGGGCTGATCCTCGCAAATCAGCAGGCGAATAGCCGCGCGCCATCGCTACGTTCTGTAGCCCCGGGCCCCAGTCGCAACGACATTCTCGGCGACGCGCCCACCATACGATCGCGAGTAGGACGATCGCGAGGGCGAGTATCCCGATGATCCAGGGGCTCCACTCGCCGCGGGCAAAGCGAGCCGGGTTCACGGCCGCTCCCTGAGTCTGGCCGCGATGGCCTCGTCGATGAGCGCCGCGAGCGGGGTTGCGGCATAGGCGTCGGTCTCGAACTCTGTCTCGTCGACGAGATCTTCGGAGACCAGCGCATCCGCGAGCAGCACGCGACTCGGTGCGAGCTGCTCGCTCCATGGCACGTGGGCCCAGGGCCCGCGCTTGGGGTCGAGCAGTGCCGACTGGCGGCTGACGTCGTGCGCGTCTGACTTCTGCTCCTCAAGCCCGGTGACGCCCTCCCAGAACCAGCGGGCGGTCATGAAGTGCTCTCCGAGCTCTTGCCAGCTCGAATAGCCCTGCTGCAGTCGTACTGAGATGAGATTGAGGGTGTCGACGGCCTCGGCTTCGCTCAGCCACCCGAGCGAATACCCGGCTCGGGCCAGCATGGCGGCGCGCACCAGATCCCACGCTTCGAAGTTCACTTCGCGAATGCCCCTCGTGTTACTGCGCAGCTGCTGCACTCGCCAGCCCTGCTCTCGCGCGCTCTCATTCGGATCTGCAGCGGCCCTCTGCGCGAAGCTTGCCGCCTCTGCGTCGCTGAGTCTGTCGGTCTGCGCAATCTCAAAGTCGAAGTCGAAGCGATGACCCTCGCGTAAGATCCAGTGCAGTCGACTCAGCAGCTGCGCGCGCGAGCGAATGCCCCAGGCCTCCTGCAGGCCCGAACTGGCGTTCTCGAGGTTGCGAAAGGCCAAGCGATCCCAGGGGTCACCGGCGCAGATGCCGAACATGGCCGCGATCGCGAGCGGCCAGTGCAGCTCGTTCGGCGTGAACGTCGCCGGATCCTCGCTCCATACAACGCGGTGGTGCTCCGCATAGTCTTCGGGCCGAGTCCAGGTCTTTGCTTGGTTTGATGAAGTGCCGGCTTTGCCTGGTTTTGCGGGTTTGCCCGGCCTCTGCCTGTTGCCGCCGCCCGCCGGTTTCGACCTGCGAAGCATCGCCCAAACGATGATCGCGACCAGCAGCACGAGGATGGGCCAGAAGATGAATGGCCCGATTCGTTCGCCGAGCGGTTCTTCGGTAATTGCAAGGAGGGGGGTCAATGCGTTCATGGCACCAACCTAACCCAATGGGCGCGCGGGCGCCCGACCACCCCCGTGCCAGAAAACACCGGTGCCAAGCTCTCGGTTCTGACCATGAACTCAACCTGCGTCCATAAGAAGAGGCGCGATGTCGGCACGCGTGGTTGCAGGATCGATGTCTTCGCGCTCATAGGATGAGCACATGGAAGTACTGCTGGGAGTCGCACCCCGAGACGCTGCGAACGGGTCTCGTCTTGGTGGCGCCCCACCGGCAGATTTCACAGGCGCCCCGCTTCTGAACACCCACGACTACCTGCTCACCCTCGCAGCCAACACGGCACCTTGGCTTGATCGCGACGAGCTCTCCGTGTTCGTGCGCCGAGGCTACGGCATAGGCGATCCCGACGATCGATATCCCGATATTGCAGTCTCTGCGGTGCTTCACGCACCCTCACCCCGCTCGGACATCTCCGCAGCGATCCACCCGTTGATCGAGAGCCGTGCGCTGAAACGAGTCACCGCCGATCCGGGCGCTTCGTCACTGATCCGCATCGCAGATGAACCGCTACGACTCCAGCATGAAACGTCGCACCTAGCGCCGGTGCGTGAGGCTGGCTACTCGTTTCTCTTCACCTTCGACGAAGAGGGATTTCCCGTCGACGACGAAGTCGTAAGTGAATACCAGTTCGGTTACGGCGCCGTACACTTTTTCGGCAAGCTCGATACACGCGGCATCGCGACCGAGATCGTCGCCGGCCTGATCGAGAACTCTTGACAGCTCGGATGTGAGGTTCAACATCCACCGAAGGCGAGCAAGAGATGCCCTGTCGCGAGAAACTTTGTGTCTCGATGACTGGAGAAACTCTCGGTTTGGAGTTCTGATATGCCTGAAATGGTGGTCGGCGAGCGAGTGTTCGAGAACCACCGGCAACCATTGAAATTGTTGATTACCGCGTGAACAAAGGGGCTATCACTCCTCGTGGTGGGTGCCAGGCAGCCGCATATTCCGACCTCTGCGGTGATGTCGCAAGCGAATGGGTGAGAGTCTAAACCAGGCTGAGCCCCGCCGACTCGAAGCGTGTCGCCAAAGATTACCTCTCTGGCATCAAGGTTCCGGAGCTGGTGAAGAAATACGGGATCAGCCGCGCATCCGTCTACCATCACCTTGCCAAGCACAATGCCGTGCGCGAGAAGGCCCGCTCACGGATGAACAGATCGACCGAGCGATCATGCTCTACCAAGCAGGTCTGACCCTCATCGAAGTTGTCGAGGAGATCGGTTCGAACACCCGCATGATCACCTTTGCAATGGAAGAGCGTGGAGAGTACCCCATCGGCCCCGCGGAGTACGCGTTGAACTCGATTCATCGGTACTGAACTGACTTTTAGGCAACCAATAACCAGTCTCATTGGGGCACATTCGTGACGAGTCTCTCTTCGCCATGGCGTCATGTTGGACAGTCAGGGCACTGCGGTTGGGTCTCCGGACTCTGGAACAAGGAATCCAGGCTCCTGCAGTCGCAGAACCCTGCTCTGAAAGTAGCGCTCGATGGATGACCGTTCTCTAAATTTCTCCGTCCGGACTCTAGATGCTCTACCCACCGGCTTCGAAGCAGAGCTCGTCGAGGCGGCAAAACGTGGTCAGAGCAGAGGAAAGGAAGGCAGTGTGAGGCATGTCGGGTCTTCCAGAGGGGCGCGGTAAGAGCTTCCGTCCTTGAAAGCCCCGGGTCCCATCTCCAGCGGCAAACGAACGATGGTCAAGGTGCTGCAGATCCAGGAGTAAGCACACCGCGCTTGGCCCTGCTCCTGCACTCATAAGCGCCGCCTCAGACCGGAAGAATCCTCGTAGAGCTTCCGGTCTAAATGTCGATCTCCGAATGAAAGGGAAGACCGAGCCCGGTACCCGGCTGGCGACGTCGATGCGCGCAAGCACGAACACACCAAACGGGAACACGCAACATCTTTCAATGTCGCATGTTCCCGAAGGACACTTTGAATGGAAGTAATCCCGAACAGAACTCTTCCTGGCCAAAGCTTGTCGAACAAAGCGGCGAGGGAATGACACCGATAATTCACCAAAGGTAGACCGATGAAAACCACATTGTCTGAGATAGTTGCGGCGAACGTTCGCTACTACGTCGCATTAGATTCAAGCGAAAAAGGTCGTGGCGGTGCAAAACTTGCGCGCATGATGGGCTGGAAGCCCGACCGATGCCGGGCCATCATGTCCGGCCGGGCCTACCGCGCTACCACCATGGACGAAATCGCCGCCATGGCCGAACGCTTCCACATTTCGGTCGTGGACTTGTGCAGGCCACGAAGTGAGCTGAGTGCGGGTCTCCCTTCTGCAGCCACCGCGAGCAGCAGGGCATCGCAAACTGAGAGCTGGAAAGTTGAGCAGTGCCGCGCGTTCGGGAGTGACCTCGCCCGCGCGCTTTGGGAAAGTGCCGGAGACGGGGCTCAAATCGGGCTATTACTTGATAGCGAATTTCATGTAAGGGCCACGCACGAATTTTGGGACAAGGACAAGCAGCTATTTGCGGCTCGATGGGCGCTTAAGTATCTGGCGGACGCGATAGGAACTCGTTTTCCAGTGCGGGATAGGTTCCCTTACCGAGAACGGCTGCCATTTCGTGCTCTGATTCAAGCGACAGATCTTACAAACATGGATAGCTAAAGAGAAGCTCTGCACTACTCGAATCCGGTAGATGAGCGCCTACTGGAGCTATTCACGATCGCAGAAATCGACCTAACCCATGTCAGGAGTCTAGTACGTCTGAAATGGTGGACCTGGGCGGACTCAAACCGAGTCAGTGGAAGCGGATGAGCGACTGAGTTTGGCTTGGGATCAGGCAAAGATGCCTACCGCGGCGAAAAGTAGTGTTCCTATTTCTGCTGATCTCGATCTCGTGACCAACCCGGGAGACGAGCCAGAAGTCCTTTGACTGATCAAGAAGTCGACCCAATCTGAACCACTCATGACACCGGCGAGACCGTCAGATCAATCGCCAAGCAACCTATGGCGCACAGGACCACAGCATAGGAGAAGAATAGAAGGGGAGATTTGCGCAAAATAAAATCCTACAAATCTAGGTAACGCCATTCGGCTCTAAGCGCCGTGACTTCAATTAGTCGAGGCGGTTCGATGCACTTTGCCGCCTCGCCATCAAACAGAACAACATTGCGACCGGTGCTGTCCAACGAACTTAGGTACAGAACGCCGTCAATTCCTAGAGATTTTGCGAGCTCACATAGGTACTGAGTTGGAATATAGTCAATGGGATGATCTGAGGCTCGCACCGGCTTTCGTAGCTCTTGGCTCAAAGCGACAAGCAACCGATGAAATGCAACCTGCGCAATCTGATCATTCACAGATTCAACATCACTGACCGAGAAGAAATCAGGCGGTTCGATATCTGCGAGATTCAGCACCCTCAAGTCTCGCTCCGCTCTAAACCTTCCCAGTGAAACTGTCGCATGGCTTGCGGCACGCGTTTCATAGATGCAGGTGTCTTCCGAATAAGCCAAATACAGATGAGGAATACCTACAGGGTTCGCTCGACCCGCGCTGGCCTTTTCAGGCGGTGGCGGCCCCATTTCATCAGCCGTGGGCGGTTGACCCTCCACCACTCTTGCGCGGAACATATCAATATCTGGAGAAATCCGGACAACGGTGTTCAGCAGCACTCGGCTGAGCATCTCCTTGTCTGGTGCGGACTTGGGAAAGTATCGATTATTGATACGAATCTCTTCAGAAAAACGGGCCCAAGAACTGCTGTGGTCAGCGGAAACACCATCAGTTCGCGCACGAAGTCGAACTTTGACATCTTGGCGGAAGAACTCATGCCCCTCAGGAAAGACTGAAACGAGGAAGGATCTTATTTGCGCGTCCTCCAGGCCAAAAATTCCCCAGTCTTCCTGAATACGGTATTCGATACTTTGGCCGGATCCATCAGCCACGATTTCATAGATCGAAAACAACCTGGAGAAACTGTCTACCCATGCAGTTGTCGGCCAAGTATGCGGCGAGTATTCATGACCAAACTCGCACCTTGCAGGCGACGACTCTGGAGGACTGGCGTTAGCCACCCAGGTATTGACACGAAAGCAGGAAGCACACGCCCTCATGAACGGCCCAACACCGTTGCCATTAGCTCGAGGTGATTCTGGATTGAGAGCTTCTTAACTATTCCCAAGCCTGGGTAAGTTCCGTCTCTCACATGCTGACGCATCACCTCCGAAGCAAGAGTATGGATATTCTCGCGGTCGAGGAACGCCGCGAGTTTGCCTGCGGCTTCGAGGAACTTACCTCCCACATTGGCAATGTCACCATTAGTTTCTGAGGTGAAGTGACGAATCTTTATCGGTGATCCAACTGCTGGCTCATAAGTCCAATGAATGGCAACGGCACGTGGCGTAAAACCGCCTTCCGCCCAGCCCTTACCAACTGTCAGATAATCACCAAATCCCCCCCAGCCTTCCTCCTCGTAGTAAAGAAAGTCATCTGAAAATTCACTCTCACTACGACTGAGATACGCAGCGTTTCTCGCTTCCACTGGGAACCCATCGTGCATGACGACCCCTGTGGAGTCTGTAAGAAACTTACTGAACCGTCTGCGCTTGAACTCGTCTGAAATCAAGTCAAATCGCCGCCCCAAGCGGCGGCTTTCCTCCAGGAGAAAGTCGGACTCCTCGATTGTTGCTTCATGAATCAGAACCAGTTCATGCTGATTGGACAAGCCGCGTTCAAACTCGTCAAGCAGTCGCGACGCATCTGTCGCTTCGGTGATGATCAGGCCCAGGCGAAACCGCTGAAGAGGGTGCGCGTTCACAAAATCACAGAGCACCGGAGAAATGCCCTCGACCGCCACCTCGCCAACCGTCGGATTCATAACGACAATGGGATTGACTTCGGCAGTCCACAGTGCCTCAAGGCACCTCTCCAAACCGCCGTCAGGTGTCTTAACCGGCTCAATGACAGGAAGAATCTTCCCGCTTTCGCCGAGCAGTGGAGCCAGCTCCTTCAGTGCCAGAAGCTCGTATTGCTTCCCGCGAAGATAGGGAAAGTACACGACTCAATCTCCTAACGACAACCAGCTATAGAGTTTTCGTCCTTCTTCCAGGCTGGGATCAAGCTGGGCAAGAACGGCTCGAAGGGGGAACAGACTCGGGTCTCGATGAATCGCGATATCTCCAGTCAGCGCTCTACGATTCTTCAATACCGAACGATACACATCGTGAAAGGTTCGAGGAGGAACGCCAAGAGCTAGGTTTAGATAGCGCTCATATCGCAAGCCATTTGGAACGTCTGGAAGATCAAACCCAAGAGCGCTCAGGACGCTTTGCATTTCCCGTACGCGCAACGTATTGACCATGGTTCGTACGCAAAGATGCTCGTTACACTCATCGGCATACTTGACGGTCGAAAGAGTCCAGCGCGAACCAACGGCGATTAATCCAACCGGTGTTCCTGTAAGGATTCGCTCATAGCGCTCCAAGGAGTTCTCATGAACTACAACGTTGACCAAGGGAGAGGCACGATAATACTCACCCAGCTGGCGCGCCAACTTGTCCGGGTTATCCAACTCTGTCTTAATCTCGTAAACCGTCGCATTGCCGTTTAGGAAAAAGCTGTCGGCAACTGCGGAACCGACGCGAAACTCACTCAACATAGCCGAGTTTTTGGCTTTGTGACGTCCAACAAATATCTTGCTGGTGATGAGATTCTTATATACGTACTCGTTTCGATAGGAATTTGCCAGAAGTTCATATGCAGCGTCAATGACCGTGCTGTTACTAGTTCTTCTACCTAATCCCAAGTCAGATTTCAAAGCCTGCATCGCTTCACTGAGGCTAGAACTCTGACCCTGTGCGAGGACTGGTCGGAATGCCTTCGCGGTAAAGACTCGCGCCGCTGACCGAACAGCAAGTTGTGGAGATCCCATTCCACACCCCTCCTCATCTGCTCCACTACAGTTTAGCTTCGACCTCTGACCAACGCAGCAGGCCACACCTTGCGCCTTGCAGCTCAACCACGCCTCTTGCAAGTGAGGTTGGAACTGACCGAGCGCACGGCGACGCAAACCCTCGTTTGCAAGACGCCTGACATCATCTGACAGCTTGGCAGCGATCCTGCCATGTTGCGGTGTTCAGAAGGGCAGGCCGCGGAAGGCTCGGATGGCCTCGGCGAGCCATTCTGGCAGTCGCGGATCAGCGCTGGCGGCGATGTTCCGCTGCAGGGGATCGGTCACGTAGAGCTTCCCGATCCGCCGATAGGTTTCGATGTCAGATTGCCAGTAGCGGCTGGTGAATTCGTGGTGTTTCTTGACGACTGCCTGCGCCTCTGGTGAGTCTGGGGACACGTCCGCGATCATCAGCTCCGCGAACGCCTCCATCAGCCCGCGCATCTCGGCTGTGATGTGTTCGATATCTGCGCTGCTGAGTTGTTCTAGCGGGTTGGCGTTCAGGCTTTCAGCGGCGGCCTGCCCGAAGGTGTTTCTTAGCCGTTCGGCAAATGCCGCCCGCTCATTGTCATGGTCATCCTGTTTCGCGGAGGTGATCGTGTTCGATTCCCTAAGAAGGACGACTTGCTCTTCCAACGCCTGGATCAGCGCATCGAGTCGCTTTCTTTCTGCGCGCAGCTCGTCGATGTGTCCACGAAGCGTGTCAGCTTCGCTCTGATCATCCGCCACGATGCGTGCGATGGCGTCAAGACCAAGACCTGATCGTCGAAGTGCGACGATGCGATAGAGACGCGGCAAGACTCCAGCGGAGTACCACCGGTATCCGTTCCCGCTTATCCGCGTCGGAGAGAAGAGTCCGATCGCGTCGTAGTGTCTGAGCATGCGCGCTGAGATGCCGGTGCGTTTCGCGACCTGGCCGATCGAGAGCTCTTCCACGTTCTTGTTCATCATCTTGACCTTAACACTGTGTCAAGTTTTACCGTAATGAGTGAACCCTAGATTGCAGCGAGGAACGATGAACACAAACG
The DNA here is from genome assembly GCA_937967375.1 of uncultured Leucobacter sp. GTDB lineage: Bacteria > Actinomycetota > Actinomycetes > Actinomycetales > Microbacteriaceae > Leucobacter. Next base: position 13,256 of record CALCJF010000057.1, read on the forward strand.
AGCACTCGGCCGTCATCCGTGACGATGGCGAGCTTCTTGGCTACCTCTTTCAGGTTGGTGCAGAAACGTGGGTTCCCTGCACGGTATTTGGCCTACCCCTCGCAGTTCCCACAACGCACAGCGACGCAGAGGCGTATCTCCAATCGCACGGATTGAGCTATCTCGCGGAGAGATGGATCTACAGCAAGGACGGCGAGCAGATCACCGTTCACATCGTCGAAGCCAGTCCGGCCAGCGTAACCGTGCGTTTCATCGACTACGGCCACCCTGACCTCTTCGGTTCAACAGAGATCCTGCGCCCACCCCTGACCGGCATCCTCGCTCTGGCGTAGCCGAGAAAACTACCCGTGGGCGTGAACGAGCACCTATCAACCAGGAGGTGTCGAGATCATGACCACAAGTATCCGGAACAAGGCATCAACGGCGGAAAGTCAGGTACCGCTCAGGCAGAGGAGCTTCGTGACCTCCTCTGCCGTGTCTTAGCCGATACCGCACAGTTGGATGAGTTGCAGGCTCGGGCTCAAGTGGGGTTGGCTCGTATCGAAGCAAGTGGCGCCGTCGATCCACGCTACTTCCGTATTCGTGCAGATGTCGATCCTCAGCCGCGGTGGCGACAAGAGGAACTCGAGCGACTCGCCCGCGAGGCCCTCGAACGGGTACGCGATACGAGCTGCGGGAAGAGGAGGAGGCCCCCTCGTCTGCTCCCGCACCGGTGTGATCCGAAGAGCCACTATTCACCGTCACAGAACTCAACCGACTCACGTCGGGAGTTCTAGTACGTCTTCAATGGTGGATCCTAGGAGAATCGAACTCCTGACATCCTGCTTGCAAAGCAGGCACTCTACCAACTGAGTTAAGGACCCGAGACGCGGCTTTCGCTGCACCTCAGAGGCTTTCTGGCTTTCGCCCGTCGGCCTCGACTGTACAACTATAGCCGGATCACCGTGCACGCGCAAAACGAGCACATCTTGGGCGCGTTTCGGGTTCGCCCGGGCCCGTCTGCACCCGCAGACAACGAGGTGAAACTACAAGTACTGTTCCCCCGCTTCGGCCCGCCGCACCAGCGAAGCTGGCGGCGCAAACCGCTCGCCGTACGAGGCGGCAAGTTCGCGGGCACGATCGACGAAGCCCTGCAGCCCGCCGTCGTACTGATTCACGTACTGCAACACGCCTCCCGTCCACGCCGGAAACCCGATGCCGAAGATCGAGCCGATGTTCGCGTCGGCGACGCTCGTCAGCACGCCCTCATCAAGGCACGCGATCGCGTCAAGCGCCTCGGCGAAGAGCATGCGCTCCTGCAGGTCGATGAGCGGCAGCTCAAGCGTGCCCGCGCCATACATCTCACGAAGCCCAGGCCAGATGCCGATCCTCTTGCCCGATTCGTCGTAATCGTAGAACCCACGGCGCTCGCGACGACCCACGCGACCGAGCGCGACGAGCTCGTCGATCACTTGCTCTGACGGGTGGGGCGCCCATACGCCGCCCGAGGCCTCAAGAGCAGCCCGCGTTTCGAGGCGAATTTTCTGCGATAGTGAGAGCGTCAGCTCGTCGGTGAGCTGCAGCGCGCCAGCGGGATACCCGGCCTGCAGCGCCGCCTGCTCAACGCTCGCGGGCTCGACGCCCTCGGCGACCGCCGCAACTGCCTCGGCCATGAACTTGCTGATGACCCGCGAGGTGAAGAAGCCGCGTGAGTCGTTCACCACGATCGGCGTCTTGCGAATAGCCAGCACGTAGTCGAACGCTTTCGCGAGCACGGCATCGCTCGTCTGCTCGCCGCGCACGATCTCGACGAGCGGCATCTTGTCGACCGGCGAGAAGAAGTGCACACCGATGAAGTCGCTCTGGCGCTTCACGCCGCCCGCAAGCAAAGTGATCGGCAGCGTCGAGGTGTTCGAACCGAGCACCGCGTCTGGCGAGACAACGTCTTCGATCTCGTGAAACACGCCCTGCTTCACCGGTACCGACTCGAACACGGCCTCGATCACAAAGTCGACTCCGGCGAAATCAGCGGCAGAACCAGTCGTCTGAATGCGGGCGAGCAGCGCCTCGCTCTTCTCGGCGGTGGTCTTGCCGCGCGCGAGCGCCTTCTCTTCGAGCGCGCGGCCGTAGTCTTTGCCCTTCTCGGCAGCCTCGAGCGACACGTCTTTGAGCACCACATCGATGCCGGCCTTCGCCGTGACATACGCAATCGCGGCCCCCATCATGCCCGCACCGATCACGCCAACTTTCGAGGGGCGCGAAGCACCGTATCCCTGCGGCCGGCTCGCGCCCTTGTTAATCGCCGCGAGGTCGAAGAACATCGCCTTGATCATGTTTTTCGCGACCTGGCCGTGCGTGAGGTGCACGAAGTACCTGGTCTCAATGAGCGACGCGGTATCGAAGTCGACGTAGGCACCCTCGACCGCTGCCGCGAGCGCCGCACGCGGGGCTGGCATCGGCGCACCCTTGATCTGCTTGCGCAGCATGGCGGGCATTGCGGGCAGCATTGCGGCAACGCTTGGCGAGGTCGGTGCGCCACCCGGCAGGCGAAAGCCCTTCTGATCCCATGGCTTCGCGGCATCTGGGTGCTCACGAATCCACGCTCGCGCCGCGCTAGCCAAATCGTCGACGCTCGGCACAATCTCGTCGATCAGCCCAATCTCGAGCGCACCCTGAACCGTGAACTTCGTCGCGGGCAGAATCACCTCGCTCAGCGCTTTCTGCAGCCCGATCATGCGCACCACTCGGCTGATACCCCCGCCGCCGGGCAGCAGGCCGAGACTCACCTCGGGCAGCCCAATACGCGTGCTCGAGTTGTCAGACGCCACCCGGTGGTGCGCGATGAGCGCGACCTCGAGCCCACCGCCGAGCGCGGCACCGTTGATCGCCGCGACCACGGGCCTGCCGATGGTTTCGAGCCTGCGCATGTCAGACTTCATGTCATTCACGTACGCGGTTTCTTCGCTCGCGTGCTCGGGTCTCGCGATACTAAGCCGTTCAAGGTCACCGCCGGCGAAGAACGTCTTTTTTGCCGAGGCGAGGATCACCCCGGTCACCTGATCGAGCTCGCCATAGAGCCGGTCGACCACCAGTTTCAGCGAGTTCTTGAAGGCATCGTTCATCAGGTTGACCGAACCGTTCGGATCGTCCATGGTCAGCGTGACAATGCCCTCAGCGTCGCGCTCGTAGCGAATCGCGTTCGCTGGTGCTGCATTGGCCTGGGCCGTCTCTGCCAGTACTTCAGTCATCGTCTCGCCCCTACGCTTCGATACGTTCGATAATCGTGGCGACGCCCATGCCTGCACCGACGCAGAGGGTCGCAAGCCCGCGCTTCAGGTCGCGTCGTTCGAGCTCATCGAGCAGTGTGCCGAGGATCATCGCCCCCGTGGCTCCGAGCGGGTGCCCCATGGCGATCGCGCCGCCATTCACGTTGACCTTGTCGTCAGGAATGCCGAGATCCTTTTGCCACTTCATCACGACCGCCGCGAACGCTTCGTTGAGCTCGAACAGATCGATATCAGAAACCTTAAGACCGGCGCGATGGAGCGCCTTCATGGTCGCCGGGGTCGGCCCGGTCAGCATGATCGTCGGTTCAGAGCCGATGACGGCGGTAGACACGATTCTCGCGCGCGGGCACAGCCCGGCTGCCTCACCCGCGGCTTTCGTGCCGATCAGCAGCAGCGCGGCGCCATCTACGATGCCCGATGAATTGCCTGGGCCGTGCACGTGGTTGATGCGCTCGACCGAGTGGTACTTCTGCAGCGCGACCGCGTCGAAGCCTGCCTGTTCACCCATGACCGCGAAGCTGGCGGGAAGCGCGCCGAGCGACTCAACGGTCGAGTCTGGCCTGCGATGCTCGTCGTGATCGAGCAGCACTACTCCATTCATGTCGCGCACCGGCACGATAGAACCGTCGAAGCGGCCCTCGGCCCAGGCGGTCTCAGCTCGCTGCTGCGATCGCATCGCGAAGGCGTCGACGTCCCTTCTGCTGAATCCCTCGATCGTGGCGATCAAATCGGCGCCGATGCCCTGCGGCACGAAGTACTGGTCGTAGCCGGTCGCGGGGTCTTGAAAGTATGCGCCCCCGTCGCTGCCGATCGGCACCCGACTCATCGACTCCACGCCACCCGCAAGCACCCAGTGCTCGTAGCCAGACGCTACCTTCTGCGCCGCCAGGTTCACGGCTTCGAGCCCAGAGGCGCAGAAACGATTCACCTGCACGCCAGCGACCGACTCAGGCAGACCCGAGACCAGCGACGCAGCGCGAGCGATATCGCCACCCTGCTCGCCCACAGGCGAGACTACGCCCAGCACGACATCATCGATGAGCGTGGGATCCAGCCCGGGATTTCGCTCAAGAATCGCGTCGATCACCGTGACCGCGAGATCGATCGGCTTGGTGCCGTGCAACGCCCCGCCCCGATTCTTGCCCCGCGGTGTGCGCACGGCATCGTAGATGTACGCGTCGGTCATGAGCATGCTCCTTCGGCCGTTGCCCCGCGATCAGTGACCACGGTGTCCAATCTCAATTATGTAGCAGTAACCGAGGTTCGTGGCGAGGATCTCGGCCGCGAACGCGCGGCCGAGGCCGCCTGATCAGTAGGGAATGCCGAGGGCCAGGTAGACCTCGAACTCGACGTCTTTCGGTAGCTTCAGCGTCTTCGGAGTCTTCTTTTGCCCCAAAGGTTCGAGGATGCAATCGGCTTCGAAGGCTCCCTCAGCTGGAATATCTGGGATGGCCCGGCAGGCAGCGACAAGCTGATCACCATCGAAAGCCGCGATGAAGAAGTCGGGGTACTCGGGCGTCGCGCTGAGCGTTGCCGTGAAGTTTCCGAGCACATACCCCGACTCTTCATCCATGCCAAGGTCATCAATCTTGATGCCACCAGTGATCACAGGTTCTACGAATTCAATCGATGTCTGTTCGAGCACCAGCCTTTCGGCCTTTGCGAACTCTTCGTCGATCACGCCGTAGTACATCGAGGTCTGACCGGGCAAAAGATAGACGTTTGATGGGGTGCGTGCGATCACGCGGTTTTCTTTGTCGTATGCGGTGAAGTCGAAGAATGCTGTGGCCGCCTGCGTCTCGTTCTCGTTCTTCACTGTGGCGTAGAGCCCGCTATAGTTTGAGCCCTCTGAGTTGCCGGCGCCAAACGAAGCAAACTTGAGGTCAGACACCACCTCGAGAGGCACTCCGCCGAGAAGAAACTCGCCGGACTTGGCGTTGTCGCCCTTTCCGTCGGTTTCACCTTCAGCTTGCCCGGTGGGTTTCTGCTCGGTCTGTGATGGCGCACTGCGGGTCGAGAAGAGCCAGACAGTTGTTCCAGCGAACACGATTGTGGTGAGCAGCAGCACACCGCTCAGAATGCTGAGCGCCAGCAGCAGCCCACTCTTTGGCCGGGCGCCGGGCTGGGTATGCGCAGAGCCCGGTTGCTGCGCATACGGCGGCGCAACCTGCTGTGGCGTCATGTGCTGTTGCTGCTGAGGCTGCGAGTAGCCTCCGTCGAAATCCCCGTTCGACATGTATGCCCCTGACTGTCATGCGTCGCTGCCCCGCTGCCCACGAACGCGGTTATGCCATCAGACTATCGACACGAAATGAAATTTGGGAGGCAAGCTCTGCCCGATCTTCCTGAGGCAAGAAACGAGAAGAGGCGGCCGATTTCTCGACCGCCTCTTGCAATATGCGGTGGGGCTACCAGGACTTGAACCTGGGACCTCTTCATTATCAGTGAAGCGCTCTAACCACCTGAGCTATAGCCCCTTGACCAAGAAATGACTCTACCGGAAATCGCGCGAAAACCGAAATCGACCTCGCGCGATCCCCGAAAAAGTAACTCTTAGTTGCTAGTGAATCCCAGCTGGAACCCGCCGAGCACGCGCACGAGTAGGTTGTAGATGAGGGCACCAACCGCACCGAATGCGGTGCCGACAATCATGTTCAGCACCCCGACCACCACGGCGAAGGTAAAGACCGTGCCGTAGTTGAGCAACTCAAGCAGGTTGATCTGGTCGCCCACAATGTCCATCATGAGTTCGTTCAATTTCGCGAGCACGCCGGTCGAGAGCAGCACCGTGTAGATCAACATCATTGTCACGACACCGACGACGACCGCGCACAGCGAGACCAAGAACGAGAACTTCACCGACGACCAGAAGTCGATGTAGACGAGCTTCAGGCGTACCTGCTTAGCAGGCGCTTTCTTGCGTGTCTTCTTCGCAAGCTTGTCGGCGACTGTGTTACTCATTCAGGGTTTCCTTGCTCTCTGTCTGGGGATCTTCGGTGGGCTGTTGCTCACCGCTCCCCTCGATGCCCTCGGCATCCTCGGCTGCGCCGTCCTCAAGACCACGCTCCGCGTTTCGTGCGATGCCAATAATACGATCCCCCTCTGGGAATCTCGCAAATACCACACCCATGGTATTACGGCCCTTTGCTGGAACCTCGTCCACGCGTGAGCGAACGACCTTGCCGCTTGCGAGCACGACGAGCACCTCGTCGGTGTCGTCGACAATGAATCCGCCAACGAGATCGCCGCGTGCCTCATCGAGCTTCGCGACCTTGATGCCGTAGCCACCACGGTTCTGCACTCGGTATTCGTCGACCGCGGTGCGCTTCGCGTAGCCGCCCTCGGTCACAATAAAGACGTAGCCGCCCTCGGTGATCGTTGATGCCGCGAGTAGTGCATCTCCGTCACGGAAGTTCATACCGCGCACACCGCTCGTTGACCTGCCCATTGGGCGAAGTGCCTGATCAGAGGCAGTAAATCGTACTGACATTCCCTGGCGAGAGATGAGCAGCACGTCGTCACTCGAGTCTGCGATCAACGCAGAAACGAGCTCGTCGCGATCACGCAGCTTGATGGCAATGATGCCGCCGGTACGGTTCGTGTCGTACTCGGTGAGTGCCGTCTTCTTGACGAGGCCGTCGCGGGTTGCGAGCAGCAGGAAGCGCTCATCGAACTCGCGCAGGTCGAGCACCTGGGTCACCGCCTCGTCCGGAGCCAGCGCGAGCAAGTTCGCCAAGTGCTGACCCTTCGCGTCACGGCCGCCCTCGGGAATCTCGTAGGTTTTCGCACGGTAGACGCGACCGGTGTTCGTAAAGAACAGCAGCCAGTGGTGCGTTGTCGTGACAAAGAAATGCTCGACGATGTCGTCGGCTCGCAACTGCGCGCCCTTCACACCCTTGCCGCCTCGGTGCTGCGACCGATAGTTGTCGATGCGCGTGCGCTTGACATACCCACCGCGGGTGATCGTCACGACCATTTCCTCTTCGGGGATCAGGTCTTCGATCGACATGTCGCCGTCGTAACCGTGCATAATCGTGCTGCGACGCTCGTCGCCGAACTTCGCCACAAGCTCTCCGAGTTCGGAGATCACGATTGCGCGCTGTTCGGTGGGCGAGGCCAGAATACCTTCGTACTCCTTGATCTGCGCCTCGAGTTTTGCCGCGTAGTCGAGAATCTTCTGACGCTCCATGGCTGCGAGGCGACGAAGTTGCAATCCGAGGATCGCGTCAGCCTGCAGCTGATCCACATCGAGCAGGGCGATCAAACCTTCGCGTGCCTCATCGACCGTCGGTGAACGGCGAATCAGCGCGATGACCTCGTCGAGCGCGTCGAGCGCTTTCAGATAGCCGCGCTGAATGTGCGCCTCTGCCTCGGCCTTTTTAAGACGGTATTCGGTGCGGCGAACGATGACGTCGATCTGGTGCTTCGTCCAATTGGTGATGAACCCGTCGAGCGAGAGCGTGCGCGGCACGCCGTCGACGATCGCGAGCATGTTCGCACCGAAGTTCTCTTGCAGCTGGGTGTGCTTGTAGAGGTTGTTCAGCACAACCTTCGCGATCGCATCGCGCTTGAGCACGATGACGAGGCGCTGACCGGTGCGGCCGCTGGTCTCGTCGCGAATGTCTGCGATGCCCTGAATCTTGCCGTCTTTGACAAGCTCAGCAATCTTCACGGCGAGGTTGTCTGGGTTCACCTGATACGGCAGCTCGGTGACCACGAGGCAGGTGCGACCCTGAATCTCCTCGATGTTCACCACAGCGCGCATCGTGATCGAGCCGCGGCCAGTGCGGTACGCGTCACGAATGCCCTTCGTACCGAGGATCTGCGCTCCGGTTGGGAAGTCAGGGCCCTTGACGCGCTCCATCAGCGCTTCAAGCAGCTCCTCTTTTGTGGCTTCGGGGTGCTCAAGGTGCCAAGTCGCCGCCTCGGCGACCTCACGCAGGTTGTGAGGGGGGATGTTTGTCGCCATGCCCACCGCGATACCGACAGAGCCATTGACGAGCAAGTTCGGGAATCGAGCGGTGAGTACCGTCGGTTCTTGCGTGCGACCGTCGTAGTTGTCTTGAAAGTCGACGGTGTCTTCATCGATGTCGCGCACCATTTCCATGGCAAGCGGCGACATTTTGGTCTCAGTGTAACGGTGAGCTGCCGCACCGTCGTTTCCTGGTGAGCCGAAGTTGCCCTGGCCGAGCGCGAGCGGATAGCGCATCGCCCAGGGTTGCACGAGGCGCACCAAGGAGTCGTAGACCGCGCTGTCACCGTGCGGGTGAAACTGGCCCATGACGTCACCGATGACGCGTGTGCACTTGGAGAATGCCTTGTCTGGGCGGTAGCCGCCGTCGTACATCGTGTAGATCACGCGTCGGTGCACGGGCTTCAGCCCGTCACGAACGTCGGGCAGTGCACGACCCACGATCACGCTCATCGCGTAGTCGAGGTATGACCTCTGCATCTCGACCTGCAGGTCGACCTGATCTATCTTGCCGTGAGTGGCAAAGTCGTTCTGATCTGCCATTTCGTTCTCTTCTGGGGTCTGATTCTCAGATGTCAAGGAAACGCACGTCCTTCGCGTTCTGCTGGATGAAGTTTCGGCGGGCCTCTACGTCTTCGCCCATGAGGGTCGCGAACACTTCATCGGCGACTGCTGCGTCATCCATGGTGATCTGTCGCAGCGTGCGGGTTTCGGGGCTCATTGTCGTTTCCCAGAGCTCTTCGTAGTTCATCTCACCGAGGCCCTTGTAGCGCTGCACGCCGCTTTCTTTCTGCAGCCGCTTGCTTGCCTGTGCGCCGGCTTCGAGAAGTGCGTCACGCTCGGCGTCGTTATATGCGTACTCGTGATCTGCGTTTGTCCACTTGATGCGGTAGAGCGGCGGCTGCGCAAGGTAGACGTAGCCGAGGTCGATGAGCGGCCGCATGTATCGGAAGAGCAACGTGAGCAGAAGGGTCGTGATGTGCTGACCGTCAACATCGGCGTCGGCCATCAAAACGATCTTGTGGTATCTGGACTTCTCGGGGTCAAAGTCTTCGCCAATGCCGGCGCCGAAGGCTGTGATCATTGCCTGTACTTCGGTGTTGCTGAGGGCGCGGTCGAGGCGCGCCTTTTCAACATTCAGAATCTTGCCGCGAAGCGGCAGAATAGCCTGCGTTTCGGGGTTTCGACCCTGCACCGCTGAGCCGCCTGCCGAGTCGCCCTCGACGATGAAGATCTCAGAGATTGACGGATCTTTCGAAGAGCAGTCCTTCAGTTTGCCCGGCATGCCGCCGGACTCGAGCAGGCCCTTACGGCGCGCAGTCTCACGCGCCTTCCTCGCGGCGAGTCGAGCTGTGGCAGCCTGAATCGCCTTACGAATGATCTCTTTTGCCGAGTTCGGGTTTCGCTCGAACCAATCGCCGAGCTGGTCTCCGACGACCTTCTGCACGAAAGCCTTCGCCTCGGTGTTGCCGAGCTTCGTCTTGGTTTGACCCTCGAACTGCGGCTCGCCCAGCTTGACCGAGATCACTGCGGTCAGACCCTCACGAACGTCATCACCCGAAAGATTCTCGTCTTTGTCGCGAAGAATGTTCTTTTCACGGGCGTACTTGTTCACCAGCGTCGTCAGCGCGGCTCTAAACCCCTCTTCGTGGGTGCCGCCCTCGTGTGTATTGATTGTGTTTGCGTAGGTGTGCACACTCTCGGTGTATGCGGTCGTCCACTGCATCGCGATCTCGGCCGAGATGAGGCGATCGGTGTCTTCCGACTCAAACGAGATGATCTCTTCGTTCACGATTTCGGCGCGCTTCGCTGAGTTCAGGTAGTGAACGTAGTCCTCAATGCCTTTTTCATACATGAACTCATCGCTGCGAGGCTCGGGCGATACGAGTTCGCCCTCCTCATTCTCGACGGGTTCCTGCGGTCGAAGATCGGTGAGCTTGATGCGCAAACCCTTGTTGAGAAAGGCCATCTGCTGAAAACGTGTGCGCAGTGTTTCGTAATCGAACTCGATGGTCTCGAAGATCTCTGCGCTCGGCCAGAAGGTGATGGTGGTGCCGGTCTCTTCGCTCGGCGCTCCCTGGGCTAGCGGAGCGTCCGGCACTCCCCCGGTAAACGACATGTTCCACGTGAAACCTTGACGCTTCACTTCGACGGCGAAACGGGTTGAAAGTGCGTTCACCACAGAAGAACCCACGCCGTGCAGGCCACCGGAGACCGCATAGCCGCCACCGCCGAACTTGCCGCCGGCGTGCAGCACCGTCAACACAACCTCGACCGTCGACTTTGACGGGTCAGACGAGTGTGGGTCAACGGGAATGCCACGCCCGTCGTCGATGACGCGAATGGCTCCGTCTTCAAGAATTGTGACATCGATGATGTCGCAGTGACCTGCGAGCGCCTCGTCCACAGAGTTGTCAACGATCTCGTACACTAGGTGATGCAGGCCCCTCGGCCCAGTCGACCCGATATACATGCCCGGCCGCTTGCGAACCGCTTCGAGACCCTCAAGTACCTGGATCGCTCCGGCACCGTATTCCTCGGCATTCGCCGCCTGTTCTGAAGTCATTCGCTAATGTATCTCTCTGCTGTGCGATTTCGCGAGTCTGCAATCTCACGGCATATTTCTACGCCGAGCACTTCCGCACCCTAGCCTATCAACCCTGACCCGTGAAATGGCCCTTACGCGGCGAATCAGAGGCTATTTTTGAGCGGGATCGACCCCTTCGCATGGCTTTCGGGTGAGAAAAGGGTTCCGGTCGTCTTTCTTGGGGTTCCGTAGCACGCATCGAGAGGCCCTTTTCCATCGCACACCGGCAATTTCGCTCGCCACTTCGACCCCCTAATCAGCGAGGAACCCGACCTACCCGTAGGTGTCCCTGGGGCCTCGACCCTGAATCACACGAGAGCCGTGCCTCCAGCTCGGAGCCCCGGGAGCAAGAAATCGCAGATCTTCGATGCCCGCTTCAGGGTAGAGCTCAACGATGCGAGTCAGCACTTCTGCGCGCATGCGTCTCAACTCAGTCGCCCACGCGGTCGAATCACACTGCACGATCAGCAGCCCGTCGCGCAGCTCAACCACCTGGGTATGGGGCGCGGTGGTCTCACCAACGAGCTCAGCCCAGTCAGCGATGACTTTTGCCTGCTCGAGTTCTGCCGTCCAGCCCATGTCTTCTGTGGCAAGAGCGAGCACAGATCCGAGCGTCTTCGGCTCGCGACCAGGCGAAAAAGGAAGCCCGCCTGGTTCGCGCTTGACTCTTCTTGCGCCGCGACGCCTAAGTGGAAGACCCTTCCAGAGAGCTTTTGCTTGCAGATATGCGTCGCTCGCGAAAGTGTTCTCTCGATCAGACACGAGTACTCGCATCCTCTACATCGTCGCCAAGCACAGTACCGGCCTCGATACGAACTCGATGCCACTGACCCTCCGGCACATCCCGCTCGACAGCCGCAGTCACGATGACTTGCTCAAATCCGGCCACCTCGGCCATGAGCGCAGCCCGGCGCCGAGCATCAAGCTCGGCAAACACGTCATCGAGAATGATCACTGGGTCACCAGATGGAGACTCTTCGCGAAGAAGCTTCGCAACACTCAGTCTCAGCGCAAGAGCGAACGACCACGACTCGCCGTGACTCGCGTACCCCTTTACGGGGAGGCTATTCAATTCGAACAGCACATCGTCGCGATGTGGCCCAACGAGCGTTACTCCGCGATCGAGCTCCTGGCGGCGCACACCGGCAAGCGCCTCGCGAAACTGATCAGTGAGTGTTTCACGTGAAACATGTGCCTCGGATCTCGGTGAGGCCTGCTGTGTTTCACGTGAAACACCTTGCTTCTCGATGTTCTGGGTTACGGATTCGATCAATGAAAGCCTGGGATGATGGTCATGCTCGACAATCGACGCGTATCCCTTCGCCAGCGGGTCGCCTAGGGCGCGGATGAGGGATCTCCTGGCATCCATGATGCGCACACCAAGCTCAACCAGTTGGTCATCCCAAACCGCGAGTGTCGCTTCAACCGCGCCAGAACCCGAACTAAACCGAGCAGACTTGAGTAAGGTCGTACGCTGTCGCACCACCCGGTCGTAGTCCGAAAGCACTCCGGCGAACACTGGATTTCGCGCAGCCACCGCCTCGTCGAGAAACCGCCGCCTCGTCGAAGGGTCCCCCTTAACGAGTGCAAGATCCTCAGGGGCAAAGACGACACAGCTGAACCAGCGCGTCAGTTCTCGCGGGCGAATTGCGTTCTTATTTATCTGAGCCCGGTTCGCCTTGTCTTTATTGAGTTGCATCTCGAGCAGCACGTCGCGGTCGTCTACCGCGACTTTCATGCGGGCAACAGCAGTTTTTGACCCTGCCCGCATCATGGCGGCGTCGCCGGTGACCCTGTGAGAACTCAGGCTCGCAAAGTAGGCAATCGCCTCGACGAGGTTCGTCTTGCCCTGCCCATTTCTTCCAACAATGAGGTTCGGGCCGGCCTTGAATGGAACCTCGGCGACCTCGTAGTTACGAAACTCGCTGAGGGAAAGATGCGTCACACGCATCGCGGCTCTCCCCTATCGAAGCAGCAGGTTTGGCTGCAGCAGATAGCGGAAGCTTTGTTGATCTGCATCGTCTTTGCTGCGCTGGCTCGTGATCAGCACTGGCCCCGGCTTGCTTGCATTCTCGGTCCGAGTGAACCCGATTCGCGCAAATTCGGAGTGCGTCGACCGAAGGCCATCGAGCAGAAACTGCGGCTTCAGCGAAACAACCATTTCGTCGCCAACCAAGTGCGCATCGACGGTCTCGACTGCCTGCGCCGTCTCAGATCCAGCGGCTTCGAGCGTCACCTGTCCCTCCGAGAAAGAGAATCGCAGCGCAGCCTCTCGCTCAAGCACGAGGCCAACACGACCAACGGCTTCAACGAGCTCAGCCGTGTTCATTACCGCGTAATTGTCGATGTTCTCAGGGAACAGGCGGCCGACGGGCGGGTAGTTGCCCTTGATGAGCAGCGAAGTGACCGTCTTGTTGCCACCGGTAAACGCGATGAGCTCGCGCTCACCGTCTTTCACGATCGCGACCTGAACGGTGCCACTCGAAGCAAAAGTCTTGCCGACTTCGATAACCACCTTCGCCGGAACGAGTGCCGCAAGCTCCTGATCTCCGTCGAGCTGCTGCCAGTCGATTCGACGAGTCGCCACGCGGTAACGGTCGGTTGCCGTCAGGGTAAGCGCGTTCTCGCTGACCTCGAACTGCACACCGGTGATCACGGGCGTGACGTCATCTTTCGAAGCGGCGAGCGAAACCTGCGCAACCGCCTCTGCAAAGGCCTCAGCAGGAACCGCGCCGGTCACCGTATCGATCCGGGGTACCTGCGGGTACTCCTCGACGGGCATTGCGGGGAGGCTGAACGAAGCTGAACCGCAACGAATTTGCACGCGCGTATCAATGAGAGTGACTTCAACATCGGAGTGAGGCAGGCGCGAGGCGATATCGCCGAGCAGACGGCCAGAAACCAACGCGCGACCAGCCTCTGCAATATCGGCGGTAATCGAAGTTCGCGCAGAAGTCTCGTAATCGAACGAAGAGATAGTGAGTTCACCGTCGATGGCCTCGATGAGTGCTCCACTCAACAAAGGCTGAGTAGGCCGCTGTGGCAAGAGCTTCGCCGCGAACGAGACGGCCTCGCTGAACACGTCTCGATTGACGGTAAAACGCATGACATCTCCTTAGTGGACGGTGGAACGTGTGCTGAGGGCAGCACACTCGTCTCACAATCTTTGCATACTCGCTGGGAACCGTGAATGACAAGAACTTTTGGAGGCTCGCGACAGCCGGCAAAGCGTTATCGAGAGGCCCTAGGAAAAGTAAATAAATTGTTAATAGTAATAAGTCCTGTGGAAACTGTGGATAACTCCCCTGATCCCAATGCAGCGTTGGGAACTACAAGCTTGTGAGTTGTTGGCGGCCCGTGGATAACCCGGTTTCCGCAGGAATACGCGAAAGTTACGACAAGGGGCTCTGCTCACAACCCAAGAGAATTCATCCACACCGACACGCGAGTTGTCCCCAGTTATTCACAAGCTTCCCCCAAGCTGTGGATAAATCGGGCGCCTTCGGCGCAAAATCCCCATCCTCGCGTGGGCAGGCGCGCCGCTACTTCGTGCTCTTGATGATCGAAGTGAGCTCTGCGACCTGGTTAAAAATTGAACGGCGCTCGGCAATGAGCTGCGTGATCTTCTTGCACGCGTACATCACCGTGGTGTGATCTCTTCCACCGAACAACTGCCCGATCTTCGGCAATGACAGCGAAGTGAGCTCTCGACAGAGATACATTGCGATCTGTCGCGCAAGGGCGATCTGCTGAGCTCGCGAAGGGCCGTAGAGATCATCGACCGCCAAGTCGAAGTAATCCGCCGTGCGGCTGATGATGTCAGACGGCTGCACATCGTTGTCTTCGTCGAGCGTGATCAAATCTTTCAACACGATCTGCGCAAGGGGCAGATCGATCCTCTGTTGATTCAAGCTTGCGAATGCCGTGACGCGAATCAGCGCGCCCTCGAGCTCGCGAATATTCGAGGTGAACTTCGAAGCGATGAACTCGAGCACCTGGTGATCGAGTTCGAGCTGTTCGCGCTGCGCCTTTTTGCGCAGAATTGCGATTCGGGTCTCGAGGTCGGGCACCTGAATATCGGTGAGCAGACCCCACTCGAAACGCGAGAGCATGCGTTCTTCGAAGCCCCGCAACTGCTTCGGTTGCACATCGCTCGTGATGACTACCTGCTTGTTGTGGCCGTGCAGTGTGTTGAAGGTGTGGAAGAACGCCTCCTGCGTCTCAGCCTTACCCTCAAGAAACTGAATGTCATCGACGAGCAACACATCGATGCTGCGGTAGCGCGCGTGAAACGCGGCCCCCTGGTTATTTGCGATCGAATTAATGAAATCGTTCGTGAAGTCTTCAGAACTCACGTAGCGCACGCGAATTTCTGGGTAGAGCTCACGGGCATAGTGCCCGATCGCGTGCAACAGGTGGGTTTTTCCGAGACCAGAGTCACCATAAATGAACAGCGGGTTGTAGGCCCTCGCGGGTGCTTCGCCGACCGCGACCGCGGCGGCGTGAGCAAAACGGTTCGACTGCCCGATCACAAAAGTATCGAAGTGATACTTCGGATTCAGTCGGCTGTCGAGCACCTCTGGCGCCCCGTGCCGTGCAAGCGGCTCGTTGAGCGGGCGAGAAGATTCACTGACCACGCCCCCGGTGAATGCATCAGTTTCGGCGATCGATTGTTTCGGCGAGGGAACCTCGTCGGGCTCGGGGTCGATGGCAGGTTGCGCGTCAGGATCGACGACAACAACGAAGCTCTCGATGCCCTCAGCATCAGGAATCGAGGCAATTGCGCTCATGATGGCTGGGCGCAGCTTGTTTTCGAGCAGCTTGAGCGTGAAATCGTGCTGCACGGCGAGGTACAGCATGCCCGCACCGACCCCGCGAGGAACCGCCAGGGCGAGCTGGGCGCCCACAGCCGGCCCCACGGAGGGGTCGCCCATCACTGAATGGGTGACCTGCGCCCAAACACGCATTACCTCTTCTTCAGTCATGGAATCCTCGAATAATGTGAACAGCTATTCACAGCTCATCCCACAACTTCGTTCACAGGGAGCGAAGAGCGGCAGAAAGCGTTAGATGCCTTGTAAACCCAGGCTTCTTAAACGTCTTCGTTCACGCTAGTCACTGATTTGTCCACAGGCAAGTTGAAATCGTTCTCCCCACCTCACTACTATCATTGAGACACACCGCGGCGAATCAGCTCGATGCTCGCAGGCACGCTCATAATCTGCAGTTACGCATGCGGTCTTTGACTCTGAGCCACAATCGGCGTAGACTCTCTCTCTTGTATGGGCGCACAAGCGTGCCCACCATCGACTTTCCGGTGCCGCAGGCACAGATTTCACGGAGTTTCTTATGAGCAAGCGTACTTTTCAGCCCAACAACCGCCGCCGCGCCAAGGTGCACGGCTTCCGCGCTCGCATGCGCACTCGCGCCGGCCGCGCAATCGTTGCAGCTCGCCGCGGCAAGGGCCGCGCGAAGCTGACCGCGTAATTCTTTTCTCTGCGGGCGACCGTGCCAGCGAAGACACACCTCGTCACTCGGGGCGATGACTATCGCTACATCGTTCGCAAAGGCAACCGCGTGGGGGGTGCAAATTGCATCACCCACGCGGTTTTGCATGTCGAGAGGGATCAGCCGGCACGGTTCGGGTTCATCGTTTCGAAGGCGGTGGGCAACGCTGTGACCCGCAACCGCGTTCGTCGCAGGTTGAAAACAATCGTTGATCGACGCCTAGCGGGCGGCTTCACAGGGGCTGACGTGGTCTTTCGCCTGCTGCCCAGGTCGGCAGAGGCCTCGTTTCAGGAGCTCGAAGAAGAGACATGCCGGGCCCTCGACCGAATCGAACGCCTGAGAGCAGAATCTCGATGATCATGCGCACGGCTCAGGAGCTGTGGTTGCTTCCGAGAAACGCAGCAATCGCGTTCATGCTCGGGTATCGACGGGTGATCTCGCCGCTGTACGGTCAGGTCTGCAGGTACTATCCAAGTTGTTCGCGCTACGCTTTGGAAGTATTCCAGCGCCAAGGCTTTGCGATAGGTGTGGCGCTCACCGTGTGGCGACTCGCTCGCTGCAATCCTTTCTCGGCGGGCGGCATCGATGATGCTCCTGAGCGAGCACACCCAAGTTTTCCCATCAATACACGCGGATTCGTTCGCCCAAATACTCGAAAGTCCTGATCATGATGCAATTCATCGACACGATTCTCTGGCCGCTGCGGTGGCTGGTTGAGCTCGTGCTGTGGGCCTGGCACCAGCTCTTCACTTGGATCGGCATGGATCCGGCTTCTGGTGTCACCTGGTTGCTCGCGATCCTCGGTCTCGTGATTGTCGTTCGTTCAGCGTTGATCCCCGTAACGGTGCGCCAAATCAAGGCGCAGCGACGCATGATGGATCTCGCTCCTGAGATGAAGAAGATCCAGGCCAAGTACAAGGGCAAGAACGATCAGTTCTCGCGCGAGGCAATGAGCCGCGAGACGATGGCGCTATACAAGAAGCACGGCACGAACCCGTTCTCGTCATGCCTGCCCATTCTTATTCAGATGCCGATCTTCTTCTCGCTGTTTGCGGTGCTGCGCAACGCAGCTGGCGCCGTCGGCAGCGGCGGTGACGGTACCGGCAAGCCTGGCATCGGCATGATGAACCAGGAGATGACCGACAGCTTCAACCAGGCAACCATTTTCGGCGCACCCCTGAAGATGACCTTCACCCAGGGCTGGGAGTCGGGCAACTGGGTCGTCGTGATCTTGCTCGGCGTCATCATGTTGCTCATGATCGCCTCACAGTTCTTCACTCAGCTGCAGATCATGTCGAAGAACGTGAGTGACGAGACGAAGGCCTCGCCGATGTATCGACAGCAGAAGATCATGCTGTACATCATCCCCTTCGCGTTCCTGTTCTCGGGATTCACCTTTCCGCTCGCGCTCAACATCTATTGGTTCACCTCGAACTTGTGGACCATGGGTCAGCAGGCAATCGTTATCAACACGATGCCCACCCCCGGCAGCGAAGCTTGGCGCACCCGCCAGGCTCGCCTGAAGGCAAAGGGCAAACTCACTGATGACGAGGTTGCCGAAATCGAACGAATCGAGGGCACTGCCGCACCGCAGGGCCAGCGTCAGCAGCCGGTGAGCGCGAAGCGCGCCAAGAAGAAGAAGTGACGGTAGGCATCATGAGTGAAGATCAGTTGAACGAGGCCGCCGAGACGGCCACGCAAGACGACCTGGAGGCAGAGGGTGACCTCGCGGCGGACTACATCGAGGGGCTGCTCGATCTTGCAGACCTCGACGGCGACCTCGACATATCGGTCGCAAGCGGCCGCGCCTACCTTTCCGTCACCGGCGGCGGTGAGGATCTCGACCGTTTGGCAATGCCCGAGACCGTTCAGGCGCTGCAAGATTTGACCCGTATCGCGGTGCAGAATCAGACCGGTCGCTTCTCGCGTCTGATTCTCGACATCGGAGGGTCGCGCGACGCCCGCGCGACCGAGCTGCGCAGCCTGGTTGACGCCGCGATCGCACAGATTGCCGCCGGCCGCACCGAGGTCGAGCTCGAGCCCATGTCTTCGTACGAGCGAAAGCTGGTGCACGACATCGTTGCGAACCTCGGGCACCACAGCCAGTCGCGTGGCGAAGGGCGCGATCGCCGCCTCGTGGTTACCGCAGTTTAACGTTTCACGCGCGCTGGAGCCGAAAGCGAAGGCCATTTCTGGCCCTCGCCGCGACGCCAGCGCCGCGTCCGTCCCAGTCGCGGTTTCACGTGAAACACCACACACCACACAGTTGCACATCCTCAGAAATCACCGAAGGAACGTGGAAACCATGACCGACGTTCACGTCGAGATTGAACCGGCGACGGCCGCAGAGATCGCGGGCGACCGCATCGACGTGCTGCGCGCCTTCGCGAGCGACCTCGGCGAACGGGGCGAGACCCTTGGGCTCATCGGGCCGCTTGAGCCGCCGCGCCTCTGGACGAGGCACCTGCTGAACAGCGCGATCCTCGCTCCCCTGATCGAACCCGGTGCCCGCGTTGCCGACATCGGCACCGGCGGCGGTATGCCCGGACTCGTGCTCGCAATCGTGCGACCCGACGCGACGTTCAAACTCATCGAGCCAATGGAGCGCCGCTGCGCCTGGCTGAACGAGCAGGTCGAGAGGCTCGGCCTCGAGAACGTCGAGGTGAAGCGCGGCCGGGCAGAAGAGTTTCACGACGCGTTCGAGGTGGATCAGCTGACCGCCAGGGCGGTTACGGCACTGCGCAAGCTCGTACCGCTCGCCGCACCGCTGCTGCGCGACGGGGGCGAACTGCTGCTGCTCAAGGGCGATTCGGTGCAGGGCGAGATCGATGCGGCCGAAAAGGTGCTTCGCAAGCACAAGGTGCGAGACATCAGCACTGAGATTCTCGGCGAGGGCCTGCTTGCCGAGACGACTAGAGTATTTAGAGCGCGGGTGAGGTAACCCCCGCCACCAACCGCTGCAGCTGAAGGATCCGATGACCGACACCGAGAACGCACTGGTGGGCAACCACCTGGTCGACAAGGTTCGCCGCCGCCGCCTCCTTGAAGCGAACGCGTCTCCCCTGCCCACACGCACCAGGGTGATCACGGTATCGAACCAGAAGGGCGGGGTGGGCAAGACCACCACGACCGTCAACCTGGCATCGGCGCTCGCTCGCCGCGGCGCAAACGTGCTGGTGATCGACCTCGACCCGCAGGGCAACGCCTCAACGGCGCTCGGCGTCGCGCATCGCCCCGAGACCACGAGCATCTACGAGGTGCTGCTCGGCGACCACACGATGCACGAGGCGCTGCAGCAGAGCACCGATCACGAGAACCTCTTCTGCGTGCCCTCGACCATTAACCTCGCCGGCGCCGAGATCGAGCTCGTCTCGCTCGTCGCTCGCGAACAGCGTTTGCGCACCGCGCTCGAGGGGTTTCTGCAAGAGTCGGAGCGCGAGTTTCACTACGTCTTCATCGACTGCCCACCGTCGCTCGGCCTACTGACCGTCAACGCCTTCGTTGCGGCGCAGGAGGTGCTGATCCCGATTCAGTGCGAGTATTACGCGCTCGAGGGCCTGAGCCAGCTGCTCGGCAATATTCAGCTCATTCAGAAGCATCTCAATCCGGCGCTTCGCGTGTCGACGATTCTGCTGACGATGTACGACGCGAGAACCAACCTCGCCCACGAGGTTGCGGCTGAGGTGCGCGAGCATTTTCCGTCGGAGACGCTCGCTGCGGTGATCCCCCGTTCGGTTCGCGTGTCAGAAGCACCGAGCTACGGGCAGACGGTGCACGCATACGACCCCGCTTCGATCGGCGCGCTCGCCTATCTTGAGGCTGCCGCAGAGATTGCGCTGCGCGAACAAGTTACGAACACGAATGAAGGAGCCTAAGAGATGGCGACGAAGAAGCGCGGCGGCCTTGGCCGTGGAATCGGCGCGTTGATTCCGCAGGCGAGCGAGGGCGAACGCCCCGTCGACGTGTTCTTTCCGAACCGCACCGCGGCTCAGGTCGCCGACGAGGCCGCGGCGAGCGATGCAAACGAAGGGATCGCCACCCCGGTGGCCGACGCCGGGAGTGAGGGCAGCGAGCTGCGCGAGGTTCCTGGCGCGAAGCTCACACGTCTGAAGCTCAGCGAAATCGTGCCGAACCGCGTGCAGCCCCGTACCGAGTTCGACGAAGAGGCGCTCGAAGAGCTGACGCACTCGATCCGAGAGTTCGGCGTGTTTCAGCCGGTTGTCGTGCGCGAGATTGAGCCGGCACCCGTCGCCGGAGAGCCGCGCTACGAGCTCATCATGGGCGAGCGTCGCTTCCGTGCGAGCGGTCGTGCGGGTCTCGAAGACATTCCCGCGATTGTGCGTTCGACCGCAGACGAGCACATGTTGCGCGACGCGCTGCTCGAGAACCTGCACCGCGCGCAACTGAACCCGCTCGAAGAAGCTTCGGCCTACCAGCAGCTGCTCGCAGACTTCGGCATTACCCAAGAGCAGCTCGCGAACCGCATCGGCCGCTCGCGCCCCCAGATTTCGAACACGATTCGCCTGCTCAAGCTGCCCGAGCCGGTGCAGGCGCGGGTCGCTGCCGGTGTGCTGTCGGCCGGTCACGCCAGGGCGATCCTCTCGCTTGATGGTGAGGGCGGTGGTGCAGACGCGATGCAACGCCTCGCCGACAAGATCGTGAACGAGGGCCTCTCGGTGCGCGCAGCCGAGGCCGCAGCTGGCGAACTGCCGAAGTCTCGCCCCGGCAAGAAGCCCCGTGCTGGGGGCGTTCAGGCGCAGCTCGACGCGATCGCCGAGCGCCTCGGTGACCGTTTCGACACGCGGGTGCACGTCAAGCTCGGCGCGAAGAAGGGGCAGGTCACGATCGACTTCGCGACCATCGCAGACCTGAAGCGTATTCTCGACGAGCTGGGTGACCCGGGCTTTAACTGAGGCATCTGAACTCGGGCCGCGCTGCCGCGACCCATTTCTGCGTATATCTCTCGACCGTGATGCGGGCTACGCTGGCAGTATGAACGAGCAGCGTGTAATCACGGCCGAACGAATTGTCGGAGCAGATGCAGCAGTGATCTTCGAACTGATCGCTGACCCGTCGCAGCAGCCACGCTGGGATGGAAACGACAATCTTGCGAGTGCCCCAGAGGGGCAACGCGTGCACCGAAGCGGTGATGTGTTCACCATGAATATGACAAAGCAGGGCGCCGTGCGCGAGAACCATGTCGTAGAGTTCGAGGAGGGGCGTCGAATCGCTTGGTTGCCGGCACCGGTTGGCGAGCAGCCTCCCGGGCATCTCTGGCGCTGGGAGCTCGAGCCCGCCGACGGCGTCACTCTGGTGCGGCACACCTACGATTGGACGAACCTCGAAGACGAGGCTCGCCTTCCGCGCGCCCGTGCGACCACCGAATCGTCTCTGCGCGCCTCGCTCGATCGCCTGGCAGCGCTCGCCGAGAGCCTATAGTCGGGAGCCTCTAAGACCTTTCCCTGCCGGTGCTCCCGAGCACTAGAATCTTGCGGAACGCAGACGACGCATGAAGGAGTGCAGGTGAGCGACTACGCGATCATTGGTGCCGGGCCGAGCGGGCTCGCGATGGCGCGGGCCATGCAGAAGACCGGCATCGCCGTCGACGGTTACGAGGCGTCACACGATGTCGGCGGGCTCTGGGACATCACGAACCCGCGCAGCACGATGTATGAGTCGGCGCACCTCATCTCGTCGCGCACCACGACCGAGTTTGCAGAGTTCGCGATGCGCACGAGCGTCGACTACCCAGGCCACCGGGTGCTCAAGCGCTACTTCGACGACTACGCCGACGCGTTCTCGCTTCGCGACAGCTTCAAATTCAATACTCAGGTGACGAGGATCGCGCCCGCAGGCGAAGGAGGCTGGTCGCTCACCGCGGCAGGCCCCGACGGCGAGGTCACCAAGCACTACCGCGGGGTGATCCTCGCCAATGGAACACTCGCCGAGCCCAACGTGCCGCGGTTTGCCGGTGACTTTTCGGGCGAGATCATGCACACGAGCGAGTACTCGAGCCCGTCGCAGCTTGCAGGCAAGCGCGTGCTCATCATCGGCGCGGGCAACTCGGGTTGCGACATCGCGGTCGACGCCGTGCACCACGCCGCGAGTGTCGACATGAGCGTGCGTCGCGGGTACTATTTCGTGCCCCGCTACCTGTTCGGCAAGCCGAGCGACACCCTGAATCAGGGCAAGCCGATGCCCCGGCCCATCAAGCAGTTCGTTGACAAACGATTGCTGCAGGCATTCACCGGTGACCCAGTGCGCTTCGGGTTTCCGAAGCCCGACTACAAGATCTACGAGTCGCACCCGATCGTGAACACGCTCATCTTGAACCACCTCGGTCAGGGCGATCTGCGCATCATGCCCGACATCGAGCGCTTCGACGGCCACACGGTGCATTTCAAGCAGTCGAGAAGTTTCGCGAAGGGCACGAGCGACGACTACGACCTGATTCTGCTCGCCACCGGCTACAAGCTCGACTATCCGATGGTCGACCGTGAGCACCTGAACTGGCGCGCGGCCGCACCCGAGCTGTTTCTGAACATTTTCACGCCCGAGTTCAACGGGCTCTACGTGATGGGCATGGTCGAGGCATCGGGTCTGGGCTGGCAGGGCCGCTACGAGCAGGCCGAGCTCATCGCCGCCTACCTGCAGGCCGAGCAGGGCGACACGGCGCGGGCCGGGCGGTTTCGGCATCGGGTCGCGCTCGATCCTTGGCCCGACCTCACCGCCGGCTACCGCTACCTGGGGCTCGACCGGATGTCGTACTACGTGAACAAAGACGCCTACCGGGGCGCCGTGCGCGCCGAGACAGCGGCGCTGCACCAAACCACCCAGACGAATGGGGCTGCGAGATGAACATCGATGAGGTCGTGCTGAACTTCACCCCCAGCACGCTCGTGATCTTGAACGTCGTGCTCGGGCTCATCATGTTCGGCATCGCGCTCGACACGTCGCCCGATGACTTCAAGGTCGTGTTTCGTCACCCGAAACCGTTCATCATCGCGATCCTCGCGCAGCTGCTCGTGCTGCCGGCCGTGACGTTCGGGTTGACGCTCGTGCTGCCCGTGACTGCCTCGATGGCACTCGGCATGATTCTCGTCGCCTGCTGCCCTCCCGGCAACATTTCGCAGGTGCTGACGCACCGCTCGGGCGGCAATGTCGCGCTCTCGGTGTCGATGACTGCCGTCGGCAACCTGCTCTACATCGTCGCGATGCCGCTCAGCATCGCATTCTGGGGCTCGCTGCACCCGACTGCGCGCACGCTGCTGCACGCGGTCTCGCTCGATCCACTCAAGATGCTGCTCGAGATTCTCTTGATTATCGGCCTGCCATTCGTCGCCGGCCTGCTGCTGCGCGCCAAGCTGCCGAAGTTCGCGCAGAAGGTGCAGCCGGTGGTGAAATGGTTCAGCCTGATCGCGCTGCTCGGCTTCATTGTCGGTGCGCTCGCGGGTAACTGGAGCTACTTCGTCGCGTTTCTCGGCATCATTCTGGTGGTCGTCACGATTCACGACGCGGTCGCGCTCGCCATCGGCTACGGCACCGCCTACGTCGGCGGTCTCGGAACTCGCGAGCGCAAGGCAGTGACGTTCGAGGTCGGTATTCGCAATGCGGGCCTCGGCCTCGGGCTGGTTTTCACGTTCTTCGGCGGCCTTGGGGGCATGGCGATCGTTGCCGGCTGGTGGGGTGTCTGGGACATCATCGCGGGCCTGGTGCTCGCTTCGCTCTGGGCCGCGCACACGAAGCGCCGCACCGGATCGATCAAGGGCGATGCGAGCGGCAAGAGCGTCGCGCTCGCCGCCGCACCCGATGACGAGGGGCGAGGATCGGCTGCGCCCGAAGGCGGTGACGCACAGTGACGCGGGTGCTCGTTACCGGAGGCGCCGGGTTTCTAGGTTCGAACGTCGCGGCAGCGCTCGCGCGGCGCGCAGACGTCGAGCTCGTGATCGCGGGTGACGTGCGCGAGCCTTCGGCGCTGCCGGAAGGCGTGCAGTTCGAGGCATGCGACGTTACCGATGCGGCTTCGATCGCGCCGCTGCTGCGCGAGCACTGCATCGACACGGTGGTGCACCTCGCCGCGATCGTGAACCCCGGCCGCGACGTCTCACTCGAGTACCGGGTCGACGTCGAGGGGTCTGCCAACGTGCTTGCCGCGTGCGTCGAGGCGGGAGTCACGCGCATCGTCGTGTCGAGCTCGGGGGCGGCCTACGGCTACCACGCTGACTCCCCCGCCTGGATCGACGAGACGGTGCCCGCGCGCGGCAGCGACGAGTTTCCGTACTCGAAGCACAAACGCCTCGTCGAAGAAATGCTCGCCGCATACCGCGAAGACCACCCATCGCTGACGCAGACCGTGTTTCGAATCGGTACGATCCTCGGCCCAACCGTGAAAAACCAGATCACGGCGCTCTGGGACGGGGGGCGCGTGCTGCACATCGCCGGCAGCGACTCGCCATTCGTGTTCATCTGGGTCGATGACGTCGCGGCGGCCATGGTGCGCGCGGCAACCGGCGGCCCGGCCGGCATCTACAACGTTGCGGGCGACGGTGCGCTGACGGTGCCCGAGATTGCGGCGAGGATCGGCAAGCCGCTACTGACTGTTCCCGCATGGGCGCTGACTGCCGCGCTCTGGCTCGGGCGATCCCTTCGCCTGACCGAACACGGGCCCGAAAAGGTGCGCTTTCTGCGCTACCGGCCCGTGCTCGCGAACGATCGACTGAAGCGCGAGTTCGGATTCACACCGACGCGCACATCGCGAGAGGCGTTCGAGGAATACCTTGCGACGCACCCCGGCGTTGCGCGTGCAGACGCCAACGGTTCGACGCAGACGTGAGCAAGCCGTAAAAATTGCTCGCGTTTCCGTATGGAAACCGTAAGGATCGAGACACGGGCCCGTTGCGAGCGCTTCGATAGGAATACCCCCGCAGAAAGCGATCACCCGATCGCCCGGGTGTGTGAATCGGAGGATGAGTGCAGTGAGCACCGCAGAGTACGGCTCGTCGCTCGAGGTGCCGCCGGCAGAGCCGGTTCGGCAGCGACGCCGTGCGGCGTTCGGCAAATGGATGCTCGCCGAAACCGCCGAATCGCCGGGGCGGCAGACAGGCCCGCACGGTCGACCCGAGGAGCATCGCCGAGCCCACTGGCTGAGGGTGATGTGCCTCACGGGTCTCGACTACTTCTCGACCCTCGGCTATCAGCCGGCGATTGCCGCGCTCGCTGCCGGAGCGGTGGCCCCGCTGGCCACGATCGTGCTCGTGCTCGTCACACTCGCCGGTGCGCTGCCCGTCTACCGCCGGGTGGCGAAAGAGAGCCCACACGGCACCGGGTCGATCTCCATGCTCGCGAAGCTGCTGCCCCGCTGGGGCGGCAAGCTCGCCGTGCTCGCGCTGCTCGGATTCGCCGCCACAGACTTCATGATCACCATGACGCTCTCGGCCGCTGATGCGACGGCGCACCTCGTAGAGAACCCGTTCGCGCCCTCTGGGTTGAAGGGCCAAGAGGTCGTCATCACGATTGCGATGCTCGCGGGGCTCGGAGTGGTCTTCTTGCGAGGATTCAAAGAGGCGATTCGCCTCGCGACGGTGCTTGTCGGGGTGTTCTTGGCCCTCAATCTCGTGGTCGTCGCGGTCGCGCTCTTCGAGCTGATCGGGCATCCCGTGCTGCTCGGTGACTGGTGGACGGTGCTCACGACCCAGCACGGCGACCCATTCCTCGTCATCGCCCTGGCCCTGCTCGTGTTTCCGAAGCTCGCACTCGGCCTCTCGGGGTTTGAGACCGGCGTTGCGGTGATGCCGCAGATTCGAGGCGATAAGGGCGATACCGAGGCCCAGCCGACCGGGCGCATTCGCGGCGCGCGGCGACTGCTCACCACCTCGGCGCTCATCATGAGCGGCTTTCTCATCACGTCATCGATCACAACGGTCGCGCTGATTCCGGCCAAGGAGTTTGAACCGGGCGGTGAGGCGAATGGCCGCGCCCTCGCCTACTTGGCGCACCACTTCTTGGGCGACGGCTTCGGCACGGCATACGACCTCGCCACCATTGCGATCCTCTGGTTCGCAGGCGCATCGGCCATGGCGGGTCTCTTGAACCTCGTGCCCCGCTATCTGCCCCACTACGGCATGGCTCCCGCCTGGGCCAGGGCGACGAGGCCGCTCGTGCTCGTGTTCACCGCTGTCGCTTTTCTCATCACCATCATCTTTCAGGCGAGCGTCGATGCGCAGGGTGGGGCATACGCCACCGGTGTGCTCGTGCTCATCACCTCGGCCGCGATCGCGGTGACGCTCGTCGCACGGCGGCGCGGTGAACGTGCCGCGACCATCGGCTTCGGCATCATCACCGCGGTGTTTCTCTACACGACCGTCGCGAACGTCATCGAACGCCCCGACGGCATCAAGATCGCGGCGTGCTTTATCGTGGGCATCGTTGTCGTGAGTTTCTTTTCGAGAGTGGTCAGGTCTACCGAGTTGCGCGCGACGTCGGTGCGCCTCGACGAACACGCGGGGGCATTCGTCGACTCGTTGCAGGGCGGGGCGCTGCGCTTAGTCGCGCACGAGCCGAACGATCTGAGCGAGGGGCGCTACGCACAGAAGCTTCGGCACGCGCGAGCCGCACACGGGCTGCCCGATGACAACGTGCTGTTCATCGAGATCGAAGTATCCGACAGCTCGGATTTCGAGGGCGAGCTGGTGGTGCAGGGGGTCGAACGCCACGGCTATCGCGTGCTCGTCGTGCGCGGCAGCACGGTGCCGAACGCGATCGCCGCGGTCGCGCTGCACCTGAGCGCGAACTTCGGGTGCATGCCGCACATCTACTTTCGCTGGACAGAGGGCAACCCGATCAGCAATCTGCTTCGTTTCTTGCTCTTCGGTGAGGGCGAGATCGCACCCATGACGCGCGAGGTGCTGCGCGAGGCACAACCAGATGTGACACGGCGCCCCTGGATTCACGTAGCGTAGAGTCGTGGCGAAAACGACAGGCTCGGCGAGTGCGGCGCAGCGCGGTGCCCTGCCGCGCGTGCGCCAACTCGCGGGCCTCGCCGTCGCCCTGTTGGCTCTGCCGTTGCTCATGCTGTTGTTTGGCAGCTTTCACACCCCGAACGCCATCGCGATCGAGGTGCTCTGCCTGCAGTTGTATGTCGTCGTCGTCGCGCTCGTCGGCGGCCTATGGCCCGCTCTGCTTGCCGCAGTGTGCTCGGGGGTGCTGCTCGATCTCTTCTTCATCGAACCCCACTTCACGGTTGCCGTGGCAGATCCGATTCACCTCGTAGTGCTGATGCTGCACATCGCGACAGCGGTGGTGGTGAGCGTGGTGCTTGAACGGCACAGGCGTGAGGCAGCGGCCAAAGCAGTCGAGCCCATTGCCGCCTCAGACAGGGTGCGCGGTGCGCTGCTCTCGGCGCTCAGCCACGACCTGCGTCGGCCGCTCGCCTCGGCGACCGCGGCGGTGGGTGGCCTGCGCTCTGCCGGCGATGCGCTGTCGCCCTCCGACCGCGACGAACTGCTCGAAACCGCGCACGAGAGCCTCGCGTCACTCACCGCGCTCGTCACCGACCTGCTCGACGTGAGCCGAGTGCAAGCGGGCGTGCTGGCGATCTCCCCCATCGCGCTCGACCCGATGGACGTCATCGAGCCGGCCCTCGAAGAGCTCGGCGAGGTGCAACCGCACGTTGAGGTGCTGGCCACTCATGGCCGGGCCAAGATCCTCGCCGACCCTGTGCTGCTGCAACGAGCCATCGTGAACCTGCTGGCCAACGCACTGCGCTTCTCGCCCCCGGAGACCCCCGTGCAGATCGCGACCCGCCTGATCTTCGACCGGCTCGAGATTCGGGTGATCGACCACGGACCGGGTGTGCCGATCGCCCGGCGCAGCGACGTGTTCGTGCCGTTTCAGCGGCTCGGAGACACCGACAACACGACCGGCCTTGGCCTTGGCCTCGCGCTTTCACGCGGCTTCATCGAGGCGATGCAGGGCACACTCGAACCCGAAGACACCCCGGGCGGCGGGCTCACGATGGTGGTATCGCTGCTCGCGAGCGGTGAGGGCGCCGATACCGGCACACTGGCGCGGGCCTCGCGCGTTAACGAGCAGCGCGGCAGCGAAGGGCACACACGATGAAGATTCTCATTGCCGACGACGACCCGCAGCTGCTTCGCGCCCTGCGCATCACTCTGACGGCCAAGGGCTACGAGATCATCACCGCGGCTGACGGCGAAGAGGCCATAAGCCTGGCCGCCGACGAACGGCCCGACGTGTTGCTGCTCGACCTCGGTATGCCGCGCTTCGACGGGCTCGACGTGATCCACGCGATTCGCGGCTGGTCAGACGCGCCGATTCTCGTCGTGTCGGGGCGCACGGGCGCCGGCGACAAGGTCGAGGCGCTCGATGCCGGCGCAGACGACTACGTCACGAAACCGTTTCTCGTCGAAGAGCTGCTCGCGCGCATTCGCGCGCTCACCAGGCGCATTCCCGAGCAAGAGGCGAGCCCGGTCGTGACGTTCGGGCAAGTCACGGTCGATCTCTCTGCGAGGATCGTGACCGACACTTCGAGCGGTCGGCCCGTGCAGGTGCGACTGACGCCCACCGAGTGGCAAGTGCTCGAGCTGCTCATTCGCAACGCGGGCAAGCTCGTGACGAGGCAGACCCTGCTCACCCACATCTGGGGGTTCGAGCATGCCAAAGACACGGGCTACCTTCGGCTGTACTTGTCGCAGTTGCGCAAGAAGCTCGAACCGGATCCCGCGAATCCGCGCTATCTGCTCACCGAATCGGGCATGGGGTATCGGCTGCAGCTCGAGGGGTGAAATCGGCGGGTGAACGCGAATCGGGGTCGCTCACCGATTCGTTTCGGCTGGAGACGGTGGGCTCGGCGCGGGGCCTGCGGGCGCGGCGAGATACCGGTCGAGAAAGGGAATTTCACGCTTCAAGCGGCCGCAAGCAATGAAAATCCCTTTCTCGATGGGAATGTGGGTGCAGGAAACTGTGCGTCGCTGCGTGAGCTCGCGTGTTGAGTGTCGCGTGCCTCAAAAGGAAAGGGCACTTGGTGTTGCCTGAACTGAGTCAGAGCAACACCAAGTGCCCACTTGTTTGAGATCGGTGCGATCCCGCTGGCTGAAGCCTAGAGAATGCCCTCGAGCTGCTGCTCGATCATCTGCTTCGGCATCGCGCCGATCAGCTCGCGCACCTCTTCGCCGCCCTTGAAGACCTTCATCGCGGGGATCGAGGTGATCCGGTACTGCGCGGCAAGCGCGGGCTCCTCATCGACGTTGACCTTGACGATGCGAATCTTGCCCTCGTTCTCGGCAGCGATCTGGTCGAGCACGGGTGCGACCATGCGGCACGGGCCGCACCAGGCTGCCCAAAAATCGACGAGAACGGGAATCTCGCTCTGCAGCACGACCTTCTCGAAGGTCTGCTCGCCTACGTTGATTGCTTCTGACATGTTGTGCTCCTAAATATTCGTTAGTGGTCTTCGAGCGCTGCGAGGTAGTGCTCGGCGTCGAGGGCTGCGACGGTGCCCGAACCAGCGGCGGTGACAGCCTGGCGGTAGCTCGGGTCGATGACGTCGCCCGCGGCGAACACGCCGGGCACCGAGGTCTTCGAGCTGCGGCCCTCGACGGCGATGGTGCCGTCTGCGGTGAGATCGAGCTTGCCGTGCACCAAGTGGGTGCGCGGGTCGTTGCCGATCGCGATGAACACGCCGTCGAGCGCCAGATCGCGAGTCTCACCGGTCACGGTGTCGCGCAGTGCGACGCCGTTCGCCTCGGTTTCGCCGTGAATCGCGGTGACCTCAGCGTTCCAGATGAATTCGATCTTCTCGTTGTCGAAGGCGCGCTGCTGCATGATCTTTGACGCCTTGAGCGAGTCGCGGCGGTGAATGACGTACACCTTCGAAGCGAAGCGGGTGAGAAAGGTCGCCTCTTCCATCGCAGAGTCGCCGCCGCCGACAACTGCGATTGTCTTCTCACGGAAGAAGAAGCCGTCG
The DNA here is from genome assembly GCA_937967375.1 of uncultured Leucobacter sp. GTDB lineage: Bacteria > Actinomycetota > Actinomycetes > Actinomycetales > Microbacteriaceae > Leucobacter. Next base: position 43,573 of record CALCJF010000057.1, read on the forward strand.
CAGGTCGCGCACCACGAGACGCCGTGGCCGCTCAGGCGATCTTCGTCGGCGATGCCGAGCTTGCGGTAGGCCGAGCCGGTCGCAAACACGACTGCCTTCGCCTCGTGCACGGTGCCGTCGGCATCGGTAACGCGCTTCACGTCGCCCTCGAGATCGAGCTCGGTGACGTCGTTGTAGAGCACCTTCGTGCCGAAGCGCTCGGCCTGCGACTGAATCTTCTCCATGAGCTCGGGGCCCTGCACGCCCTCGGGAAAGCCCGGAAAGTTCTCGACATCGGTCGTGTTCATCAGCTCGCCGCCGGGTTCTACCGAGCTCGCGAACAGCACGGGCTCAAGGCCGGCGCGTGCCGCGTAAATGCCTGCGGTGAGGCCTGCGGGGCCCGAACCGATGATGATGATCTGATGCATGCTGCTCCTCGCGCGGCGGATTGATCGTAGTGAGTAATGAGCTACGGGATAGAACCCAGTTTAGGTTCGAACTATTCCCTAGAAGCTGGGGGTGTGGCTGCCGTGTCTGCAGTGACCGGGCTTCGGCGGCGGCGCACGGAGCGCCAGATGCCGAAGCCGAGCAGCAGTGCGGCTGCCGAGCCGAGCACCCAGATGAGTGCGGTTTCGATCGCCGTGCGCAGCGTTAGCGGGTGCAACGCGCTGGCGAACGAGAGTTCTTTCGAAGCATTCTGCACTTCGAGTTGCAGGCCGGCCTCGCCCGACGAGACTCGGCTCTGCACCGGCACGAGCACGTTCGTGCTGCCCACCGCCGGAATGCGCACCTCGAAGTCGCGCTCGCGCAGAGAGATCGCCGCCGAGGTGGGGGTCACGTGCAGGTTGACGACCGCCTCAAATGGCAGCGCATTGCTCAGCGTGATGGGCACGTTCGAGAGCGACCCGACCAGCTGGGTGTTCTCGCTCACAAGGGGGCTCACCCCGCTGAGAAGCTCACTATCGCGCGCTTTGGTCTGTTCGTCGATTGCGAGGTAGTCGATATCGGGTTCGGCGTATCTCGTCGCGAGTGTGCCGAGCAGGCGTTCGCGCTGGTACTCGGTGAGGTAGCTGGGTTCTGCGAGCAGCGGGGCGAGTTCGTCGATCTGTGCCGAGCGAGCGATTGTTGCTCGCAGCAGCTCGCGGCGTTCCTCTGTGGGTGCTCCTGCTCTCAGTTCGGCGGGGGCACTGGATTGCAGACGTTCAGATACGGTTTGCACCCAGGGCAGCGAATCGATGGTGTCGAAGATACGAAGAGGATCAGCAATGTCGGCGAGGGCACCGCGATCGAGGGCGAGCACCAGCCCGCCAGCACCGGTCTGCGCCGAAAGCGCGAGGCGGGCTGTCAGATCGGCGGTGCCGGCGTCGCGTTCGGTTGCGGTGGCGCCCGCGACCGAGACGCGCGCCGCCTGACCCGCGGGGGCATCGGCGACGAGGGCGTCGAAGTCGCCGAAGGTGATGCGCGGCGTCGAAGCGTTCGCGACGTTGTTCGAGTCGAGCACGAGCGAGGTGAGCCCCGCGTCTCGCAGCAGTGCGAGGGTTGCGCTATCGACCTCTCCCCCGGCCGGCCAAGCACCTGGCCTCGCGTTGTCGAGGCTGAGAAGTGCCTCGAGCGTCGGCACGCCGGTGACCGGGTCGACCTTTACGGCAGCGTCTGCTGCGCCCTCCGCGTCGGTGGTGTTCGCCTCACCGGCGGAGGTAGCGGTGGTGGTTGCGTCGGCGCTTGCCGTCTCTGCCGTGTCGGTGCCGACGTCGGTACCTGCGGCCGCCCCATCGGTGCCGGCGTTCTGCGCCGCCGTGGCGTCGCCGTTCGCCCCACTCGTTGCCGCGGCCTCTGGCGTTGGCGGTTCGAACTTGCCCAGGGCGGTCGCGTGGTTGAAGCCGAGAGGCTGCAGCAGCGTCTCGAAGCCAAGTGCCGCCTGCACGGCCGGGTCGGCGTCGGCGAACTGCAACAGAAACATTGGCGAGGTGCTGCGTTCGAGGCGGTCGAGCAGGGTGGTGGCGGCACCGGGGGCATTGCTGCCGAGTGCACGGGTGCCCGCGATGATGCGGGGGTCGACCGCAATCGTTGCGTAGCGCTGCTCGGCGGCGTCGAGCAGCTGGGTCAGCTTCGGCGCCGAACTCGCCAGCTCGTCGCGTGTCGGCAGCGCCTCGACGCTGCTGGGCAGCACGAGCGGCACCACAAGCGTGATGGCGAGCGGGCTCGTGGTCACCGCGTCGTTCCAGACCACCGCGGTCGAAGTCGTGAGGTTCAGTGCGTCCGCGTCATCGGTTTTCGCGTTGCTGGGCTGAAACTCGGCGTGAACCGGGTAGACACCGGCCTCGCGTGTAAACAACAGCGGAAAGTCATCGCGAGACACGACGACTTCGAGACGCTGATCCTCTTCGCCCTTGGTCGCGACTGCCTCGACGCTCGCCAGCTCGAGCGACTCCCGCTCGCCCTCAGGTGAGAGATCTGCGGCGGCCTCGGCGCGATGATTATCAATCATCAGGGTGACCGTGCCCGCGTCGAGCGGCTGACTCGTCGGGTTCTTGATCAGCACCTCGAATCGAAACTGCTCGGCAGTACTCTCGACCACGGCACTTTCGGGGGCAACCACGAGCCCGGGCTGCGGGCCACTCTCGGCATCGGGCTCGGCGGCCTGGGCCGATCCTCGCCCCTGCAGCAACGAAACACCAGAAAACGTGAGCGCGGCGGTCAGCGAGACTGCAATAAGTGCGTACACGCTGCCGCGCCGAGGCGAAAGGCGGGGGGCGTGAGGCATATGGCAAGTGTAGGGCTCGCCGCCGCCTGTACCCTGGAGGGATGCGCCCTCTCGCCGAATCCATGGTCGCCATGCGCGACATCGCCGAGTCTCGACCCGTCGCAGCGCTCGCCGCAGCATTCGACGCCGCCGGGCACGAGTTCGCGCTCGTCGGCGGCCCCGTGCGTGACGCGCTGCTCGGCCGCGACGTGACCGATCTCGACTTCACAACCTCGGCCCGACCCGACGAGACGCGGGCGATTCTCGAATCGCTGACGAAAAACATTTGGGATGTGGGCCGTGACTTCGGCACGATCGCGGCCAAGGTGCACGGTGAGCAGGTCGAGATCACGACCTACCGCGCCGACAGCTACGCGGCCGACTCGCGCAAGCCCGTGGTCGAGTTCGGCGACACGATCGAAGGCGACCTCGTGCGCCGCGACTTCACGATCAACGCGCTCGCGCTCATGCTGCCCTCGATGAGGCTCGTCGATATTTCGGGCGGCATCGAAGACCTGCTCGCCGCCCGCATAGCCACCCCCGGGGCGGCCGAGGTGTCGTTTACCGATGACCCGCTGCGCATGATGCGAGCTGCCAGGTTCGCTTCGCAGCTCGGCTTCGAGGTGGTGCCGGAGGTGCGACTCGCGATGGCGGAGTATGCCGAGCGCCTCGACATCATCTCTGCCGAGCGCATTCGTGACGAACTGGTCAAGTTGCTTTCGACCGAGCACCCCGAAGCCGGTCTCAAGCTGCTCGTCGAAACGGGGCTCGCAGATCGCTTCCTGCCCGAGCTCACCGAGCTGCTCACGACGCAAGACGACCATGGGCGCCACAAAGACGTCTACGAGCACAGCCTCACCGTGCTGCGTCAGGCGATCGAGCTTGAAATCTCCCGACGTGACCCGGATGCCGACGTCTCACCCGACATCGTGCTGCGCCTCGCCTCGCTGCTGCACGACATCGGCAAGCCGGCGACCAGGCGTTTCGAGCGCGGAGGGGTGACGTTTCATCACCACGACGTGGTCGGTTCGAAGCTCGCGAAGAAGCGCCTGCGCGAACTGCGCTTCGACAACGATACGATCAAGCGCGTCAGCCGGCTGATCGAGCTGCACCTTCGCTTCTTCGGCTACAGCGATCAGCACTGGACTGACTCGGCGGTGCGCAGATATGTGCGCGACGCGGGCGACGTGCTCGAGCAGCTGCATATTCTCACCCGAGCCGACGTGACGACGCGCAATCGCCGCAAGGCCGAGCGGCTCGAGCACGCCTACGACGACATCGAGCGCAGAATCGCCGAGCTCTCTGAGGCAGAGGAGCTCGCGGCGGTGCGACCCGAGCTCGACGGTGAGCAGATCATGGCGATTCTCGACGTGCCCCCGGGGCGCGTGGTGGGCCAGGCATACAAGTTCTTGCTCGAGCTGCGGCTCGACGAAGGTCTCATCGGTGAGCAGGCGGCTGAGGCGCGCCTGCGCGAGTGGTTTGCGGGGCAGGCATGAGCGAGGTAGCGCAGTGGTTTCGGGGCAGGTCGCGGGTGCTCTTCGTGCACGCGCACCCTGACGACGAGACGATCACGACAGGCGGCACCCTCGCTGCGCTCGCCGAAGCCGGCCTTGAGCCGCTGCTCATCACCCTGACGCGCGGTGAGCGCGGCGAGGTCGTGCCCGGTCCGCTGCAGGGGCTCGTGCAGGCTCACGGGCTCGCGGTCGTGCGCCAGAACGAGTTGAAGACCGCGCTCGGCATGTTGGGTCTTGAGCGTCACGTATTTCTGGGGGTCGATCCGGCGAGGGCCGAGGATCACCCACCCACCATCTATGAAGACTCGGGCATGGCGTGGGCTGACTCAGTGGCGGGCGAGGCGCCGCGGGCAGTGCCCGCCGAAGACGTCGGCCCCGACGCGCTCACGAGCGTGCCCGCTGTCGAGGTGCTGAACGATCTGCTCGCTGGCGTCTACCTTTCCGGGGCGCAGGGCATCGTGAGTTACGACGACGGGGGCGGCTATGGTCACCCCGACCATGTGTTGGCGCATCGGCTCAGCCGTGCAGTGGCGACCGCGCTCGGGCTGCCGTTCTGGGAGATTGTCTCGGAACCAGGCGATGCCGTGGCACAGTCTGACGATGAGGTTGAGGCGCACGACATCACGCCGTGGCTCGACCGCAAGACGGCCGCGCTGCGCGCGTACGCTACGCAACTCACGGTCGACGGCGACGAGATCGTGCACGTCGGGGGTCAGCGTCAGGCGATCGAAACAATAGAACAGTTTCGCCTGCGCACGTTAGAGTAACTCTCAGACCACCACCTGCGAACAGCGATAAGGCGAACCGCAATGAATGATCAGAACCCCCCGAACAATCTGCCTTCAGGCACGCCCGACGAGCAGTCCGAAGGCGAGCCCCAGCAGGGTGCGCCGCAGCCGGGCGAGCAACAACAGGGTGCGCCGCACCACGATCAAGCGCCGAACCAGTCGCCGCCGACTGAACCGCAGCACGATCTGCAACCGCCGCAGCCGACTCCCCCGGTGTACGCGCCGCCACCGCATCTCGGGTCGCAGCCTCCTCAGTACGCTCCCCCGCCCCAGCAGAATCAGCCGTGGGCACCGAGCCAGCATCCTCCGCAGCAGGCGGGGCCGCAGCCGTCGCAGTTCGGGCAACCGCAGTTCGGGCAGTCACAAACACCCCAGCATCCTGAACAATTCGGGCAGCAGCCGCCGCAACTCGCGCCGACTGGTCAGCAGCCTCCGCAGCAGCCGGGCCAGTTCGCACAGCAGCCATATGCGACCGCGCAGCAGGCGCAGCCGGGTCATCCCTACGCGCAGCCGCAGCAGTACGCTCCTGGTCAGCAGCCTCCGCAGCCCGGGCAGCAGTACGCTCCGGGCATGCCGCCCACCGGCGCACCACCCCGCAAGGGGCTGCCGGTGGGTGCCTGGATCGGCATCGGTGCGGGCGCGCTCGTGCTGCTCCTGATCATCGCGCTCGGCATCGCGCTGCCGTTCATGCTGAAAGGGCCGGCCACACCCGAGCCGGCGCCGGCCCCGCCCACAACCGAGGTGCCCGAGGAAGAATCAGAAACCCCGGCCCAGCTTGACCTCGTCACGCTCGACGACCCCTCAGAGTTCGCCGCTGGCCCCTACTGGGCCGTGCCGTTCGAAGACGGCTGGGACATCGTGCGCTTCGACCAGCAGGGTGTGAACGAGTTCAAGAACGTGGCGACCGGCTGCATGTTCTTTACGTACCAGGGGTACGGCCCCGAGGGCCTGACCGCGACCGAAGACCGCGGCGCCACCGAAGAGACGCTCTCGACTGCGCTGCAGATCGGGCTCCCCTGGACTGCGGCGACCGCCGACCCCGAGGTGAACCCCGACGGCACAGTAGAGATGCCGGTCGACTGGGCCTACTCGGTCGAGATGTCGCGCTACCTCGCCCTCTACCCGACTGCCGACGGCGATCGCCAGCGTCAGATTCTGCTGCGCACGTTCATGCCCGACAACCTCGCGCTCTACGCAGAGGTCGATTGCCCGGCGACGCCCGAGGGCGACAAGGCCGCGCAATCGGTTCTCGACGGTATCAGCATCACCGAGTTCTAGTTGCGGCGAAAAGGATCGGTGCCAGAAGTCGCGGCACCGATCCTTTTCTGCGTATGCAACCCGCGAGAACTGCAGCTGCGCCGCGCACGAGACCCGCGCCGTATGCGGTGCGTGCGAGATATGCGCAACGTGCGCGCGTTTGGGAAATTTCTTGTACGCAATGCATATCTCGTACGCAGCGCAGGCCACGCACCCGGCACGAGCACGAGAGCCAAACCTCAATCTGCGCATTCGCCCCTCAAGTGGTAGGCTGTACAGGTTGTCTGTGCAACGCGCAATCTGCGGCGTGCACGGGCACGTGCATAAACACCCTCCTGTCACAGAAATCCTGTGGCCGCGTAGTCCGAAGGAGGTGGGTCAGTAATGCATCCGTACGAACTCATGGTCATCCTCGATCCCGGTATCGATGAGCGCACCGTGGCTCCCAGCATTGATAAGTTCCTCGGCGTTATCCGTAACGCTGACGGCGAGGTGCAGGCAGTCGACATCTGGGGCAAGCGCCGTCTCGCTTACGAGATCAAGAAGCAGAGCGAAGGCATCTACGTCGTCGCAAACTTCACCGCTACCCCCGCAGCAACCGCAGAGCTCGAGCGTCAGCTTGGCCTCAGCGAGGCAGTGCTGCGCACCAAGGTGCTCCGCTCAGACGAGCTCATCGCGCAGCGCGCGGCTCAGGCAAAGCGCGACCAGGCTAAGGCCGCTCGCGCCGCGAAGCAGGGCGCGTAAGTCATGGCCGGCGAGACCGTGATCACGGTGGTGGGCAACCTCACCGCTGATCCCGAGATGCGGTACACCGGCAGCGGTGTGCCCTTCGCGTCGTTCACGATCGCTTCGACTCCCCGTACTTTCGACCGCCAGACGAACGAGTGGAAAGACGGCGAAGCGCTGTTTCTCCGCGCAACCGTGTGGCGGGAGTTCGCCGAGCACGTGGCGAACTCGCTGACCAAGGGTACCCGCGTCATCGCGCGCGGCAACCTGCGTCAGCGCAGCTACGACGACAAAGACGGCCAGCGTCGCACGAGCTACGAGCTCGACGTCGACGAGATTGGCCCGTCGCTGCGTTACGCCACCGCTCAGGTGACTCGTTCGCAGTCGCGTGGTCAGGGCGGCGGTTTCGGCGGCGGTCAGCCTTCGGGTCAGAGCGACTGGGGTCGCCCTGCAGGGCAGAGTAACGACAACCCCTGGGGCAACTCGGGTGGTTCGGGTAACTCGTCTCAGGGTGGCGGTTTCGGCTCGGGCTTCGACGACGAGCAGCCTTTCTAAACAACTTCGCCCGTTCGCGGGCATATGCCCGGTGACGGGCAGAACATACGAAAAGAGATCATCATGGCAGGCAAGGCAAGCGGCGCAGCCCGCAAGCCGGGTCGCGGCAAGAACGCAAAGGTTGTCGCACCCGCAAAGAAGCAGACCGTGGGCGTCATCGATTACAAGGATGTCGCTACGCTTCGCAAGTTCATTTCTGAGCGCGGCAAGATCCGCGCCCGTCGCATCACCGGTGTGTCGGTTCAGGAGCAGCGTCTGATCGCGAAGGCAGTGAAGAACGCCCGCGAGATGGCACTGCTCCCCTACGCCGGCAGCGGCCGCTAAGGAGGGGAATCATGGCAAAGGTGATTCTGACTAACGAAGTTCTGGGTCTCGGCAGCGCCGGTGACGTGGTTGAGGTGAAGAACGGCTACGCCCGTAACTACCTCGTGCCCCAGGGCTACGCTGTGAACTGGACCCGCGGTGGCGAGGCTCAGGTTGCGCAGATCCGCAAGGCCCGCGAGGCCCGCGCGATCGCTACTGTCGAAGAGGCACAGGCACTCAAGGCCAAGCTGCAGGAGAACAAGATTCGCCTGTTCGCGAAGACCGGTGCTGAGGGTCGTCTCTTCGGCTCGATCAAGCCCGCTGCGGTTGCAACTGCCGTTGCTGAGGCCGGCGTCGGCGAGATCGACAAGCGCAAGATCACGGTTCCGACCATCAAGTCGACCGGTGAGTACAGTGCAACGATCCACCTGCTCGAGGGTGTCGACGCAGAGGTCACCCTTCAGGTGATCGCTGCTCGCTAAACACTCGCGAAGAGGATCAGGGTGAGGGCCTTCGGCCCTCACCCTTTCCTTTTGTCTGTGCGCCCTGGATGGTGGCGGTTCCCCTCTGTGCGCTTGCTGGCGCTTGCTGCGCCTTGCTCGCTCGCTGTCGCCCTCATCTCACTCCCCCACGGCCACCTCTAGAAGCCTGAGCGTCATAGAAGCCGGCGAGCGTCACTGATGCTGGCGGTTCGTTGGGGTGACGCTCGCACGCTTCTATGACGTGCGGGCCCAGCCGGATGCGCAGCCGGCTGGGCCTCTGCGGATTCCCGGATGCACCGACCCCGAAAAGCCCGCCGTTCATGTTCCAGACGTTTTCGGCGCTCACCGGCAGTTTTTCAAGCCTCGCCAGTCGGGCGAGAATATATCTTTCCGACGTGCCTATTTCGACTTGACATGGCTCGCCGAAACCAGTATTTCTCCACAGGGTGACCGGTCGGGCAAGCTTCAACTTGCACCTGAGAGTTGAATAACTTCACAGGCAGATTGTCACAAAATACCTGTTCAAGCCGAAAATTGAGCCGCTCATCATTTACTTCTCCACAAGTTATCCCCAGAATTGTGGATAAGAACCGGGGAAATGCGGTGAGTTATGCACCAAGTTATCCACAGGATGGATCGCCGCCCATTTGCCCGCCGTCGAGACTCGCCCTAGCGTGAGTGTCGGTGGTCCGGTGTCTACTGGGTGAACGGCAGGCGAGTCGGCCCGCCCACACGCACTCCCACCTCTGAAAGGAGATCGCTTTGTCGATCGCGCACCTCGGCATTCCCGACGCGCCACCGGAGTTTGAAGACGACTCACGTGGGTTCGAGCGGGTGCCTCCGCACGACCTGTTGGCAGAGCAGAGCGTGCTCGGCGGCATGCTGCTTTCGAAAGACGCCGTCGCTGATGTCACCGGCCAGCTGCGTCCGGGCGACTTCTATGTGCCGAAGCACGAGGTCATTTATGAGGCCGTGCTCACGCTGTACGCACAGGGCGATCCCACTGACGTTATTACCGTCACCGACCAGCTCACCAAAACCGGCGACCTGCAGCGCTCGGGTGGTGTCGAGTATCTGCACACCCTGACGAGCATCGTGCCGACAGCAGCCAACGCGAGCTTCTATGCAGAGATCGTCGGTGAGAAAGCGCTGCTTCGTCGCCTGGTAGAAGCTGGAACACGCATTACGCAGATGGGCTACGCCGGCGAGGGCGAGGCGGTCGACCTCGTCAACAGCGCCCAGGCCGAGATCTACACGGTAACGGGTGCCGACCAGGCTGAAGACTATGTGCCGCTTTCGCTCGCCGTCGAAGCGGCGTTCGAAGAGATCTCGCGCGCCCGCGAGATGCCAGACGGCATGCTCGGCGTGCCCACCGGCTTCAGCGAACTCGACGCAATGACGAACGGGTTCTCGGGCGGGCAGATGATCATCATCGCGGCTCGACCCGCAATGGGTAAGTCGACGCTCGCGCTCGACGTCGCGCGAAATGGTTCGGTGCACGCCGACGCGCCAACCGTATTCTTCTCGCTCGAAATGGGGCGCGCCGAGATCGCGATGCGCCTGCTCTCGGCCGAGGCCTCGGTTCCACTGCAGACGCTTCGCAAGGGCACCCTCGACAACCGCGACTACCAGAAGCTGGCCGCGACGCAGGCCCGCATCTCAGAGAAGCCCCTGTTCATCGATGACAGTCCGAACCTCACGCTCGTAGAGATCCGTGCGAAGTGCCGCCGCCTCAAGCAGCAGTACGGCCTGCGCATGGTGGTCATCGACTACCTGCAGTTGCTGTCGTCAGGCAAGAAGTCAGAGAGCCGCCAGCAAGAGGTGAGCGAGTTCTCGCGTTCGCTCAAGCTGCTCGCAAAAGAACTCGATGTGCCGGTGATCGCGCTCTCGCAGCTGAACCGTGCGTCGGAGCAGCGCGCAGACAAGATGCCAGCGATCAGCGACCTGCGTGAGTCGGGCTCGCTGGAGCAAGACGCCGACATGGTGATTCTGCTGCATCGCGAGGCGGCGGGCGACCGCGACAGTCCGAGGGCTGGGGAGGCCGACTTCATTCTCGCGAAGCAGCGCAACGGCCCCACGGGCACCGTCACGGTCGCATTCCAGGGGCACTACTCGCGCTTCCAAGACATGCCTTCGGGAATCTGAGTTTATGCCGGCTCCCGCAAGCGCGGAGCCGCGAATTATGCCGAATCCCACAATTGCCGAGCTGCGGTTCATGCCGACTCCCGCAATTGCCGAGCCGCGAATTATGCCGGATCTCACAACGGTTGAGACCGAAACCTTGCCGATTTTCGCGGGCGGAGAGCCCACAGTCATGCAGGCGCCCGGCATCGATCCTCTTCTCACCTTGGAGGAGTAGACTTGTCGTCGCTATGAATGGGAAGGCGGAGGCAGTGATGGGGAGCGATCCGAGCACCACGGCAACCTCTGAGTTTCGCGGCTTCCGTGCAGCACAGCTGGTTCGAGCGGGCGTGCTCGTCGTGGTGGGCGTCGTTATCGCCTTTACCGCTCCGCTGCACCGCGAACTCGGCTTTGACCTCTGGGTGCTCGGCGGCGGCCTCACCCTGATCGGCGCGGCAACGCTGCTCGAGTACTTCGCCCTGCGCGGCACTTCGGAGAGCTGGTGGATCGCCGCACGGGCCGTCGTCGCGTTCGCAGCAGCGGGCTCGCTGCTCGCGGTGAGCGACAGCCTCACCATGGCCCTGGTTCTTGCGCTCTGGGCCGCACTTACCGCTGTCATCACCATCATGCGCCTCACGCGCGGTGTGCAGCCCATGAAGGTTGCGGTGCCCTCGCTGCTGCTCAGCGCGGCACTCGCAGTCCTGGTATTGCTGTTTCGCGACGACGCGGTGGCACTGATCGGCTTCTTCGGCGCATACGCGATCATCAGGGGAGTGTTCCTCGGTATCGCGGCGTTCGATCCTCGCCCGGCGACTGACGCCGTTCCCAGCTCGACCCAGGGCTCAGAGTAGCCTCAGACAACCCATATCGGAACAGAACATGACTGAACCCACCCCGTCAGACCAGCAGCCAAAGGTCACGCCGACGCGACGTGACAGGCTGCGACCGCTTGAGCTCGTCGGCTTCTCTGGCGTGCTCGCAGTCTTTGCTGGCATTGTCGTGCTGGTCGTGCTGCGCACGCCCGAGGGCGTCGTCGATTTTGCTCGAGCTGGCATAGTGACTGGCATCGTGTTCATCGTCTCGCTCATGGTGTTGGCGCTGCTTGGCCTCGGCGGTAAGCCGAGCGAAGAAGACGTCGAGGCTCGCAAAGACCTGCATCACCCCGACAAAGAGGGCTGGCACTAGGGCCGAGCCTCCGCCGGCTGGAGACTAGGCCCCCCGCGAGCGCCTTACACTCAGGCGCCGCGGTTGCCTGGCCCAGGCTCGGGCATCGCGACTCGAGAGCGCGAGCAGCACCAGAATGTCGAGCGAAACTGTGAGCAGTGTCGTCTGAATGGTGATCTGCTCGCCGTTCGCGAAGTAGCTGCTCGCGGCGGTGATCGTGCTGAGCGTGACGCCGCACATCACCAACACGCGTGCGAGGTTGCTGCCTCGCCAGATCGACCAGGCGAACACAAGCGAGGTCAGTGCAGCGAGCACCCCGATGCTCAGCACCAACCAGAAGACGAACGGGCGCTCGTCGGCTGTGACGTGCGCTTCGGCGGCAATCTCGGGCCACGCCAGCAGAAAGGCGCCGATCCAAACCAACCCGGCGATACCGCGCCCGAACACAAAGAGTGCGCCGAGCGTGGTCGAGAGCGGCCGAGGGCTCGACGCTGACCGTGATTCGTCATCGCGAGTCACCAGCACCTCGACCGGCTCGTTCGCCGCGCGTTTTCGCCGCGAGTCGTCGCTCATGAGCGCGTCTCGCTTGCGTCGGTGCGTGGCAATGCTCTGAGATCGAGGATCGGCAGATCGCCGTCGGTGCGAATGGTGTCGCCGCCACCGTTGCGAGAGTGATAGCCGGTCGAGAAATCGCGCAGGACGGTCACGGCGGCGGCGGGATTTGCTTGCAGTACGGTCGCAGTGATGTGGTCGCGCTCGATGTCGATGTCGGCATCGATTTTGTGGGTCACCTGAAGCGTGAAGAGCGAGAACCCGACCGCGCGATCGAAAGTGCCGGCAGCGAGCCAGTCGACGCGAGTGCCGCCGGGCAGCAACCACCCCTCGGGAGTGCGCCAGAATCGCACGTGGTGTCGCTTCGCCGGGTTGCCGGCGACCTCTTGCTGGTAGGCGAAGTCTTGCATGCGCCCGAAGAGAAAGAGCGGGCTTACCGGGGCCTCGTCATAGCTCCTGCGGGTGATGGTCGAGGTGATGATGCGCCACGAAGTGCGTAGCGTGACGCGGTCGGCGCGGGTCCACGAGGCACTCTGCATCGCCGCGTGTAGCGCGCCCTCGTCGCCGAGCAGGGCGAGGTTGATCGGGTCGCCGAGCAGGCCGTCGCTCGTGCGGGTGCGTCCGATGAAGTAGTCGGGCACGTAGATCGCGGTGAGCATGCGGTGAATGCGGGGGAGCGCCAGGTAGGCGAGCATGCCCCAAAACACCACGAACACGAGAATGCCCCACCAGCCGAGCTGGAAGCTTTCGCGCAGCAAGAGCCAGGCGAGCCAAACCGCCGCAAGTCCCGCAAAGACGAAGAAGAACTGATCGAGCACCGCGAGCAGCGAAATGCGCCGGGGCCGAGTCGCCGCACCCTCTGTCTCGCTTCGTCGCGCCTGTGTGCTCACACCCTCATGTTAGCGAGGCCACGCATCTGATGGGTGAGGCTGGTGCCGACCGTTTGCGAGTCACAGAGTGCTTCTAAACCGTGTTTTAGTGGCATTATGTGACCCGCGAAGGTTGGGCGGGGATACTCCGCCGATCGAGCTTGTCGAGTCACGGAGTCACGGAGTCACGGGCATCTCGACAGGCTCGATGGCCGACTACTTGGGCTCGATGACCGATCACTTCGCCTATTGGCAAAACCCCTTAGCTCGCAGGCAGGTGCTCCAGCAGATTCGCCGCATCGCCGACGTAGGTTGCCGGGGTCAGGGCGAGCAGGCGCTGCTTTGCCTCGTCGCCGATCTCGAGCGCCGAAACGAACTCGATCAGTTCGGCTTGGCCGATCCTCTTGCCTCGCGTCAACTCTTTGAGCGCTGCGTAGGGGTCTTTGATCGACGAACGACCGGCGGTGACCTCGGCGCGGATCACAGTCTGAATCGCCTCGCCGAGCACCTCCCAGTTGCTGTCGAGGTCAGCCGCGAGCACCTCGGGTGCCGCGTCGATCTGGCCGAGGCCTCGCTTGATGTTGTCGAGCGCGAGCACCGAGTGGCCGATGCCGACGCCGATATTGCGCTGCGCCGACGAGTCGGTGAGGTCGCGCTGCCAGCGGCTCGTCACGAGGGTCTGCGCCAGCGAATCGAGAATCGCGTTCGAGAGCTCAAGGTTTGCTTCGGCGTTTTCGAAGCGGATCGGGTTGACCTTGTGCGGCATCGTCGACGAGCCGGTGGCGCCCGCAACGGGAATCTGACGGAAGTAGCCGATGGAGATGTAGCTCCAGATATCGGTGGCCAGGTTGTGCAGGATGCGGTTTGCGTGGGCGATGCGCGTGTAGAGCTCAGCCTGCCAGTCGTGCGACTCGATCTGCGTGGTGAGCGGATTCCAGTCGAGCCCGAGGCCCTCAACGAACTCGCGTGAGACTGCCTGCCAGTCGACCAGCGGGTCGGCGGCGATGTGTGCGGCGAAGGTGCCGGTCGCGCCCGAGAACTTGCCCAGGTATTCGATCTGGGTGATCTGCGCGAGCTGACGGTTCAGACGGTGCACGAAGACGGCGAGCTCCTTGCCGAGCGTCGTCGGGGTCGCCGGCTGCCCGTGCGTGCGGCTCATCATGGGCAGCCCGCGGTACTGCTCGGCCTGGCGGGCGATCTCGGCGATGACCGCTTCGAACTTTGGCTGCCAGACTTCGGCAACGGCCTGTTTCACGGTGATCGCGTACGAGAGGTTGTTGATGTCTTCGCTCGTGCAGGCGACGTGCGTGAGCTCGGCGATGCGATCGAGACCCTGACGCGACAGCTGCGCGCGCACCAGGTACTCCACGGCCTTCACGTCGTGCTGCGTGGTGCGCTCGGTCTCTGCGAGCTCATCGATCTCGGCCTGGCCGAAGTTTGCTGCCCAAGCGCGCAAGGCCGTGACGTCAGCGTCGTCGAGCGGAGCCGAGCCCAGCAACGAGTGCGAGGTCAGGTAGACGAGCCACTCGACCTCGACGTGCACGCGGGCCTTGTTGAGCCCCGCCTCAGAGAGAAAGTCGCCGAGTCCCTCGACAGCGCTGCGGTACCGGCCGTCGAGCGGGCTGAGGGGCTGCGGGGGAAGCTGCGTCATGGTGACTCTCCAGAGTGTTCGGGGCGAGGATCGGCCAGCCTCTATTCTCCCACGCACCGGGCGTGCGCCTCACTCGTAGCTCTCTCGCACGACATCGAGGTGCATCCACGAGGTCACGTTGCTGACCGTATCAAGTGCGCGCAGGTCATCGAGTGTGCGATGCAGGGCCTGGAGTGTGGCGCCTGAGAGGGTGAGCACGACATCGAACGTGCCGATCGCGATGGCGCCGAACTCGACCGCTTGCATGGCAGAGAGCGCCTCGACCAACCCGTCGCTTTCGCCGCTCAGGCGCAGGCTGGCGCCCATCTGCATTCTTCGCGCGGTGCTCGACTCCTTGACCTCGCACGCGATGCGCAGCATTCCACTCTCCATGAGCTTGCCGAGTCGAGCCCGCACCGCTCCGATCGACAACCCGACTGCCTGTCCGAGTTCGCGATAGGGCATCCTGCCGTCTTCGCCGAGCACCTCGATGATGCGCGTGTCTAGCTGATCGGGCTGGTGCAGTTCTGACTCGGCAATATCGCTGTCGGTTTCGAAGCGGCTCTTGAAGATGTGCACGAGCTGCGAGCTCGTGGTCTCTCGCACCCCCGGTGTCTTGCGAATCTTCGCGAGAGTCTGCTCGAGGTGGGCGCGATCCTTCGCCCCGACCTCAACAACGATGTCGCAGCTGCCGGCAACCGCAGTAATGAACGTGGTTTCTCGAAAGCTGCGAAGCTGAGCGAGCACCGGCGCGCTTGGGCCATCGACCCAGATCAGCACGTCGCAGAACAGGTGGATGCCGAGCAGCGCTGGGTGCACGTTGGCAACAATGCGAATGGTGCCGCTCTCGAGGAGTGCGTGCATGCGATCCTGCACACGGCGCCGCGGCAGTTGCAATTGCTTGGCAAGCTCTGTTACCGGCAGCCTGCCGTTGTCGCGAAGTGCATCAATGAGTGCGCCGTCGAACTCCATTGTTTCTCGTTTCGTCACCGATTCGTTATACAGAATCTTCTGCTGCTGTGTGCGCAAATTTATGGCATATCCTGCACATCAATGTACCAAGCAAGGAAAACCTGGGCAATAATGCAAAATTTGACCGAAACTGAAGACATGAACAATAAATCTGCCCTCGACGCCTGACATTTTCGGAACTACTGTGAATCCCGTCACATCGACTCGTTGATGCGTGATCACCACCCAAAGGAGGGGCCAGTGAACACTCAGGCCACCGAAGCACCGCTGCTCGATGCACGAGGCTTGCACAAAAGTTACGGCGATAAAGCCGTGCTGCGAGGCGTCGATCTGTCGATCAGGCCCGGCCAGGTCAAAGCCATGCTGGGTCCGAGCGGCTCGGGCAAATCGACGACGCTGCGTCTGATCAATCTGCTCGAGCGGGTCGACCAGGGCACCATCGAGATCGACGGAAAACAGCTCGGTTTCGTCGGAAAACCGGGCGCCGAGCGACCGGCACCCGAACGTGTGCTTGCCAAGCAGCGCCAGGTGGTCGGCATGGTGTTTCAGCAGTTCAACCTCTTTCCGCACCTGAACGCCACGCGAAACGTGATGTCAGGTCTCACAACCGTGCATCGGGTGCACCGCAAAGACGCCGAGGAGCGCGCGGTCATGATGCTCGAGCGAGTAGGTATGGGCGCGCACACGCATAAGTACCCCTCTGAGCTCTCAGGCGGGCAGCAACAGCGCGTCGCGATCGCTCGCGCCCTGGTGATGGAGCCGAAGCTGATGCTCTTCGATGAGCCGACGAGTGCACTCGACCCCGAGCTCGTCGGTGAGGTGCTTCGCGTCATGGAGAGCCTTGCGAGCGAGGGAATGACGATGCTCGTCGTCACCCACGAGACCCGCTTCGCTCGGCGGGTTGCCGACGAGGTCGTGCTATTCGACGAGGGGGTCATCATCGAGCAGCAAGAGCCCGAGTGCTTCTTCGAGAACCCGCAGCACGAGCGCACCAAGGAGTTTCTACGTCATGTCCACTGAATCCGGTATCGATAACCTGCCAGCGGTTGCGGCTCCTGCCGCGACGAACGGTGTGCTTGAGTACGTCACCTGCCGCACCGAGCATCTCGCGGCTGCGGGCGACGCAAGCGCGAATCGAGGCATCGCCGGTACCGAGGTGTTCATGGCAGACCTGAAGGCGAGAACGTTGCCGCTCGCCGAATCGGAGGCCGAGTATGCAGAACTCGTTGCCACGCTGCGAAACGCGGGAGTGCGTCGCGTGCACTGCTCGTACTGGGCGGCCCCCACGCCGTTTGTTGCGGGCGTGCAGTTCGGCGAACTGGTGGAGCGTTTCGAGGGCATCGAGCAGGTGCGGGAGTACTTCGGCGATCTCACTGGCGCGCACATGTTCAACCGCTGGTGCGATGAGTATGCGCTCGCCCGCGACATCGGCGCGAATGCGTACGTCTTCCACCTGATCGATTACATGCCGGTAGACGGGGCGTGGGAGTTCACGGTCGATCGCGAGGTCGTGCTCGATGCGATGATCGTGCTCACGCAGCAGTTTCTGCGGGCGCTCGAGCAGCGCGGCCTGCTCGATGAGCACTCGCCCGTCATCGAGCTCGAGAACGCTGGCTGGGGGCTCGAGTTCGGCGCGCAGACGGCCGACGACTTCGTGCGCGTCTTCGAAGAGGTATATGACCGCACCAACCGTCTTCGGCTTGGCTGGGATCTGAACCACCTCATGCACGCCGTCGGCCTTGCCGAGGGCAGGGGAGCTTTTCTGCTTCCCGACGCGGAGCTCACGCCCGCGATGCGCGAGCTCGAAACGGAGGCGGAGGGCGACATCGCGTCGCTCGCAGCGAGATGGATCGAACAGAACGTGCTCGATCCTCGCCTCATCGAGAAAGTCTCGGCGATACATCTCTCAGACTGCCCCGCGAAAGAGGTCGAGTACTTCAGCAACGGAAAACTCGATGCCGCATACCTGATCGACGGCAGCTGGGAAGAGCAACAAGACGAGGGCCTGCGCATCGTGCTCGAGCACTACGACAACCACGCCTGCCTCGGCGACGGTGTGCTCGACCCTGCGACGGTTCGTCGCCTCATCGACGCCCTCGCAGCGCACCACTCGCTCTCGGTGCTGCACGAGCTCAAAAACGCCGAAGATGTCTGGGCCGAGCTCGATCGCCAGCGCGCTCGACTCTGGGGCCCGCGCCGCTGACACGCAGATTTTCATCCACTCACCTACACATTTGAAGCAATCGAAGGAGATTACTATGCGGAATCACGCGAAAGCACTACTGTCGATCGGCGCGCTCGCAAGCATCGCGCTGTCACTTACCGCCTGCAGCTCGGGCGATGCTGCCGGCAGCGAGGGCGACTCGGGCGAGGGCGCGGTGCTCAAGCACTGCGTGGCCCTCAGCTACGAGCCACTCGAGTACTACGAGAACGGCACCAGCGGCAAAGTCATCGGCTGGGACGTTGAGGGCGCCGAGCAGGTGGGCGAGGTGCTCGGCATGAAGACCGAAACCACAGTCATGGATTTCGACGGGCTCATTCCTGCGTTGCAGTCGGGCAAGTGCGACCTGGCATGGTCGGGCATGTACGTGAACGAGGAGCGTGCGCAGGTCGCCGACCCCGTGGCCGTGCTGCAGACCGGTACGCAGGTTGTGCTGCGGAGCGACGTTGCCAAGGGAGTGAAGGAGCCGCTCGATCTGTGCGGGCTGAAGATTGCGGCACAGACCGGCACCGAAGACGAGGCGCATGTGCAAGAGGTCAGCACTGAGTGTGTTGCCGCGGGCAAGCCTGCGATCGAGGTGACCGGCTACCCGGGCTCGGTCGACGCGATTCCCGCGATTCGCAGCGGCAAGATCGACGGCCTCGTCGACACGACCGTGCTCGCCGCGATGCTCGGCAAAAAGAACGACGACCTCATTCCGATTCCCGACCTGTTTCCTGCCGAGTACTGGTTCGGTGCGTACACGAACAAGGGCAGCGAGCTCTCACCCAAGGTCGAAGACGCGATTCACCAGCTGATCGAGAATGGCAAGCTCGCAGAACTCGCTGAGAAGTACGGGCTGAACCCCGACGATGTCGCCAAGGTCGACACCAAGGCGCTCTAGTGGCCGGTGCCCCGCCCGCGCGGGCGGGGCACTTTACGCACCTTACGAACTGAGGTTGAAATGATCTTCGATCCGTCAATTTTCTGGGAGCAGATGATCTCCCCTGTGTATCTGCAGGGATCGGTGCTCGCAGTGCTCGTCGCACTCGGCAGCCTCGTGCTCGCGATCGCGATCGGTCTTGCCATGGCGCTCATGAAGCGGTCAAAGAGCAAGACCGCCAACGCGGCAGCGAACACCTACCTCTGGTTCTTCAGGGCGCTCCCATCGATGCTGTTGCTCGTGATCTGTTGGAACGCGCTGCCGCAGCTCTTCCCGCTGTTCCGGGGAGAATGGTACACCCCGTTCGTCGCCGCGATTCTTGCTCTCGGCATCAGCGAGGCGGCGTATGTCGCCGAGATGCTGCGCTCTGCGCTGATGGCGGTCGATGAAGGGCAGCGCCTCGCGGCCCGCGCGCTCGGCATGACGCCGTTTCAGGCCTTCATCAAGGTAGTTGTGCCTCAGGCGACGCGCATCGCCATTCCGTCGCTGGGCAACGAGCTCGTAGCGCTCGTCAAGTTGACCGCGATCGCCAGCGTGATTTCGCTGCAAGAGCTGATGCGCGTTGCGACGATCGGCGTGCAGGCGACGTTTCGCTACGCCGAGTACTACGCGGTCGCGATCATCTACTACCTGATCATCGTTTCGCTCATCATGCTGCTGCAGAGCCTGCTTGAAAAGCGATTCCAGTGGACCTCGAAGAAAGGCCAGGCCGCGAAGTGAATGACCTCACCCTGGGCGAGACCGCCCGCTCGAAGTGGCTGGGGCTGTTCGCCCAGCCGAAGCCCGTGCTGGCCATGTTGCACCTCGGCGGAGACGACGCGGCGGGCAAGCTCGAGCGCGCGCAGACCGAGGCTTCGACGCTGATCGACGGAGGCGTCGACGCGGTGATCGTCGAGAACTACTTCGGCGACAAAGACGATGTGCGGCGCGCACTCGAGGCTCTCTCGAATCGCACCGGATCGGCGGTGCTCGGCCTGAACGTGCTGCACGATCACGAGCTCGCGTTCGAGCTCGCGGCCGAGTTTCCGGTCGGCTTCGTGCAGATCGATTCGGTCGCCGGTCATCTGGAACCTGCGGCAGATGCCGAATATGCGGCGCGGCTGGCCGAGCTTCGAGCGGCTAGTGCTGCGCTCGTGTTCGGTGGGGTTCGGTTCAAGTATCAGCCGGTGAACTCGGGCCGCTCCGAGGCCGAGGACCTCGCGCTCGGCGCTGCCCGCAGCGACGCGATCGTCGTGACCGGCGAGGGCACCGGCATGGTGACCGACCTCGAGAAGATCGAACGCTTTCGTCGCACCCTGCCCGCAGAGTTTCCCCTCGTCGTGGGCGCGGGTGTCACGGCAGAGAATGTCGATGCACAGCTGCGCGACGCCGACGGCGTGATCGTGGGCAGCTACCTCAAGCACGACTACCGCGACACCGGCATCGTCGACGCCGAGCACGTCGCCGAGTTCATGCGAGCGGTGGGCGACGTGAGGAAGTCGCTGTGAGCGCGGGCGGGCGAGTGGCAGCCGACGGCATCGTTGCCCTGCCAGCCGACGCCGAGTCGTTTGCTCCCTTCGGTCGCGTCTTCAAGATGCGTGGCGACGAGCAGCAGGGCCTCGTCGCCACCGAGGGCCTCGGTTGGAGCGACGCCTACACCGCAGACCCCATCACGCGTGAGACTCCGAGCCTCGGCATGACAGTCACACCCGGCCTGCCCTACGAGTGCACGCAGATGGAGCGGCACCGCAACGTCGAAGAGGCTCTCATGCCCGGCGCAGATGCGCTCGTGCTCGCGGTCGCAGAAGCGAGCGAGAGCGCCCCACCGCGCGCCGAGAACGTGCGTGCCTTCATCATCGAGCCCGGCACTGTCGTGGTGCTGCACCCGGGCGTCTGGCACGACGCGTGCAGGGGCGTGGCAGGGCCGACCGCTTACTACTGGCTGGCCTCGTGCGTCGACTCGGGCTCGTCTCCGTGGACCCAGCTCGAGGGTGGCCCCGTGAAAGTGGAGGTCGCAGCGTGAATGCCGCCTTTGCGCCTGCCGTGTTCATCGGCGACGTTGCGCTCGACGAGTACTTCTCGGCGAGCGAGTGGGTGCGCCCCGGAAACAAGGCACTCATCGAGACCCTTGCCAGCTACGTCGGCGGCAGCATCGCGAATGCCGCGCGCGTACATGCCAAGCTCGGCGGCGACACGGAGTTCATTTCACTTCTCAACCGTGGCGCGCTGACCGCGCGAATCCTTGAGACGCTCGCAGAAGAACACGTCGGCGCAGAGCACATGCTCTACGACGACGAGGTCGGCGACCAGCGCAACTTCATCTTTCTGGTCGAGGGTGAGCACGTCGTGCTGACACCCGACGTTGATGAGCGTCCCATGCGCCTGTCAGCGGCCTCGCTCGATGCACTCGCAAGCCCGGGTTACCTGTACACGACGTTGGATCGCGCCGCGCGCCTGCGAAGTGGCGAGCTCGGCGCGGCCCAGGTGCTCCAGGTGCTGCGCGACGCCGGCCGCCGCGTAGTCTTCGATCTCGATGTCGACGGTCTGCGCGAGGGCGACACCGAGTTGCTTCGCGGGGCGCACCTCGTGATGATGAACGATCGCGGCTTCGAGCACTCGTTCGGCGCACACGGCACAGACGCCGAGGTGCGAGCCTGGCTCCGATCCGAGGGCATCGATGTGCTGCTGCGGTCGCAGGCGGCTGCGGGTGCGACGACCTACACGCTCGACAAGACGATCACGACCCCCGGCTACGAGGTGCCCGTCGTAGACGTCACCGGGGCGGGGGACACCCTCGGGGGTGCGCTCGTCTGGGCGCTCGGCTCGGGCATTGCACTTGAACATGCCGTGCAATTCGCAGTGGCTGCCGCATCGCGCTCGGTGATGCATATGGGGCCGACCGGCGGGGTCGCAGAGGAGACTGCGGTGCGTGGCTTCGCGGCCGAGCGCGGCATGAACCTCGCCTGACGGGAGCACGGCGATGAACCCAGGGCATCAATTCGACAATGCCGGGCGTGCAGTGCTGCAGACGCTTCGCTCCTACGGCATCACCACGGTGTTTGGCATTCCCGGCACGCACAACCTCGAGCTGTATCGGCCGCTTGCCGAACTCGGAATTCACGCGGTCACCACGCGCCACGAACAGGGTGCGGGCTATGCGGCCGACGGCTGGTCGCAGCAGACGGGGCTTCCCGGAGTCGTCATCACCACTTCGGGGCCCGGCTTGCAGAATGCAATGAGCGCGGTGGGCACGGCGTTCTGCGAGTCGCGGCCGATGATCGTGCTGTCGCCGGGGGTGGCCCTGGGCGACGAGTTCTCGGACAGGGGCACGCTTCACGAGACGAAGAACGCCACTGCGATGGCGGGTGTCGTCGCCGAGTGGTCGCGGCGCGTGCGTTCGGCCTCAGAGGCGGTCGATGCGGTGCATGACGCGTTCGAGCTGTTTCGCACGGGGCGGCCGAGGCCGGTGCACATTGAGATCCCGCTCGACGTGCTTGAAGCTCCGGCGAACGTTCCAAGGGAGGCCAGGGCGGCGAAGCCGGCCGCCGCACCGCTGCGCGGAGATGAGACAGCGCTCGCGAGTGCGGCCGCGATCCTCGCCACCTCAACCCGACCGGTAATCATCGCCGGTGGGGGAGCCTGGCAGGCGAGTGAAGAGGTCACAGCGCTCGCGGAACTGCTCGGAGCCCCAGTGCTCACCACTCTGAACGGCAAAGCGACAGTAGACGAGCGGCACCCGCTCTCGCTCGGCGCGAACCTGCGACTTGCTGCCGCGCGTGAGGTGGCTGAGGGCGCCGATGCCCTCGTGGTGCTCGGGTCCAAGCTCGGCGAGGCAGAGCTCTGGGTGCCCGCACTGCAGCCGAGGGGCCGCGTCGTACGGGTCGATATCTCAGAGACGCAGCTGCAGAAGAATCTCGCGGCTGATGTCGCGGTGCTTGGGCACGTGGCAGCGGTGGTCCCTGAGCTTCTGCGACGTCTGAGCGAAGAGTGGGCTGGCGAGGCGCGGCAGGCGGTCATGCCAGACCTGGGCGCCACACGCGCGGCATTTGCGCATGAACTGCTCGCCGGCGCACCCGCGACGGTCGAGCTGGGGCAGCGAATCGTCGACGCGCTCCCCGAAGATGCGATCGTTGCGGGCGACTCGTCGCAGATCGTCTATCTCGCGGTCGCCAATCAGCTGCGGCAATCGCAGCCGCACTCACTGCTGTACATGCCGAGTTACGCGACGCTCGGCTATGGCCTGCCCGCGGCGATCGGGGCCCGGCTTGCCGATCCGTCACGAGCCGTGGTGACGGTGATCGGCGACGGTGCGCTCATGTTCTGCGTGAACGAGCTCGCGACGGCCATTGAGCAGCGGCTCGATCTCACCATCGTCTGCGTTGACAATGGCGGCTATGCCGAAATCAAACAGAACGAGCTCGATCGCAGCATCACCCCGATCGGCGTCGATCTCGTGCAACCCGACTGGGTGGCGCTCGCGAAGGCGTTCGGCGCCTCAGGCGTCAGCGTGTCGGCCGAAGGCGAGGTGGGCGCGGCAATCACCGAAGCCATTGCCGCGGGCGGGGTGCAACTCGTGCACGTGCGATCCAGCTGTTGAGCGTCATGCGGTAGCCTGCCAAGAAGCGGTAGGTCGCGAGGGCGAAACGAGGAACGGTGCGCAGACTTCATGGGGCACGAAGGGGCGCCGTGGCACTTGCCGGGTTGATCCTCGTCGCCGGCCTGAGCGCCTGCTCACCCGCAGCGATTACTGAGATGCTCTCGAACTCCTCGCGCAGCAGCGACATCGAGTACGACGTGGCCATCGAGAACGGCACTCTGCAGCGAGGCGTCGATGACTTGCTCGGATACTTTCAGAGCGGGCAGTGGGAGCTGCCCAGCGGTGGCAACGTGCGGCGCGCATGCGTTTCGGGCGAAGATTCGAGCCAGCGAGTCGAGAGCTATTACTTTTACGGATCCTGGTTCAGCCCCGAGACGGCCGAGCTGTCAGGAGATCGCAGGGTCGCCAGAGACGCCGTGACCGGGCTTCGATTCTGGTTGCAGCACCAAGGCTGGAGCGACGTCGTGGAGTTCGACTTCACCACTGACGTGGTCGACGTGAATGCTTTCGGCGTTGAAGCTTCGAACCCAGACGCTGGAATCGAATGGATGCAGGCCATCTACTACTACGAGGGTGACCACGGCAGGAACTACCCGCACATCGTGATCGATGTCGATAGTGAGTGCCTCGTCAGCGACCTCTGATCTGGGCGGTGGTGCGGCTCAGCGCAGGGTGACGGAGTACAGCACGGCGATGAGTAGAAATAGGGGAAACGCAAACGCGAGTAGGCCTGAGACAAGCACGGCGAGCATGCCGGGCCAACGTCTCGCCGAGCGCGCGGTGCCCACGATTGCGAGCACCAGCGACGCCAAGCCGACCAGCGCCGACGCGAACATGAACGGCCCGAGATACCCCTCGCCGTCGATCAGCACGAACGAGAGCAGCAGCGCGCCGAGCGCCGAGAGCACATAGGCGAACCAGACGAGGGGCGAGACCCTCGGCTTGTCGCTCATGGCAGCTCCATCGCGGTCAGATGCGCCAGTAAGGCCACGCAGCTGCGCTCGATCTGCTCGAGCACTTGGGCATAGGCCCGCGCGTCTGAGTAGTAGGGGTCGAAGACGTCCGGATCGCTCGGTCGTTCGGGGTCGAACTCGGTGAGCAACCTGATGCGGTCGGGCGCGACGCCGCGACTCAACAGAATTGCCTCGTGGCCGCGATCCAACGCAATGAGCAGGTCGTACTCGTTCACCTCGAGCTCGCTCAATTGCGAGGCCCGGTGGTGGGTGCCGTCGTACCCTGCCGCAGCCAACGCGGCGATGGCGCGAGGATCGGCCCCCTCGCCGACGTGGTAGCCGTGCGTGCCGCTCGACATCACTTCGAAGCGATCGCCGAGGTTCGCCCGCGCCGCGAGTTCGCGGAAGATCGCCTCGCCAGTGGGGGAGCGGCAAATGTTGCCGGTACAGACGAAGCTGATGCGGAACGGTCGTGGGTCTGCCATGAGGCCAGTCTGCCAGGGGTGAGGTGGGCTGGCGATTTTTTGAACCGGCACGCAGCCGAACGAGCAGCCGCACGAGGCCGCCTCGAGAATTTACTACGATGGGGAAACAGGCCGTGTCAGAGATGCTTGGCTTTGATTTCTTGGGCGAGACACTGGTCACATGAGGAGAGCTGACATGAGCGAGAACACGATCTATACGGCTACTGCACGACGTTTCATCACGGGCATTGTGGCCGGGGCGAGTGTGATCGCCGCGCTGACCGCATGCACTGCAGCCGCTCCGAATGAGGCTTCGAGCGCTTCGACCGGTGATGGCAGCGCATCGGCCGCCCCGAGTGCAAGCGGTGACGGCTTCTGCGAGGTGCTGCGGTCAGATACGACTACCGCAGCGACCGTATTCGCAGACCCAATCTGGGACTCGTCGGGCCAGGTCGATCAAGCGAATCTCGCGGCCCGGATGCAGCTTCTCGACAAGCTCGATTCTGCTCCTGACGGTCTCGATGACGACCTAGAAATCTGGAAGGGCTTCGTCAACTCGCTGACAGCCGTAGAGACTCCGGCAGATGTCTTTGCAGCGCAGACCGACGAGGTTGACGCCGCACGCGACGCGCTGTTCGATGAGTACGTGACAAACTGCCTGTAAGGGCGTGCGCAGCGCGGATCGCGCCAGGCGAGGGCGGTGTGCTGCTAGCGATCCTTCTTCTTGTTCGTGCCGAGCAGGCCGTTCAAGATACCTGAGAGCAGCGACAGCACGAGCGCCGCGAGCACGCCCCACCAGAAGCCGCCGATGGCGAGACCGAAGCCTGCAAGGCCCGAGAGCCACGCGACGACCCACAGCAGAAAGCCGTTGACGATCAGCCCGAAGAGGCCGAGCGTCAGGATGTAGAGCGGGATCGAAACCACTCGCACGATTTTGCCAAGTGTGCCGTTGACGAGCCCGAAGACGAGCGCAACCAGAAGCAGCGTAATCAGGTAATCGTATTGGCCGGTGCCGATAGGCACGATCCAGATGCCATTGTCGCCGCTGCCGCCCACGATGAGCGTGGTCAACCAGAGCGCGAAAGCGCTGACGAGAACTCGAATCACGGTACGCATACTGTAAGTCTGCCACCAGAAGCTCTCGGCGTGCCGAAAGTTCCCTCCTTGCGGCTCGGAATCCGTGAGAACCACGTGAATATCCGAATGCGAACATACCCGCTCGTTACACTTGGCTGGGTGATTGCAACGACAACATTTGGTGTCGATATGACCGACCCCGAGCCGATCCGCTTTCTCGATGACGAGGGCCGATACGCTCCATCTGCAACCGCGGCCGCGTTTGCCGATGAGCTCGAGGCACTCGACCTCGACGATCTCAAGCAGTGGTATCGCGACATGGCGGCCGTTCGCGCCTTCGATACGGAGTGCACGCACCTGCAGCGTCAGGGGCAGCTCGCGCTCTGGGCGCCGAGTGTTGGCCAGGAGGGTGGCCAGGTCGGTATCGCCCATGCGGCGCAGGCCGAGGATCACCTCTTCCCGACCTATCGAGAGCACACGGTAGCGTACGTGCGCGGCGTCGACCTCGTCGGCATCGCCGGACAGTTTCGCGGCGTCACCCACGGTGGTTGGGACGTGACCGACCCCTCGAACGGCAACTGCCACCTCTACACGCTCGTGCTCGGCGCTCAGGCGCAGCATGCCGCGGGCTTCGCGATGGGGCAAGTGCTCGACGCGAAGCGCAAGGTGGGCAGCGACTCGCTCGCCCCGGGCGAGGCTGGCGTGCCGACGGATGCCGCCACGATCGTCTTCTACGGTGACGGCACGACGAGCGAGGGCGATGTGAGCGAGTCGATGGTGTTCGCCTCGAGCTTCCAGTCGCCACTGCTGCACGTGATGCAGAACAACAACTGGGCTATCTCGGTGCCGGTCGCACGCCAATCGCGCACCCCGATCTACCGACGCGCTCTCGGCTTCGGCCTGCGCGCCGTGCAGATCGACGGCAACGACCCGCTCGCGGGCTACGCGGTCGCGAAGCGCTTTCTCGCAGAAGCACGCGCCGGGGGTGGCCCGGGGTACATTGAGGCGCTCACGTACCGCATGGGTGCGCACACGACGAGCGATGATCCCACTCGATACCGCGAAAGCGACGAACTCGAGAGCTGGCGCAGGCGCGACCCCATCGTGCGCTTCGAAGGCTATCTGCGTGAGCGTGGCGTCGGCGGCGACTTCTTCAAAGAGGCAGCACAGCAGGCAGACGAGATCGCAAAGACCGCGCGTGAGGGCATTCTGACGATGCCCGAGCCCGGCCCCGACGCGATGTTCGAGCACGTGTACAGCGAACCGCACCCCCTGATGGATGCGCAGCGCGAGTGGCTCGAAGACTACGAGGCAGCGATGAACGAGGGCGGCCAGGCATGAGCGAGGCACACATTTCACTGACCGAGCGCCAGTCGCTGCCGATCTCGAAGGCCATCAACGCCGGTCTTCGCGCCGCGATGGCGGCCGACGAGCGCGTTGTGCTGATGGGCGAAGACATCGGCCCGCTCGGCGGCGTGTTTCGCGTGACCGACGGACTGCAGCGCGACTTCGGTTCTGCCCGCGTCATCGACACCCCGCTCGCCGAGGCAGGCATCGTTGGCAGCGCGATCGGGCTCGCGATGGCGGGCTACCGCCCAGTCGTCGAGATTCAGTTCGACGGCTTCGTCTTCCCCGCGTTCAACCAGATCGTGACGCAGCTCGCGAAGCTGACGAGCCGCACGGACGGCAAGCAGTCGATGCCCGTAGTGATTCGTCTGCCCTACGGTGGCCACATCGGGGCGGTTGAGCACCATCAGGAGAGCCCCGAGGCGTACTTTGCGCACACCGCCGGCCTGAGGGTCGTGGCGCCGTCGAACGCGCAC
Source organism: uncultured Leucobacter sp. (assembly GCA_937967375.1). Lineage (GTDB taxonomy): Bacteria > Actinomycetota > Actinomycetes > Actinomycetales > Microbacteriaceae > Leucobacter. Next base: position 71,264 of record CALCJF010000057.1, read on the forward strand.
GACGCCTACTGGATGATCCAGCAGGCCATCAAGTCAGACGATCCTGTGATCTTCATGGAGCCAAAGGCGAAGTATTGGCAGAAGGGCGAGGTCGACCCGCACGCGCTCGCCGCGCCCCTGCACCGCACCGCGGTCGTGCGGGCCGGGAATGACTGCACGGTCGTCGGCTTCGGCGCGATGGTGACGACGCTGCTGCAGGCGGCCGACCTTGCGGCCTCTGAGGGCACCACGCTCGAGGTGCTCGACCTGCGCAGCATCTCACCCATCGACTACGACCCGATTCTCACCTCAGTGCAGAAGACCGGCCGCCTCGTGGTCGCGCAAGAGGCGCAGGGCAACGCGAGCGTCGGCAGCGAGATCGCCGCTACGGTTGCCGAGCGCGCTTTTTATGCGCTGCAGGCGCCGCCGCTGCGCGTCAGCGGTTTCGATGTGCCCTTCCCCCCAGCGAAGCTCGAGGGCGTCTATCTTCCTGACGCCGATCGCGTGCTCGAAGCCGTCGATCGCGCGCTGGATTACTAAACTTACGGCCAACGGGCCGGCTTTCGAGTTTCGAGAGTCAAAAGGAGAACACAGATGAGCGTTGAGACCTTTCCCCTCCCCGATGTCGGCGAGGGTTTGACCGAGGCCGAGATCGTGAACTGGCTTGTCGCGCCCGGTGACGAGGTCGCGCTGAACCAGGTCGTGTGCGAGATCGAGACCGCGAAGTCGCTCGTCGAGCTGCCCTCGCCGTTCGAGGGCGTCGTCACCGAGCTGCTCGCCGAGGTCGGCCAGACGGTGCCGGTCGGCGAGGCGATTCTGCGCATTCGCACGGGTGCACAGGCGGCCGGTGACAACGATGCCGGTTCCGGCTCCGATGTCGCCTCTGCGGCTTCGGGCGAGGATCGCCCCCTCGGGGCTACTGGCGCCTCAGATTCGCTGCCCGCCGACGAGGGCGGCGCCGTGCTCGTCGGCTACGGCACCGTCGCGCCCGCAAAGAGCCGCAGGCGCGGGGGAGCGCGATCCTCTTCGAATGCCGTCGTGAACGCAGCCGATGCCGCACCGGCTGCGAGCGTCGTCGCGAAGCCTCCGATTCGCAAGCTCGCAAAGGATCTCGGCGTCGACCTGCGCGAACTCGTCGGCACGGGGCGCGGTGGCGAGATTCTGCGCGACGACGTGCTGCGCGCGACCGCCCGCGACGGGCTGTTCCGCGAGGCCTCGAAGCCGCAGGAGCTCGAGCAGCGTGAGCACCGCTTCCCGGTGAAGGGCGTGCGCAAGGTCATCGCCGAGAACATGGTCGCGTCGAAGTTCTCGGCCCCGCACGTGAGCGTGTTCGTCGACGTCGATGCCACCCGCACCATGGAGTTCGTGAAGCGCCTCAAGACCTCGAGCCAGTTCGAGGGCGTCAAGGTGTCGCCGCTTTTGATCTTCGCGAAGGCCCTGCTGTGGGCGGTGCGCCGCAACCCCGAGGTCAACGCACAGTGGACCGACGACGAGATCATCGTGAAGAACTACGTGAACCTCGGCATCGCCGCGGCGACGCCGCGCGGGCTCGTGGTGCCGAACATCAAGGACGCTCAGGATCTCAGCCTGATCGAGCTCGCCGAGGCCATTCAGCAGCTCACCGAGACCGCGCGCCTCGGGCGCACCCAGCCGGCTGAGATGCAGCACGGTACGATCACGATCACGAACTTCGGTGTGTTCGGCATGGACTTCGGCACCCCGATTCTGAACCGCGACGAGGTCGCCATTCTCGCGATGGGCTCGATCAAGCAGAAGCCGTGGGTCGTCGAGGGTCAGGTGCTGCCGCGCTACGTCACGACCGTCGGCGGCTCGTTCGATCACCGGGTGGTCGACGGCGACGTCGTGTCGAAGTTCGTGGCCGATGTGGCCTCGGTGCTCGAGGAGCCTGCGCTGCTGCTCGACTGATGGCGCGCCTGTTGCCGCTGCGATTTGGTGTTCGTCAGGTTACTGCATCGCTTCGCTGACCGAGCCGTACCTGCAGGCAGACAGTAGATGCCGCCTCCGGGCAGGTGAGGCGACAACTACTGTCTGTCTGTTGAGGCAGTTGGGGGGCCTGAGTGCGTACTTCGGTTCGGTAGGGTGAGAACATGACCACTTCGGGGCGAGGATCACGGCCGGCGGCCGTGATCGGTGCCGGCCCCAACGGCCTCGCCGCGGCCGTCACACTGGCCCGCGCCGGCGTGCCCGTCACGGTGTTCGAGGCGGCCGAGACGATCGGCGGCGGCACCCGCACCACAGACGTCGTGCAACAGGGCGTGCTGCACGACGTGTGCTCGGCGATTCACCCGATGGCGCTCGCGACCGGATTCTTCAGGGAGTTCGAGCTCACGTGCCGCGTAGAGTTTGCGGTGCCCGACGCGTCGTACGCAAACCCCCTCGATGGTGCAGCGGGGGGCGCGGCCGGTGGAGGAGCAGGGCGCGCGGCAATCGCGTACCGAGACCTCGCCCGCACCGCCTCCGAGCTCGGCCGCGACGGCGGCGCCTATGCCCGGTTCTACCGGCCGCTGCTGCGGCACCTCGAAGGCGTTGTCGATTTCGCGCTCAGCCCATCGATGCTGCGGCTTCCCCGTGACCCGATCGCCGCGCTCGCCACCGGGCTGCGCACGCTCGAACAGGGCACGCCGCTCTGGGGCGCGAGGTTCAGCGGGGCAGCCGCGCCAGCCCTCATCAGCGGTGTTGCGGCGCACAGCATCGGCCGAATGCCGAACCTCGCGACCGCCGGCGTCGGCGTGGTGCTCGGCGCGCTCGGCCACGCGACCGGCTGGCCCGTGCCTCTTGGCGGCAGCCGCGCAATCAGCGATGCGCTCGCCGCAGATCTCGTGGCACACGGAGGCCAGATCGTCGTCGATCACCCGATCGAAGACGTGCGCGAGCTCGACGCGTTCGACGTGAAGCTCTTCGACACCTCTGCGCGCGGCCTCGCGAATATCGCGGGGCGCGTGCTGCCCGCCCGGTACCGGCGCGCGCTCACGCGCTTCTCCTACGGCGACGGTGCGACCAAGGTCGACTTCGTGCTCGACGGGCCGATTCCGTGGGCCGACCGCCGGGTCGCAGCCGCGCCGACCGTGCACCTCGGCGGATCGCGGGCCGAGGCTGCCGCCGCCGAGCTCGCGGTGAGCCGCGGCCAGCACCCCGAGCGGCCGTACGTGCTGCTGGCGCAAACCACCGACTTCGACCCGTTGCGAAACCCCCCAGGCACCCACGCGGTGTGGAGCTACACGCATGTTCCGAGTGGCTCAGACATCGACGTGCAGCAGCGCGTGATCGCCCAGATCGAGCGCTTCGCTCCGGGCTTCAGGGATCGCATTGTCGCGGTGAAGCAGACCACTGCGGCAGAGCTCTCGCGATACAACCGCAACTATCACGGCGGCGATTTCAGTGCGGGCGCGGTCAACATGCAGCAGCTGCTCATGCGGCCGACGCTCGCGGTCGATCCGCACCGCAGCCCCGCCCGGGGCATTTATCTTGCCTCATCGTCGGCGCCCCCCGGGCCGGGGGTGCACGGCCTCGCCGGATGGTACGCGGCACGCTCAGCGCTGAAGCACGAGTACGGGCTCGGGGCGCCCGCGCTGGGGGTCGGCGCCAAGGAGGAATGATGCGGTTAGGCCCGAACAAGCTGATGGCGGCGGCCCTCGCGCTCGCGGTGCTCGCCGGTGTCATCACCCTCACCGGACAGCTCATCGAAGACGAGGGTGATCCCGCGCCCGTGGTGCGCGAGTACCTTGACGCGATCGCAGCCGGCGACGCGACCGCCGCGAACCGAATGCTCGAATTCGAGACAGACGCCGGCGAGCGCCTCGAAGACGCCGACGGGGTGTTGCTGAACGACGGGGTGCTCGGGTCTGCGATCGAGCGCATCGAGGTGGGTCGAGTCGAGACGATCGAACGCAGCGAGGATCGCGCGGTGGTGCGCGCCGAGCTTTCGCTTGCGGGCGAATCGTTCGTCAACGAATTTGCACTCGAAGGTACGCCTGGTTCGCTCTTCACCCGCGATTCCTGGCAGCTGACGAGCCCGCTTATCGGCCTCGTGGCGATCGAACTGCCGAGCGAGACGGATATGTTGCCCGACGGGATCGCTGTCGATCTCGGCGGCGAGAGGTTGGCTGTGGAGCACTCGGTGTTCGCGATAGGGGAGCCACTTGCAGTTGCCCTGGTCTACCCAGGGCGCTATCGCCTGTCGCTTGAGGCGAACGAGTACTTCGAGCCGCAGGCGGACGAGGCCCTTGCGAGGCCGCTCAACGGCGAGAGCCGCGATCGCCTCACCGGGCTGGCGATCGGGTCGATGTTCGGTTCAGTCGAAGACCCCGAAGCGGTACTCCCGCTGCAGCTGAACGAGAAGTTCGCCGAGTCGATGGTGGCAAGTGGCCTTGCGCTCGCTCAGGCATGCGCAGCCGAGCCCGGCGTGTTCCTGGCGGTAGAGGGCGAGCGAATCACGTGTCCGCCGCAAACGAACCCGGCCGCGGTCGATACGTGTCTGGCCAACCCGAGCTCGCGCGTCGGCGAATACGGGGGCGCGCAGTTTCTGTGCAACTATTACCGCACCGTCACGCCGTTTCGCGGCAACATCGAGGTCGATGCGGCGAACACCGCAACGGCCACGCTGGAGGAGGACTCCGGGTGGCTCTACAAGCTCGGGCCGTACCGGTTCACCGACTCGCAGAGCGGGGCCTCGTTTGAAGCGTCGGTGCACTATGCCGAGCTGCAGTGGGTCGAGGGCAAGCCGGTGGCGCACGGCGGCAGCTTCACCTCCGAAGGCTGACGGCCGGGGCCTCGGTTATTCCACGATGAGAAATATGCTCGGCCTGGAGCTCTCCGCGGGTTAGACTCCAATTTCCGAGTGCTGCATCGCGGAGGGATCCCGCACGCTGCGTGACACGGCCACAAGCCGAACCATATGCAGGGCCACAGGTCAGGCTCGCTCGTTCAACTATCCGTGTCATCACGCGCCCTCGAGGCGCCATTTCGACTACCCGAAAAGGAGCCGAGTGTCTTCGTCAACCCTTGATACCGCCCCTACGATTGCCCCCTCTGTCTCCCCCGATGCGGTGCTTGCCGAGGCGCAGCGCATCTCTGAAGAAGAAATCTTTGCCGCGCACGAGGGCGGCAAACTGAGCGTGGAGCTCACCGAACCGCTCGTAGACAGGCGCGATCTCTCGATCGCCTACACTCCCGGTGTCGCGCAGGTGAGCCGCGCAATTGCCGCTCAGCCCGAACTCGCAAAGACGCACACCTGGGCATCGAGGCTCGTCGCAGTCGTCTCAGACGGCACGGCCGTGCTCGGGCTCGGCGACATCGGCGCGAGTGCTTCGCTGCCCGTGATGGAGGGCAAGAGCGCGCTGTTCAAGCGCTTCGGCGGGGTGAACTCGATCCCGATCGTGCTCGACACCACCGACCCCGATGAGATCGTTGACACGATCGTGCGCATTTCGCCGAGCTTCGGTGCGGTCAACCTCGAAGACATCTCGGCACCTCGCTGCTTCGAGATCGAGCGGCGACTCATCGAGGCGCTCGACATGCCGGTGATGCACGATGATCAGCACGGCACGGCAGTTGTGGTGCTCGCAGCGCTCACGAACGCGCTGAAGGTCGTGGGCAAACAGCTGGCCGATACCCGCATTGTAATCGCCGGAGCGGGTGCGGCTGGCATTGCGGTTGCCGAGATCCTGCTTGCCTCAGGAGTGACCGACCTCATCGTGGTCGACTCGCGCGGCACGCTGCACACCGGGCGCGATGACATCGAACACATGAAGTTCGACATGGCGCAGCGCAGCAATCCGCGCGGCGTCGCCGGGGGCACCGCCGAGGCGCTGCATGGCGCCGACGTCTTCATAGGGGTGTCGTCGTCGAAGGTGCCAGAGGATCACATTGCCGCGATGGCCGATGGCGCCATCGTGTTCGCACTGTCGAACCCCGACCCCGAGGTCGACCCGGTGGTGGCGGCGCGTCACGCTGCGGTCGTCGCGACGGGTCGCAGCGACTTTCCGAACCAGATCAACAACGTGCTCGCGTTCCCGGGCATCTTCCGCGGGGCGCTCGACGCGGGCGCCAGGCGCATCACCCTCGATATGAAGCTCGCCGCAGCGGCCGCGATCGCAGGCCTTGTCGCTGATCCCACGCCAGAAATGATCGTGCCGAACCCGTTCGCCCCGGGCGTCGCCGAGGCGGTCGCTGAGGCGGTCATGCGGTGTGCGCACGAGGCGCAGGCGGCCGACGCATAGTCGAGTTACCCGCAAAGGCGGCGAAAACACAGTGGTCCCGGTCGCGTGAGTGCGACCGGGACCACTGTTTGTCTCTGAGAGACGAGGCTGCTTATGCCTTCTTGGGGTCGTGCGTGTTGAGCAGGCGGAACGCGATGCCAGCGATCGCTGCGCCGACGAGCGGTGCCACGATGTAGACCCACATGTTCGACCAAGCGAACTCGCCGTGCACAGCGAGGCCAAGTGCGACTGCGGGGTTGAAGCCGCCACCCGAGACGCCGCCGACAGCGATCGCGCCAGCGGTCACGGTGCCGCCGATGGCGAGGCCGTAGAACGAGTTGCCGTCGTTGTCCTTCGAGGTGGCAACGTTGAGCACCACGTAGGCGAGGATCAGAGTAACAACCGCCTCAACGACGAATGCCGCACCGGTTCCGGGGTTGAACTCGACCGCTGCCTCGGCTGCGGGCCATACGGTGAGCGCGAGCAGCGCGCCGAGCGCGCCGCCGACGAGCTGCGCAACGACATAGGCAACGAAATCGCCGATGCCGATGCCACCGCGGATCAGCACGGCAAGCGAAACTGCGGGGTTCAGGTGTGCGCCCGAGATGTGACCCGTGGCGTAGACGAGCACCATCAGGGCGAAGCCGATGGCGATCGGAGCGAGCGTCGTGTCTGCGTTCACAGCGCCGACGATTGTGAAAACGAACAGCAGGGTGGCGAGAAGCTCAGCCACCACGTTACGAACGGTACCGGTCATTTCGGCAACCCTTTCTTTTGGCCTGGGAACTTCCCAGCTAATTCTCAATTATGGCAAAGCGGTGGGTCTGGCAATAGATGGGTGGCACGGGGTTTCGTTACATCGCGGCGAAATATTGCCACGTTGACTCAAATTGGAAGAATGGTCTATGCTTTAGACCATTCCGCTGATCGGCGGAATGTTCGCAACGGCGCGATGGGACAGACACGCATGACAAGCACGCAGGCCAGCACGACTGCTGGTGAGACGACGCCCGCTTCGCGGCGCCTCACCGGCAACCTCGGTACGTTCTCGATCATCTTCATGGTGATCGCCGCGGCCGCACCACTCACGGTTGTCGGCGGTGTGATGCCCGGCGCTTTCCTGGTCGGCAACGGGATCGGACTGCCGATCACTTTCGTCGTCGTTGCCGGCATTCTGATGCTCTTCTCGGTGGGGCTCATCTCGATGAGCAAGCACGTGCCGGGCTCGGGCGCGTTCTTCACCTACATCTCGCACGGCCTGGGGCGCACGCCGGGCGTTGCCGCCTCGTGGCTGGCTGTGCTCACCTACACCACGGTGCAGGCCTCGGTCTTTTCGCTGCTCGGCGGTACGATCTCGTCGAGCATCGTCATGATTGGCGGCCCTGACGTGCCGTGGTGGGTGTTTGCCTTCGTGGCGATCGTCATTGTGGGCGTTTTGGGGTACCGACACATCGAGCTCAGCTCAAAGGTGCTGTTCATCGCGCTTGGCGGTGAACTGATCGTCGGCTTGGTACTGGTCTTGGTGGTGATGGTCACCGGCGGTGCCGAGGGCATCAGCTTCGGCAGCTTCTCACTCGCGAATATTCTCTCGGGGTCACCCGGTATCGCCCTGATGTTCGCCGTGGCGAGCTTCATCGGTTTCGAGTCTGCCGTTGTCTACCGCAGCGAAGTGCGCAACCCCGACCGCACCATTCCGCGGGCTACCCTTGGCTCTGCCGCGATCATCGGCATCTTCTATGCGCTCACCGCTTGGGCACTGGTGCTCGGGGCTGGCGAGTCGAACCTCATCGATATGGCGGCAGAGGATCCGGGTGCCCTGCTCACCCGCATTACCGACACCTACCTCGGACCCGTCGGCTCGATCATTGCGACAGTGCTGCTGATTGGGAGCATGTTCGCCGCGGCACTCTCGCTGCACAACGTGCTTGCTCGCTACTTTCACACCATGAGCAACTCGGGCTTGCTGCCGAACGCGCTTGGCGAGGTGCACCCGAAGCACGGCGCTCCCCACAAAGCCGCACTCACCCAGGTCACCATCGCAGGGATCATCATGATTGGAATAGTCATCTCGGGGCTCGACCCGATTGCGGTGCTCTCGCTGTTCGCCGGTATCGGCACGATCGCGCTCGTATTGCTGATGGCAGCCACCTCGATCTCGGCCATCGCATACTCACTGCGCAACCGTACCGAGCGAAACGCATGGAAAGCCTGGATCGCACCACTGCTCGGTTTTCTGGGGCTCGCAACGCTGGCGGTGCTGATCCTGTCGAACGTGCCGCTGATGGTCGGCGACGTAAACGAGGCGGGAGAGCCCACCTGGGGCATGCCCAGCCTGATCACTCTGGTTGTGGTCGTGGTAATGCCGATCATTGGTCTGGTGCAGGCCTCGATTCTTCGCACACAAAACCCCACCGCGTACGCGCGAATTACCGAAGGACTCGACTCAGAATGATTGACCCTCCATCACAGCCGGCTCCGCTGATCGGAATCACCGGAAGACGGGCCGCAGCACACCTCATCGGTGCGCCGGCAGGATTTCACGACGCCCCCGCCGACATCTATCTCGAAGAGTACGCCTCGTCGATCAGGCGCGAGGGCGGGCTCCCGGTGCATATTCCACTTGAGATCGATGCCGAGGCACTGATCCAGAGAATCGACGGTCTCATCATCGCCGGCGGCGAAGACGTCGACCCCGAGTTGTACGGGCAAGAGCGCGAAGCGCACACCGCGCCTGGCGATGGGCTGCGTGATCAGTCTGAACTCGCGCTCTTTCATGCGGCGGTTGCCCATGGGGTGCCGGTGCTCGGAATCTGCCGAGGCAACCAGCTCATCAACGTGGCGCGCGGTGGCACCCTCGTGCAGCACCTTGAAGAGTCAGAGGACCAGCTCGCGCACTTTCACGGTGATCGGCCACGGGCCGAGCAGGTGCAAGAGATCACAATCGATCCCGACAGCGCGCTCTACGACGTCTACGGTGACCGCGCGCTCGTGAATTCGTTTCACCACCAAGCCGTCGATCAGCTCGGTGAGGGCGTTCGCGTCGCCGCGCGGGCGAGCGACGGTGTCATCGAGGCCATCGAGGTTGAGGGGGCTGAGGTAATCGGCGTGCAGTGGCACCCCGAGTGCTTTGCAGGTGACCCGCTCTTCGCGCGATTCGTTACCACCGCGTCTCACGCTCGTGCTCGACGCTCACACACCGCACAGCTTTCAAAGGAGAAGAACTAAATGTCGAATCGTCACGAAGGAAAAGTCGCATTCATCACGGGCGCAGGTTCGGGTATCGGTCGCGAGACCGCGCTTCGCCTCTCCTCTGAGGGTGCGAAGATGGTTATTACTGACGTGAACCTCGACGCGGCGGGCGAGACTGTCGCGCAGATCGAGGCCGCAGGAGGCGCCGCGATCGCGGCTCAGGTTGATGTGCGCAACCGCGCACAGATTGCCGCCGCCGCAGACGCTGCGGTCGAGGCCTGGGGCGCGATCCACCTGCTGATTAATAACGCGGGGCTCGTCACCAACCACTCGCTTGCCGACCTCACCGAAGACGCGTGGGATCTGGTAGTCGACGTGAACCTGAAGGGCCAATTCTTGGTGGCCCAGGAGGTCTCGCAGCGCATTGCCGCAGCCGGCGGCGGCGCCATTGTGAACCTGTCGACGGTCGAGGCGCTCGTTGTCGTCACCAGCGGCACCACTGCGCAGCCGCACTACAACGCGAGCAAGGGTGGGGTGCCAATGCTCACCAAGGCGCTCGCAGTCGAACTCGCGGAGAAGAATATTCGCGTGAACTGTGTCGCACCCGGGCCGATCGCCACCGACTTCTTCGACTACGAGGGCGTGACGAGCCCCGAGGCAATGGAGTTCATGGGTCAGCGTCTCCTGGTCAAGCGAATTGGAAAGCCCGCAGACATCGCTTCGGCAGTCTCCTGGCTGCTCTCGGATGAGGCAAGCTGGATCGATGGCATTCAGTTGCCCGTAGACGGAGGATGGCTGACCCGATGAACGACTACCTGTTGCACCCGGACTCACTTGTCGAAGAGGGCATTCACACGGTCATTGTGGCGACCCCCGACTCTCAGGGGCGTTTGATCGGGCGGAGAATCCCTGTGAAGCGATTTCCGACCATCATCGAAAATGGGGTCGAGGTCTGCACCTGCGCCTGGGCGTGGGGCGTCGACCAGAGTTTCGACCTGATCTCTGCGAACAAGCTGCGCGTGTGCTCGCTGCACAACGGCGCGCCAGATGTCGCGCTGATGCCCGACCTCAGCACGCTTCGCCGCGCGGCCTGGCTCGACGGCATCGCGATTTGCCTCGCAGACCCGGTCTGGCCTGGCACCGGCGAGCCGATGGAGGAGTCGCCGCGCGTGCAGCTGCGACGCGAAACCGAACGCTATCGGGAGCTCGGGCTGCAACCGAAAGCAGGCACCGAACTCGAGTTCTACCTGTTTCGAAACGACCCATACGAGTTGCGGCTCGGCGGTTTCACGGATCTTCGGCCGACCACGCTCACCCCGAACGACTTTCTGCTCAGCGAGGGCAATTACTACGAGCCGTTCTTTCGCAAGCTGCGCGAAGACCTCGAGCGCTCGGGCATCGAGATCGAAGCGGCGCAGTCCGAGTGGGGCACCGGTCAGTGGGAGATGACGTTCGAATACGGCGATCCTCTCGAGATGGCAGATCGTCACGCGCTTTACAAGATGGCTGTTCGCGACTCAGCGCGCGCCGCCGGGTACTCGGTGACATTCATGGCCAAGCCGATTACCGAGCAGGCAGGATCCTCTTGCCACGTGCACTTTTCGGTGCTCGGTGCCGACGGCTCGCCCGTGTTCTACGACCCGCAGGCAGAGTTCGGCATGAGCGAACTCATGCGCCACGCGCTCGCTGGCGTGATCGAGCGTTCGCCAGAGCTGATGGCGTGGTATGCGCCGACAATTAACTCGTACCGTCGCACGGCGACTGACGACACGTTTGACTTCGGACGCAGCTGGGGTCGGGAGAACCGGTACGTCTCGAACCGAGTTGTCGGGCATGGGCCGAGCACCACTCGATTCGAGTTTCGGGTGCCGGGCGCCGACACGAACCCGTACCTGACGCTGCTCGGCCTGCTCGCCTCGGCGCGTGACGGCATGGAGCGCCGCGCCCAACTCGGCGCCGCCACCTCGGGGGTGCCCGAGAACGTCGGTCAAGACTCGAAGATGCCGTTCACGCTCAAGGAAGCTGCGCAGGCGATGGAGGCGTCCAGCTTCGTGCGTGACCTCGTTGGTGAAGAGTGCCGCACGCTCTTCACGGCGCTTGCCGAGCTCGAGTGGCGCGCCGCGCAGGCCGCCGTTACCGACTGGGACCGCGACCGCTACTTCGATCGGATCTGAGATGCACCTACCCGAACTCCGCACCTGGATCGGCGGTGCCGCAGAGGCGAGCGCCGAGGCGTCGCCCGAAGATCAGGCGCTCTTCGACCCGAATACCGGAGAGCGGCTTGCCGAGAATCGTGCCTCTTCGCTCGCGCAGCTCAATCGTGCGGTGACAGCCGCAACCGACGCACACGAGCGCGGCGACTGGTACGCGCTCGGTGCCGAGGGGCGTGCCGAGGTGCTCGAGCGCTTCGCCAGCGAGCTCGAGGCGCATGCCGATGAGATGGCGCCACTCGATTCGCTCAACTCGGGTGTGCCGATCTCGGTCACCCGGCTCTTTGCAGGGTCGGCCGGCGACACGGTACGAGCGGCGGCGGCGCATGCGGTGGCGCTCGGTGACGAGCGGGCGGTGCGAGCCGATGGCCGGGATGTGCGCGTGCGACGGGTGCCGTGGGGCCCAGTCGCCTTGATCACCCCGTGGAATGCCCCCTCGGCGATGGCCGTAAAGAAACTCGCCTATGCTCTGGCCTCGGGTTCGACGGCGGTGCTCAAGCCCTCGCAAGCTTCGCCTTGGAGCGCGCAACTCGTGGTTGAGGCCGCGGCTGCCGCAGGGGTGCCGGAGGGGGTCGTGTCGCTTGTGCAGGGCGATGGGCGTCTCGGTGCCGAACTCGTCGCTGACCCGCGAATTCGTGCGATCTCGATGACAGGCTCCACGACAACCGGTCGATCGATCGCTGCCACGGCAGCGCCGCGGTTTGCGCGGCTGCAGCTTGAACTCGGCTCAAACAACCCGGCACTGGTGCTCGCCGACGCCAAACTGGGGCAAACGGCGGACGCGCTCGCCGCCGGCAACCTCAAACTCTCGGGGCAGTGGTGCGAGGCGCCGCGACGGGTGTTGGTTGCTCGCGAACAATTGCCGGCGCTCGTCGAAGAGCTCGAACGCGCTTTTGCTACGCAGAGGATCGGCTCAAGCCTCGACGAGCAGACCACGCTGGGGCCGGTTGCATTTGAGGGGCGCCGCACGGAGCTTCTCTCTCAACGTGACTTGCTCGTCGAGGCGGGCGCGAGGGCGATCCCGGTGGGTCAGGTGCCGGAACGAGGCTGGTTTGTTGCACCGACGCTGATTGTGGGAGAACACATCGAGCCCGCGGGTGAGCTATTCGGGCCGCTGCTCTTGATCGAGCCGTATGACTCAGTGGGTGAGGCGATCGCTCGCGCGAACACTGGGCAGGTTGGTCTTGCCGGGTACGTATTCACCGAGGATCTTGCCCTCGGGCGTCAAGTTGGTTCGAGGCTGCTTGCTGGTGAGGTGAAGATCAATGGAACGAGCGTGCTCGATATGTCGCCGGATTCAGCCCAGAGCTTCTTTGGTGGCGCAGGTCTTGGAGGGCACGGCGATCCCGGGCTACTAGAATTCTTCACAGGCACGCAGATTCTGGGCACTGATACCCCCGGGTTACCGCTGTAGCGAGGCCCGCGTCTGAGCACCGGAACGAGTGCAGATGCAGGTGCCCGAGCCGCTGAGGAGGCCGTATGACCGGTCGGACCGAATCACACGCAGTCGAGGCCCGCCTTGACCCTGCCGGGCCATTCGGCGGGTATCTTGATGTCGTTGAATACCTGCGACGTGAAATGGCGCTCGGGCGTCTGCGTGAGGGCGATCGATTGCCCTCAGAGCGCAGGCTCTCCGAAATGCTCGGTGTTGCACGTGAAACTCTCCGGCAGGCGTTGAGGGTGCTTGAGGGCAGCGGGCAGATCGTGGTGCATAGAGGGTCGCGTGGTGGCGCAACAGTGCAGGAAGCTGCACCCGATCAGCGTCTGCTGCTCGATGCGGTCGTCGAGAGCACCGATAAGATCATGGGCCTTGTCGAGTTTCGCATGGTGATCGAATCGGCTGCGGCGAGCTACGCGGCAGAGCGCCGCAGCGAGGATGACCTGGCAGCCCTCAGAGCTGCCCAGAATGCGCTTGCCTCAGCCGCGACCCTCAACGAGTGCCGCCACTCAGACACCGAGTTTCATCTCGCGCTCGCCAAGGCCTGCGGCAATGAAGAGATCTACCGGGCTGTCGAAGAAGCGCGCGTGAAGATGTTCGACTCGATCGACGTGCTCGGGTTCGACTTCTTGCGCGATTCGAGCTTGAACGCGCACGAGCGCATTCTCGAGGCGATTCGCGCGGGAGACGGCGAACTCGCAGCCGCCGAGATGCGCACGCATCTCGCGGTGACCCGCACCGAGTTCGGCCAGGTGATCCTCGCGCAGCAAACACGGCACGAGTAACTGTGGGAGCGGCCCGCTTCTAGTCGTGCCGGTGCGGCCCGGGCTTGCGGTGCCCGGCGGGCTCGATCTGCAACGTCGTGTGATCTGTCTCGAAGTGCGTGCGCATGCAAGCCTTCAGTTCGTCGAGGATCGCGTGATATTCGCGCTCGCCCCACACCTCATCTGTGACGGTGACGTGCGCCGAGAACGCGGGAACGCCCGAGGTGATCGTCCAGGCGTGCACGTCGTGCACCTCGGTGACACCCGGAACGGCGAGCATGTGCGCCCGCGCGGCGTCGACGTCGAAGCCCTTCGGTGAGGCCTCGAGCAGCACGTCGACCACCTCGCGCAGCAGGCTGTAGGCGCGGGGCAGAATGATGAGGGCGATGAGAATCGAAGCGACCTGGTCCACCCAGTTCCAGCCGGTGAAGAGGATCACGAAGCCCGCAATGATCACGGCAGCAGAGCCGAGCAGATCTCCGAGCACCTCGAGATACGCCCCACGCACGTTGAGGCTCTCTTTCTGACCGCCACTCAGAATGAGCAGCGAGACCAGGTTTGCGAGACCGCCGATCACCGCTGCCACGATCATCGGTGTCGTCTGCACCTCGACCTCGCTGCCGAAGCGACCGATAGCTTCGACGAAGATGAAGATCGCGATAACGCCGAGCACTACGCCGTTGATGAGCGCCGCGAGCACCTCGACCCGCAGATAGCCGAAGGTGCGCTTGCTCGTTGCCGGGAGGCCCGCGATGAGGCTCGCGATGAGCGCGATCGCGATGCCAGTTGCGTCGGTGAGCATGTGCCCGGTATCTGCGAGCAACGAGAGTGAGCCAGAGATCATCGCGCCGACGAACTGCACGAGCACAACGGTCAGCGTGATGCAGAGCGCGAGGATCAGCCGCTTCCGGTGCTTCGCGGTGCCGGTGGCGCTGCTATCTGCCGGGCCGCTGAGCCCGTGGTCGTGCGAGTGGCCGTGGCCTGAGCCGTGTTCGTCGTCGTGCGGCGCCGCAGGGTGCCCGGCGCTGAACTCGCTCTCGCAGTCGTCTGGCTGATCCATGTCTTCTAGTATCTCCCTCCGCCTACTTGAAGCGACGCAACAGCAGGCTGTTGCCCACCACGAACACGCTCGAGAACGCCATCGCCGCGCCCGCGATCATCGGGTTCAGCAGACCGAGTGCAGCGAGCGGGATCGCCGCAACGTTGTAGGCGAAGGCCCAGAAGAGGTTGCCCTTGATCGTGCCGAGCGTGCGCCGTGACAACCTGATCGCGTCGGCGGCACTGCGCAGGTCGCCGCGCACCAGCGTGATGTCGGCCGCCTCGATGGCCGCATCGGTTCCCGTGCCCATCGCCAGACCCAGGTCGGCCTGCGCGAGCGCGGGCGCATCGTTCACGCCGTCGCCCACCATCGCGACCACGCGCCCCTCGGCTTGCAGCTGCGCAACGACCGCAACTTTGTCGCCGGGCAGCACCTGTGCGTGCACGCGATCGATGCCGACCTCGTGCGCCACCTGCTCTGCGACCGCGCGGTTGTCGCCGGTGAGCAGCACGGGCTCGAGCCCAAGCTTCTTCAACTCGGCGATCGCCTCGGCGCTCGTCGGCTTCACGGTGTCAGCGACCGCCACGACTCCGCGCACGTGACCGTCCCAGGCGACGAGCACGACAGTCTTGCCTGCGGCCTCGAGACGCTGCTTCGATTCTGTTGCCTCTGCACCCGGCGAGATGGCCCAGTCGCGCATGAGCGCGTCGGTGCCGATCAGCACGGGCAGGCCGTCGACGATGCCGCTCACGCCCTTGCCTGCCGTGTTCTGAAACGACTCGACAGGTGGGAGCGCGTAGGTCACGTCGCTCAAGGGGCCACCCCGATCGACGCCATCCGGGCTGACTCGACTCGCTTCGTCGGTCATGCCTCTCGCGATGGCCTGCGCGATCGGGTGCTCTGAGGCGCCCTCGACGGCCGCGACGAGTCGCAGCAGGGTGCCGCGATCCTCGCCCTGCAACACAACCACATCGGTCAGCGACATCTTGCCGGTCGTCACCGTGCCGGTCTTATCGAGCACCACGGTGTCGACGCGTCTTGTCGACTCGAGCACCTCTGGCCCCTTGATGAGCACGCCGATCTGCGCACCGCGACCCGTGCCGACCAGCAGCGCCGTCGGGGTGGCCAGGCCGAGCGCGCAGGGGCACGCGATGATCAGCACCGCGACGGCAGCGGTAAACGCCTGCTCGACGGGATTGTCGAGCAGCAGCCAGGTGGCGAGCGTCGCGAGCGCGAGGCCGATCACGATCGGCACGAAGACCCCCGAGATGCGGTCGGCGAGGCGCTGCACCTCGGCCTTGCCTGACTGAGCGTCTTCGACCATCTGCGCCATCTGCGCGAGCTGCGTGTCTGCGCCAATGCGCGTCGCGCGCACCACGAGTCGCCCGCTCGTCGAGACGGTGCCGCCGGTTGCAGCATCACCGGGCCCGGCCTCGACCGGAACGGATTCGCCGGTGAGCATTGCTGCGTCGACGGCGCTGTGACCCGAGACGATCACGCCGTCGGTGGCGACCTTCTCGCCGGGGCGCACCACGAACTCGTCGCCCACCTTCAGCTGTTCGATTGCGACGCGGGTTTCGCTGCCATCAGGGGCGAGGATCGCCACGTCTTTCGCCCCCAGCTCGAGCAGGGCGCGCAGCGCCGCCCCCGCCTGCCGCTTCGAGCGCTTCTCGAAGTAGCGGCCCGCGAGCAGAAACATGGTGACGCCAGCGGCGGTCTCGAGGTAGATGTTGCTCGCGCCGTCGCCGCGCTGCAGGCCGAACTCGAACGCGTGCGTCATGCCTGGCATGCCGGCGTGCCCGAAGAAGAGTGCATAGAGCGACCACAGGAATGCGGCGATCGTGCCGACGGAGACGAGCGTGTCCATGGTGGCCGCGCCGTGCTTCAGGTTGACCCAGGCCGCGCGGTGAAACGGCCAGCCCGCCCACACGATCACCGGCGCGGTGAGCGTGAGCGAGAGCCACTGCCAGTACTGAAACTGCAGGGCCGGGATCATAGCCATCGCGATCACGGGCACCGAGAGCACGACCGAGCCGATGAGGCGCTGGCGCAGCGCCAAAAGCTCGGGGTCTGCTGGCTCGGCTGATCCTCGCCCCTCGTTGTCTGCCGAGGCGCTCGCTGAAGCCGGCGGTGCGGGCAGTGCCGCCGTATAGCCGGTCTTCTCGACCTCGGCGATGAGCAACTGCGCGTCGTAGCCCTCGGGCACGCTGACCCGCGCCTTCTCGGTCGCGTAGTTGACGGTCGCCTCAACGCCATCGAGCTTATTGAGCTTCTTTTCGATGCGGTTCGCGCACGACGCGCACGTCATGCCGCCGATCTCGAGCTCGAGGTTTGCGGCGGTCATGCGGATCGCACTGCCGCATAGCCGGCCTCATTGACCGCCGCGAGCACCGCAGCGTCATCGATCGGGGCGTCGGCGGTGACCGTGAGCTTGCCAGTTGCGGCGCTGACCTCGATGCCGGTGACGCCGGCGATCTGAGCGATCTCTTCGCGCACGTGACGCTCGCAGCTGCCGCAGGTCATGCCGGTGACGGTGAATTCGGAGGTGCTCATGATGATCCTTTGCTTTCGTGGCTTCTTTTACTATACCCCCATGGGGTATCTAGGTGCCACAACTCGTTGCTTGCTGCCAGTATTCCCGCTTGCCGTGAGTTCTTTTATCTTTCTCATTCTTGGGCTTCCTTATCGCTTCCGCCTCGCGCGCCTCCCTCTTGCGGCCCCGAACCCTCGCCGTGTGTTGGCAAATATGCCATTCTGGCTCGCGGATGGCACATCTGCCCGCACGCGAAGGGGTGGGCAAGGCATGCTCGTGCGAGGCAGCGGTTCACGCGCGGTGGATCACCCATCGTGACCTGGGTGTAGCGTCATAGGGTGGATCCCACTCGACTCGACATCGCCTTCGTGGTGCTGCACACCTCGCCTCTCGACGAACCCGGCACGAAAGACGCCGGAGGCATGAACGTCGTGGTGCTTGCGCAGGCCGCCGAGCTCGCGCACCTCGGGCACCGCGTGCGCCTGATCACGCGCCGCAGCGACCCCGCGCAGCCGAACGAGGTCGAGATCGAGCCCGGCCTCACCGTGCACCACCTCGACGCCGGCCCCGCGCGGCTGCTGGCGAAGGGCGAGCACGAGGCGCTCATCGAGCCGTTCGGCGAGGCGCTGCGCGCGCATCTCGAGGATCATCCAACCGACCTGCTGCACGCCGAGCACTGGTACTCGGGCCTCGCGGCGCTACCCTCGGCACGCGAGTTCGGAGTTCCGCTCGTGCAGAGCTACCACTCGATCGCCGCGGCCGATCATACCCCCCTGGGGCATGGAGAGCGCCCGGAGGCGCCCGGTCGACTCGAGGGTGAGCGCCGGCTCGCGCACGAGGCCGACCTGATCATCACTGTCAGCGAAGCCGAGAAGCGCACCGTGGTCGAGCGCCTCGGCGGCGCGCCAGACCGGGTGCGCGTCGTCTGGCCTGGCGTCAACACCCGCCTGTTTCGCCCGTGCGGCGGAGTCGAGTGCGAAGAGCGAGTTGCGTGGCTCGAGCACGGCGGACGGCCCGAGGTGCTCGTCGCGGGCCGGCTCGACCCGCTGAAGCGCTTCGACCTCGCGATCTCGGCGGTGGCCGCGATCGACCCGTCTCGCCGACCAGAGCTGCGCATTGTTGGCGCGCCGCCGCCCGACGGCGAGGCCTACGCGCGATCGCTGCACGAGGCGGTCGCTGATGCGAGCATGCTCGCGACGACCTCATTTGACGGGGCGCTGCGCCGATCGGTGCTCGCCGAACGTCTACGCGTCGCGAACATCGTGCTCGTTCCCTCTCACTCAGAGACCTACGGGCTCGTCGCGCTTGAGGCGGCAGCGTCGGGTGTGCCGGTGATCGCCGCCGCGACCGGTGGCCTGCGCGAGGCGGTCATTGACGGCGAGACGGGCGTGCTGATCGAGAGCGATGACCCCGCGGACTGGGCTGCCGAGATCGAACGCCTGCTCGGCGACCCCGAGCTGGTGTCGCGCATGGGCTCAGCCGCTCGTGCGCACGCGCTGCAGCACAGCTGGGTCGCCTCGACCCGCAAGCTACTTGCTGTGTACCGGGAGCTGCTCGCGACGAAACCGTGATCCTCGCCCGGCCACGCGTCGCCCCGGCCCCGCTTTCGGCGGCTCTTGAAGGTTTGCGGGTCAGAGAATCCCGTTAAGTTGCCGGTTATCGCACTTCTGTGGCCCCCAAACGGTGGGTTGGGGTGCAGGAACCGCCAGAGCGGTGGGCTGGGGCCGGGGGCCGCCGGGTGAGAATCCCGGCGCACGGCGCACGGCGCGCGGGTGGCTCCGGTCTAGAACTCGTCGTGCAGCTGCGCGGCCAGCTGCAGCAACAGTGTTTCGCTGCCCTTGCGGCCGATCAGCTGCACGCCCCTGGGCAAGCCGCGTTCGTCGACGCTCATCGGAACCGCAATCGCGGGCAGCCCCGCAACGTTGATCATCGAGGTCTGTGGCGCCCACTCGCACTGCAGCCGGTAGTCGCCCTCTGGGCCGAGCGCCCAGAATTCGCCAATGCGCGGGGCATCGAACGCGAGCGCTGGTGTGAGCACGACGTCGTAGGCAGCCCACTGCGACCTCGCGCTGCGGGCGAACTCATTCAGTTGCTGCACGCGCAATGCGAGCTCTTGCGGTGTCACCGATCGCGCACGACGCAAGAACCAATGCGCGAGCTCGCCGAGCTTTGCCTCGGCGCCTGCATCGAGCCCAATGCGGGTCAGCGCGTGCGTCCACACGGTGGTGAACGCCTCGGGGTAGTGCGCGCCGTAGTCGATCTCGGCCGACTCGATTCGGTGACCGAACGACTCGAGCCGCAGGGTCGCCTCGCCGAGCGCCTCGGTTGCTGCAGCATCGAAAAGGATCGGCATCTGCGCGGCGAACGGCGAGTCGAGGCTCACGCCGACGCGCAGGCCGCCGAGCTCGTGTGCTCGCTCGACCGCGCGCAGCGATGGCTCGTGGGGGTTGCCAAGCGCGGCGTCGAAGAACAGTGCGGCGTCGCGCGCGGTGCGCGCCAGGGGCCCCGAGACGGCAAGGCGCGGTGCACCGAGCTCGTCGACCACGCCGTTCAGCGCGTCTGCCGGCACCGTGCCCCGGCCCGGCTTGAGTCCGATGAGACCGCACGCGGCAGCGGGAATGCGGATCGACCCGCCGCCGTCGCTGCCGATCGCAGCGGCGATCACTCCGCTCGCGACGGCCGTCGCGGTGCCCCCGCTCGACCCGCCCGACGTGCGCTCGGGGTCGTGAGGGTTGCGTGCGGGCTGCGCGATGAGGTTCTCGCTGTAGCCTGCGATGCCGAACTCGGGCACCTGGGTCTTGCCGATGCAGATCGCACCCGCTGCGTGCATGGCCGCGGCGATCGGGTCGTCTCGAGCTGCGACGACGTGCGGCACGGCGGCCGAGCCGTGGGTCGTGGTGAATCCGCGCACGCGCACGAGGTCCTTGTGCGCGGTGGGTAGGCCGAGCAGCGGCGGCAGGGTGTGGCGCTCGTCTCTTCGGGTGTTCGCGATGCGCCGATCGGCGGCGTCGGCGAGCTCGAGCGCGAGCTCTGGGCGCAGCTCAGTGAAAGCGCCGAGGCCCTGATGCTGCTCGGCGCGCTCGAGGGAGAGCCGCACGAGCTCGCGTGAGCTGACGTCGCCCCGGCGCAGACCATCTCGCAGCTCGAGTGCTGTCGCTTCGGGTGCGCCTGGATCGGTCATGCCTCAACTCTATGCACGACGAACGCCTGGCCGATCCCGCTACCCGCGCCAGGGCCGTCGCCGAACGTCACAGAAACGCGCGAGCGCACCGCTCGCGTTCGGCAGATAAGCGGTACTTTCGCACGTTACCGTGACGTTCGGCGAAAGGTGAGAAGTGAGAAGGGAGCGGAGTGAGAAGGGATCAGAGTGAGGGCGGGGCAGGGTGATGGCGGGGCAAGGCGAGAAGACAGGCTTTCTGCGCGGCGGCCACGCGGCTTGTTGCGAATGGTTCCCAAGAAGGGATAGAGTGATTCTCGTTCTCATTAAGCATTGTTCCGGCGGATCACTGCGATCACTAGCGCCGGTTTAGAAAGTTCCCTCGTGAAGACCTCAGCACTCATCTCTTCGCTCGCCCTCGGCGCAGCCGCCGCGCTCGCCCTCACCTCGTGCTCAGCGGGCGATGAAGCATCGCAGCCGAAGCGGGGCGATCATCTCAAGGTCGTTGTGACGACCACCCAGCTCGCCGACTTCGCGGCCGAGGTGGGCGGCAACGATATTGAGCTCACCAGCATGCTCGCCCCCGGCAGTTCTGCGCACCACTTTGACCCGACGCCCGCAGACCTGCTGAGCCTCGGTCAGGCCGACGTGCTCATCGTGAATGGAGCCGGGCTAGACGAGTTCATCGATAGCGCCATCGATGCGTCGGGGTTCTCTGGCACCCTCGTCGACGCGAGCGCCGGTCTCGATCTCGAAACCGCACGAGCCATCACGGCCGAGGCGCTCGAGGGCCAGAACCACGAGGGCGAGCACGAATACATCGACACCCACGGGCACGCGCATGGCGGCGAGGAGGGCGCAGGCGAACCGCAGGCGACAGGCAGCGAGGGCAGTGAGTCTGGCGAAACGAGCGAAGAAGATCACGATCACGACCACGAGCACAGTGATCTGAACCCGCACCTCTGGACCTCGCCGCGCTTTGCCCAGGGCATGGTACAGCAGATTGCCGACGAGCTCGCCATGATCGACCCCGAGCACGGCGACGGCTACTACGAGCGCGCTGGCGCCTACAACGCAAAACTCGTCACGCTCGACGAATGGGTCGCGGCCCAGTTCGCGCGAGTGCCCGCCGAAGACCGAGTGCTCGTTACCGGGCACGACTCGCTGCGGTATTACCTGCACGACTACGGCATCGCCTACGCGGGATCCTTGCTTCCGAGCTTCGAAGACAACGCAGAGCCGAGCGCAGCCGAGATCGACAGCCTCGTCGCCGCCATCAAGAGCAGTGGAGTGAAAGCCATTTTCGTCGAGTCATCGCTGAGCCCGAAGCTCGCGAAGACGGTGGCGCAAGAGGCGGGCGTCGCTGTCGTAGACGCCGATTCGCTTTACGTCGACTCGCTCGGGCCAGATGGCAGCGGCGCCGAGACCTACATCAGCGCGACCCTGCACAACACCAGAGTCATTCTCGAGGCCTGGGGCGCATCCATCGACCCCGTGCCGAGCGCTTTGGAAGGCGCATGAGCGGCGCAGCAGCACACGATCAATTCGCCGTTTCGCTTCGAAACGCCGCCTTCGGCTACGCCGGTCGCAGCCGCGTTGCCCGCCTCGACCTCGACATTGAGACGGGCAGCGCCGTCGCGCTCATCGGCCCGAACGGCTCGGGCAAATCGACTCTCTTGCGGGGATTGCTCGGCCTCGCCGAGCTCACCGCAGGCAGCGTCACGGTGCTCGGCACCACCCCTGTGGCGGCCCGCAAAGGCGTGGCCACGCTGCCGCAGGCCGACTCGCGCAGCACCGAACTGCCGGTGACGCTGCGTCAGGTCGTGGCGATGGGTCTCTATCGAAAGCTCGGGCCGCTTCGGCCACTGGGTCGTCAGAATCGCTTGACCATCGATGCTACGCTCGACCGCGTCGGTCTCTCGGAGCTCGCGAACCGAACCTTCGGCGAGCTGTCGGGCGGGCAGCAGCAGCGGGCGATTCTTGCACGCGCGCTCGTCGCAGACCCGAGCCTGCTGCTGCTCGATGAGCCGTTCAACGGTCTCGATCGCGAGAACCGCGACACCTTGCTCACGCTGGTACGAGAGTTGCGGGCAGAGGGGCGCACCGTGATTGTGAGCACTCACGATCTCGAGATCGCGCAGCAGGCCTGCACGCATGCCCTGCTGCTGTCGGCAGGTCATACTGCCGAGCAACCGGGCCACCCGGCGAGCTTCGGCCCGGTCGCCGAGGCGTTGACTCTTGAAGCTGTTGAGCACACCTTCCAGGACGGGGCGGTCGAAATCGACGGCCACACGATCGTGACCGGCGCACATGAACATAGCGCGTGGGCACAGACTCGAATTCCCGTGAAATCCTCAAGAGCTGACTGACAGTGGACATCGGCATTCTTGAGGCGCTCCAGCTGCCGTTCATGGCGCGCGCGTTCGCCACGATCGCGGTGCTCGCTGTGGCCGCAGGCATCGTGGGGCTCGGCATCAGCTTTCGCGAGATGGAATTCGTGAGCGACGGCATGGTGCATGCCGTGTTTCCGGGTCTCGTTATCGGGGCCGCGCTCGGCGGCAGCGCGGGGTTGCTGCCCGGCGCAATGGCCGCGGCGCTCGCCGCCGCCGTCGTCTTCACACTGCTCGACAGGCGCGGCGGGGCGGGTAGCGATGCGGCGATCGCGGTCGGGCTCACCGGCCTTTTCAGTCTCGGGGTCGTGCTCGTATCGAAGCAGCAGGGCTATGCCGCTCAGCTGCAAGATCTGCTCTTCGGCCACCTGCTCACTGTGACCTCGGCCCAGCTTTGGCAGATCGTGGTGGTCGCGATTGCCGCAA
Source organism: uncultured Leucobacter sp. (assembly GCA_937967375.1). Taxonomy (GTDB): domain Bacteria; phylum Actinomycetota; class Actinomycetes; order Actinomycetales; family Microbacteriaceae; genus Leucobacter. The sequence goes on from CALCJF010000057.1 coordinate 94,607, forward strand.
TCGGCATCATGCTGTTCACGGGTCGAGCGCAGCTGTTTCGGGCATTCGACCTCGGCGGCTTCGAAGCGGCCGGCTTCAAGGTGCTGCGCACCGATCTTGCACTGGCCACCGCGACTGCGCTGCTTGTGGTCGCGGGGGTGCAGGCGCTCGGAGTGCTCATGGTGGTCGCACTGCTGACAGTGCCGATGGCGGTGTCTCGGCTGCTCACGAAGCGGCTCGGTTTGCTGGTGCCGCTCGCGATCGCGGTGCCGCTCGTGGCTGGCGCGCTCGGCCTCTGGTGGTCGTTCGTGTGGTCGGTTGCGGGCGGTCTTTCGGTGTCGCCCGGTGCGCTCGTGGTGCTGTTGCTGGTTGTCGCGTATCTGCTTGCGGTTGCGGTCAATGCGATGATTCGAAAAGGATCGAAGCGCACCAGGGCCGGGGTGGTCGCCCCATGAGTTACTTCTCACTGGCGGCGCTCGAGATCACCCTGCTCGGTCTGCTCAGCGGCATCGCGGGCACGCTGATCGTGGTGCGACGTCGATCCTTCTTCGCGGTGGCGCTGAGCCACGCAACGTTTCCCGGCGGCGTGATCTTCGCAGTGCTCGGCTACAACCTGCTGCTCGGGCAGGCGCTGTTCGCGCTGCTGCTCGTGCTCGTGATGACCGTGCTCTCTCGTGTGCCGGGCCAGGGCCGGCAGGTCGCAAGCGGCGTGGTGCTGGCGCTAGGCTTCGCGCTCGGCACCCTGCTGACGAGCCTGAACCCGGGCCTCGGTGTGCCGGTCGAGGCGCTGCTCGTCGGCTCGCCGCTCTCGGTGAGCACCGCAGACATTGTCGTCACCGCCGCGGTGCTTGCCCTCTCACTACTCGTCGCAGTTCTCTTCGCCCGCCGCATCCTCTTTCACACCTTCGACGCTGCGGGGTTTGCGGCCGCGGGCTTTCGGGCGTGGCCCGTCGAGCTCGCGGTGGTCGGCCTCATCGCCGCCGCAGTGGTGGTTGCGATGCCGGCAGTGGGCGCGATCCTCGGCGTGGCGATACTGATCGCTCCCGCGGCTGCGGCCAGGCTGCTCGCCCCACGGATCGAGTGGGTGCCGCCCCTTGCGGCGGTGCTGGGCATCGGCTCGGGGCTTGCGGGTCTCTGGGCATCCAGGCAGTTCGACCTGGCCGCGGGGGGCGCAATCGGGCTAGCGACTACGCTGGTGTTCATGGCAGCCCTGCTGTGGCGACGCGTCTCGCGCGGGCAGGCGAAGCAGCAAACCCAGGTGAAGGAGGTGCCCGCGTGAGCGCACCGAGGCGAAACACCTGGCAGCGCGAGGCCGTTCGTGCGCGGCTCGCAGAGGCCCAAGGCTTCGTGAGCGCGCAGCAGCTCTATGCGGTGCTGCGTGACGAGGGATCGACGATCGGGCTCGCCACCGTGTACCGCAACCTCGCACAGCTCGCAGAGTCTGGCGAGGCCGACTCGCTGCAGTCGCCAGAGGGCGAGAACCTGTTTCGCTCATGCTCGACCGGGCATCACCATCACCTGATCTGCCGCAGCTGCGGCGAAACGCGAGAGCTCGAGGCGAGCGTGGTCGAAGAGTGGGCGAGCCGCGTCGGCGCCGAGCACGGCTTCACCGACATCGACCACGTGGTCGATCTCTTCGGCATCTGCGGGCGCTGCAGGGCGGCGAAGTAGCGTGATGCCCGCGCTGCCGTTCTTGCCCGACGGCATCGACTGGGGCGTGCTCGCACTGCTCATCGCGGCGGCCTTCGCCGCCGGATGGGTCGACGCGGTCGTTGGCGGTGGCGGCCTGTTGCAACTGCCGGCCCTGCTGCTCGTGCCTGGACTTACCCCGGTGCAGGCGCTCGCGACCAACAAGCTGGCATCGATTTTTGGCACCGCGACGAGCAGCGTCAGTTACTATCGCACGGTGAGACCGAGCCTTCGCACGGCCCTGCCAATGGCCGGCATCGCGCTTGTCGGAGCGTTCGCCGGGGCCTCGGTTGCGGCGATGCTGCCCGCGCAGCTGTTCAAGCCCATCATCGTGGTGGCTCTCATCGTGGTCGCCTTGATTACGCTGTTCAAGCCGGCGCTGGGTGCGGTGACGAGAGTCAAGCACAGAGGATCGCGCCACTTCATCGTCGCCTCGGCCATTGGCGCGAGCATCGGCTTCTACGACGGAGTGCTCGGGCCGGGCACGGGCACCTTTCTGGTGTTCTCGCTCGTCGGCTTTCTCGGCTATGACTTTCTGCGGGCGAGCGCGAAGGCGAAGATTGTGAACTTCGCGACGAACCTCGGTGCGCTGCTCTTCTTCATTCCGCTCGGGGCGGTGTTGTGGCCTCTTGGCCTCGTGATGGGCGCCGCAAACGTTGCCGGGAGCCTGCTGGGGTCGCGCATGGCGATCGCCAGGGGCACGCGCTTCATCAGGGCGCTGTTCTTGGTTGTGGTCGGGGTGCTCATCGTGAAGCTCGGCTTCGACATTTGGGCTGAGTGGCGCTGAGGGTCGGGGGCTGAGGGCTGGGAGTCGGGCGTGTGGGGCTCGGGGGAGTGCGCTGATCCTCGCCTCCGGCCCGCTCCTTCCCTTTGCGGTTATTGGAAATTCCAATAACCAGGAACCAGGAACCCGGATTCTGCGGTCCGCGCCGGACCGCCTGCATCGTCCCGTCGAGTGAATAGGTTAGCCCCGAAAATCGGCGATTCTCGCGCCAAAACAGGGGTGATTATCGGGTTAACCTATTCACTCGACGAACTGCAGCGTCGGTGGGGAAGAGCGCTAAGCCTCGTCGATCAGATTCTCGAGGGTGGTGGTCGGCTGGTTGCTTGTGCCAGCCGCTTTCGCCTGCCGCGCCGCAACGGGTATACCCGCAGCCTTCGCCGCGCGCTTCTCTTCACGCCGTTCGCGACGGTCGGCCCGCTTCTGGGTCTTGCGCAGGTAGCGGCGCTCGACGAGCGTGTAGAGAATCGGCACGAGCACCAGCGTGAGCAGTGTCGACGAGATGAGGCCGCCGATCACGACGATCGCGAGCGGCTTCGAGATGAAGACGCCACCGCCGGTGAGACCCAACGACATCGGCACGAGCGCGAAGATGGTTGCCGCGGCCGTCATCAGGATCGGGCGCAGCCGCAGGCGGGTACCGTGCTCGACTGCCTCTTCGAGCGGTGCCCCGGCCTCGCGCAGTCGGTTGATCAGATCCATGAGCACGATCGCGTTCGTCACGACAATGCCGATCAGCATCAGCAGACCGATCATCGCGGGCAGGCCGAGCGCGGTGTTCGTGAGCAGCAGGCCGAGCAGCGCGCCGGTCGCCGCGAACGGGATCGACACCAGCAGCACGAATGGCCCGCGGAAGCTGCGGAAGGTCGCCACCATCACGAGCAGCACGAGCAAGATCGCGGCGAGCATTGCTGCGCCCAGTTGACCGAACGCCTCGTCTTGCTCGGCGCTCACCCCGCCCAGCTCGAACGTCACGCCCGAGGGCAGCTCGACGGTATCGATCGCGTTCTGCACGGCCGCGTTCGCGCGATCGAGCTGGCCCTTCTTCGGGGTGACGGTCAGCGCCACCTGGCGGTCGCCGTCGGCGCGGGTGATCGTGGGCGCGGTGAGTTCTTCGGTGACCTCGGCGATTGCCGAGAGCGGGATCGCCGTGCCGTTCACCTCCATTGCCGCCTTCTGCTCAGCCTCGGCCTTTTCCTGCTCGGCGACGGCGTTTGCCGCGTCGCTCTGTGCCGAGCGCAGCGCCGAGATCTGCTGATCGATGCCCTCGATGCCAGCCTGCGCGCCGGCGAGCGCCGACTGCAGCGCGGCGATCTGCTCGGCGCGCTCTTGTTGCGCCTTCGCCATTGCCGCATCGTCAGGATCAAGCGAGGGCCCGGGCACGACCGGCGCGCTCATCAGGGCCTGCAGTTGGGCGTTCAGCTCGCTGATCTGCGCAACCATCTCTGCGCGCTGCGAGTTTGCCTCCCTGATCTGCGAGCTCATCTCGGCGCTCGCCTCGTTTCGGGCGCGCTCGGCCGCTGCCTCCGCATCTGCTGTCAGCTTGTCTGCCGCCAGCTTGCGGGCCTCTGCGGTCTGCTGCGGGGTGACCGGCAGCATGAGCGATCCGAGCTCTTCGGCAGACTTGCCTGAGCCTGGCGTGCGCACCATGATCGAACGGTCGCTACCGTCGAGCATCAGCTTGCCGATCGTTTGCCCCTCGAGGGCACTGCGAATGGCCTGCGCTACGGTCGTCGGGTCGTAGCCGACCTTCGCTGCCTTCAGCTCATCGAGCTTGACGCGCACCACCGGCTGCTCGCCGGAGAGCTCGCTGCGCACGGACTGCACCCCGCCCGCGCCCTTCAGTTTCTCTTCGAGCAGCTCGCTCGCCTTGCGCAGCGCAACGGGGTCATTGCCGCGAATCTGCAGGCTGATGCCGTCGCTCGCGCCACCGACGAAAGCGTCTTGTGTGAGCAGCTGCACGTCGCCGATGTTGCGCACGCGCTCCATAGCCTTCTCGATGCGGTCGCCGGTCTGCTCGGCATCGGCGCCGTCTTCGAGCATCACATCGTAGGTGATCTCGGTCGCCGTGCCGGCACCGCCGACCGGAATATTGGTGAGCACGTCGCGCACGCCCTCGACGTCTCCAAGCGCCTTCTCGACCGGCTTCGCGGCCTCGAGCGGATCGTCTGCCCCCTTGGGCGGGGTTTGCACGAGCTGCAGGCTCTCGGCGCCCGAGGATCCGAGAAAGTCGGTGCGAATGAACCCGCTCATGCCGAGCGTCGCCACGAGCAGCACGACCGACACGATGATCGTGATCACGGGGTGTCGTCTCGTTGCTGAGAGGGCAGGCATGATCGCGCGCTGCAGACGATCGGGTGTCGTGTGGATCTCTGCCAGGTCGTCGGGGTGCTCGGTTGTGTCGATCGTGCCGAGCACAGCAGTTTCGCCATCGGCTGTGGCAGGGGCGAGGATCGCCGGATCCTCGCCATGCACGCCGCTCTCGGAGACCGGCGCGATCTCGGCTGCCTTGCGGCCCTTCTGCATGAACCAGAACGCCAGCACTGGCACCACCGTGAGCGCAACGACGAGCGAGGCGAGCAGTGCGATGGTCACTGTGACCGCGAACGGGCGAAACAGCTGACCAGCCATGCCCGACACGAGGGCGATCGGAGCGAACACTGCGACGGTGGTCAGCGTCGACGCCGTGATGGCGCCGGCCACCTGACGCACGGAGGCGACGACGCCCTCGGCGGTGAGTGGCCCGGGGGTGCCGTCGGCGTTTCGCGGTCGCCTTCGGCTGATGTTCTCGATCACGACGATCGAGTCGTCGACGACGCGACCGATCGCAATGGTGAGCGCGCCGAGCGTCAGAATATTCAGCGTGTTGCCGCTCCAGAGCAAGCCGATCAGTGTGATCAGCAGCGACAGCGGGATCGAGACGGCCGCGATGACGGTCGACCGCCATGAGCCGAGGAACGCCAGAATCACGAGCACCGCGAAGAGCAGGCCGAGGCCGCCCTCGACCGAGAGGTCGTGGATCGATTGCTCGATGAACGGAGCCTGATCGAACACGGTCACGAAGTCCGCGTGCAGGGTCGGGGCGAGACGGTCGAGCTCGGCGTTCACGCCGTGCGAGATGTCGACCACGTTCGCGCCCTGAGCCGGCATGATCTGCAGGGTGAGCGCCGCCTTGCCGTTCACGCGCGAGATGCTGCCCTGCGGCACGGTCTCGAGGTGCACGTCTGCGAAGTCCGAGACGCGAACGACCTCTCCCTCGGAGTTGGTGACGGGCAGGGCCTGGAGATCCTCGATAGATGCAATGCCCTGACCAACCGTGACCGCAACCTTGCCGTCGTTGCCCGGTGCCTCGCCCGCGGGCACTGCTGCCCCGTATGTCTGCAGCAGCGCGGCGATCGTGGCGGGCTCGACCTTCAGCCTCGTGACGTCTGCCGGGCGCAGGTCGATCATGATGCGCTGCTCTTCGCGACCGGCGAGCTCGACGCGTTGCACGCCGTTCACGCCCTGCAGCGCGGGCACGACCGTCTGTGCGAGCTTCTCGCCGAAGTCTTCGTCGCTCTTCGATGTGCCGGCGCTGATCATCATCGCGGGAATGCCGTCGGTGCCGCCCGAGAACACCTGGCTCTGCGCGTCTGCCGGAAGAACCGGTTTCAGCCCCTCGACCGCATTCTTGACCGCGCGCAGCGTCTCGTCGTCATCACCCCCGAACTCCCACTCGACCTGCAGCTGAGACGAGCCCGAAGAGGTCGTCGAGGTGACGCTCTTCACACCTGGCACGGCCATGAGCGACTGCTCGGCCGGCTCGGTGACGGTGCGCGACATCTCTTCGGGGGCGAGGCCCTGCGCGTCGATCATGACGAACGCCATCGGCGCGGTCATCGACGGCATCAGCTCTTGCTTGAGCGCGCTCATCGAAAACAGGCCGAACAGTGCGACCGCTGCGGTGATGAGCCCGACAATGAGTCGGTTCTTCAGGCTGGTGCGAGTGAGGAGCGTCATGGGACCTTCCGGGCATTGCGGGCGTTGCGTTTGGATCGCGCGGGGCGCGTCGGAGCTGGATCGGCGCAGCGTGCAACTGCGCGGGCGTAGGGGCGCCCGCGCCGAGACAATCTGCGCCGATGATTCCAGTCTGCCGAGCGTGCAGCATCGGCACATCATCCTGAAGTGCCGTTTCCGCTCATCCAGAAGGATGATTAGGGAAAGCCAGAAAGTGTTATACAGTTAATCAGTGGCGTGCGGTCTGCTCGGCGCCACTGACGAGGAGGCGTGCATGCAGTCCCCAGAGCTGGTTCAGAAGCTGACCGCCCGCGGCGTAGAGGCAGACGCATCTTCGCGTCGACTCATGGAGTATTCCTACGATGCCTCGAACTACCGAGTGCGGCCCGGAGCCGTGGTGTTTCCGAGGACCGTCGAAGACTGTCGCGAGGTGTTGCAGATCTGCCGTGAGGCCGAGGTGCCGGTGACATTTCGGGGCGGCGGCACCTCGATGGCCGGCAACGCAGTCGGCGAGGGCGTGGTTCTCGACCTTTCGCGACGCCTGCGGTTGATCGGCGAAATCGACCGCGAGTCGCAAAGCGTGTGGGTCGACGCAGGCGTGGTGATGAGTGAACTGCGCAGCGAGGTCGAGAGGCTGACTGGCGGCGAGCTGACCTTCGCCCCCGACCCATCCTCGATGTCTCGCGCCACCATCGGCGGCTCGATCGGCAACGACGCTTGCGGCAATCACTCGGTCGAGTACGGGCGCATGTCGCATCACGTGCACGAGATCGAACTGCTCACTGCCGACGGTGCGCATCTCATCGCTGCACAGGGCGGGCTTCGGGCCTTCGACCCGCACGATACCTATGCACTCGATCGCGCCGAGCGCTTGAACGAGTCACTCGGTCTTTTGCGGGGCAAGCATCTCGCGGCGCTGCGCACCGAGCTCGGCACGATTCCGAGGCAGGTCTCGGGGTACCACCTCGCGAATCTGCTGCCCGAGAACGGATTTCACATCGCCCGCGCGCTCGCAGGCAGCGAGGGCACGTGTGCGCTGATTCTGCGCGCCCGCGTCGGTCTCGTGCCGAAGCCTGGCCCGACGGCTCTGCTGTGCGTCGGGTACGACTCGACGGTCGACTCGGCGCGCGACGTGATGACCATGCTTGAGCTGCGGCCGAGCGCGATCGAGGGCCTGAACGCGTCGATCGTCGACATCATGCGGCATCGTCGCGGCCCCGACAGCGTTGCCGGGCTTCCCGAAGGCATTGCCTATGTGATGGTTGAGTTCTCGGCCGACGCCATCGAGGCTGCAGCGCAGCGCTGCAACGATCTTGTCGCCCGGTTGCGCGAGTCAGGGCGCATGCGTGACTACGTGATCGCCACTTCGGGCGAGGATCGCGCCAAGCTTTGGCGGGTGCGAGAGGACGGGGCGGGGCTCTCATCGAAGCGCCTCGACGGGGTGCAGACCTGGCCGGGCTGGGAAGACTCGGCGGTTGCCCCCGAGCGTCTCGCCGACTATCTCGCAGAGCTGCTTCCCGTCATCGACGAGCACGGCTACACGGCCTCCATGTATGGGCACTTCGGCGCGGGCTGCGTGCATATGCGGCTCGACTTCGAGCTGCGCAGCGATGAGGGCCGCGCGAACTTCGAGTCGTTCATGCGTCGTGCCGCCGAGATCGTGGTCAGGCACGGCGGCTCCCTCTCGGGCGAGCACGGTGACGGCCGGGCGCGAGGATCCCTGCTCGAGACGATGTACTCATCCGAGATGATGGGCATGTTCCGCGAGTTCAAACGCATCTGGGATCCCGCTGGCCTACTGAACCCCGGCATCATCGTCGATGCTGACTCGTTCACCGAATCGCTCGCGCTCGTGGGCCTGCCCGACCCAGTTGTCGCATCGGAACATCTTCACGCCGGTGGTGAGCTGGGCGCGTTCGTCGGCAACTCGCACGCCTGCATCGGCGTGGGGCGCTGCAGGGCGACATCTGGCGGGTTCATGTGCCCGAGCTACCGCGCCACCCAGGATGAGAAGGACTCGACACGCGGCCGCGCTCGGGTGCTGCAGGAGCTGGCCCGCGGCCAGGGCACCGTCGCCGGCGGCTGGGCAGTGCCAGAGGTGCGCGAAGCACTCGACCTCTGCCTCTCGTGCAAGGCATGCTCGACCGACTGCCCCACGGGGGTCGACATGGCCGAGGCGAAATCTGAGCTGATCAACGATCACTACCGGGGCAAGCTGCGCCCCTTCACTCACTACTCGATCGGCTGGCTGCCGCGCTGGTTGCCACTGCTCACCCGGGTCAGTGCGCTTGCGAACTGGGGCACCAAGCTTGCTCCCTTCCGCTGGGTTGCAGAGAAGCTCGGCATCAGCGCGCGGCGAAAACTGCCCGCCTTTCGGCCGCATCGCCAGTACGTCGAGAGGGTGCGCGAGGCGCAGTTCGAGTCTCGGGGCGACACGCTCATCTTCGTCGACAGCTTCACGAAGGCCTTTCGGCCCGAGGTCGTGCCCGCTGCGGCCCGAGTGCTGCGAGACACCGGCGCGAGCGTTGGCTGCACCCCCGATGCCTGCTGCGGGCTGACCTGGGTGTCGACGGGTCAGCGCGACGGCGCCGCGAAGCGGCTCGCGAACCTCGTGCGCACACTCGACGATGGCACGGATCGAGACATCGTCGTGCTCGAGCCGAGCTGCGCGGCCACTATTCGCGACGACGCGCCAAAGCTCGTTCCGGGCGACGCCGCGAAGCGGGTCGCGGCCCGCGTGCGCAGCTTCGCGGTTGCTGTCGACGAGGCCATTGGGCGAGGCTGGCGCCCGCGCGCACCGGCTCCGGCAGCCGCCGTGCTGCAGACGCACTGCCACGAGCATGCAGCGTTCGGCCCGTCCGCTCAGCGCCGAGTGCTGCGGGCGTGGGGTGTCGGCAACGTGTCTGAGTCTTCGTCGTGCTGCGGCGTGGCCGGCAACTTCGGCTTCGAGGCAGAGCACTTCGATACCTCGATGAAGGTCGCCGAGCACTCGATCATCCCGGCGATCGCACAGGGCGGCGAGCAGGCCCTGATTCTCACTGACGGCTTCAGCTGCGCAATGCAGGTATCGCAGATTGAGCCCCTGCGGGCGAGTGAGCATCTGGCGATCGCGCTCGACCGTGCGCCGCAGGGTGAGCAGATGCCCCGTTAACTGACGCACGTTTCGAGCGCCGGATCGATGAACGGGCGCGCGCGGGTGGGAGGATAGTGGGATGACCAACGCCCCCGCCCGTGTGCGCAACCTCGCGCATACCTTCGAGCGCCTGCTCGAGGGCGGCACGATGACCAGGGGCGATCTCATGGGCGCGACCGGGCTGAGCAAAGCAACCATCGCCAGACTGGTGACCGAGCTCGAAGAGGCTGGGTTCGTCGAGGAGCGATGGATTGACCCGAGCGAAGGGCCGGGTAGGCGAGCCTCCGGCCTGGGTGTGCCGAGCGCACTCGGGCATGTGGTCGGGCTCAGCCTCGGACTGCGCAGCAGCCATGCGGTCGCGCTCGATCTCGCGGGGCGCACGGTCGGCTCCAGGCTCGAACCGACCCCAGAGTTCTCGGAAAGCGACGATATCGCGGCATGGGCCGCGAAACTGCTCCACGGATTCGTCGCCGCGCTGGAGGGTTGCGGGCCGCTGCTGCGCGTCTGCGTCGCGCTTCCTGGGCGGGTGCGAGACGGCGCGGCGATCTCACCGCTGCCACCGCCCCTGGCAGGCCTGGCGCACGAGTCGTCAGGTGCGAGTCGGCACTCCACATCGCCTTCGTTCGCCCATGCGCTGGAAGAAGCGCTGGGCGTTCCAGTCATGCTGGCGACCGACGCAGACATGGCCCTCGCGGGTGTCACCTCTCGCGGTGTTCTCGAGGCCGAGACCCCGGCGGTTCTGTTCACGCTGAGCACCGCGCTCACCGTCTCGACCCGCACTCGGCTCGGCGTCGTGCAAGCTCGCACCTCAGCGCTCGGCGACTACGCCATGCTGCCGTTCGCGCTGCCGCACGATCTCGATGGGGGTCGCGACAGCTCGCCCGCCAAGCTGCGGCTCGGTTCGCTGCTCTCCGTGCGCGGTCTGAGTGAGTTCGTCGCCGCACAGGGGGTCGAGGTTGCTGATCTCTCTGAGCTTTGGCAGCGGGAGAGCCCCGAGATTCGGCGCGTGCGCCGAGTGTTCGCCGAGGCACTCGTCGCCGCGATCCTCGTCGCCGCAGTCACGACAGACCCCGAAGCCTGCGTGCTCACTGGACGCCTCGCGCCCTTGGCCGCGACCGTGACCTCCGACGTGCGGGCTCGCCTCGACGCGGTGCTCGAACGCGCGCCGCGGGTGATCGTGCCGGGCGCCGACGACAACGGCCTGACGACCGCGCTCGGATCGGCCGAGGTGGCCCTTCGCCTCGAACGCGCTCGGCTCGTGCGGCAGCTAGCGAGCGGCTAGGGCTAGCGTTGGCGATCGAGCTCCACACGCACGTCCCCCACGCTGCGGCGTACCTGCGCGGAGAGCCGCGATCGGAGAACCGCGATCGGAGAGCCGCGATCGGAGAACCGCATCGCGGCTCGAGCCCTGCACGAGCGCCCCGTCACCCCTTGCATGCACCACACTCACCCCTTGCGTGCACGTCCCTCACCAAGCATCTGGGCAGTAGATGTTGCCTCGCTCGTCGGCAGGCAACACCTACTGCCCACCTGCTTCAAAAGGGGTGCGGGAAGAGTGCGGGAAAGGGTGTGGCGGGGCGAGGAGCGCTGAAGGAGCGGCGGGAAGGCGCGGCTCAGCGCAGGTGCAGGCCCGCGACCTCGCCGAGCGTTTCGAGCATGCGGCTCACATCGGCCTCGTCGAAGGCAAGTGGCGGGCGCACCTTGAGCACGTTGACGTCTTTCGCCGCACCGCTGATCAGCACCCGGCGCTCGCGCATCGCGTTGATCACGCGGCTCGTGCGCTCGCGATCGGGGGTGCGGCTTTCGCGATCGGTCACCACCTCGACGGCGAGAACGAGGCCGTCGCCGCGCACCTCGGCCACGTATGGCGAATCGGCGAGCAACTCATTCACGCCTTCGCGCAGCAGCCCGCCGATGCGATCGACGCGCTCGGGGACGCGCTCGGCCTCGAGCACGTCGAGCACCGCGGCACCCGCGGCGATCGGAACCGATGAGCCGCCGAAGGTGTTGAAGTAGCGCACCTTCTCGCCGAAATCACGGGCGACCTCAGGGCGAAACACGACGCCCGAGAGCGGAATGCCGTTGCCCATCGGCTTGCCGAGTGTCACGATGTCGGGCACGACGCCCTGCGCCTGGAACCCCCACATCTTCGAACCGAGGCGCGCCAGACCAGCCTGCACCTCGTCGGCGATGAAGACACCGCCGGCCGCGTGCACCTCATCGATGACGGCCTGCAGCCAGCCCGTCTCGTTCACGAAGATGCCGTCGCTCATGAACGAGAGGTCGAAGATGAGCCCGGCGAGCCCGAAGCCGTGCCTGCGAAGCTCGCCGATTGCGCGACGCACTTCAGCGACCATGTGCTGCTCGAGTGTGAGGCCCTCCGGCACGAGGGCCGGGTTCGGGGGATCCATGGTGCGCACATTCGCACCGAGCGGTGATCCTTCGCCGAGGGTCGGCGAGATCGACGAGACCTCTCGTGTCAGGCCGTGGTAGGCGTGCTTCGTGACGATGAAGCCCTCGTTGCCGGTGTAGTGTCTGGCGACGCGCATGGCGAGATCGTTCGCTTCTGAACCGCTGCACGCAAAGGTCACCCGCTGCAGCTCACTCGGAAACAAGCTGATGAGGCGCTCGGCGTAGTCGACCAGCGCTGTTTGTGCGTACCTGGTGTTGGTATTGAGAGTCGCCGCCTGCTTCGCGATCGCCTCTGCGACGTGCGGGTGGCAGTGGCCCATAGAGGGCACGTTGTTGTAGGCGTCGAGGTAGTCGTTGCCGTCGGCGTCGAACAGGTGAGCGCCGCGACCGCGCACGAACCCGACTGGCTCGTTGTAGAGCAGCATGTAGCCGGGGCCGAGCACGTTCATGCGCCGTTCGACGGTCTCGCGAAGCGCGGGATCGAGCGAGTCGAGGCTGTCGGGGTCGAAGCGACCGGGTACGTCTTTTGCGCCGAGGGAAACCATGGTGCTCTTGCCTTCCGTGTGGATCAGGATCGGGTCTGTTCGGGTGTGACGCCGACGCGGGCCGTCAGCAAGTAAGCTGCGCCGGCGTCGATGCCGAAGCTGAGAGTGTTCTCGATGCGATCCCAATCCTCGCGGGCGTGCATGCGAAGGTACTCGGCGCGCTCTGGTACATGGGCGATGCGCCAGTTGGTGACGAGTGCGCGCAGGGCAACACGGGCGAGACTGGCGACCGCGAGCAACTCGATCTCATCGTCGCTGAGCGCGAACTCGCTGAGATAGCCGACGAGCATGTCGCGGGCGGTGCGCCACGGTTGCTCCGGGGCGGGCAGCAAGTGATTCGCGAAGAGCACGGCCGGTTCGAAGATCACCGGATTCACCTGTACGTCGCCGAAATCGATCACACCGGTGATGAACTGCTCGGAGTCGGGGTCGACGACCGCGTTGAAGGCGCTCAGGTCGCCGTGGATCACCTGACTGCGCAGTTCGTGGCGGACGGGCTCGAGTCGCTCGCGGTAGATCGCGAAAATTTGTTCAGCCATAGCTCGGCGTTCGGGATCGGTCTCGTACTCGAGCAGGGGTTCGATGATCATGAAGTTGCTGATGTTCCACACAAGTGGGCGATCCAGGCCCTCGTGCTCAAACCCCTGCAGGGCGAGATCGAGTCGGCCGAGCATTGCCCCCACACGGGCGAGCTGCTGCGCCGTGGCGTGCGCCTCGCCGAGCATCGTGCCGGGGATGAAATCGAGCACTCGAAGCGCGCCCAGATAGCTGCCGGCGTCGTCATGGAGCAGACGGTGGTTGGCGCCATCGTGTGTGCGAAGCACCGATTGCACCGGAATGCCAGGGTCGGTGTGTTGCACCCAGTCGATGACATCGGTCTGGCAGAGCACGATGGGCAGGGGCTCATCTCGGGGCGAAACCTTCACGAGATAGTCGCGGCCCGGCGTGTGCAGGCGAAACGTGCTGTCTTTCTCGGTGTCGATCGGGTGCAGCGTGCCCGCCAGGCCGTAGTGCTGCTGCAGCTCTCTGTGCACGCGAGCTTCGTCGATCGGCTGGTGTCGGCTCGTGAGCCCGCTCTCTTCGAAGAGAGCGTTCATCTGCTCGGTCATGCGGCTCCTCGGTGAGGGCGATCGGCGCCCGGCTGGGTAGTGGTTTCGAGTGTACAATTAGTCTCATAATGAGTCAAATGACTGTTCGGCGAAATCCGGTCATAATGGAGCGATTCCGCCCGTCCGCTCGGCGTTAAAAATGACTCACTGTAATACAAAGTGACAAGGTTTTGATACTCTGATACGAACCTTTGAGGAGAAACGATGGCAGCGAGACAACCATTGCAGACGATCTCTGTTGCCGAAGCGGCAACCACGCGACTTCGCGAGAGTCTGTTTGCGGGCATATACAAGGCCGGCGAAGAGATCAAAGACACGCAGGTGGCCGAGGAGTACGGCATCGCTCGCCCCACGGCCCGCATCGCCGTGCAGCAGCTGATCAACGAGGGCATGCTGGTGCGTGATCCGGGATACAGCGCGCGCGTGCGCACTTTCGACCCGGAGCAAGTGCGAGACATCTTCAGGGTGCGCAAGATGATCGAGCTCGACGCCGTGCGAGAGGCCAAGGCTCGCGGGGTCGCGCTCGACCGCGTGAAAGATGCGATGAACCGGTTTGTCGACCTGGGGGAGGCGCCTTCGTGGTCTCGCGTGGCAGAGGCCGACGCTGCGTTTCACCAGGCTGTCGTAGAAGCGGGTGGCTCAGAGCGCCTGCGCGTGTACTTCGAGGGAATCACCAACGAGATTCGCCTGCTGCTGGCCCTGCCCGAGACCCACTTCGGGCGCGGAGAGTCGCCTTACGAGGAGCACGAGGAGCTCTTTTTGGTGCTCCAGGGTGATGCGACAATGAAGCAACTCGAGCGGGCTTGGAGCTATCACCTTGACGAGTCACGCGACTTCCTTGTGGGCCTGCTCTCCGCGAAAGAGTAAGTTTCCCCCGGGCCGCATTTAGTGCCATACTGTTATACAGTAAGCGCGGAGGGATATCCGCATGCGGCGATCATCAGGGGGTCGAACGGTATGGTCACGCAGAAGAACGTGCGCGTCGCACTGGTGACGGGGGCCACTTCTGGAATCGGCGTCGAGATCGCGCGCCAGCTGGTGCACGACGGCTTTCACGTCGCTGTGAGCGGACGCTCGGTCGAGCGCGGCGAACGTGTTGCGACAGAACTCGGCGACCGCGCACAGTTTCTGCGCGCTGACCTGCTCGAGCCGGGTAGCGCCGCGGCGCTCATCGATCAGACGGTGCAGACTCTCGGCCGCATCGACGTGCTCGTGAACAACGCCGCAATCGACCATACGAACGACCTGCTCGAGGTGGGCGAGGGCGAGATTCGCGAGACGTTCGAGGCCAACACCTTCGCGCCTATGAACCTGCTGATCGCGGCAGCGCGGGCGATGCGGGCGCAGGGGGCCGGCGGATCCATTATCAACGTGACCTCGCGCCTCGCCAGCATCGGGGTGCCGACCATGGGCATCTACAGCGCGAGCAAGGGAGCGATGCTCGCCTTCACGAAGGCTGCCGCGATCGATCTCGCGCAGTACGGCATCCGCGTGAACGCCGTCGCGCCCGGCATGACCCGCACGCCGCTCTACGAAGAGTGGCTCGCTGGTTTGGCCGATCCCTCTGCCGAAGCTGAGCGGGTGGCCTCGGCGATTCCGCTCGGGCGCATCGCCTCGCCCGACGACGTTGCCGCGACGGTCGGCTTTCTCGCGAGCGACTCGGCGGCCTATCTGACGGGTGTGTCGATACCGGTCGATGGCGGCTATCTGGCGAAGTAGGCCCGCAACGATCTCAGTCTCACGAGCGCCCGCCAAGGAAGTCGAAGCATGAACCGAAACCCGGCATCGAGCCGAAAGACCCCAGCCAGTTCGCCACGCACGAGTCGCATCATGCTCTACGTGAGCAAGCGCGAGACGCGGCGCCTGAAGCGCCTGCTGCGCGTCGAGATGGTCGGCGGAGTGCTCGTGATGTTCGCGGCACTGATCGGTTTTGTGCTCGCGAATAGCCCGGCAAGCGAGTGGTATTTCTCGCTTCGAGACACGAGGATCGGCCCCGAGGCGCTGCACCTCAACCTGACGCTGGGCCAGTGGGCCTCTGATGGGCTGCTCGCGGTCTTCTTCTTTTTGGTTGGTCTCGAGTTGAAACGAGAGTTCGTCGAGGGCGCACTCAGCCGCTTCTCGACCGCTATCGTGCCCGTGGTCGCGGCAGCCGGCGGCGTGATTACGCCCGCCCTCATCTATCTCGCGGTGAATGCCGGCCAGCCGACGACACACGGCTGGGCGATTCCCACCGCCACCGACATCGCGTTCGCGGTCGCGGTGCTCGGGCTGATCGCACCGCGGATCCCGCTGGCGCTGCGCATCTTCCTGCTCACCCTCGCCGTGGTTGACGACTTCATCGCCATCGGCATCATCGCGTTCTTCTATACCGACGGCATCAAGCTGCTGCCGCTGCTCGGGGCGCTCGTGCTCGTGGGGCTCTACGCGCTGCTCGCCCGCCGCTTCGCCGGCTGGTACCACTCGCGCGCGTGGGCGGCTTGGCTCACGCTGCTCCCGATCGGCATCGTCGTCTGGGCGCTCGTGCACGCTTCGGGAGTGCACGCGACCATCGCAGGGGTGCTGCTCGCGTTCACCGTGCCTGTCGCCATGATGCCGCGGGGGGTCGACGAACATGATCCGAACGATGCGACGACCAGGCCGCATTACCTGGCCGAGCACTTCGGCTACCGCTTCGGCCCGATCTCAACGGGAATTGCCGTGCCCGTGTTCGCGTTCTTCGCCGCGGGAGTCGCGGTCAAGGGGTCGTCGGGCTTCTTTGCCGACCCGATCGCGATCGGGATCATGCTCGGTCTCGTGCTCGGCAAGCCGATCGGCATCGTGCTCACGACCCTGGCGCTCACGAAGTTCACGCGGGCCGAGCTCGATCCGCAGGTGAGGCTTCGCGAACTCATCGGCGTCGGGGCGCTCGCGGGCGTTGGCTTTACTGTGGCGATGCTTGTGGCAGAGCTCAGCTTCAGCGATGTCGCTCACGCCGACACCGCTCGCCTCGCAGTGATGGCCGGATCTGTGATCTCGGTTGCCGTGGCTGCAGTCTTTCTTGTGCGGCCAGGACGCCATTCCTGATCCTGGGGGCTTCGGCTCTTAGCGAGGCGACCAGTTCGCAGGGTCGATGCGCCCCTCGTACATCGGCAGCGCCACGGGCGCATCACCTGAGCCAAACTGCTCCCACATGCGATTGAGGCCAGCGGTGCCGTATGTTCGCACTTCGGCGACGCGACCGTCTGCGACTGTGGCGAGAATCGTCGTCTCTTCGGTGCCCGCGTCTGCGATCACCGTTCCCTCGGCATCGATGATCTGACTGCGGCCCTGGCCGAAAGGAGCTGCGCAGTTCACGGTCACGAACATGCACTGATTCGTGATTGCGTTCGCCTGAGCGAGTATGAGCTCCTGAGCGCGATCCTTTGCCCGTGACTGGGCGATGTTGAGGATCACGTCGGCACCGAGCCATGCGAGTTGTCTTGAATGCTCGGGAAACCAGGTGTCGTAGCAGTTCGAGAAACCGAGGCGGCCGAGCCCCTCGACGCCGTGCACGACGAACTCGGTTCCGGGGGT
Source organism: uncultured Leucobacter sp. (assembly GCA_937967375.1). Lineage (GTDB taxonomy): Bacteria > Actinomycetota > Actinomycetes > Actinomycetales > Microbacteriaceae > Leucobacter. The sequence goes on from CALCJF010000057.1 coordinate 111,803, forward strand.
GAAGCATTCATATGGCCGCCACGGGAACATTTTGCGATAGCTTGCTCGGAGCGCTCCGCTCGGGTCGAAGAGCAGCTGCGTGTTGTAGAGATTGCCCTGCGCGTCGGTTTCAACGATGCTACCCGGGCAGAGCCAGATTCCGTGGGTGGCGGCGATCGTTCCAAGTTCGGCGACAAAGGAAGCGGTCAGCGGCTGAGCGGTCGAGGCGAGTGCAGCCTCGCGATGCTCCGGCTCGATGTGCTCTACACCGATGAGGTGCAACTCGGGAAAGGCGAGCAGGCCAACTCCCGGAAACTGTTCGAGCGTGCGCGTAACGTCGTCGCGGAACGCGGGCAGCGGGTGCTCGTACGCAAGAGGCTGGCGCTGCGCAACCCCGATCACGAGTGCTGACACCGGGCACCCCCTTCCTCATCAGTATGTTATTCGGAACAGCTTCGAAGCGGGCGAAAAATGGAAAGGCCCGGGCGCATGCGCCCGGGCCTCGATCCCTTTCGAACTACTTCATGAGGCTCGGCAAGAACGTGCTGATCTGTGGCACGAAGGTGATCACTACCAGCACCGCGATGAGCGCGATCACATAGGGCAGCGCCGCAAGGCTGACCTTCTCGATCGAGAGGCCGCTGATCGCGGAGGCGACGTTGAGGTTGTCGCCCACCGGCGGTGTCGCGAAGCCGATCATCGACGCCATGATCATGACGATGCCGAAGTGCACCGGATCCATGCCAAAGCCGGTCACGACCGGCACGAGAATGGGAGCCATCAGGATGATGCCGGCCAGTGTCTCCATGAACATGCCCATGAACAGCAGCAGCACGAGGATCACCAAAAGGATCACCCAGAACGGCACCGAGAGCCCTCCCAGCCAGCCCGACACGAGCATCGGCACGCGTTCAACCGTGAGAATGCGCGCGTAGGTCGACGCGGTCGCGATGATGACGAGGATCATGCCCGAGATGAGCAGAGTCGACTTGAACATCGTTGGAATGTCGGAGCGCTTCGCCTCGCGGTAGACGAGGGTGAGCACCACGCTGTAGGCGACGGCGATGCCGGCTGCCTCGGTCGGCGTGAAGACGCCGCCGTAGATGCCGCCGAGCACGACGATCGGCATGAGCAGGGTCCACTTGGCGCGCCAGACCGCGGTCCACCGCTCCTTCCAGGTGGCCTTCGGTACGCCCGTGCCAAAGCCGCCCTTCTTTGCGTAGTAGCGGCTCACGAAGTACAGCACGATCACGATGATGAGGCCGGGGATGAACCCGGCCATGAACAGGTCGCCGATCGAGGTGTTCGTCGTGATGCCGTAGATGACGAGCGGGATGCTCGGGGGAATCACGATGCCGACGCCGCCGGCGGTCGCGAGCACGCCCGCGCTGTACCCCTTGCTGTACCCCTCGCGGATCATCGACGGGATCATGATGCCGCCGATTGCGGCGACGGTGGCCGGGCCCGAACCGCTGAGCATCGCGAACACGGTGGTGGCGAGCAGGGCGACCGCTGCCAGGCCGCCCGTGATGTGGCCGACGAAGGCCTTCGCGACCTCGATGAGACGCCGAGAGAGCCCGCCGTACTCCATGATCACACCCGAGAGAACGAACAACGGCACCGCGAGCAGCGGATACGAGTCGACCGCACCGAACATGGTCTGCGTGAGGTAACTCACGGGGATCACGTTCGTCACAAGCACCGCAAGCACCGATGAGATGCCGAGTGCGAAAGCGATCGGCATGCCGATGATCAGCAGAATCGCGAAGACGATGAAGAGAAGTGCGATACCCATGATCAGTCGACCTCCAGCGGTGGCTTGGGAATGGGGGCGTTCGGGTGCTTGATGATGTCGATGAACGCGAGCACGGTGTGCTGCGCCACTCGGTACGACATCAGCAGCATGCCGAGCGTGAGGCCGAAGTAGACGAACGACATCGGGATGCGCGAGGCGGCCGAGACTTGGCCGCTCGCCACCTGTTGCATGACCTGCTGCCACGACAGCACGAGCATGAGCACCAGGAACGCGAGCCAGAGCACGAACACGATGATGCGAATGACGCGCTGAGCAATGGGCAGCTTGCTGCCGATCAGATCGACAATGACATTGAACTTGACGTGGCGCAGGTACTTCACGGCGTAGCTGCCGGCGATCCACACGAACCACACCAGGGCGAAGCGAGCGATCTCCTCGGACCAGACGAGCGGTGAGCCGAGCACGTAGCGCATGATGACCTGCGCGACGACGAGCACGGTGAAGATCACGAGGGCCGCAGAGGCCAAGTACACCTCGACGTATTCGTCGAGGTGCCTGAGAATGCGTTTCAGCATATGCGGGGCTTTCTTGATGATGAAAAGGGGAGCGGGCTCCTCGCCGAAACTGGCGCGGAGCCCGCAGAGGAAGGCCTAGTTGATGGCTTCCAGGAAGGTGGTGTTGCCGGCGGCCTCAAGGATCGCCTTCAGCTTCTCGGTGTCGACCTTCGACGCGTTCGCCTCGTAGAACGGAACGGTCGCATCGATCCATGCCTGGCGCTGCTCGGGGGTGACGTCGGCGACGGTACCGCCTGCGGCCTCGATCTCTGCGCGCACCTCGTCGTTGATGCCGGCCTTCAGCTCACGCAGCTTCACGATCATGTCATCGGCTGCGGTCGTGATGATCTCCTGATCCTCGGCGGGCAGGCCCTCGAGGAAGCTCTTGCTGATCAGGATGACCTCGGGGTCGTAGATCCAGCGCAGCTCAGTCAGCTTTGCAGCGGGCTCAGTGAACTTTGCCGAGTAGAGCAGTTCGAAGGGGTTCTCAACGCCGTCGACGACGCCCTGCTGCAGCGCGGTGAAGACCTCGGGGAACGCCATCGGGGTGGGTGCGGCGCCCATGCTCTCCCAGTAGGCGATGTGCATCGGCACCTGCATGGTGCGCAGCTTCTTGCCCTTGATGTCCTCAGGCGAGATGACGGTTTCCTTGGTCATGGCGAGGTTGCGGAAGCCGTTCTCGCCCCAGCCGAGTGCGGTAAGGCCGCTCTCTTCGATGCCGCTGAGCATGTCGTCGCCGATCTCGCCGTCGAGCACCTCATAGGCGGTCTCCGCGTTCTCGAAGATGAAGGGGAAGTCGAAGACCTGCAGTGAGTCGTCGAAGTTCGCGAGCACGCCCACCGAGGGAGCGGTCATCTCGAGGTTGCCCGCCTGCACGGCCTCGATCATCTCGCGCTCGCCGCCGAGCTGGCTGTCGGGGTAGACCTCGACGGTGATGCGGCCGTCCGAGCGCTCGTTCACGAGCTCGGCGAAGTAGTCGTACGCCTGGTTCTGCGTGTCGCCGGCCGAGATCACGTTGCCGAACTTGATCGTGTAGCTCGACCCCTCGGCCTTCTCGCCGCCGCCGTTGCCACCCGAAGCGCAAGCCGTGAGGCTGAGCGCGGCGATGATTCCGAGGGCGAGTGCACCCTTGCGTTTGAACATGTGGGAAACCTCCGTTGGTCTGTTCGGTCGACCGTCGACCGCTCATAGTGCGTGGTGAGCCACTCGCTCGCGGCGCCCTCGACTATAGAGCTATACTGTAATACAGTTTCACGAGAGTTCGCCAATCGAGATGTGTCGCTGATGGCAAATCGTTACCTCAGAACCGCCGGCTGAATCGAACTCACTGAGCCGCTCAACTCTTGCCGCGAGGCAGAGAACCCAAGATAAAGGAGTCACCCATGACCTTGCTCAGCCCCTCAGCCGAGCGCCTCACCGCCTCGGACGCAGCAATCGCGAGCCTGCCTGGCTTCGCGAATCACGAGCCGGGTGCGAACGAGTTTGCGGTGCTCGACCCATCGACCGAGCAGCGCATCGCGACCCTGCCCAGCTATTCAACCGACTACGCCCTCGAGCAGGTCGCGATCGCTGACGAGGCGGGTCGAGCTTGGGCGGCGACCACACCGCGCCACCGCTCCGACGTGCTGCACAACGTGTACGCGCACCTGATCGCGAACCGCGATCGCCTCGCCTACGTCATCAGCCGCGAGATGGGCAAGACTCTCGCCGAAGCGCTCGGCGAGGTGCAGTACGCAGCCGACTACGTGCGTTGGAACGCCGACTCGCTGCTGAGCCCGGCCGGCAGCTACCGCGAGAACCCGGTCGGTGGGTCGACCATTCTCACGAAACGCGCTCCCGTGGGCACGGCCCTGCTGATCGCGCCCTGGAACTTCCCGATGGCCATGATCACCCGCAAGATCGCACCAGCACTCGCAGCCGGCTGCGGTTCGGTCATCAAGCCCGCAGGCCTGACTCCCCTCACCACGCTGCTCACCGTCGAACTGATGGCGGAGGCCGGTGTGCCGCGCGAGCTCATGCGTGTGGTCACCACGACTCAGTCGGGTGCTTTCAGCGAGGCCGTGCTCTCTGACCCGCGCATTCGCAAGATCTCGTTCACCGGATCGACCGAGGTCGGATCGACGCTCATGGGGCTCGCCGCGAAGAACATCGTGAAGAGCTCGATGGAGCTCGGCGGCAACGCGCCCTGCCTGGTCTTCGACGATGCCGATCTCGACCGCGCGGTCGAGGGCGTCTTTCTCGCGAAGATGCGCAACGGCGGTCAGTCGTGCGTCGCCGCGAACCGCATCTACGTGCAAGACGGCATCGCCGATGCGTTCGTCGAGGCATTCGCAGAGAAGATGGCTTCGGTGAAGCTGGGCGCTGCTGTCGCCGAGGGTGCCGACCTCGGCCCGGTCATCGACCGCCGCGCCGTTGACCGCCTGTCGGCGCTCGTGAAGGACGCGACTGACAAGGGCGCCGAGCTGCGCGCCGGTGGCAGCGCACCCGACGCTCCGGGCTACTTCTTCGAGGCCACCGTGCTCGACAAGGTTTCGGCCGACACCGAGATCGCGGGCACCGAGATCTTCGGCCCGGTCGCCGCGATTAGCCGCTTCTCGACTCAGGCCGAGGCGCTGCAGGTCGCGAACGACACCCCGTTCGGTCTCGCCAGCTACGTGTTCACCGAGAACCTCGATCGCGCGCTGAATGTCGCCGACCAGCTCGAAACCGGCCTCGTCGGCATCAACAACGGCGTGCCCTCGAACGTAGCAGCGCCGTTCGGTGGCATGAAGCAGTCGGGCCTCGGCCGCGAGGGCAGCCACGAGGGTCTCGAGGAGTACCAGGAGATTCGCTTCTACAACATCGCACGCCGCGACACCGTCTAGTGGGGAGCGGGTCGGTTCGAAGAGCCGGCCCGATGATCCTCTTCGAATACAAACCCAAACTTCACCCAAGAATTGAAGGAGATTCACATGTCAACCGTTACCTTCCCGCAGCGCGTGCGCACCGCGGTTCCCGGTCCCCGCTCGGCTGAGGCGCACGAGCGCCGCCAGCAGTACGTCTCGGCTTCGGTCGCCTCATACATGCCCGTCTACATCGATCGCGCAGAGGGTTCGATTCTCACCGATCTCGATGGCAACGAGTTCATCGACTTCGGCTGCGGCATCGGAGTGACCTCACTCGGTCACGGCAACACTGCCGCGGTTGACGCGATGCGCGCGCAGCTCGATCGCTTCAGCCACACGCTGTTCACGGTCACCCCATACGAGCTGTACACCGAGGTCGCCCGCCTGCTGAACGAGCTCACCCCCGGCGACTTCCCGAAGAAGTCGGCCATGAGCACCACTGGTGCAGAGGCCATCGAGAACGCGGTCAAGGTCGCACGCTCGTTCACGCGACGCAACGGCATCGCCGTCGTCGACCACGGCTACCACGGCCGCACCAACCTCACGCTGGGCATGAACTACAAGGCGCAGCCCTACTCGACCGGTGCAGGCCCTCGCCAGGGCGAGATCTACCGCGTGCCCACCTCGTACCCCTTCCGCGACGGCGGCAAAGACGGCGCGCAGGTTGCTCGCGAGGCGATCGCTTACCTCGAGAAGGTCTCAGGCGCCGACAACCTCGCCTGCTTCGTGATCGAGCCGATCCAGGGCGAGGGCGGCGTCATCGTTCCCGCTGCCGGATACCTCGAGACCATCCAGGCATGGTGCAACGAGAACGGCATCGTCGTGATCGCCGACGAGATTCAGACGGGCCTCGGCCGCACCGGCAAGATCTTCGCGAGCGAGCACTTCGGCTTCGTTCCCGACATCGTGGTGACCGCGAAGGCGATCGGTGCGGGCATTCCGCTCTCGGCCATCACCGGCCGCGCAGACATCATGGATGCCATGCCCGCCGGCGCGCTCAGCGGCACCTACAGCGGCAACCCCGTTGCAGCTGCGGCTTCGGTCGAGGTGCTGCGCCAGCTTGCGGAGCCCGGTGCAATGGATCGCACCACCGAGATCGGCGAGCGCCTGCGCGCCGGCCTCGAAGAGCTGAAGGCCAAGCACTCGGTCATCGGCGATGTGCGCGGCCACGGTTCGCTCTTCGGCGTCGAGCTGGTCGATGCCGACGGCAAGGCGAACGTCGACGCGTTCAAGGTCGTCAGCAAGGCGGCCATGGAGCGTGGCCTGCTCGTCATGGCAGGCGGTAGCGACGGCCACGTGCTGCGCCTGCTGCCCCAGGTGAACATCTCGAACGAGCTCATCGACGAAGCGCTCAACATTCTCGATGAGGCGTTCTCGACGCTCTAACGATTCGCTGCTTTCGAGGCAGAGGCGGGCGTGGTCGGTTTTCGGCCATGCCCGCTTTTGCGTTGTACGCGGTGCGAGGATCGACCCAGCCAGCGAGCCCTGATTATCGAGTCGGGTGCACCCAGACGAACTCGGGGTGCTTCGCCGTGCGCCCGTCGCCGCTCGAGCGGCCGGTCAGGCGGCGCTTGATCCAGGGCAGCACGTGTTCGCGCGTGTACCGCAGCTGCTCGCGGGCGGTCGGCGCGGGCCGGGGGTCGGCGTCGATGACCCAGTCGGCCGGGTGCTCGTAGCCGAGGGCGCGAAGCACATTCGACGCGACCCTGTGGTGGCCGACCGGGGAGAGGTGCAGCCGGTCGCCCGACCAGTACTCGCGGCGGGCGAGCACGGGGTCGTTCCAGTTGTCGCAGATGCGTACGCCGAGCTCGGCGGCGAGCTTCGTTGCTGCGGCGGTGAGCTCATCGCCCTTCGCCCGCACGGCGCTGCCGCGGGGCAGTCCGATGGTCGGGTTCGCGCCCGCGAGCAGCAACGGCTCGGTGTCGGTCTCGAGAATGCGGCGCATCGCGCGCTCGGTCTGCGCGATGACCCACGGCATATCGGTGCCGGGGCGCAGCATGTCGTTGCCACCGCCGTTGAACGTGATGAGCGTCGGGCCGAGGGAGAGCGCGGGCTCGAGTTGCTCTTCGATGATCGGGGCGAGCAGGCGGCCTCGAATCGCGAGGTTCGCGTACTGAACGGGGCCGCCGGTCGCATCGGCGAGGCCCTGCGCGACGAGGTCTGCCCAGCCGCGCACTGAACCGTCGGGCTGCTCGTCACCGACCCCCTCGGTGAAACTGTCGCCGATCGCGACGTATCGGATTGCTGCGAGCTCAGTGCCGTCGTTCACCCGACAAGCCTACGCCCGGATACGGCCCGGTGATCCACCGCGCATCAAAAGTGCGCACAAAAAAGAGGTCAGCCGCAAAAGCGACTGACCTCTTTTCTAAACGCTAGTTAAGCGAGTAACGAATTACCAGCTCGCGCTAGCGCGAGCACTCGGCAGTGCCTATGGTCTTCTTGTTACCAAGAAGACTTTGTGATGCCGGGCAGCTCGCCACGGTGCGCCATGTCGCGGAAGCGAACACGGCTGATGCCGTACTTCGACAGCACACCACGGGGGCGGCCGTCGATGACGTCGCGCGAACGCACGCGAACCGGCGATGCGTTGCGGGGCAGCTTCTGCAGGCCCACGCGAGCAGCCTCGCGGCTCTCATCGGTGCCGTTGGGATCAACCAGAGCCTTCTTGAGCTCCAGACGCTTCTCGGCGTAGCGCGCAACGACTTCCTGGCGCTGCTTGTTCTTCGCAATCATGCTCTTCTTAGCCATGTTTAGCGCTCCTCTCGGAATTCGACGTGCTTACGGATGACCGGATCGTACTTCTTCAGCACGAGGCGGTCAGGGGTGTTGCGACGGTTCTTCTTCGTCACGTAGGTGAACCCGGTGCCCGCGGTTGAGCGGAGCTTGATGATCGGGCGTACGTCTT
>CALCJF010000058.1 GCA_937967375.1 uncultured Leucobacter sp.
GCCGAACGGCAAGAACTCTCGGGGCTCGAACCATACCGTTACCCCGGAGTGATGGTCGCCTTCGATAACACTGCTCGTCGTCAGATGAAGTCACACGTGTACTACGGTGCGAATCCCTTCACCTTTCGTCGATGGCTTCGTAGTGCGGTGCTCTCGGTTCAGGATCGGCCGATCGAAGAACGCATCGTGTTCATAAACGCCTGGAACGAGTGGGCCGAGGGCGCCGTGCTTGAGCCAACGCAGCGCTTCGGTCATTGCTACCTGCAGGCGGTACGATCGGCGGCACTATCCATTTAGCGTGGACTGTGGGGTGGCGCTGACCCGCTGAACCCCAGTTTGTTAAGCTTGCGGGCATGCGCGGTCGTGAGAAAGTGAACTCGAAGCCCTCGCGGAGGGTTATTTCTCGGGCCCTGTTCGCCTTTGTGGCCATTGTGGGGGTATTGAGCGGTTCGCTCGTTAGCGCATCACCGGCTCAGGCCTACAACCCGACTGCGTTTAACCCAGGGAACATCATCGACGATGCGCTGTTCTACAACGGGAACGCCATGTCGGCGGCGCAAGTGCAGCAGAAGTTAAATCAGTTGGTGCCGAATTGTGCCATAGGTACGCCTCCGTACATGCCGGGTTCGCCGTCTCCCAGCGGCTCCGGAAACATCATCGCAAGCAATTGCCTCCGTGACTTTCGTATCTCTACCTCAAGTCGAGCTGCCGACCGCTATTGCCAGAGCTACGCGGGTAGAAGCAACGAGACGGCTGCGGAGATCATCGCGAAAGTGGGGACGGCCTGCGGAATCAGCCAGAGCGCGCTCATCGTCATGCTCGAAAAAGAGCAGGGTCTTGTCACTGATACTTGGCCGGTGACTCGTCAGTACAACTTCGCGATGGGCATGAACTGCCCAGATAGTGGCCCGAACAACTCAGCGAACTGCAACTCAGATAGCGCGGGGTTTTTCTTGCAGGTCTATCTTGGCGCGCGACAACTGCAGGTGTATCGAGCAGACCCGGCAAGCTTCAACTTCAGAGCGGGCCAGTGGAATAGCATCCTCTGGCATCCGAATTCGTCATGCGGTGCTTCGCAGGTGTTTATCGAAAACGCTGCCACCGCGGGTCTCTATACCTATACGCCATATCGACCGAATGTCGCGGCGATCGACGCGGGCGCGGGCACTGGTGACAGTTGTTCGACTTACGGGAATCGAAACTTCAACCGGATCTACACGAGTTGGTTCGGCCCAACGCATGTTTCGCCAGTGCTGGGCGACTTGCACACTACCGAAGCCGTGCCCACGCAGACTGGTGTGGCGGTGCGCGGTTGGGCCGGTGATGCGAACCCGGCGAGCGCACGCAATGTGCAGATTTACATGGGCGCGAACGGATGGATGGCGCCGACGAACAAATGGCGCCCCGATGGGAAGGCCGGTTTTCAGGAGAATCTCGCTGGACAGTTCTACGGTGTGCAGCGGCTCTGCGCGTATTCGGGTGTTGAACTCGGATGCGCCAACGTGAATTTCGGGGTGAACGCGCCCACAGGTGACTTGAACTCCGCTCGTGTCATCGACGGTGAGCTTGTGATCACCGGCTGGGGAGTGGACGCCGACAGGCTTAGCAGCAACCTTGAGGTGCACGTGTATGTAGGGAGCGAGGGGTTTCGAACCACCGCAAATCTGTACCGACAGGACGTCGCCGACGCAAAACCCGAGTATGGGGCCAACCGAGGGTACGAGCTGCGTGTGAACGTCGCCAAGTGGGCCGGTACTACGCAGACAGTGTGCGCCTACGGTATCAATGTGACTCCAGGAGGCTACAAGCATGAGCCGAATCCGAGACTTGGCGGACCTTCCAAATGCTTGAGTGTTGCTATTCCGGCAAACCTCGTGGATCGCCCGCCTACCGGCAGGATCGACGGGCTCTCGATATCGGGCAAACAGATCACGCTTTCGGGATGGAGCTACGATCCAGACTTTGCGGGATCCAACGATGTAACATTGACCCTCGGAACAGGAACGTGGAAGGTAAAAGCTGAGCAGCCTCGCCCTGATGTGCAGCAAGCATTCGGACTCGCGAACGACAAGCACGGTTTTACCCTCACTGTGCCTATCGATGCAGACTGGCCTAACCCGGGATCGGCCTGTCTTGCCGGCGACAACGTGAACGGCAACGGTGCGAGTGTCGGGGCCGCAGTCAAACTTGGATGCATGGATGTCGTTTGGGTGCAGGACGCGCTTCGTACTCTTGAGTAGAGGATCATAGTGAACAACCCCCATCCATCGCTTCGAGTGCAGCTGGTGCTGTACCGCAACGATGTGAAAGAACTTGACCGTGCTTTTGAAGCGGTAACGAACGCCCTCGTACAGGCAGGTACCATCGTTTCGCGATGGGTTATCGCGTTCGGTGACTCGAGCCCCGAGCCGGTTTGCGACGAAGACACCGTTCAGAAGCTGCTGTCAGCAGCTCGAGATGCGGGGGGCGAATTTACGTATGATTTCTTCGGTGCGAATCTGGGGCACGGCGGCGGCCACAATCGGCTTCACGCTTCGAGTGATGAAGACCTCCTGCTCATCCTCAATCCGGATGGGGTTCTTGCGCCCGACGCAGTCAGCCGCCTGATCACGGCTATGACGCCGGATACTGGCGTGATCGATGCTCGGCAGTTGCCGATGGAACACCCGAAACAGTACGACGCCATCACCGGCGACGCGAGCTGGTCCTCGCTTGCCTGCGCGCTTACTCCCTCGAAAGTCTTTCGAGAAGTGGGCGGGCTCGATCACGACACTTTCTTCATGTACTGCGACGACGTGGACTATTCGTGGCGTGTCAGGCTACTAGGCCTTCGTGCTCGGTATTGCCCGCAAGCGCGAATGTTTCACGATAAACGACTCGATCGCGACGGGAATTTTCTTGCGGGGGAAGCAGAGCACTATTACTCTGCGGAGGCGGCGCTCTTGCTGGCCTACAAGTATTCGCGGAATGATGTAGTGGCTGCGCTTGAGAAAGCGATGGACGCCTCGGAAAACGAGTACCAGGCGAGGGCTATCGCAGAGTTTAGATCTCGCCGCAGCAGTGGTCGGCTCCCCGTGCCCATTGATTCTGATCACAAGGTTGCTGAGTTCGTGGGGGGGAGCTACGGTGCCCATCGTTTCTGAAACGACAACAGGCTCAAGCGTTGAATCTTGGGCGCGACACAGGCTTGCGAACCCACTTCTCGCCGAGCCTGCAAGGCGAGCGCTGCAAGGCCTTGTCGAGGTTCTCGAAACTGAACGATCGCTGGCGATCGATGTGTTTCTTTCTGTGGTTATTCGCACCCAGGCGAAGCGGTGGGAACAACTACAAGACGCCTTGCTCTGTCTTGCCGCGCAAACAGACAACAATTTTGAAGTGCTGCTCATGTTGCACGAGGTCGATGCAGCTCGCGCTGAGCAGGTTCACAACCTTGTGCGCAGCTACCCGGCTTCGTTCGCGAAAAGAGTTCGGTTGTTCGGCGTTTCTGGCGGCAGTAGAACCAGGCCGTTGAGCGAGTCTGTGCAGCATGCGCGGGGAAGTTACCTCGCATTTTTCGACGACGATGACCTGCTCATGGGGAACTGGGTGGAAGCTTTTCGCGTCGAGGCTGAACGTGCTCCGGGTCAGCTCGTTCGAGTGAACGTCGCGGTGCAGCTGAACGAGCTCGAAACCTGGACAGATGGTAGCAGCGGGCAGCGTACCGTGGGCGTTGCGTCCGCAGAATATGCTCGGACGTTTAACTTTGCAGACAATATCGAACGTAACCACACGCCATTCATGGGCTTTGCGTTTCCACGTTCTTTCTTTGGATTCTGGGGCGAAGAGTTCGACGAGGATCTTCCGGTCTGCGAAGACTGGGACGTCGTGATGCGAGCAGCACTGTTGCTCGGTGTGGCCTCGTCAGAGCAGCTTACGGCGATCTACCGTCAGTGGGAGGGCGCTCAGACGAGTTACACCTCCCATGACGAACTCGAGTGGCGTGAGGCCGAAGCGGTCGTGCTTCGAAAGATCAACGAAGCACCCTTTTTCGCTCCAGCTAACGGGGCTGACCATGTGCTTGAAATGGCAGGCAGGTTCCGCGCCAATGAGTTGGCAATCATGGAGGAACGACACAAGTTGCTCAACAGCGTTTCATGGAGAATGCTTGGACCTGTGCGGTTTGTGTTGCGCGGGGTGCGCAAGGTTATCCCCCGGCGCGGTGCGTAATCGCGGCGGGCGAACCATCCGCGTCGGCGACACACGCTCCTTCCCTGATGCAATCGGGTCAGCGTTCCGATGAGCTAGCGACCTGTCCTTGGGATAGCCTTGAAAGCGATCAAAACTGGTCTGAATGGAGGATGTTGGCTTGAGTGGTCTTAACGAGTGCTTGGTGTCTGTCATCCTTGTGAACTTTCGAGGTGCTGGCGACACAATCGAAGCGATTAAGCACCTGGGCGAGCTTGAGTGGCCCAAGGATCGGCTAGAGATAGTGGTTGTCGAGAACGGATCTGGTGATGACAGTGCGTCGCGCATTGCCGCAGCGGCGCCGCATGTCACTCTCGTGAACTCGAAAGAGAATCTTGGCTTTGCGGGAGGTTGCAACCTCGGCGTACGGAAGAGCAAGGGCGAGATCGTTGCTTTCTTGAACAACGATGCTCGCCCAGACTCGGCCTGGGTTCGTGCGGCAGTGCAACGATTTAACGATTCACCTAAGGTGGGTGCAGTTGCGAGCCGAGTGCTCGATTGGGAAGGCGAGAAGGTCGATTTCATCGGCTCGGGCCTCACCTGGTTTGGCATGGGGTACAAGCCGCACACCGGGCGAGCGGTTCCCGCACAGCCTGACGTCGCGCATGACGTGCTCTTCGGTACCGGATCGGCGATGTTCGTGCGTCGCAGCGTCTACGAAGAACTCGGCGGATTTGATGAGCGATTTTTTATGTTCTTTGAAGACGTTGATCTTGGATGGCGGCTCAACCTCAAAGGCTATCGCTACGTCTACGAGCCCGAATCGCTTGCCTATCATAAGCATCACGCGAGTATGGACAAGCTTGGCGCTTACAAAGAGACGTATTTGCTTGAGCGCAACGCTCTGTTCACCCTTTACAAGAATCTCGGCACGGAGGGAATCGACGACACTCTTGCGGCGACCTTGCTACTCGCCGTGCGTCGGGGCGTCACGCGGGGCGGCCTAGACTCTACTGCCTATGACATTCGGAAAGCATCGTCGGACCGAGAACTGACTGAAGCGGTCTCGAAAGACACGGTTTCAACGCTGTTCGCAATTGACCAGTTTGTAGAAGAACTGCCGACGCTGAAGAAATCGCGCGATGAGATTCAGGCCACGCGAGTCACCCCCGAGCATGTGATCCACCGTCTCTTTCTTGACACCAACGCACCTTCGTTTGAGGGCAAACAGTTCTTGAAGGGGTATAGGCACATCACCGACGCGTTCAACGTTCTTGACGAGCCCGCCCGCACCCGTGTGTTGATCATTACGGGTGATCCAATTGGCGCGAAGATGGCTGGTCCGGCAATTCGCGCGTGGCACATGGCCGAAGCGCTCTCCGTAGCAAACGACGTGCGCCTTGTGAGCTTCGAAGGGCACGAGGCTCTCTCTTCAAACTTCAGCCTCGATACCGTCAAGCCGGGCGATAACAGGGCTATGGCGGCGCACGAGCAGTGGGCAGATGTCGTCATCTTTCAGGGCCTCGCCATGGCGTTGTTCCCTGTAATTCGCAATACCTCAAAGATTCTGGTCGTCGACATCTACGATCCGATGCATCTTGAACAGCTTGAGCAGGGCCGGCCGAACGGCGAGGAAGCCTGGACCCGCGCCACAGCAGATGCGACTGCGGTATTGAATGAGCAGCTGAAACGAGGGGACTTCTTTCTCTGCGCTTCGGAGCGTCAACGGCACTTCTATCTTGGGCAACTCGCGGCTCTCGGCCGGATCAACCCTGCAAACTATGCCGATGATCCAGACCTAACCGGGCTGATCAGCGTGGTGCCGTTCGGCCTTGAACACGAACCACCGATGCACGAAAAGCAGGTACTCAAGGGAGTGCACCCGGGAATTGGGGAGAACGACAAGCTTCTGCTTTGGAGCGGTGGCCTGTATAACTGGTTCGATCCGTTGACCCTTATCCGGGCGGTTGCAAGGGTTGCGAGGGCCCACCCCGAAGTAAAGCTGTATTTTCTCGGAACGAAACACCCTCATCCTGGCGTGCCCGAGATGAAAATCGTCACCGAGTCGCGTGCGCTGGCTCAGGAACTCGGAGTCGCCGATACTAACGTGTTCTTCAACAGTTCATGGGTGGAGTACAAGGATCGCGGCAACTATTTGGCCGAAGCAGATCTTGGAGTGAGTACCCACCACTCGCACATTGAAACGACTTTCTCGTTCCGTACGCGGATCCTTGACTACCTCTGGGCCTCACTGCCGATGGTTGTGACCGAGGGCGACCACTTCGCCGAACTCGTGGAGAACCGTGGCCTAGGTCAGGCGGTTGCAGCGGAAGACGAAGCTGGTCTCGCAGCAGCGATCGAACGTATTCTCTTCGAAGAGGGTGCGCTAGCCCAGGCGAAGCAGGCCATCGGAGAAGTGCGCGGCGAGTATGAGTGGAGCGCGGTGTTTGAACCGCTCGTAGGATTCGTCGGGGAGGCTCACTATGCTGCGGACCGCGTACGCAAAGGTGAGGTGCGGAGTGCGCTCGGGCGGGGGCCGAATTCGCGTAGGCGTCGCGTTGCACCCCGCAATGGGATTATCGAAGATTTGCGCCGGGCGTCGCTGCTGCTGTTTCAACAGGGGCCGAGGGCCGTGTTGAGAAAAGTCAAGCAACGTTTGGACTAGCGGATCATCGAATGATCGGTGACCCGCTTTCTGTCAAAGCAGACCCGGACGGAGCGGGCCTGCACCTAGGCTGACCGCTGGCTTCGCTGAGTCGCCTGATCAGCGGCTGAAGATTCGGGTTCGACACCACTCGCCTCGATGTGCGGCTTTGCTGCTGCTGATCTATGAAATGCGAGCGCGAATACCAGCATGAGGGCTGCCCATGAAAGAGAACCGATCGTGAACACACCAAATGGAGACGGCCCGGCGTTCCACCACCAATCGATCGCGCCGTCAATGTTGTAAGAGCCTGTTGTGACGTTCCTCCTGAGGTTCGTGAACAGCGCTATTGATTGCACGCCCGCGAATCCGAGTGCAATGAGAGCTATCTGCAACTTGGAGGGGAGGTACCCAGGCTCCCAGTTTGAAGCCCAAGCCGTGCGTCCGCGGAAGTTCGGGGCAATCGCGACTGCCAGGAACATCGTGATCAGAGGCAGAACATAGCGGGGCTGAATCGATTGGCCTGCAACCACCCCGCTCTGCACCAGTACATAGGTCGGGATCACGATGACCGCTGCACCCACTCCAGCTAAGGCCAGGGCGCGACGCCAGTTGAGGTTGTGGAGCGAGCTGAAGAGCACACCACAGAAGAAAAGAATGGTCACCGCTGGAACTATCGGGGGCATGACAGTGTCCAGCCATCCGAGCCCCCACCCCTGACCAAATATTCCGTTCCAGAGAATCGGAAGCGATACGAGATTGATCGCCAGGAGGGCGAACTTCGACGTGGGGTTAGGTGCTTCGGGATCGCCCCCCATCTCACCTTCGAGGGCCAGTCCGGTTTGCCCGGAAGAAATGAACAGTACCGCACCAATACAGAGCATCGCGAGCGGTAAGAGCGAACGAAGCCAGTACTCCTGGGTCCTGTGGAACGCGAGCACCATGGCCGCCAACGCTCCAACAATTACGTACGCTGCACTATCGCCGCGAGCGGCGAATCCGAGCGCAGCCGCAATTGCTGAGATCCCACCGAGCGCCCAGCGTCTCCATCCACTGGCGGAGTACCAGCCGAGTAGCGCCGGTATGAGCAGTGCACCGGACATAAACGCCCAACTGCTCGGATTTACCGAAGCGATGATGAAAAGCCCAAGAGGAAGAAACGTCAGTAGACTGCTCCCTGCAAGCGTGAAACGCAGTATGCGGGGGAGCATCATCCAGGTCAACACCAGCAGTGCGGCGAAAAGCGCCGAGTTGAAAAGCCTGATTGTCACGGTTGCAACTGCGATGTTGTTGCTCGCGAAGAACGAAGAGATGAGATAGTAACCCGCGGGGTACTGTCCGCTACCGGCATTCACCCTTGCTGTTTCCGCAAGGCTAAACCCCTCGTCGAGATATTCCGAACCTTGGCAAGCGGCCGTAATTGTCGGCTGGAACGCGTAGCAAGAGGCCGTCTGCGCCTTATCTGGAACGAGTCGAGAATTCTCTTTGCTTCCAAGTTCGCAGAGCCCGGGACGTTCGCCCTGCCCGCACCAGATGCTGGCGAGGTGGAAGTCATCGTCTGGTGACGAGCCAACGGGGGACGACAATGACCAGGCTCCGAGCGTGAAGAAAAGGAGCATGCCCGCTCCGATGGCGGTCAGTATGCGTTGCAGCTTGGTCATGATTCCCTACTCTCATTGAGTTTTGCGGCGATCGGTGCCAGCTCCGTTGGCCGTAGGAGAAAACCCGCGGCTATTACCCCAAGTGATCCGCCGCCGCCGCCCACGGCGAAGCCTAGTAAAGCGCCTAGCATACCGAGCATAGGCGAAGCGATGACCATGGTTCCCATACCGAGGATGAGCGCCGCTACCCAGATCGCCGCGAACGAGCGCTGTCTGCCACATGCTACAAGGAAAGCAGAGGGAGCAGACGTAGCGGAGATGAGAAACACGATACCGAGTAGGACTTGCATCGCGATCGCGCCATCCGAGAATTCGTCCCCGTAGAAGAGAGGGAGTATCCACGGGGAGAGCGCGATGATCGTGCCGAATATAACGGCGAAGAGCGCGGTCGTTGAAAGAAAAAGCTTGCGATGAGAAGCGACAAGCACTCCATTGTCGGCGCTCAGCCTTGCGAAATGCGGTATGAGGACCTGATTTACGGCCTGTGCCACGAGATTGGCTGGAGTCGCGAGCGAAAGCGCTGCTGCGAAAAGTCCGGCCTTCTCAGGGGTATCGAATGTTCGCACGAAGACCATTGTCGCCGGCAACAATCCGCCTGTGGCGAGTGCACCGATCGAGGCGTCTCGCAGAAAATGTACGACTGCCGACCGGGTCTCGGAAGTGATGCTGTCGGACGGTGAAGTGTTTGCTTTCGCCATAGCAGCGAAGAGGAAATATCCGAGTGCGATAGGGAGCAGGAGCGCCCAGTGCGTACCCCAGATCAGTACGGCTATGAGCGCGGTGATCGCGAGGAGAGAAGAAAACAGGTCAGCTACTGCCGAGCGGAGGATGCGATCTTCGCCCATCAATACGCCTCGTGAAAAGACGTATGCGTTGTAAGCATAGACGAGCACACCACAGCTCAACGCCGCTGGCAACGATCCCACGATCATGTATGAGATTGGCACGGCGCCGACTGCGAGAATCACGGAAGAAGCATGAAACCATTTGCGGAGAATACGCAACGCTGGACCAGCCATCTTCGGATCGGGGAGATAACGAGAGGCGGAAATGCCAAGCCCCGCGGGAAGAAGGAGCGCGAGATAAATGGATACGGAAAGTAGCGCGCTCGTATCCGCTAGGGCAGCAGGGCCAGCAATTCTTCCGATGGCAATTGTGTAGGCGAATCGGACCAAGCCCTGCACCGCCATCCCAGCTGTTGAGAGGACAGTGCGGCTGAATACTGACTGTTCGCGAGTCAAGGGTTATGATTTCCGTTCAGCGAGTACCGCCGTGAACCGGTCGCGGTACGCCGCGACCACGCGCGCAGGGTTGTAATCGCGCTCTGCTCGCCCACGGGCGGCGCGCGAGAGCGCTTCGCGTTCATTGTCCGAGAGCGACGCGTACTCAGCCATAGCACGTGCGAGGTCCTCGATTGATCCCGGCTCAACAGCAAAGCGAGGATCATCGACAAAATCAGCACAATTGCCGACTCGTGAAGTGATTACAGGAATGCCTGCGGCCGCTGCCTCCGCCCCGATGAGCGGTGAAGTCTCGCCGTACAGACTGGAGATTACGAGAGCGGCGGCTTGGCTGAGCATTTTTGCGGGGGCGTCCGTCGGACCTTCGAGCGTGATCTTGCCGTTCTTCAACAGCTCGGTAGCGTCTGCGGAAACAATTGCTGATTGAATCAGCTCGTTTTGCGCCTCGACTCCGGGCCCTATCGCGCGCAATGTCCATCCTGGCAGTTCGTTTTCAATGCTACGAAAAGCGGAGAAGAGTGTGACATGTCCTTTCACAGGGTGGCCCCTGGCAATCGACATGAAGGTTCTTGCCCGAGGATCGAATGACGGAGCGAGAGGCAGTTCCGATCCGTTGAGGATCGCCGGCGTGATGCGGCGCATCCCAAGAGACTTGAGGAAGCCGAGCATTTCGTCGCTGTCGCTCGACGGAATCACGGCAGCGAAACGGAACGAGAGCGCACCTACGGCTCGCGCAATGAGCCGAGTCAGCGGGTGATCGTTTGCACTAAGTCCGTGGGTATGAGCAGTCGAAACACGTGGGGCCGCGCTGCGCGCTAGAGCGGTAACCAGGTCTGCATGGAACAAATGAGAGGAGACCAAGTCGGGGGCAAACTCATGGATTTCGCGAGACAGCGCGCGTACCATTCCCGGAAGGTTTCGAGATGTAGCAGGGAAGCCGAGATAGCTGACTTCATCGAAAGCCTCTTCGAGCTCGCGGCTCATGCTGCCACGACCCATGAGAACGACCAATTTCACCGTATCATCGGTTCGCCAGTGTCGGCCGAGCAACGCGAGTAGGCGCTCGGCCCCGCCAATATCGGCGTCGGTGCATACGAACAGTACACGCAAGAGTTCTTCCCGCCGCTAGAATCAGATGCCAAAGAGCGGCGAACCGCTGTTCATCCATACTACGCACGTACAGCTCTGCTTCGGCGGGGTGTTGGTCGTTGAGGAAGCCCCGCAGCGCAGGAACTCACCAATGCATATAGCCTTTGTCGTCAATAATTACCCCCCACGTACTGGTGGGGTTGAGCTGCATGTGCAGGCGCTCGCGCATGAGCTAGTGAGGAAAGGCCATCGTGTCGCTGTTGTGACGCTCGGCTCAGCCCCGGGTTGGAAGGATGACGAGGGTGTCACAGTTTTAACGTTGCCCGAGCGCTTCCGGGTGGCCGATATTCTCGGGTTTCCTCTCCTGGGGACTCGTCGCAAGCTTAGCGATCTGCTGCGCAACCAAGAAATTGATATCGTCTCGGTGCATACGCGGTTCTTCCCGATGAGCTTTGTCGGGTGGCGTGCCGCCCGCTCGGTCAAGGTTCCAGTAATTCACACTGAGCATGGGAGCGGCCATGTGTCGAGCGATTCGCTTGTGATCCGAGTTGCGAGCAAAGTGGTCGACTTCACCCTGGGGCGCATGGTGCTTCGCGGCACTGATCGAGTACTGGGCGTCTCTGAGGCGGTTGTCGCGTTTGTAAGGCGGCTTGCGGGAGTGAACGCCCGCGTCTTCTATAACGCAATTGCTGCAGAGTCTGGGCGTCCAGGGGACGCAGCTGTCGCCGGCAATGAAGCAGCCGTGCGCAAGAATCATCTTGTGTTCGTCGGCAGGATTGTCCCAGGCAAGGGATGGGAGACGTATCTTGACATTCTCATTCGGCTGAAAAGAGCAGGGCACCAGGTGACAGGCGAGGTGCTCGGTGACGGTGCCGACCTCGACGAGTTGCAGCGGCGGGTCGATTCGAGTGGTCTTCGCGATGCGATCGAGGTCCGTGGTCGAGTGACGCAAGGAGAAGTGCGAAAGGCGTTGCGCGGGGCAACTCTCGTGAACCCGACGATTCTGTCCGAAGGCTTCCAAACGACCTTGCTCGAATCGATAGCAGAGGGTGGAGCCGTGGTGACGTATTCCGTTCCTGGGGCGGCCACGCTCGCACAGGCCGGAGCGCCTGTGATTATCTCAGCAGAGCGCTCGGCTGACTCTCTATACGCGGCTATCGAAGGCTTGCTGCGCGAATCCCCCGCTCCGGCTCCGATTGGCTTTATTCAGAACTGGTCGTGGCCCGCGCGGGCTGAAGAATATGTCGAGATTGCCCGTGATGTACTACTTCAAAGCTCACGGGGGTAGAATTTGGGGAGTTTCATCTCGCTGCACTCGGCGAGCTATCTCGCTGTCTGCAACCCGAAAGGCTGCTTTCTTTGAACGCCGATACTTGGCTGGTTGTGCCTCTTTACAACGAGGGAACCGTCGTTCGAGAGGTGATTCTCGAAGCTCGTAAGACGTTCCAGAACATCGTGTGCGTGGATGACGGCAGTAGCGATAATTCTGTCGAAGAGGCACTCGCCGGGGGCGCAGTTGTGGTGAGCCATCCGATTAACCTCGGGCAAGGCGCCGCGCTGCAAACAGGTATCGATTTCGCGCTCTTGCAGCCTGGCGCAGAGTATTTCGTTACGTTCGACTCGGACGGCCAGCATCGCACTGAGGACGCAGCGATGATGGTTGAACGCTTGCGCAACGAGCCGCTAGACATCATTGTTGGATCGCGGTTTCTTGACGATCGTACAAACGCAAGCAGGCTTAAGAAAGCTGTGTTGCGATTGGCAGTGCTCTTTGAACGGATGACGACTGGAGTGAAGCTCACAGACGCGCACAACGGGCTTCGCGCGCTGAATCGCCACGCAGCGACAGCGATACGAATCCGCCAGAACAGGATGGCGCATGCAAGCGAAATCGTCGGGCTCATCGGCGCGAAGAAGCTTCGCTATGACGAGCAAGCCGTACAAATTATTTACACAGATTACTCACGAGCCAAGGGCCAGTCTCTTTGGAATTCAGTGAATATTCTGAGCGAGCTTTTTATTAAGTAGGCGAACTGGGCATGGATCAGATCATTATCAAATCGGCGCTTATCCTCGCGTTCATTATTTTCGCTATCATCTTGTTGCGTCCGGGAGGCTCAGCGCGAAATCAAGCTCTCCGGACTGTCGCGCTCTTCGTATTTCTCATTGCCGCGATAGTTGTGGTGATTTTTCCAGCGATTATGAACGATTTTGCGGTCTCTATTGGGGTGGGCCGCGGTGCAGACCTACTGCTTTACGCGTTCATCGTCGTCTTTATTGGGAACGCCTTGTCGACCGCTCGTAAACGTCGTCAGCATGATGCCCAGATCACCGAGCTTGCACGCAAGCTAGCCATTGCTGAGCCTAAGTGGCCCGAAGACGCTGAGAAGTGACGTGGCTGCGAGTATCTCAGTCGCCCTCGGCACCCACAACGGCGAGCGTTTCGTAGGCGAGCAGATCGCGTCGATCCTTTCGCAAATAAGACCCGTTGATGAGATTGTGCTGAGCGACGACGCTTCAAGCGATCGTACTGTTGAGATGGTCGAGGCAGCCGTTGCTGCGCACCGCGCGTCGCATGGGGCGGCGCCTGAGCTGGTTGTGCTGCGTAATGATCCTGCCCTGCGCGTCACGAAAAACTTCGAGCAGGCCCTTCGGCACGCGACCGGCGATCTGATTGCGCTGTGCGACCAAGACGATGTGTGGCACCCGACCCGCGTCGAGCGCCTGTCTGCGAGGTTTGACGACCCAAACGTGCTGTTTGTGTTCAGCAACGCGCGACAGGTCGGAGCCCAGGGAGAGTACCTGGGGCAC